>JAXJMV010000044.1:0-57644 GCA_036312985.1 Collinsella sp.
TAGCTTGCCAGGCAAGCGTCGACTAAGCCATGCAGCGTGCGCGGGCTCTCCCGACGGGAAACGAAAAAGCCCGGTTTCAAACCGGGCTCGAACGAACATGCCTATTGACAATGGCTTTCTCATATTAACAAAAAAGCTCCCATTGCTGGGAGCTCTTTCATTTAATGGTGCGGGCGAAAGGACTTGAACCTTCATGGGGTTGCCCCCATACGGACCTGAACCGTACGCGTCTGCCAATTCCGCCACGCCCGCGTGCAGGAATTAGAATAACGGAGCGCCACCACGAACGCAAGAACTATTTTTGAAAAAGTTTGCAGGCATTCTCCCAAGCGGCTTGCGCGATTGTTTCGGCGTCCTCACCAGTGCGATCGACACGGTCGTTAACCAGCGCGTTTGCCGTAATGGAGATCATTGCGGGCTCGCATTCAAGACCGCGGATGGGCTCCGGAGCCATATACGGGCAATCCGTCTCGAACAAAATTCGATCGAGTGGGGTTGCCGCAAATGCCTCGCGCACGTCGTCGTTGCGCTTGAAGGTGGCCGCACCACCATAGGCGATATAGCAGCCCAGCTCCACAAAGCGCTCCATCGTGGCGCGGTCCTCGCCAAAGCAGTGCAGCACACAACCGGCCTGGGGCACGCCCACCTCACGAAGCACGTTGTAGGCGTCCACGTGCGAGGTGCGCTCCTGGTCCGTGTCCTCGTGACGCAGATGTAGCTCCACCGGCACGTTACGGCACACGGCAAGCTCGAGCTGGCGCGCCATGCAGTCAATCTGCACGTTATGGGGTGCCGGCGCGATATCGTCGTCATAGTCCATGTGGTAGTCCAGGCCGATTTCGCCAATACCGGCGCATAAGGGATCATCGAGTGCGGCAACGACCTGTGCGTGAACGTCGTCGGCATAGTCCGGCGCGCCATACGGATGCACGCCGGCAAGATACTTGATCTGCGGGATATCCTGCATCGGCAGAATCTCGCGCGTCAGCCAGTCGCTATAGTCCGTCACGCTGCGTTTATCAGCGATGGGGTCGAACATCGTCACCAACAGGTCGACGCCCGCCGCCTTGGCACGCACGAGCGTCTCAGGCACATCCTTGCCCCAGAACGAAAGCAGATGCGCATGCGTGTCGGCAAGCGGTGCCAAGGGCACGGGACAAGCAACCGTCTTCTTTTTCTTGGTAAACGTCACACGTTCGGCATTAGGCATCATGGATTAGCTCCTGGGCCAGACGGACAAAGTCAGCAACATCAAGCGTCTCGGCGCGCGTGGTGGGTGCAATACCGCAAGCCTCAAAGGCAGCATCGAGCACGTCCTTGGCAAAGCCGTTGGCGCTCATGGAATTGCGGATGGTCTTGCGACGCTGAGCAAATGCAGCATCAATCACGCGGGCCACAAATTCGCGATCGAGCCCCTCGGGCACCACGCCGTCAACACGGTCGATACGCGCGACGGCCGAGTCCACGTGCGGCGCCGGCATAAAGCAACGCGGCGGCACCTCAAAGCGACCCGTCACCTGCGCGTACAGGCCGAGTTTTGCCGTGTAGCCACCATAGGTCTTGTTACCGGGCGTTGCGGCAATGCGATCGGCAACCTCCTTTTGAACCATGACGACAGCGCGCTTAAGCGCGGGCATCGTCTGGAAGAACTGAAGGATGATCGTCGCCGCCACGTTGTAGGGCAGATTCGCGACAAACACCGTCGGCGTACCGCCCGCAACCTGCTCAATCTGCTCCGGGCCCACCTTGAGCGCATCGCCCATGATAAAGCGGAAGTTGGCATAGTCGGCGGCGTGGGCGTCAAGCACCGGCTCAAGCTCGGGATCGGCCTCGATCGACGTAACGCACGCCGCCTCCTGCAGCAACGCAAGTGTCAACGTGCCGCAACCCGGACCCACCTCGAGTACGCGCTCGTCACCTGCAAGCTCGGCAAGCTCGCAGATACGCTCGATCACATGATTGTCGATTAGAAAGTTCTGGCCCAGGCGATGCTTAGTCGCAAGGCCAAACTCCTCTAGCAGCTCCCTGGTGGCCGTGGGGTTTGCCAAAGGCGAAGTTGTCATGGTTGCCTCCTTAGCATGATGGCGGCGTCTTGAAACAAAAGGGCATGGACCGTGGCGGCCATGCCCTTACAGCTAAACAGCAAATTGCCGATATGGCGCTCGCGCGGTCTCTACGCCAGACGCGGGAACAGCGGATCGCCCTTCTCGACGGGCTGACCACCAGCAAGCAGGCCCCAAGCGCAAATGCCCTTGAGGTCGTCGCTCGCGGCCTCGTCCTCGCAGGACAGGCGGCGCAGAGCCTCGGCAGAAGTCTGGGGCATGAGCGGCATCAGCAGGTGAGCGGCAATGCGGATGGCCTCGAGCAGGTTGTAGATCACAAACGCCAGCTCGTCAGCCTTGGCCTCGTCCTTGGCAAGTGCCCAAGGCTCGGAGTCCTCGATGTAGTGGTTGGCGGCGTGGATGAGCTCCATGACCTCGTCCTTGGCTCCACCGTAATCGAGCACGTCCATCTTGGCCATGTAGCGCTCGACCAAACCGTCGGCAATCTTTGCCAGCGGGTTGTCGAACGCATCGAACGATGCGGGCTTGGCGGGCGCGCAACCGTCAAAATACTTGCCGCTCATGTTGAGCGAACGCGAGATGAGGTTGCCCCAGCTGTTGGCCAGGTCGGCGTTGTAGACCTGCTCCATGCGGTCGAAGCTGATGGCACCGTCGGTGCCGGGGACGACGTCGGTCATAAAGTAGTAGCGATAGCCCTCGACGCCCAGCATGTCGATAACGTCCTGCGGAGCGATGGCGTTGCCGCGGCTCTTGGACATCTTCTCGGCCTTGCCGGTCTCGGCATTGCGCACGGTCAGGAAGCCGTGGGCAAAGACGTGCTCGGGCAGGGCCTCGCCGATGGCCATGAGCATGGCGGGCCAAATGACGCAGTGGAAGCGGATGATGTCCTTACCCACGATGTGGAACTGCGCGGGCCAGCGATAGGCCAGCTCGGCACGCGCCTCGTCGGTGTCGACACCGTAGCCGACGGCCGTCATATAGTTGAGCAGCGCATCGAACCACACGTAGGTCACGTGACCCTCGTCAAACGGGACCTGAATGCCCCAGTCAAAGCTCGTACGGCTCACGGAAAGGTCGTTAAGGCCGCCCTCGACAAAGCTGCGAACCTCGTTCATGCGAAACGCAGGCTCGACAAAGTCGGGATGCTCGTCATAGAGCTTAAGCAGCTTGTCCTGGAAGGCGGAAAGCTTAAAGAAGTAGGACTCCTCCTGCACGCGCTCAAGCGGACGGTGGCAGTCGGGGCACAGGTGCTGGCCGACGCTGCCGTACTCCTCGTCGCCCTTCTGGACCTGCGTATCGGTAAAGTAGGTCTCGTCAGGCACGCAATACCAGCCGTCGTAGCTGCCCTTATACAGGTAGCCGGACTCCTTCATGCGCTCCCACAGGTACTGCACGGCATGGTGCTGGCGCGGCTCGGTGGTGCGAATGAAGTCATCATTGGAAATCTCGAGCTTGCTCCAAAGCTCCTTGAAGTGCGGAGCCTGGCTATCGGTCCACTCCTGCGGCGTCATGTTGTGCTTGGCTGCGGCCTCGGCGACCTTCTCGCCGTGCTCGTCCATGCCGGTCAGGAACTTGACGTTATAGCCGACGGAACGGCGATAGCGAGCCTGAACGTCGGCGATGATGGTGGAATAAGCCGTGCCCAGGTGCGGATCGGCGTTGACGTAGTAGATGGGCGTCGTGATAAAGAACGAAGGCTTGCTTTGATCCATGGGGTTTGTCCTCCAGAAAAACGTTGCATACAGAGGATGATTCTAGCGCAAGGGCTGGATATCCTCCATCTATTGCATATCGAGCACCATGGCATAGACATCGCGCTTGCGGCGCGAATACTTCTGAGACAGGCGCTTGGCCACCGCAGACGCGGGCTCCCCCTCCTCGAGCGCGGCGCGGATATCCGCGCGCAGGGCCTCGTCGGGATCCGCTGCCGCGGCGCCAACCGGCGCGATACCGGCCTCTTCGTCCTCGCTCGGCGGCGCGATGACCAGCGCAATCTCGCCTTTCACCTCGCCGCGGGCACGTAGCTCCTCGGCAAGCTGGGCAGCGGGCCCGCGCAAGACCTCCTCGTGCAACTTGGTGAGCTCGCGGCAGACGGCAACCTCACGCTGGGGAAAAATCTCGGCCACGGCTTCGAGTGTCGCCACGATGCGATGTGGAGACTCGTAGAAGATGAGCGCGCCGGGCACCACGGCAAGGCGCTGCAAACGGCGCACGCGGTCACCGTGCTTTCGGCCCAAAAAGCCCTCGAAGAAGAAATGCTCGCAGGGAATGCCGGACGAAACAAGCGCCGTGACGCAAGCAGAGGGCCCGGGAATAACTTCGACGGGCACATCGGCCTCACGCGCCGCCTCAACTAGCGCCTGGCCGGGATCGGACACGCTCGGCATGCCGGCGTCCGAGGCAAAGGCGAGGGTCTCCCCCGCCAGCAGACGGTCGACCAGGCCGGCGGCGCGGCTGGCGATCACATTCTCGTCGCAACGGACAAGCGGCTTGGAAATGCCCAGGTGCATCAGCAGCTTTGACGTCACACGCGTGTCTTCGCAGCAGATGACATCGGCAGCGGCAAAGGCTTCGCCAACGCGCGGGGACAGGTCGCCCAGGTTGCCGATGGGCGTGCCGACCACATAGAGTTTGCCCGTATGGGCGCTGTTTTGCGTCATATCAACCTATTCAATCATGCCACGCTCGAGCGTACCGAGCGCCGCGCGGGCGTCCCATGCTGCAATGCGCTTCTCGGTCTTCCACGTTTGGAAGAACCAACCGGCAGCCGGCGCAAACGAAGCCAGCTGATTGGCGATAAACACGCGCTCGTAGGCATTGCGGCCCTCGGGCGTAACCGACGAGTTGGCAAAGATCGCCGCGCCCGACCATTCGCCCACCAGCACGGGGAACCCAGTTGAAATCGCTTCTTTAAGCTCGCGCTTGTTACGCGAAATCGCCGTCGTCAGCCCGCGGGGGCTCGTGATGTCGAGCGCATGCTCGTCGCGGTAATGGTACAGGTGAAGGTCCATGTAGACGTTCTTGTACTTGGCGCCGCGCATAAAATGCTTCCACTCGCTGGGATGCCCCGACGACGAGAAAACGACGATCTTATCCTCGGGCATATACGAACGGACGAGCTCGTAAGCATCGCGATAGAAATTGCGCAGGTAGTGAGCAGGAATGCCATCCGTCATGGTGAAGAGGCTCTTGCGGACACTCATCTGCGGCGTATCCAGCAGCTCAATACCCAGCAGGCTCTCGGCCTCGCCGTAGCGATCGGCCAAGCGCTCGAGCACGTCGAGTGCGACATGACGACCGTTGGTGGACGAATGCCACTCGGCAACAGCCTCCGGCGTGGCGGGCGAATCGTTGGAATCGCCCTGGCCACCGGGCACAGTCGCCAGGTCAAGCAGCACGCGAATGTTGTACTTGGCAGCCCACTCAATCGCGCGGTCGATGTAATCGACAACCGAGATGTAGGAGGCATCGGACTCCTGTGAGCCAAAGGCATACCAAGGCACCGGCAGGCGCACGGCGTTGAGGCCGATCTGCGCCATGCGACGGAAATCGTCCTCGCTCACAAACGTCTCGTAATGACGGCGCATGCGCTCGTTATAGGCGGCGGTGCCCATGGCCTCCTGCAGCTCGGCCGCGTTGGATGCACCGGTCGCCGCGTATAGCGACGGGGTCACCCAAGGCTCGGGAATAAACCAGCCAGAGAGATTAACGCCGAGTATCCTCTCCATCACTGCCCCCTTCGGATCGTGCAGGTCGAACCTGCATCGTATTGCATAGGAAAAGTATCGTTTTGAGTATACCCGCGCGTGCGGACAGACGACCGAACGGTCTGTAAAGTGGCGCAAAAGCGGAAGGAATGTCTGGGCGGGCCCGAGATGTGCACGCACGTCGGAAGTAAGCGCCGGAAAACGCATCCCACTCTGAAGCCAAATTCCGGGACGCAATTTCCGCAGAGCCCTCGATAAAAGAAAAGGACCCCTTTGCAGAGGTCCTAGTCAATTCAAGGTGGCGGGGAAGGGAATCGCGTCCGCGCGCTGCGCGGACGGACCGCTGCGGCGCTTACGCGCCTTGCGAGCTGCGCTGGCAAACGCTTACGCGTTTCCTCAGCTCCGCGCCCTCACGGGGTTCGATTCCATGTGGGGGCTGTATAAAAGAAAAGGACCCCTTTGCAGAGGTCCTAGTCAATTCAAGGTGGCGGGGAAGGGAATCGAACCCCTGACACGAGGATTTTCAGTCCTCTGCTCTACCAACTGAGCTACCCAGCCATTTGAGGTGTGCCTTGTTTCAAGGCTTGATTAGTATAACCAAGGACGCGTTCCGGTCAACCGAGAATTTTAAAAAAGTTTTTGAGCACAGCCTCGGTTCTATAAATCGGCACGTCAGAGGCATCAGCCGGCAGCAAGAAGTTTTTCACTCAGAGCCGCACGGGCAAACTCACTTGGCGTCATCCCCTCGGCAGCCGCCCGTCGACGAATGGCCTCCTTCATTCCCAGAGGAATCTTGACCGACAGCGTTGCCGTCCCCTCACCTGAGAGCGGGGGCCGTCCATGCACGATCCCACCAACGGTGTGTTCGCCATCCGGAAACTCTCCGCGCTCGTACGACTCGCACCACGCGTCAATCATTTCATCCGTTACAACCTGACCATTAGCGGCCGTATACGTCTTGCCCATCATCGACCCCTTTGCCGAGCCTGTTCAATCTCCTGCCAAAATTTCTTCTGGACTGGAGACAAGGCATGAATGATAAGCCACCCACGGACAAGCTCGACCGCGACAAGCTCCACGCTTCGTCCGTCTGAGAGCCATCCAATTGCAAGCCATCTCGGCGGCTCGTCCTTCGACTCGCGACGAATGCACTCAGTAACCGCAAGCCAAGCGCTAAGCACCTGCTTTTCCGTCAGGTGCTTTTTAGCGTTGGGATGGATCTCAACATCCATGCATCTTCTCCTCCATCTTACCCAATTTCGTATGACGAAAGTCCGCAGTCGCCAATTCTTAAGCCGGCACGCGTTGGAGAGCAGGGGTCGAAACAATGATTGAAGGACGCTCTAGTACGGCCCAGGTGCCGGGGCAGGAGCACATGCGCCAAGGACGAACGTTTTCGTAGCGCGCGAGGATATTGCCGTCGCGATCGATGAAGGCGATGTCGATGGGATAGGCCATAAAACACGTATGGACCGAAGAGCAGCGTGGAAACGCCATGACGAGCGGCAGGCCGTTGGCGGCAACCGGACGCCGTCCCAGCATGCCACGCAGGCGCACGGCAAACGACTCCGCCACCACAAACTCGACCGGCGTCCAACCCAGCCTGTTGAGTGCCCGCGCGTAGGCGATGTAGGACGAGACCGCGGTCACATGACCACCCCCGGACGCCATGGATCGACCGTCACCGCGCGCTCGTGCGACAACGTTGTCGGCGCCCCCAGCGAAACGCCAG
Organism: Collinsella sp.; assembly: GCA_036312985.1. Lineage (GTDB taxonomy): Bacteria > Actinomycetota > Coriobacteriia > Coriobacteriales > Coriobacteriaceae > Collinsella. The sequence continues at coordinate 7,503 of JAXJMV010000044.1, forward strand.
CGATGCTGAGAGAAGTCGGCCACGGTTCATAGTGCATGGTGCAGGTGTAGGTCCTAAACGTACCGGATAGGGAGAGCAGGCCACCATCCGATGCCTCCGCGCCTTGCTCGCTCGACACTTCGATCCGCAAGTCATAGCCTTCCATGGCATTCAGAATTTGAGTCTGAACCGTCGCCGAGGCATCGGCAGAGCTTTCGTCGCCCTCCCCCTCCGACGCCACGGCGTGCGCCAACACGATGTCGGGTACCACGCGGTCGAAGCGCGCGACAGCGCTGGCAAAGATCATGACGTTGTACACGATGAGTGCCAGCACCAGCAAAACGGGCGTAACCACTGCCATCTCCACCGTCGCTTGGGCGCGCTCCTCGCGCAGACGCATGCGGATACTCATTACGACCCACCGCCCAGAGCGCCAACCAGTGTGGCGACATCGACGGTGAGCGGGATGGAGCCGCCGCCGGGCAGAGGAATCTCCGCAAGCGTGAACACCGTACCGCTAATGGTGCGTTCGACTTGATATTCCAACGCCTCGCAAAGCGCCTTGGGATCGGTCACACCCAACGGAATACTTCGCAGTTTGTCTTGCGCTTGAGAGAAACCGGCAATGTCAGACCCCGGGCTCTTAATGACGTTGGCGGAATCGGTCAGCACTGGCTTTCGCAGGCGCAAGTCGCACGGCTCCAGACCCAACGCCGCCACGGACGCCGAAACGGTATCGCCGAGCCACGATGCGATGGAGCCCAACGCGCCACTGCCCCCTCCTAGGCCTTTAATCATCTCGTCCATAAGCTCGTCGGCCGAACCTTGGATGTCTCCGTATCCCACAAGCAGCCGTCCCCAAACATCCATGACGCCATCGAGCACGCCGGCAACGCCGCCCGAGCGTTCCTTCAATGTTGAGAAAAATCGCGAAAGCACGTTGTTTTGCGCCGTCGCCTCATCGGGCGCCAACACCGCGGCAGAGATGGCACCGCGATCGCCAAGCCTGACTGCCGTGTTAAACGAAGAGTTGAGCTCATCGGGGCTCGAAATGGCACCCGAAACCGCAAGGGCAACCACGCCGTTGCGGCCGGGCGGGGCGATACGCGGGCGCTCGCCGGAAAGCTCCTTGATGGCCTGGTCAAACGCATTGCCCGCACGGTCGGCCTCATCCTCGGTCTGACGCATGAGCTCGAGTTCTTTGTTGCGGCATTCGACGTAGTCTTCCAGGGCCTCTTTGAACTTATCGAAGTGATATTCGAAGCCGTTTTCGATAGAAGTCGAAGGCGCTGCAACGGCACCGAGCGACGAAACGCCAAAATGGCATCTGTTGCATCTGTCCTGCCCGTCATAATCAGCAACCGAGGCTAACCCGCCTGGCGACCCCTTCTTATAGTTGGGGCAACTCGTTCCGTAATGCAGATACGTCTTGCCATCGATGGCACTGGTTGGCCACGCCGCATCGGTATAGAGTTCCGTCGCTCGCACCTCGTCAGCGTTGCGCGGCAACAGCGGGATATGGAAAGTGACTGCATCTCCGTCCTCGGTTACATATGCACGATTGACCTCTGTACTCGCATAGGTGTAAAACGCCTTGCGCGCCGCCGACTCCGCCTTCGTCTCGACGCTTGAGCCCTGAGGTGCCTCGTTTGCAAGGCGCAAGCGGTAATAGGCCTTCGCGCGATCGAGCGCCACTTGCGGCTCCCATGTGACACTCGAGGCATAGTGCGGATTCTCAATATCCGAAAGCTTCGCCAAGCTCTTCGCGCGTTCCCACATGCACGAACAGCTTCCGACTGCGCCTCTGTCCGATCCACCGCAGTCGGCAAGCCAGGCGCGTTCCTTGGCCTTTGACGTTTTCTCGGACGCTTTCTTCAGTTCCTTGGCAGCATAGTCAAGGTCTTTTGAGGTGCTCTCGATGGCATCGGTCGAGATCTCTGACCCTTTGAGCGCAGCGAAGTCCGACTCGGATGTCCTGGGCACAGCAAGCGCCGTACCGGTATAGGTCACACTATCGGTATCCTGCGCCGACACCGCCTGCGTGGCACGCGCGGCAATCAGATACGGCAAAGCCGTCTCGATTTTCTGTAAGCCTTCCGATGCGCTTTTGACAAACTTGTTGCGCGTTTTAATGATCTCGATCCCGGTGTCGACCATATTGCCGGCAACTGGTTCGGCACCCGGGATGAGGATGGCGACCAGGCCCGTCCCAATCGTGGCAAACCCCGCCAGTCCCAGACTCAAGATGCTCGCATCAACCACCGTGGCAGCCGTGTGATAGGATGACACTACGTTGGCACCCGCCAACGCGCCGCTATCGGCCGCCACCTGGGTATCCCCGGCACGCGACATGCTCCATATCGCTGCGGTCGACGAAAACAACAACGTGAGCACCACTAGGATGACCACGGCAGAAGAAAGCGTGGTATAGGCACCGTCTTCGATAAACAGGTCGATACCGGCTCGACCCATAAAGCCGCCTCGCTTGCGATGGCAGCTCGGACGGCGCGTCAAAACGCGTCTAGACCAGAAACGCTTAATCCCATGCAGCAATCCACGAATCATAATCTCCCTCCAGCCATTCGGGACGCGATTGATACGAGACATCGACCTTGAGCTCAACGTAGCCGCCCTCGGCGGTACCACCCATAGCCTGCGCAAACGCACCGATCACAGGCAACGGCTTGACCTCGCCGGAAACGGACACGGACGAGACGCCACCCGCACCGGCCCGGCCAAGCTCGATATCCCACGACAACGGCCCGCCGGCATGAAAAATCGAAACGTTGGGCACTGCGGCAAGCCGGCGGCGGGTGAACTCCTTAAGATCGTCGTCCTCCGCCGTCGTCGTGGTCATGAGCCGCGCGGTCTCGGCGGCGGCAGACTCCATGACCGCGCGCGTATAGAGCAAACACACCGGTTGCAGTGCGAGAAGAATGAGCATCAGAAACGTCGGCAGCAAAAAAGCAGCCTCGACCGTAGACTGCGCCCGGTCCTCGCGCGCGATATCAATACAACGCGATGTCCTTAGCGCCCGCAGCGGCGTCGATAACCGACGTCGAGGCAACGCCATGGGATGCCGCCCGCTCAACCAGCGCCGCCAAGCGTCCATCGGTGCCAGCACGCCAAAGTCCCACAATCGCCAGCACGATCGATAACAGCGCCACCGTGACGATGGCGTATTCCACAGTCGCTTGGGCAACCTCTTCACGCAGAACGCCATGCATTTCACGATCCCTCCTTTGAGCTTATTGTTTGCGGGACCAGACGCACGGCGCGCAGACGACACGAAGCATCGCCAGCATCCGCGGCAACCGTCACCATATCGACCCAGCCGCGCCCATCGCGCACGATGGCGCCCCACACGTTGCCCTTAATATCGAGATAGCCGCTCAGGGCGAGCTGGGCCGTTGGCACCTCGCGGTAGGCGCGTAACATATCCGCCGCTGCCTCGGTCATCGGTCGGTCCTCGGACCATGCAAGCCGGACCGCAATCGCGTTGTCCTCAGGCGAATCCGTCGCAGTGCCAGACCGCTTGTCGAGCGTCCGCAGAAAGGTTTGCGCCGTGACAGCGACATCCGAATCGTCCGCATCTCGCATCTCATCTTTTTGAGACGCCACCGCCGAATCTGAGCCCGAATCGAAGGCGGCCCCAGGACGCTGCTGCCGCGCGGCGTTAAGCCCCCAAACCGCCACTGCCACCGCCACAACCACACAGGCAAACACCAGCAGTGCGCCGGCAGGCCGCCTACCCTCTACAGGCTGTTGATGCCCTCGCTGATAGCGTTCCATAGATCTTGGACCTTGCCCTTAAATGCGACAATGGCAATGATGGCGATCACCACGAGCACGCCGACCAAGATGGCGTATTCGGTGGTGCCCTGCGCACTCTCCTCCTGCAGTAGCTCCCCGGCATGCTGGCGAGCGCGAATTGACTGGCAAACAGCCCAGCTCCAGATCTTGCCAGCAACGTCAGTCATCGTGTTCATGTATTCCTCCCTACATCATCCCGCCTGCTCCCAACAGCGGGCCCAATATGGACAGAAGCAACGCCGGCAAGATGAGCGTGCCGGTGGGAATCAGCAGCTTGACGGGCGCACGCTCAATCTCGCGCTCGACCGCGGCGCGATGAGCCGCACGGATCTCGCGACTTTGAGCGGCCAACGTCTCGGCAAGTGGGGCACCCAGGGCGAGCGCCTGCCCCACCGTGATGGCAAAGGTCTCGAGCGCTCGCACGTCCAGGTCGCGCGCGGCGGCCAACAACTCGTCCTCACGCGTACCCACGCCCACTTGCCACGCCATGCAGGCCCGCTCAAGGCGAAGAGCCAGCACTGACCGACGGTTGGCGCAGAAAATCTCAAGCGCCGCATCAAACGAAAGACCGGCCGAAAGACCCAAGCGCACAACATCGATCATCTCGGACACTTCGCCGAGCGAAACTCGCGCCGGGCCGCCCGCTCCAACCGCGCCCTTCACTCGCGCGGTCAGGGCATCGGCCACCGAGCGACCCGCGGCAGCGACCAGCACCGCCTCGCGCTTGCAGGCCCCTGCGATCTTGCGTGCATCCGCCCGATCCAAACCCGTCGCGACAAATACACTCAGGGCGCATAGGCAAGCCGCAACTGCAACCGGGGCGCTCATAGCTCCACCCGCATAATGCGCCGGATAACCACCAGGGCAACGGCGTTGAGGGCAAGACCCAGCACCACAGCGCCCGCGCCGGCAGGCATCGCAAGACCGCGACGAAAATCTGCCGAAAGCAGCGCCAACACCGCGCACATGCCCGCCGGCATCGCCGCGACCATATGCGCCGACATGCGAGCCTGCGACGTCTTGACATCCAGGCGGCGCTTGAGCTCAATGCGCTCCCCCACCATGCTCGACGCCTCGGACAGTAAGTCGGCAAGCGGAGCACCGGTGCGCTGAGACACCTTAAGCGCCAAGGTCACAAGCGAAAGACCGGGGGCGTCGATGCGCGCGAGCAAGTCATCGAGCGCATCGGTCGCCGAGATGCCGCAATCGATCGCCGCCGCTACCCGCAAAAACTCGGTATGTACCGGCTCTTGCGCATGAGCGCCCACAAAGCGCATGCCCTGGGCCAGCGAATGTCCCGAGGCAAGCGACATGGAAAGTGCGGTAAACGCCTCGGGCATGGCCTCTTCTGCATCGTGTTGCTCGCGCCGGCTCTCAAAGCCATCCCGAGCGGCGCCAACGGCAATCGGAGCAACAAGTCCCAAGGCAAATCCGAGGGGCGATAACGACACCATCGTTAGTAAAACGCAGCAGACACCGCTCGATAGCAGCAGAAACGCCAAACGCCCCGAAGCATCTTCAATCACGAGGCCAAAGCGATGCGCCGGAGCCAGCGATGCCCACGAACGGGCGATCTTTTTCAGCAGATCGTTTTCCACCAGCTCACGCGGCAGCTTCTCTGCCACCGTCTCGAGCGCCTGACGTGCCAGCTCCGCCGGCGGTACCTGCGGCACACGAGGTTCCGCCCCGCACGCCGTCGCAACAGAAAACCCTGCCAAACCCCCTACGACGAGGGGCACAGCGACCTCCATTCGTCCACCTCCTCTTGTGTGAGCGTCCCCGACCGCAGGCCTTCTGCGATAAACGGCGGCTCGCGGTCAAGCTTCCAGGTGCGCTCGGCGGCATCGAAAGTCACATAGCGCTCGAGTTCTACGCCGCCCGACGCGGCGCGACGCACCCCCGAATACGAGGAGACGAAACGCCTGCCATCGGCGTGGCGCTCGGACATCACGATGCCGTCGAGCGCCATGGCAATCTGCTCCTCGATGAGCTCGCTCGGCAGATCGATGCCATAACGTGCAAGCAACGTCAGACGCACCACGGTCTCCTGTTCTGAACCCGCATGAAGTGTGGTGAGCGACCCATCGTGGCCCGTGTTCATGGCCTGCAACATGTCGCAGCACTCGGCACCACGCACCTCGCCCACCACGATGCGGTCGGGGCGCATGCGCAGGGCATTAGTTACTAGGTCGCGAATCGTCACCGCACCCTCACCCTCAATTGAAGCCTCGCGCGCCTCTAGGCGCACCACGTGCGGATGATGCGCAAACTTGAGCTCGGCAGAGTCCTCGATCGTCACGATGCGCTCGCCGGTGGAAATCTCGCATGACAACGCGTTGAGCAGGGTGGTCTTACCAGATCCCGTGCCTCCCGCAACCGCCAGGTCCTGTCGCAGCGACACCGCGCACGACAGCAGCTGCGCATACCAAAGCGGCAGCGACCCCAGCCCCACAAGCTCGTCCAGCGAGCAGATGCGGTCCGAGAACTTTCGGATGGTGAGAATCGGTCCGTCAATCGCCACAGGCGGGATCACCGCGTTGACGCGATAGCCCGTTTTGAGGCGGGCGTTGACGATGGGGCTGCGCTCGTCGATACGACGGCCAAGTGGCGAGATGATGCGGTCGATAAGCACACGGATCTGCTCATCATCCTCAAACGCATGCTCGATGGGGTGCAAGACGCCGCCACGTTCAAAGAAAGCCGAGCGGCAGCCGTTGATCATGATCTCGGTAACGGTGTCATCCTCGATGAGCGGCTGCAACGGTCCCAAGCCCACCACGTCATCCAAAATCTCGTCGATGATGGTCTCGCGCTCGGGCGTCGCCAGGTCGGTCGCTTTCTCCACGTTGAGCGCCGCCTCCACCGCGGGACGCAATTCCGAGCGGGCAAGCGCCGGGTCGATATAGGCGCTGATACGCGCCACTTCGTCGTAACCCATGCGGTCCATCACGGCGCGCTTGGTGCGTCGTTTCACCGCGCGGCGACGCCCCGCATCTACAGGCGCTGTCGCCGCTGCAGCGCCGGCAGCCTTAATCCTTGTTTGCAAACTCATCGCGAATCACCCTCGCGCGACCAGGGAAGGCGGATACGCGGGCGCTCGGTACGCGTTGCACGGTCGGCGACCATATCGCTCCAAGGGCCGACGGCACACCCCAGTTCCACGAGCATCTCGCGCGTGGCCTCGCGCACGCTGGACGCAAAAGCGCTGGTCTGCCCCACTGCTTCGTCAGCGCGCCCAAACGCCATGAGCGCGGCGAGATCCTGCCCGCCATCGGCGATACGAATCTTGGAGCTCAACGCACAGGCAATCTCAAAGCGCATGGCGACGTCCTCGTCTGCCCCGCGCGCACCGAACCGGTTGAACACGGCGCTCATGCGCGTGCGCGGCACACCTACTCGACTTGCCAGTTCAATGACGCGCGACGCCGATGTCGCGGACGACACCGCCGCATCGCCAACGACCAGGCAACGGTCGCTCGCCGCCACCGCAGCCGCCACGGCGTCGCCCCAAAAGACCGAGGTATCGATAAAGACCACGTCGGATTCGCGACGCAGAACATCAAGCAGTAGCTCCACCGGACGTGCCATGAGCTCGGCTTGCTCGGGCGCCGCGACGGGACCCCAGAGCGTAACGCCCGGCGCCACGCGCATCGATGCGGCCACGATATCCGGCTCGGCGAGCGCGCCCGCCGCCGACGGCTCGATAAGTGCCGCCATATCGCGCGGAGCATCGACGCCTAACAAGTCGTAAAGGTTTCCAAACATCAGGTCCAGGTCGAGCACGGCGGCACGCAAGCCCAACAGCGACGATGTGTGTGCCATGGTGGCAACGATCGTCGACTTGCCGCAACCGCCCGAGCCCGAAATGGCGCAGATGACCGGAGCTCGATGCGGCGAAGCGGCAGCGTCTGCCGGCGGCATCGGAGGCGGCGGGGCGGGCGTCGGTGACAGCGTCCCCGTCTCCTCCGCCGCAACCACACGCTGCGTCCAAGCCGGCATGGCAGCTTGTTCGGTCTGCGAGGCAGGCTCGTTCTGTGCAATCTGCTCATGCTGCATCAGCGACAACTCGCCGCACCCGGCAAAGCCCTCAACTTCGTCGAGTTCATCCACCAGATTCACGCCGTGCACGTATCCCATATCTACAGCCGGGGAATCGCCAGCATGCTGCGCCGGCCCTCCAGCGTCATCGTATACAAGGGGGTTCCGGGGGCGCCGACCATGCTCGGCTTCCGCTTTTCCATAATCATCAACACGCGGGCCTCTTGTAGCGCGAGGCGCCCCGGGTTCCCTATCAACAAAAGCATCGGGCTCAATCGTCATGTGCCGATCGGAATCAACCGCTCCCTCGCCCGCGCGCCCGTTGCCGCATATACTGTGCGCAGCGATGACCTCGGTCGCCCCCGCGCGAAACAGCCCCTCGATATCCGACGGATCGAGCGCTTCTATCAACACGACCACGCGACTCACGCGGCCTTCGGCCGTCAGGCGCGCAACAGTCTTGCGCACATCTTCGGTATCAAACAGAGACGCCGCGATGACGGCAGCCCCGCGGCGCGACGGAAACGCCCGAGCCATGGAAATCAGCCCGTCCAGGTCACCCACGCGAAGCACCTGTGCACCCGCATCACGGCCCTCGACTTCCCGCTGCAACAGCCCGTAATCGCCGCACGCGCAGCACGCAAGCCAGATCGCCTTCATCACTCGTCGCCTCCGCTCTTTTTGCCGCGCGCCGTGGCAGGAATCGTCAAGCTGACCGTTCCCTTGCCCGAGGCTCCCAGCAGTTCCTTGACGTCTTCGGGGTCAGCCGCCAGCGTCACCCATTCGATCTTGCCCTCGCGCGTGGCACCGGAATCCTCACTGGTATCGATCACGTACGCGCCGCACAGCCGATCGGTTACGCCGTCTTTTTGCACATACACATCCACGTAGCTGCCCACGCCCGTGGCGCCGCCGACCGAGTGCTCGGCATCGACCGCCACCGAAACGGCGACCTTGCCCTTAGGCACCTCGAGCTTGTGGCTCTCGGCCTTGGTGTAGACATTGCAGATCACGGCGTTTTTGGGAACACGCGAAGTCGTCACGTCGCCGCGCACCTGGCGCAGCTCGGTCGCCGCGTCACGCGGCAGCAGACTCGTCAGCCATTCCTGGGTTATGACATTGGTCTCATCGAGGGTCTCGCCCACATCGATATCGCGCGCCGCGACGCATACCTCGACGCGATCGCCACCGTACTTGGCCAAGGTCTCAGCCTGGACCCGTTCGGCTTGCGAGCGGATCGACGAGCCGTAAACCATGCAGAGCAGAGCAGCGAGCACGCCCGCGACCAGACTGATGGCGATGCGCTTGCTCTTGTTCACGGCCGCTCCTCTCATGGCAGTGCCGGGCGAATGCCCGTACCACCATTGTCTGGGCGGTCAGAGCGCAAAGCGGCGCAATCGCGATCTTGGTTTTCGATGTCAAACCAATCGCTGACCAAAAGCTGACCAGCCCGTCAAGCTCGTGGCAAGGTTTTGGTCAGCACGTCAACAAACTGCATGTTTCGAGGCTTTTCCGCAGGAAAAAAGCCGTCTCCCGAACAGTTGGGAGACGGCTGTCATAGGAAAAATCAATTACAGATGAACATCGGGATCGAGCATTTGAGCGCTCACGCGCATGGATGACGCCAAGTTTTGGAACGTTTCCAGACGCAGACTGTCGATCTGCCCGGCGTCCACGGCCTCGCGAACGGCGCAACCCGGCTCATGGGTATGTGTGCAATCGCCAAACCGGCACGCGTGCGATGCCTCGACAATCTCGGGGAAGGCGCGCGCCAGACCCCGCTCGTGACCCACGAGCGGTAGGCTGCGCAGGCCCGGGGCATCGGCGATCACACCGGCGTCGCCCGGCAGCGCCACCATCACGCGCGCGACGGTAGTGTGACGGCCCTGGTCGTCGCGTTCGCGCACACCGCCGGTCGCCAACGTATCGTGGCCCAGCAGTGCATTGAGCAGCGTCGACTTGCCGGCACCCGACTCGCCCAGAATCATGGCGCAGCTCCCGGCAGGCACGCAGGCACGGACCTCGTCTAGGCCGCGGCCCTCGGCAGAGGACGTCACGATCACGCGCACGTCCGGACCCACCAGGCGGCGCACGCGGTCCAGATCGCGCTCGAGTTCCTCGGCATCGCAGCGGTCAGCTTTGGTGAGTACCACCACCGGCTCGGCATCGCAGTCGAGCGCCAATACCAGCGAACGCGCCACACGGTCGAGCAGCACCTCGCCGGCACCGAGCGCCTGCACGATTAGCACGCTATCCACGTTGGAGCAGAGCACCTGGCGCTCTCCGCGGGCACGGCCGCGCCAACGCTCAAAGCTCGTACGGCGTGGCAGCACGCATTCAATCACGCCCATATCGTGCCCGGGAGCGCGGCGCACCGCCACACGATCGCCCACGGCAGGCAGCAGGACCTCGTCCCCACCGCGCGACTTGGCAAATCCCACGGCATGCTCGGCGCGGAAGGTATCGTCGGCAGTCGCCACCAGCGGAAACCCACGATCCAAGCGCACCACGGCGCCAAGCTGCATCTGCTCGGGCTCCTCGGCATGTGTGCAGAAATCATCAAAGGCAGCCTGCTGGGCTTCATCGACCGGCAGGTCATCAAACGCCGGAACATCCTGCAGCGCGTCGAGCCCCGGCACGCTTGCCAGCAGCTCCTCAGCAGGTGCGGGAGCCTCGGTCGCGAGCTTCCGACGACGATCGCGCTTAGCCCGCGCCCCCGTCGTCTTTTTCTTCGCCTTAGCCTTAGCCTTGCCCACAGATGCCTCCCAGCACAAAACCACACAACTGAGCAGGTATTTTAAATCAAAAAGAGCTGGCCGGGCAAAGCCCGACCAGCTCACAAACTTTCCCTCAGCTTATGGTCCCGAGAGGTTATCCGAAGGCCCGACCGCCGGGAGGGATTTCTTCTGAGCGATCCCGCAGCGCGAAGCGCGAGGACCAGCGAAGAAGAAACCCCGCAGGCGGTCGGGCCGGTGGGAAGGATGGCCTTTCGACCTACTCTTTCTCGACCGCGCGCATGATCGCCTTGTAGATCTCCATCAGCGGGATGATCAGGAAGGCCAGGCCCAAAGCGGCAAGAACGCCCTTGAGCTCAAGCGTCACAGGGCCGAAGAACATCTCGGCAAGCGTCGGCTGCACGGTCACGATCACCGTCAGCACCAGTGCCAGCGCGGCGGAAGCCCACAGCCACTTGTTCTGCTTTTTCATGGTGAACAGCGACGCACGACGGCTGCGCATATTGAAGCAGTGGAAAATCTCGACCATGTTGAGCGTGATGAACGCCATCATCACGCCTTCCTCGTCGGCATTGCCGGCGATCATATCGGCGATGTGGATGTAGCCCATGTCAAAGTACACGCCCACAAAGAAGCTCGCCAGCACCAGCACGGTGATGATCAGGCCCTGGACCACGCAGTCCAGACCCATATGTCCGGCAAAGACGCCGTCCTTGGCGTTGCGCGGCTTGCGCTTCATGATGTCGCCCTCGGCATCCTCCATGCCCAGCGCGAGCGCGGGGAAGCAGTCGGTGACCAGGTTCACCCACAGCAGCTGCACCGGCTGAAAGATGGTAAAGCCGATGAGCGTGGCGATAAACACCGAGAACACCTCGGCAAGGTTGGCCGAAAGCAGGAACTGGATGACCTTGCGGATGTTGTCGTAGATGCGGCGCCCCTCTTCGCAGGCACCGATGATGGTGGCGAAGTTGTCGTCGGCAAGCACCATGTCGGCAACGTTCTTGGTGACGTCGGTGCCGGTGATGCCCATACCGACGCCGATGTCGGCGCGCTTGATGGACGGGGCGTCGTTGACGCCGTCGCCGGTCATGGCGACGATCTGATCGCGCGACTTCCAGGCCTCGACGATGCGCGTCTTGTGCTCGGGCTGGACGCGGGCGTACACGCCGTAGTCCTCGATGTGCGCGTCGAGCTCCTCGTCGCTCATGCGGCCGAGGTCGGCACCGGTAATGGCCTGGCTGCGATCGGCGACGATGCCAAGCTGCTTGGCGATGGCCACGGCGGTGTCGATGTGGTCCCCCGTGATCATGACGGTGCGGATACCGGCGTCGTGCGCCTCGCGGATAGCGTCGGCCACCTCGGGACGGACCGGGTCGATCATGCCGGACAGGCCGCAGAATACCAGGTCATGCTCAAGCGCAGCGGGGCTGCAGTCGCTCGGGACCTCGGTGTAGGTGCGGCTTGCCAGCGCCAGCACGCGCAGGGCCTCGTCGGCCATGGCCTTGTTGGCGGCCACGAGCTCGGCGCGACGCTCCTCGGTCAGGGGGACGACCTTATCGCCCTCGTAGATATGGGTGCACAGGCCGATCACCACGTCGGGCGCGCCCTTGGTGTACTGCTCATACTCGCCGTCCAGGGTCTCGACGACCACGGACATCATCTTGCGGCCCGAGTCGAACGGGGCCTCGCCCACGCGCGGGTGCTCGGCAGTCAGGCCAGTGAGGCCCGCCTTGCCGGCGTCGTTGACGAGCGCGCACTCAGTCGGCTCGCCCACGGCCTCGCCCAGCTCCTCGTCCCACTGGGCATCGGAGCACAGAGCCATGCCGGCCAGGAACTTCTCCTTAGGCGCGGCGAGCTCGTGCTTGACGACGGTCATCTTGTTTTGGGTAAGGGTACCGGTCTTGTCGGAGCAGATGGTCTGTGTGCAGCCAAGGGTCTCGACGGCGGAAAGCTTGCGGATGATTGCCTGGCGCTTGGCCATCTTGGTCACGCCAAGCGACAGCACGATGGTCACGACGGCGACCAGGCCCTCGGGGATGGCAGCGACGGCGAGCGAGACGGCGACCATAAAGGTATCGAGCAGGGCGGTCGGGTCGGTAAGAACGTTGCCCACGCCGTGGCGGATGATATCGACGCCAAAGATAACGACGCAGATGACGATAACCATGATGGTGAGGATGCGGCTGAGCTCGGCAAGCTTCACCTGCAGCGGCGTGAGCTCTTCCTTGGCCTCGGCCAGGGCGCCGGCGATCTTACCCATCTCGGTGTTCATGCCGGTGCCGACCACGACGGCGCGGCCGCGGCCGTATACCACGGTGGAACCCATGTAGCACATGTTCTTGCGGTCGCCGAGCGGCACGTCGTCGGTGCCGGTGGCGAGCTCGATCACGTTGGCATGCTTCTCGACAGGCACGGACTCGCCGGTGAGTGCAGCCTCCTCGATCTTCATCGTGGCGCTCTCGAGCACGCGGCAGTCGGCCGGGACGGAGTCGCCCGCCTCGAGCATGATCACATCGCCGGGCACGAGCTCGGCGCTCGGCAGGTGCACGAGCTTGCCGTCGCGCAGCACCTTGGACTGCGCCGCGCTCATCTCCTGCAGGGCCTCGAGAGCCTCCTCGCTTTTAGCCTCTTGGACCACGCCCAGCACCGAGTTGACGATAACGACGAACATGATGATGGCGACATCGGCAAAGTCCGCCTCACCCTTGACCATGCCCGTGAGCGCGCTGATGACGGCGGCAACGATCAGCATGATGACCATGGGGTCGGCCATCTGCTCAAAGAAGCGCTTCCACAACGGTGTCTTCTCGGCTTCCTCGAGCTTGTTAGGGCCTGTCTTGGCGAGGCGCGACGACGCCTCGTCGTTGCTCAGGCCGAGGTTCTCATCGACACCTTGGTCGCTGAGTACCTCCGCCGCGGCGGACAGGTATTCCTTTTGCATATAGAGTCCCCTCCTGGGATTCGGGCCACTCAGCAGATTGATGCCCGATCATAATTCCCAGGAGAAGGGCAAGGGCTCATCAAGGCTGCCGTGCTGAGCGGCAGTTGATAGTGGGGCTATGGTACCCCAAAGCGGCGCGTCTAGCCAAAACATTCCAATTGGAAACACGGCTCGAGTGCAACGATGCAGACCGTGTGATGCTCAACATTGATAAAACGTTTTTTCTTCGGTGCATCATCAAACTGAAATATCGCCCAGATAGCAGCGGTCAGAACGGTTGGTAAAGATTTTTCATATACCGTTTTTACCGCAAAAAATGAACTTCTAATTCGGCATACGGTCGATTTTTTGAGGTATTCGGTCGGCATTTCGTTATAATCATCTCAGTTTTATTTCTTATGGTTTATCTATCAGCGCAAGACGATGTCAGATGGAGGTCTGAATGTACAAGCGCACCAAGATTGTATGCACCATGGGTCCCGCCTGCGATAGCGACGAGACCATCCGCGAGATGATCAAGGCGGGCATGAACGTCGCCCGTTTTAACTTCTCGCACGGATCCTACGACGAGCACCACGGTCGCATCGAGCGCGTCCGTCGTATTTCCAAGGAGCTCGGTCTGCCCGTCGGCATCCTGCTCGACACCAAGGGCCCCGAGGTCCGCACCGGCCTTTTGGTCGACGGCAAGAAGGTTGCCGTCAAGACCGGCGATAAGATCGTCGTCACCGCTCAGCCCACGTCCGAGGATTTCCACGGCACCGCTGAGCACATCTCCCTCGACTACCTGGCTCTGCCCTCCGAGGTCGAGAAGGGCTCCCTTATCCTGATCGATGACGGTCTGGTTGCCCTCGAGGTCGAGTCCGTCAGCGGCCAGGACATGACCTGCGTCGTTAAGAACGACGGCCTGATCGGCGAGCGCAAGGGCGTCAACATGCCCAACGTCAACATCTCGCTGCCCGCCATCACCGAGCGCGATCGTCAGGACATCCTCTTTGGCCTGACCGAGAACATCGACTACATCGCCGCTTCCTTCATCCGTGACGGCGAGTCCGTCCGCGGCATCCGCGAGCTTTGCCGCGAGAACGGCGGCGAGCACGTGACGATCTTCCCGAAGATCGAGTGCGCCCTGGGCGTCGAGAACTTCGACGAGATCCTCGAGGCTTCCGACGGCATCATGGTCGCCCGTGGCGACCTGGGCATCGAGATCAAGCCCGAGCTCGTTCCGCACATCCAGAAGGAGATCATCGCTAAGTGCAACGCGGCCTACAAGCCCGTTATCACCGCTACGCAGATGCTCGACTCCATGCAGCAGAACCCGCGCCCGACGCGCGCCGAGGTTGCCGACGTTGCTAACGCCATTTACGACGGCACCGACGCCGTTATGCTTTCCGGCGAGTCCGCTGCCGGCAAGTACCCGGTCGAGGCCGTCAAGATGCAGGCCAGCATCGCTCTCGAGGCCGAGAAGTACCTCCCGGCCCACGCTCCGCTCGAGGTTCCGGCCGATGCTCACGGCACCCGCGTCGTCAACAACGTTGTGGGTATGTCCGCTGTGAACATGGCTACCACCGTTGGCGCCAAGTGCATCACCGTGCCGACGACCACCGGTCGTACCGCTCGCCTGATCTCGCACTTCCGTCCCAACATGCCGATCTGCGCGTTCTCCCGCCACGAGTGGGCCGTCCAGCAGATGATCATGTACTGGGGCGTTATCCCGCACCAGGCCGAGATTACCCAGGGCACCGTCAACGGCACGATCGTCAAGGCGATCGAGACCGCTAAGGAGCTCGGCTACGTCGAGGCCGGCGACCTGACCGTCGCTACCGCCGGCGATCCCCGCATGAGCGTCCAGCTCGAGGACAAGGTCTCCTCGACCAACGTCGCTTACGTCGCTCAGGTGCGCTAAGTCGTACTTGCAAGCAGGTTTGCATTGCAAAGGGCCCGGAAGGCAAAGCCTTCCGGGCCCTTTTTCTATGCCAATGCCGGCACACGGCAAAACACACACTCATTTCTTTACCAAAAGCGCGAAATCCACCCTTCGAGGCCCAATAAATATAGTCCCAAGCGATAAAAGTGTTCGCCCGGTGGCAAACCCGCACCTTGACCGACGCTGCTAAATCGTTTTAGCAAGAGTCAGATCGACCTGGTTTTCGGAAGTGCGGGGAAAAATTGCTTACCCCCGAGCACAAGCCCTTTTATTTCAACAAAACCCCTGATAAAGTTGGCTCAAATACCGCTTGTGCTTTGCCTGTTTGTCTTTTTCCCCGCACTTCCGAAACCGATAGCCTTTCTAGCCCAAACAACGCTCGAACGATCGGATTGCCATGTCATTTCTCGCTTGCGGACCCACAGCTTTTCAGTACTATCGCATCCCGCCCCAGATACTAGGACTCTATCCGGCAATCCTGCCGCCCGACCATGACCATCGCTTGGTGCATTACTCAAAACAACCAGTATTTAAAGACTTGCTCGGCACACCAGTTTGGAGATTCGTGGGCGAAAGAAAACAGCGCGCGAACGGAAAGCTATTTCATAGCCGTCTGCTAACCCAAGAGCCGCCTCCGGGGTCGTTTAGGCAGACTGAACATGGGTTTGATGTCACGTCACCGGAGTTCACGCTGCTCAACCTTGCTACGCAGGTTTCACGCAACCAGTTACTCATGGCTTGCTACGAGATGTGCGGCTCCTTTGCAGTGTTTAAGCCCTGCGAGCGAACGCAACAACAACTCGATGAAGCTATTTCGCTTAAGTTCATTCCACCCAACTGCGGCTGGAAGCGAGTTAACGACACCAAGGGCAATGACACCAACTTGTGGAAGCGCACGCCGCTTCTTACCGCAACGGATATCGCCGCGTTCGCCAAGCAAGCCGCAGGCCTGCGCGGCGTCAAACAACTGCACTGGGCGGCCGAGCACATGACGGGGCAGGCCGCCTCGCCCTTCGAAGTACAGACCTCCATGCTTATCTCGCTCCCCCGCGACGAAGGCGGCCAGGGCATCGAGATCGCCAACAACGCGCGCATCCCGCTCAGTGAAGCCGCACGTTCGCTGTATGACAAAACCTGCTGCTACGCCGATATCCTCGTCGAAAGCGCCACCGACAGCATGGGCGTCATTCTGGAATGCCAAGGCCGCTCTGCCCACGACAGCGAAGCCGCGAGCCTCTCCGATGCCGAGCGCGCCACCGCACTCACAAGCATGGGCTACGACGTCATCCAAATTACCTATGACCAGATCAAGGAGAAGAAGAGCTTCGACCACATAGCCGAGCTCATCCATAAAAAGGCCGGGCTTCCCCACATCCCAAAGACCAAACAGGAGCGCATTGCCGAAGATACCTTACGGCAAGAGCTACTTGTCGATTGGGTTGAGCTATTCGCTGCCGGGCCGGCCAGCTAGCAGCTAGCAATCAGGGGCAGAGCAGGCACATCAGACGATTCGACACGGGCGGCAAAACCCGCCTCGGTCAGCTCGATCACCTCGGTAAACGTTGCGTCGAAGAATTCCTCGGTCAGCAGGCGGTATGGCGGATGGTCGGGCTCGCCGGGGTTTTCGCGCACAATCTCGTGCATAACGCCGATGGTCTTGAGCACATATTCTTTATGGATAGGATACTGCCCAAAACGCGTCGCCGCGGTAAACAGGCGATCGGTCGCACGCGGGATAGAAACAATGCCGAGCGTCTTGCCAAACCAGTCAAAGTCACCTTGCTTTTTAATGCGGAACTCCTCGCACGGTTTGCCGCCGTGCGCCTCCAGGTACTGATTCACGCGCGTATTCCATACGGTATCGGCCACCAGATGCGACCAGACGCCCAGCGTTAAATCGAGCAGCGACTGCGCCACATCTTCGGACGCAAGCGAGAACTCACAGGCGCCGGGACCGGCAACCGGCTCGGCGTCCTTGTAGCGTTGGGGATAATGCACCCGATTGAGCCGCTCGCGCTCCTCGGCAATCGAGGTCGCCGCGGCCGGCGCACCGATGGGCGAACTTTTAAGCAACGGTGCCACATAGGTATCCCAGAACTCATGCTCACGAGGCTTAGGGATAGGCTCGGGCTTTGCAAAGTGCGTAATGCGATACGGAATGGGATCGGCGATACCGGGAACCATATAGCCCACAAAAATGTCCGGAACCACGCAGCCAAACAAAAAGGCATTGCGGTCGCGCACGTTATCGGCAAGCGTGCCAGCACGCGCCAGCAGTCGTTCCGTCTGAGCGATATGAATATTCCAACTTGGCATAGCCACCCCCGTAAAACCCGGATAACTATACCATTCACGGCAAGCCACGCGCGCGGCCGCAGCCCTACTACGCAGCAACTATTCCGCAGTGCCGCTTTCGGTTCCATACGATGCCACGGGCGCCTCGACCACGTGGTGATATCGATCGATATAGACGGCACGGGCGCCCAGGCGTCGCACCAAATCCTGATGATGTGTGCTCATCAAGACCGTCTTACCGGCAGCAACATAGGCCAGCAGGAAGTTGACCACGATGTCGCAAGAGTCCTCGTCAAGTCCATTGGTAGGCTCGTCGAGCACCAGGATATCGGGGTTCATCGACACGACGGCAGCCAGCGCAACACGCTTCTTTTGCCCGCCCGAAAGCTGATAAGGCGAGGCATCGACCAGATCGGCAACCTGGAACAGCTCCATGGCATCGCGGACGCGGCGCTCGAGCTCGTCTGCCGGCAGCCCCATTTGAGCCGGGCCAAACGCGACTTCCTCGCCGACCGTGGCACAAAAGAGTTGCGCATCGGCATTCTGGAACACAAAGCCCACGCGCTGATGGAACCGCTGGGCAACCGCGGAATCCTTGAGATATGCCGCATCGACCGCATGCCCGTCAAACAGATACGTGCCCGCGTCCACAAGTTCAAGGCCGTTGATAAGGCGCATGATCGTCGTCTTGCCGCAGCCGTTGGGACCTAGCAGGGCAACGAGCTCCCCACGGTCCACCTGCAGCGAAACGCCATCGACCACCGTATGGCCCGCATAGGAAAACACCACGTCGCGAAACTCGATGAGCGGCGTTGTCTCGGCGCCAGCAGCACCGCTCGCGCCCATCGCGTCATTCGTATCGTTTGCCAAAACGTCGCCCTTCCCTATTCACATCAACGGATCGACCGCCCGCGCTACAGCACCGCGCACAACACAGCGAGCAGAACCACAACGGCCGCGTAAACGGCATCGCACCAGCCAAAGCCGCTCCGCGCGGGAGCCGGAT
Source organism: Collinsella sp. (assembly GCA_036312985.1). Lineage (GTDB taxonomy): Bacteria > Actinomycetota > Coriobacteriia > Coriobacteriales > Coriobacteriaceae > Collinsella. The sequence goes on from JAXJMV010000044.1 coordinate 26,234, forward strand.
ACGCGCCGGCAAAGCCACGGCAGAGCATGGCCTCGTCCATCGCGCGGCTGCATTCCATCGCCTTAATAAAGGTCATGCCCATGATACCCGCGATCGAATCGGTACGCGAAAACCCCTCAGGCGCACGGCCAACGCTGCGCAGCATGACCGATTCGCACAGATCGTGCGCCGTGCGTCCCAGCACCTCGATGTGCTTGAGCGCCATATCAAACGTAAAGATGACCTCGTCGGGCAGATGTAGCGTCTTGAGCGCCGCCGACATGCGGCTCCAGGTAAGCGTCCACGAAACGCCCAGCACGAGCGACACGTTAATGAACGTCTTAAGCGCAATTTTGAGCATGGCGCCCGTAGCGGAAGCGCCCAGCAGCAGGGCAGGCAGCGCCAGAACCACTGCGAGCCCCGCAGCGCCAAGCGCCGGCGCAAAGGTTGCCCGCAGCCCGCGTACGGGGCGAACGGCAACGAGCACCAGCGCGATAGCCGCCATCAACATGAGGTACAACGGGCTCTGCGTCAGACACACGCACAGAACGCAGACGAACATCCCCACCAGGCGCACCGGAGCCGAAACGCAAGAAAGGGCGCGGTCGACCATCGACCCGCCCTCGTTCGCGCCTCCACCCAAGCGAACCCGCTCAAGCAGGCTCGCCAGGTGCAGGACATTCTTTTGCATCACACGATGCCGAGCCCCCACGGGCTCGTATCGCTCCTCGGCCGCAAGCCAGCTAGGCAGCTCGGCTATTGCCATGAGCACCGCTTTCCTTAACCGTCAGCGAGATCAGACGGAATGCGATGGTGAGCACCGCCACGCCAATCACGCCCGAGAGGATATACATGGCAGCCTGACCGGCAAAGCCAAGACCCTGCTCCTCGGAATAGGCCTGCAGGTAATCGCCCGTAGGCAGAGCGTCGGCAAAGGTCGGGGTATCAAGGCCGACCGAAGCCTGCAGACTGTCGTCACCAGCCTCCTGAACGGCGGTCGCGGCGCCCTCGGCGTCCCACTCGCCCCATGCGTCACCGGTGGCCAGCAGGCCCAGCGGCGTGGCCGCGACAAGCACGGCGACCAGGATGAGCGTGGGGACCAGGGAAGTCTTCTTGGCAGTACCATCGCCGGCAAGCTGTCCATCGGCGGCTTCGGGGCCGACGATAACGCTCGGCGCCGTCTTCTTGATAAAGCCGTAGATCGCGGCCGTCGCCACGCCCTCGATCACGCCGGCAACCAGCATATGCGGGATCAACATGGCCGGAATAGCCACAGACAGCGGGAAGGGGCAGTACAGCGGCGCGCCCGAAGCGTTGGTAAAGAGCATCGGCTGAATACCAAACTCGATTGCCGCGCACAGGGCCGCCAGGCACAGACCGACCCAACCGCTCACGATGGCAGAAATCGAGGTGCCCCAGCTCTTGTCGTGCAGACGGCTGTTGAGCGCACGAAACACGATAGCAGCGACAAACGGCAACACAAAGGCCATGTTAAAGCAGTTGGCGCCAAACGACAGAACACCGCCGTCGCCAAACAGCAGCGCCTGCAGCGCCAGCGCGACCGAGACGGCAATGGCCGCGGCCTCGGGGCCCAGCAGCAGCGCGATGAGCGCGCCGCCAACGGCGTGACCAGTGGTGCCGCCGGGCAGCGGCACATTAAACATCATGAGCAAAAAGGAGAACGCGGCGCAAATACCCAGGAACGCCATGTGCTCGCGATCGAGCGTGGCGCGCACCTTTTTGATGCAATGGACCCAAACGGGCACCATCGCCACCGCCATGACGGCATCGGTCTGCGGGGACAGGTAGTTGTCTGGAATGTGCATATACGCCTCCCGGTTGCCGGCGCACAGAATTGCAACGCCGCTTGAATCACCTTGCCAGTGTTACGTATTGCCAGATTCGTAACACGCCGCGGGCTATCATAGCAAAACGGCGCGCTGCCGACAAAGCAGCACGCCGTTATGTAATGCGTGTGTCATATATGCAGGCTCAGCGATGCCTTTTCCGAACACCGCGGTCACGCAGAGCCCACAGCAACCGCCATCAGGCCCTACGCTCCCAGCGCAAGTCCTAGCCGCGAACCTCGCCGTTCACGCCCTTGCACACCTTGGTGACGATCTTCTGGTGCGCCTTCTCGACCTCTTCGCTGGTGAGCGTATGGTCGTCGGAGCGATACGTAAGCGCAAAGGCCATGGACTTCTTGCCCGCTCCGATGCGGACCGGATCGCGATAGACGTCGAACAGACGCACGCCCTCGAGCAGCTTGCCGCCAGCACTCGTAATACGGCGCTCAAGGTCCTCGCAGGTCACAGTGTTGTCGACCACGATAGCGAGGTCGTGCTCAACGGCAGGGTACTGCGAGAACTCGCGGTAGTTCTCCTGGTTGCGGGCACCCTTGATCAGCTTGTCCAGGTCAAGCTCAAAGGCAACGACGACCTCATCGATGCCCATGGCCTCGCGTGCCTCGGGGTGGATCTCGCCGACCCAGCCCAGCACGGTGCCGCCGGACAGAACCTCGGCCGCACGACCCGGCTGCAAGAAAGCGTAGCTCTCGCCCTCGACGGGACGGAAGCGAACCTTCTCGATGCGCAGCTGGGCGAGCAGCTCCTCGACAATGCCCTTGCCAAAGAAGAAACGCAGCTTGCGGTACTTCATGTTCCAGGACTGCTCGCTCCACTGGCCCGAGAGCACACCCGCCACGGACTTGGTCTCCTTGGGCAGGCTGGCGTTCTCGCGACCGTGGAACAGGCTGCCGACCTCGTACAGGTGCACATTGGGCGTACCGTGCGCCTCGTTGTAGGCCACGGACTGCAGCAGGCCCGGCAACAGCGAACGACGCATCTCGGTCTGCTCGGCTACCAGCGGGTTCATGAGCACCACGGGGCAACCGCGACCCTCGGTGGACATACCGATCTTCTCCAGGTCGCCCGGGGCGGCAAAGCCGAAAGTCGTGGTCTCGTTGAGGCCGCAGGCGCGCAGGATCTCGCCGACCTTGCGGGTGAGCTTCTGCTCGCGGGTCAGGCCGCCGATGTGGTTCTTGGCAGCCGGGATGGTCGCCGTCACACGGCCCATGCCCCACAGGCGCAGGACCTCCTCGATCAGGTCGATCTCGCGCGGCAGGTCGGGACGGAAGCTCGGCGGGGTGACCATGAAGTCATCGCCGTCGCGCTCGACGGTGCAGCCCAGGCGGGTGAGCGAACGCTCGATAAACTCGGGCTCGATGTCGGCACCGCAGATGGCATGCACGCGGGCCAGGCGCAGCTTGATGCTATCGATGGTCTTGGGCGCAGGGAACACGTCGACGTAGCCGGGAGCGACCTCGCCGCCGCCGATCTCCTCGATGAGCGCGCACGTAACGTTGGCGACATCCACGCAGCCGGTCTCGTCGACCTGGCGCTCAAAGCGAATGGAGGCGTCAGAGATCAGCGACAGGTCACGGCTGGTGTGCGAGGTGCGGCCGGCGTTGAAGCAGGCGCTCTCGACCATCACGTCGACGGTGTCGTCCTCAATCTCGGAATCCATGCCACCCATAACGCCGGCCAGCGCCACAGGACGCTCGCCGTCGGTGATGAGACCCATGCCGGCGTCGAGCGTACGCTCCTCGCCGTCGAGCGTCGTGAACTTCTCGTCCTGCTGGGCGGCGCGAACGACCACGCGGCGCCTGCCATCGCGCTCGGCAAAGGTGTCGAGGTCAAAGGCGTGCAGCGGCTGACCAGTGAGCATCATCACATAGTTGGTGATGTCGACGATGTTGTTGTGCGGGCGCACGCCCAGGGCGTTGAGGCGCTTGACCATCCAGTCGGGCGACGGGCCGACCTTCACGTTGCGCACGATGCGGGCAACGTAGCGGTCGCACAGGCCCTCGTCGGCAATCTCGACGGAAAGCTCGTCGTCGGTCGCGCGGCCGGTCTCGGCCTTGATGGCGGGCAGCTCAACGTGGAAATCGCGGTCGAAGATGGCGCCGGTCTCGCGAGCCATGCCGATCATGGACAGGCAGTCGGGGCGGTTGGGCGTAATCTCGCAGTCGAGCACGGTGTCGCTCGAGCCCACATACTCGGCAAACGGCATGCCGCAGGGCGTATCCTCGGGCAGGATCATAATGCCGGAGTGGTCGCCGCCCAGACCGAGCTCGCGCGCGGAGCAGTTCATGCCCATGGACACGACGCCGCGAAGCTTGCTCTTCTTGATCTTGACGTCGCCGGGAAGCACGGCGCCGATCATTGCCGTGACGATGTGGTCGCCGGCCTCGAAGTTCTGCGCGCCGCAGACGATCTGCAGCGGAGCGGGATTGCCGTCGGGGTCGAGGTTCTTGTCGCCCACGTCGACCGAGCACACATACATGTGGTCGCTATCGGGGTGCGGGGTCTTGGTGAGCACCTTGGCGGTCACCACGTGGTCGAAGGACTCGCCCACGGTGTCGATCGCCTCGACCTCGGTGCCGGTACGGATATATTCGTCCGAAAGGGTCTTGGGATCCTCCGGAATATCGATCATGGTCTTGAGCCAGTCGTAAGAAACGCGCATATAGCTCTCCTAGTTCTTAATCTCCGCATAGGGAGGGGTATCAAATGAAGACGTTCGCCTTAGGGTTGTCCAGGTGCCCCAGGTTGGCGTGAAAGAGGAGCGACGCGTACTAAAGGTACGCGAGCGACGGTTTGAACGCCAAGATGGGGTGCCTGGGCAAGCCTAAAATTGGTTCAGGAAGCGCATATCGCCAGTCATGAGCGTTCTGAGGTCGGGCAGGTCGTAGCGCAGTGCCGCGACGCGCTCGGCGCCAATACCAAAGGCGAAGCCGGTGTACTTCTCGGGGTCGATGCCGCAGTTGATCAGGACGTTGGGGTCGACCATGCCGCAGCCCAGGATCTCGATCCAGCCGCTGTGCTTGCAGAAGTTGCAGCCCTTGCCGCCGCACACGTGGCAGCTCACGTCCACCTCGCAGGAAGGCTCGGTGAAGGGGAAGAAGTGCGGGCGGTAACGCGTCTTGCGATCCTCGCCAAACATGCACTTAACAAAGTAGTCGAGCGTGCCCTTAAGATCGCCAAAGGTGATGCCCTCGTCGACGACCAGGCCCTCAATCTGGTTGAACTGCGGCAGGTGGCAGGCGTCGGCCGTGTCGGGACGGTAGACGGTACCCGGGCAGATCATGTAGATGGGCGGCTTCTGCGACTCCATGGTGTGGATCTGCACACCCGAGGTCTGGGTGCGCAGCAGCACGTCGGACTCGCCGTGGGCGTGAGCCTCGGGGTGCGCGACGCTGCCGGGGTTGTTGTCGACCACGTAGAAGGTATCGCGGGCCGAGCGGCTCGGGTGATCCATGGGCGCGTTGAGCGCGGTGAAGTTGTAGTAGGAGGTGTCGACCATGGGGCCGGACTCGACGGTGTAGCCGATGCCGCAGAAGATGTCCTCGGCCTCCTCGATGATCTGCTTAATCAGGTGCTGGTGACCGATCTGCGGGCGAATGCCCGGCAGCGTGATATCGACGGCCTCGTGCTCGAGCGCGTGCTTAAGTGCGGCGGCCTTCATCTCGGTCGTGCGCTCGTCGAGCATGCCCTCGATCAGCTGGCGCATCTCGTTGGCGCGCTTGCCCATGACAGGGCGATCCTCGGGGGCGAGCTTGCCCATCATGCGCATCAGGCCGGTGATGCGACCCTTGCGGCCGAGCAGCTCAATGCGTGCGGCCTCGAGCTTGGCGGCGTCGTCGGCGCCGGCGACGAGCTCCTTGGCCTCTTCCTCGAGTTTGACCAGATCATCAATCAGACTCATGTCTTCCCTTTCGTCTCTCGCGCATCTGCGCTGCGGGGCGGCAGGTGCCGCCCGACGTTGCGGATGCGCGGCCCGGTTCGGTAACAAAAAACCGTCCTCGGGCATGTGCATTGCCCAAGGACGGTTGAATTCCGCGGTACCACCTTGTTTGACCCGGCGGATGTCTGGCCCGCCGCGCCCACTCTGTGCCCCTTGTCGCGAGGCTCACGGCTTCCCTACTGGGGACATCGCCGCCGCTGGCCGCGCGCCCGTTGAGGTCGCTGCTCGGGAGTGAACGCTTGGCCCTTGTCACCGCAGGAAGGCTTGCAGCCCATGACCTTCCCTCTCTTGCCGGCGACGCAGCGGGCAAAACCCTCTCCGTCAACGCATTGGGCTATAGGATAACACATTCTGCGAGCGTATCGCCGCGTTCCGTTTTGTTCGCGCTGGGTATAAGGCAGGTAGCTGTGCAAACTGGCCGTGCGCCCATCCGTGGCGCTCGGCTCGCGAGATCAAGGATATGGTATGGGAAAGAAGCACGATAAGAAAGCCAAGCCCGCAACGGACAAGACGCCCAAAGGCATGAAGGTCGATAAGGCCGTCAAAAAATTCCGCAAGCTCGAGGGCAAGCTGTGGACCCGCGAGTACCTGCTCAAGATTGCCGAGTTTGACGGCGCGACCATTGCTCCCGCCAACGGCGTCGCCGCCCGCGCCGATGCTATGGGCACCCTTGCCGGCGAACACCATAAGCTCCTGACCAGCGAAAAGTCCGTTGAGCTCGTGCACTCGCTGGCATGTGAGACCGTCGCCGGCGGCAAGATCGACGACCCGCAGCTGCTCGACGAGATCCGCGTGCTCGGCCGCGACCAGCGCGAAGCGAGCGTCATTCCCACCGAGGAGGCCGAGGCCTGGACCAGGCTCACCTGCGAGGCCGACGCCGTGTGGCATAAGGCCAAGACGGCCAATGACTGGGCGAGCTTTGAGCCCTATGTGGATAGAATCGTCGGCCAGCTTAAGCATCAGGCCGAGCTCATGGACCCCAAGCGCGACCCATACGATGTTTGGCTCGACCAGTACGAGCGCGGCCTTTCCACCAAGAGCTTCGATGCGTTTTGCGATGAGGTCAAGGCCACGGTCGTGCCGCTCGTACACGCCATCGGCGAGCGCGGCCAGCAGCCGGCTGCCGACTTTTTGCACGCCCGCGTGCCCGAGGCCGCCCAGCGTGCCATGAGCTTCGATCTTATGAAGCTCGTCGGCCTGGACCTGAACGACACCACGCTTGCCTTTACCGAGCACCCGTTTAGCGAGGGCTTTGCCGTGGGCGACGCGCGCATCGCGACGCACATCTACGAGAACGACTGCATCTCCAACGTCTACAGCATCATCCACGAGGCGGGACACGCTATGTACGAGCTGGGCGTCAATCCTGCCTATGCGCGCACGTGCCTGGAGGGCGGCACTTCCATGGGCATCCACGAGAGCCAGAGCCGCTTTTTCGAGAACACCGTGGGTCGCAGCCGCGCCTTTATGGGCCCGCTGCTCGAGGTGCTGCGCCGTCACGCGCCCGAGGTCTATGGCAGCGTGGACGAGGATACGCTCTACCACGCCGTGAACATCGCACAGCCGTCGCTGATCCGCACCGAGGCCGACGAGCTCACCTATCCGCTGCACGTTATGGTGCGCTACGAGATTGAGCGCATGCTGTTTGCCGGCGAGGCCACGGCCAAGGATATCCCCGCGCTTTGGAACCGCTTTATGGATGAGTACCTGGGCATTCCCGTTCCCGACGACACGCACGGCTGCCTGCAGGATACGCACTGGAGCGGTGGTTCGTTTGGCTACTTCCCCACCTATGCGCTGGGCAGCGCCTACGACGCCATGTTCGTGCCGGCCATGTGCCGCGACGGCGTCGACCTTACCGGTGCCTGCGCGAGCGGCGATCTGGCGCCCGTCCGTGCCTGGCTGGGCAAGCACATTTGGCAGTGGGGTCGCGCCAAGGACGCGCCGGAGCTCATCAAGGGCGCCTGCGGCATGGACTTTGACGCCCGCTACTGCTGCAGCTACCTGCAGGACAAGTTCACCACGCTGTACGAGCTGTAAGGCATAACCGACACGTCAACGCAAAGGGGACGCCGCGGAACCAATCCGCGGCGTCCCCTTTCCACCTAGTTGTTTAAGAACGTCCCCAATGACTACCTTACAGAGCTTCCAGCGCGGCGGCGATGCGCTTCATGGCGGCATCGGCGGATGCTTGGTCGGGTGCCTCGGCCAGCACGCGGATAACCGACTCGGTTCCGCTCTTGCGCACGAGCACGCGGCCCTCGCCTGCCAGCGCAGCCTCGGCCTCGGCGATGGCGTTCTGCACGCCCATGTTCTCGAGCGCGGCGTCCTTGTCCGCCACGTGCACGGCCACCTGCGCCTGCGGCAGCAGCTTGCACGGAGCCGTGAGCTGCGAGAGCGTCTCGCGCTCGGCACGAATCACTTCCATCACGCGCAGCGAGGTCATAATGCCGTCGCCCGTGCGCTCGATATCGCCAAAGATCGTATGGCCCGTCTGCTCGCCGCCCAGGCTGTAGCCGCCCTCGCGCATCTTGGCATACACGTGACGGTCGCCCACGCCGCTGGTCACGGCGCTCAGGCCGGCAAGCTCCAGCGACTTGACAAGGCCAAAGTTACTGGCAATCGTTGGCACCACGGTACCGCCCGAGAGGCGCCCGTGCTTGTTCAGATACACGCCGCACACGTACAGGATCTGGTCGCCGTCGACCACGCGCCCGCGCTCGTCCACGGCCAGGCAGCGGTCGGCATCGCCGTCGTAGGCAAAGCCCACGTCCAGGCCCTGCTCCACCACGTGGCGCTGCAGACGCTCCATATGCGTGGAGCCGCAGTCGACGTTGATGTTAAAGCCATCGGGCGCGGCATTGATCACGCGCACGTCGGCGCCCAGCGCGTCGAACACCGGCTTGGCCACCGAGGAAGCCGAGCCGTTGGCGCAGTCGATACCGATCTTGACGCCCTGCAGCGAAAAGTTCGCACTTGCAATGAGCGAAGCAATGTAGCGGTTGCGGCCCTGCATGTAGTCCACCGTGGCACCGATGTGGTTGCCCGTGGCCAACGGAACTTCGCTCTTGCCATCGATGTAGTCCTCGATGAGCTCCAGTACGTCCTCGTCCATCTTAAAACCGTCGCTATTGACGAGCTTAATGCCGTTATCGCAAAACGGGTTGTGGCTCGCGCTGATCATGATGCCGCAATCGAAGCAGCCCTCCACGGTCTGATGTGCCACGCCCGGCGTCGGGATCACGTGCAGCATATAGGCGTCCGCACCGCTCGCGACCAGACCGCTCACCAGCGCCGCCTCGAACATATAACTCGAGCGACGTGTGTCCTTGCCCACGATGACGCGCGCCTTAGCACTGCGGTTGGCGCCGTAATACCAGCCCACAAAACGGCCAATCTTATAAGCGTGCTCTACCGTCAGCCCAACGTTGGCCTCACCGCGAAAGCCGTCGGTGCCAAAGTACTTCATGCGCTCTCCTTACAAAATAGGGGCGAACAGATTGCCTGTCCGCCCCAAAATGGTACTCGATTATCTGCGCTACCAGAAAAACCCTACGCCGACGCGCTGTCGCGAGCCGCCTGGCATGTAGGAGTCTGACGCAGCGTAAGCGGCTTGTCCCCCGCCTCGGCCGACGTGGTCAGCGTATACGTGATTGTCGTCGTCTCGCCAGCATGCAGGTCAACGGTGCCCGAATAGAAGGGGATTCCATGCCACGTAGCGGCGCCAAGACCAAACTGGGTGCCCTCGACGGTCAGATCAGTAATGTTGCCGCCCGTCGGGGCAAACAGTGAGACATTCAGACGCTCGTCGTCACGCGCGGCATCGGGTGCGCTCGCCGCAACGTAGTCGGGCAGCTTGCCAGCCTCCTCCTGCGTCATGATGTTCGTCAGGGTAACGGTGATGCGATAGGAGCACGTGCCGTCACCGTTCTTGATGCCCTGGCCAATCTGCGTATCGGCGTTCAGGTACCAGTCGAGCTTGGAGAAGCTCAGGTTGTTAAAGTAAACGCCGGCAACAGGATCGGCACTCGGGTCATCCGGATTGGGCAGCGAAGCGTCAATGCCCGTCTCTTTGATGGCATTCTGCTCATCATCGTTTCTCATCCACGCGATCAGGCGGCCCTCTTCGGCACCGCGCTCAACGGCGCTGACAAGCTTCGCAACATCGACATCGCCGATACCGCCAAGAATCTTGTCGAAGGCAGCGCTGGCGACGGATGCAAAGATGCCGTCCGACTCCTCGACCGGATAGTTCCAGTACACATCGTGCATGAGGACCTTTGCTGCGTTGGTGCCGTCGACAACCGTTCCGTCGGGCAGCGACACGTTACCGACCAGGCCCAGCAAATACTGCAGGAACACCGGGTCGATACCCACGACGCCGTCAACGTCCTGGCCATATTGAGATTTCCACAGAGCTGCGACACGCTGCGAGTTGCGGGGCCAATCAGGCGAATAGGTATTGCCCGAGTTGTACAGGTTACTGTGATTGCCGAACAGCGCCTCATCCTCTTCGTCGACGCTCTCGACCGCCTCATCCTCGCTGAGTCCAATACGGGGAACAAACTCGCCAATCGACATCTGGCCGTCGGTAACCGAAATCAGGCCCTGCGAACCGCCAAAGCCGCCGCAAGCACGGATCTCGACGTTGTTCATGGCGTACACAAGGTAGTTGCGCGTCTGGCCGTTGGCGCCGAGCATCTGGGGAAGGACGGGGGCGACCTTTTCTGCCGCGTCAACTGCGCCGTTGAGGGTGGCAAAGCCGTCCTTGGCCTTATCGACCAGCTCGGTCACCTGAGAAATATGAGTATCGCCAATACCCTGGATCTTCTCGTTGGCGCTCTTGAACACCTTGGAGCTATCGGAAAGCGAATCGGCAACGGCCTGCAGCGCGGACACGTTAATCATGCCGTCTTGGAACAGCTTGCCGGGCGTGGCCTGCGAAAGGTTGTCGGCCATAGGAACCAGCGCATTGCTCGAGACATCGGACAGGGCATCAATCATGGTGCGGGCCGCATTGATGTCGCTGGCATACACCGGGATAAACGAAGCCGCCGTCCACAGCGGGCTCGAGGTCTCCGCCTTCATGCTGTCGCAGAGCTCATCGATCTTCTTCGCGTCGTCAGGCAGCGTCGAAAAATCGCCCGACGTGACCTTGTCCTTAAGGCCACCGACGATCTCGACAGCCTCCTTCGCTTCGCTCTTTACGGTCTTTGCCGAGTTAAGCAGCATAAAGCCGCTTGCGCCAAGCGCAACGAGAAGCACCGCGACTACAGCGGCAATAATGGCGCCGGTGTGACGCTTCTTGCCCTCGCCCTTGCGATGGCGATGACGGACCAGACCGTCAGAGGTCGAACTCGACGAAGCGTCGCTACCGTAGTTCAAGCCAAAATCGTAATAATCTTCCTTGGATCCCGAGCCCGCAAACTCGGCACCGCTATCATCCAGGCGGGCGAACGTGCCAGTCTCGGAGGCGCCGGTGTAGATCGTGCCAAGGTTACCCGTAAGCCCCGCGCCACCGGCAGAGGAAGTATTGTTGGCGGCCTTGCCGGCATTAACGTTGCCGGCGGCATTCGCGGCGTTGGCAGCACCTGCGTTGTTCGCAGGCACCGAAGGAGCCCCGCTCGGCTGCGACGCGGAGGTTGCACCGCCCGCAAAGACATTCCCTTTTGCACGGCCGGTCTTTTTTGCCTTTTGAGACTGCTCGTACAGAGCGGTAAACATCGCCGTCTCGCCCGGGGACACGCGCTTACCGGAACTGCCCTGTCCAGCGCCGCCCGGCGTGCCGGCCTTACCAGCCCCGTTCGGACGCGGCGGAACTGCAGGACGGCCGCTATCGCTGCCCTTAAAGTGATTACCAGCCATAAAGAAATCCTCGCAATTGAGTCGCAATGAAAAAGTCCATAACGTTACTAGTTTATGGCATTTTGAGCATCGACAGCTAAACTCCAGACACGGACATCAATTGGCGAAAATGCGGCACAACGCCTTTTCTGTCTTGGCGGCGGCGCCAGCTACACCGTGAGGAACATCATCACGATGATCATGGCAAAGCCGATAAGGTCGGTCGGCAAAAACACCGTGCCCAGCATAACGGCGCTGGTGATGGTCGCCGAAACCGGCTCCACAGTTCCGATGAGACTCGCACGCACCGAGCCGATGTCCTTAACGCCCTGCATATAGAGCATGTAAGCAAAAAACGAGCCGATAACCACGAACACCGCAAGCGCCTCGACGCCGGCGGCATCGAGCGCCGGCATATGCGCCCAAGGCTGCACGAAGACGCACGAGACCACGCCCGCCGTGAGCATTGCCGAGCCCGTGACGATGGGGCTGCCGTATTCGGGCAGGATCTTGGCGGGAATCACCGCCATACACGCGGCGCTAACCGCACACATAAGACCTGCTGCCAGGCCAAGCGGCGAGATATTCAGGCTGGTGGGGTCGCCGCCGGTGGCGATTAAAAAGGTTCCACCCAGAGCCAGGCCAATGCCGATGACTTCGCGAGTACGCGGCATACGGCAATCGGTCACGCAGGTGTAGCCCATGATGATAACGAGCTGCAGGCACTGGAGCACCGTCGCGGTTCCGGCGTTCGTCAGGCGCACGGCCGAAAGATAGCAAAACTGGTTGAACAGCAGGCCAAAAGCGGTAAAGAGCAGCAGCTGCTTGCGATCAGCGGGCGTCGTCCAAAGCTTGACCAGGCGTGCGCGGTCGCGCGTGACAACCACAGCCATAAAGAGCAGGCCGGCGAGAATCTGACGCACGCTCATAAGCCACAGCGTATCGACATGGTAGGTATCGAACAAAAAACTCGCGCTGGTGCCCGAGAAGCCCCAAAACGAACCGCCCACCAGCGTAGCCAAGACGCCCGTGATCATCTTGCGCGTCGAAGCGCTGTTCAGGCGGTCGCGCCATGCGCGACGGGTGTTGCGGCTGAGCTCGTCGGTGCCCTCGGGCACATCAATGTTCGATATATCGGTCATCGGCACCGAAGCCCCTGCGCCTTCGACCTGCTCGACACACTCTTTGCTCATTCCACTCCCCCGAAACAGCCTGGAAACAATTCGGCTTACCTTACCACGGCGAAGTCACCAGCTGGAGGCTTGTCCGCTTATCGGTAGGACAATTCCGCAGGCGTCTTTCCATAGCTCGATACCGCAATGGCCTTGCATTATGCGACAGCCAAATCGCGGCAGCAGGCTCTTTTGAAATGGATGCGACAAAGCCCCCGAATTCCACAATGTAAGCGATTTTTAAAAATGTTCTTGCCACCGAGTTCAGGCTCCGTTATATTATCCCTTGCGCGCTTGCGCACCCTTGATCGGGCGTTTAGCTCAGGGGGAGAGCGCTTCCCTGACACGGAAGAGGTCAGAAGTTCAAATCTTCTAACGCCCACCAAATGTTCGCAGCTCAGAGGCTATGTCCTCTGGGCTGTTTTGTTTTATGTCGCCAAATCAGCTGGCAGCTCCAACCGCCCAACTAGCCAAAAGCCGACCATCTACTTGCCGATCTATTCATCGGCATAACCAATCAGTCCGCACCGCAGCTTCTCGGCAAAACGCCGCGATGTCTGCGCCCTGCGGTATCCTTGAGCCACTTGCACCTGCAGCACCAAGGAGCCGCCATGCGCACCGAGCTCGATGTCCCCTTTTCGCACAAAGAAGAAGCCAAGGCGCTGGGCGCCAAATGGGACCGGACCAAGAAGATCTGGTATGTACCCAGCGGCGTCAACCCCGAGCCCTTTGCCGAGTGGCTGCCCGGTGTTGACCGATCCGACCCCTCAGCGCCGTATATATATCTTGTACTGGGCAAGCGCGAGTGCTGGAAGTGTCACAAAGAGACCTCGGTCGCGGCCTTCGGCATTCCCTATCGAGCCGATAACGACGAGAGCATCGCCATCGCGCACGCGCCCAACGAAGCCGGGCACATTGCCATCGACACGGCCAACGCCAACGCACTCGCCATCGTGCCCGCTCTTGGCTGCGTGCCGGGCGAGATCCGCGACTATCTTTCTAAACGCTGCGGCTACAAGCCCGTAGGCGCGCGAGCCTCCAAAGCCCCGTCGCTCGGCAACACGTGCACCAGTTGCGACGCGCTGCAAGGCAGCCGCTATCTGTTCGAGGAGCCCTCGTCCCCGTTTGCCCTCACTGCCATCAACAAGCTGCCGGCACTGGAGTTTATACGCGTCGAAGTTGCCGGCGTCTTTGGCGTCCCGGCCACGCGTACCGACTTTGACCAGGCGCTCTTTACCTGGGCACGCGACCATCACGCCGAGTTCCACAAGCAGCTCGGTGAGGGGATTTATTTGTAGGGACGAAGAGGCCTTCACAGTCAGCTCCTCCGCATCACCTATCCCTCGTCGCCGGCGTCGTACACGATATCGAGGCCACAAACGGGGCATTTCTCCGGATACACCGGCATATGAACGCCTGTCTGTTTTCTCACTTCGTCGCTGAACCTGTCGCGCGCATCGATGAACCGAATGTCGAGACACGGTATTTGCGAGCCGCAGCAAGGGCAGGTGACGACAAACGACCCGCAATCAACCTCTACGCTCGGAAACATATTGTTGTCTATAAGGGCACACGGCAGTTTTCCGTACTTCCCCATCGCAATATCGCCTCGCCAGCTCATACACGCTCCCCTCTCGCTATACAAAACAGGAAGAGCATGCACCGGCGGGCATGCGCGAGATTGCATCGCCACGCGATCCGATCAAACAACACGATCGTCAAAGAATGCCAAAGCCAAATACGCTAATACGGCAGAAGCCCCGCCTTTTCACGCTTCTTTCCGAGCGATCGAACTCAATGCGATGGGCCTCAAGAAACACCGTATTGGGTCGCCACTGACGCTCATTCGGCTGCCTTAGCGTCGCACCCGCAAAGGAAGCGTAGCCGGTCTTATCCAGCAGGTACGATCCGCACAGCCGATATTCGCCGCAAACAGGCTCAAACGAAATCAGATGAGCATCGAATAAAGCATGTAAGTCGCGCCGAAGCAGAATGCCGTTGCTGGCAACCTGCGATTTGGGTCCCGAGTAATTCTCGATATGTGCAGCCTCCAGAGCTTCGCTGACGCCGCAGTCCGACACCGCGCAACGGCCATCATAGGCGGCAACGAGCTGCTTGCGGAACCATTGCTGCCCCAATCGCTCGCGCCTTAACGCATAGCGGACCTTTTCGTCGTCGGTCGTACCCTGTCCGGCAAACTCAATATCGACGGGCATGTGCTTCAGATAGCTCATGTCGGGCGCAAAACGGGGGTCCGGTCCGCCTTTATGAACAGGACCGTGCGGAACAAACCATCCGTTTTCGGGCTCGAACCGTTCAACAAACGCAAGGCCGAGCACCTTGTAGCCCACCTCGGTTGCAAATATGACTCCGACTGGAACGCCACATTCCATGCAGTTGAGCATTTTACGGTTGTAATTCTGGTCTCGAGAACCAACGGCGCCTGGCGCTTGGACCGAATACTTAATGACCCACGTACCATCGTCCAAATAGAGCGGAGGTACATCGGTGTAGAAGCTCTTTTTAGAGTTATGGACCGAAAGCGCAAAGATCTTATTGGGATCTTGCTTCACCCGATCCTGGCCCGGCCAGAAGATCCCTGAATCCCGCGTTACGGGAAAGAAGTCCGAGCCAATTCTCAAACGATACTGATACTGAGGGCTATCTTCCTTGGTGTGGTGCGGAAGGCTGGTCCAAACGCCGCCGCGCTGTTCCTCACCCAGAAACCACTCCCATGCCTCAACGTATTCGGAAGGCACGAGACTGCAGGCGCGGTCATAGCTTGGTCCATCCATCAACGGAACAGCAAGGTCAATGTCGTTCATCGCCAGCACCTACAACCATACGAACGCGAGTCATGCCCCTCAATAATATGGCCGAGAGTCAATTATTACGAGATCTCATTCCGCGATCGGCACATCGTTGATGCTCTCGGTTTGCCGCTGGCGCGCTTGTACCCCGCTACCCCACTTCCCTGTATACTGATGTAGCACGTGTTTCATCCGGGCTTGTTGGGCCGGGTCGTTCATGGGAGGTTCTTGTGGCTGTTTCGAATCCGCCTAAGGGAAGCGTTTCTTCTTCGTCCATCAAGCCGGTTACACGCAAGGCCGTGCGCTGCCAGCGCGAGGTCGCCTGGCTTGTCACGCAGGCAGCAGGCAGACTCGTGGCGAGCACGGAGGACGTCAATGCTCCCACACCGAGCTTTGTGCTGGCAGCGGCGCTGAATCGAGTACGCCAGCTGGAACTCGTCGCACAAGAAGACGGCAGCCATCTTGGCTACCAGGACGCTATGGCGCCCGACCTGTTGACCTTTTGTCGCATGACCAAATTGCCCGCCGCGCCCAATACGCTTTCGGACGCAGGCTACATGTTTACGCTTTCGGGCGCGGACCTTATCCGCGACATCTACGCATACTGCAGCGAGCTCGCCGAGCGCAGCGTCTTTGGCACGGCTGAAGTCAAACCGGGAAATGTCATCAAGCTGGTTCTTAGGCTATTCTTGATGGACGGGTTCGGGGCCATGCCGGCGTAAGCCGAGTCTTTAGCATCACCGTCGACTGGGCAACAACCGCTTTACCTTAATGGACGCCAATCGAGAGTCGATTATTGGGTCGCCTCGTCCACTAACGCATCTATCCCACGCGCTCCGACAGTCGATACTTGCGGTTGCGGCTCGTCGCCGGCGCCGTGGGCTCAAGCTCGCCTTGAGCAATGAGCGCGTTGACGCGCGACCTAACCTGGGAAATTGTAAGCCCCGTGCGTTCTGCCAGCTCACGCGTCCCCAGCTCGCCGTAGTGTTTGAGTGCCGTCACAATTAAGCCCCCGCCATGATCGACCGGCTCGATCTTTGAACGGTAAAGTACGACCTTGAACCGATCGAACCCCGGGCAGAACAGGGGCTCGGCCAGACTATGCGCGCGCATGGCATCGATCATCATCGGGATGCCCGAGCCATTGCCCTCAGCCGGCGAACCTGCGCCATCCGGCAGCGGGACAATCGACATGAGTTTCACGAGCGTCGCGTTACGGCATCGGGAGCTGCCGTCAAACAAGTTCTCGCGAGTCTTTCCCCCGTAAAGGCCGCCAGGATTCGTCACCTCGACACGATCGTCAAAGACGTCGACGGTAATCGATTGTCCACAGAACCGATCCCCGTATTCTCGATGGATTACGGCGTTGGCGATTGCCTCGCGCAGAACCTCCTCGGGAATCTCCAGCGAGTCGACACGCGAGACACCTTGGACGGTCGAGGTTCGCCGCAAATTCTTGGCGACGGCCGCGACAGCATCCGAGATCATCTCGCCCAACGTTCCCTCACAGATTGTGCGGTCCATGAACCTCAGCGACCCCGCCGTGCCTTTCCGGGTCCCCGCATAGACAGCCATGTCGATAAAGAGCTTGGGATAAAACTGCTGAGGGTAGGTGCCCGCAACTAGGAGTCCAGCCTTGGTGACATTGCCCTGGGAATCAAGGAAATTTAGGCGCTCCAGCTTCGTTTGTTTGTCCGGCGCGCCGCGCATCGCCCGGGGCGTCAACGAGAAAGCCCGATCTATCGTACGGTCGACCAGCGTCTCGTCGAGATCGTCCGCGTCCGCGCCCGCCACCGCGTCGCGATCGCTCGGAGTCGCCCGACCGTATGACGCCAATGCGAGCACCTCGGTCGACGAAAGCGGGACATCTTTGTCATCGATGCGCTTGTAGCTGCCGCCCTGGGCGCCCCGCTCTATGACATAGCAGGGCTTGCTCGACGGATCGAGCTCCTCAATCGTAATGACGAGAACGATGACGCCCTGAAGCTCCACTCGCTCGATCGTGTATTTGGGCGGATTGGCCAGCTTTCCTCGACCGCCCGCATCACCCATGCCTGACACAAACTGGTTGAGCACTTTCTCGGTCTCGAAGTTCTCAACCGGGACAAAACCTGAGCGCTCACTCACTCCGAGCACGATGATTCCGCCAGCAGTGTTCGCGAATGCGCTCACCGTTTCCCACACGTCGCGGGAAAGCGTCGTGGCGCTCTCCTTGACCTCGACGTTAAGATCATCCGAGCCCATGCGCCTTAAAGACTCGAGCAGACCGGTCAGTTCGTTTTCGTTCATCTGCACGTCCTTTCGCTTGGTTCTGCGAAGAATGCCGCGAATGGATTTCCTTCGTCTCTCAGTTATCTCTCGTAATTATCTCTCATCTATCTGTTATCTCTCATATTAGAGATGAGTGAGAGATAAAAGATAAGATGTCTGCCATCTGTTTCATATAAACATGTTTTTGCTGGTAGAACAATCTGTATTGAGATAATACCATGATTGCTTGTCTCTTTGCTGCTCAGTTATCTCTCATATTTATCTCTCGTCTTTCTGTTATCTCTCGTATTAGAGATGAGTGAGAGATGAGAGATACGCGAGTGATGGACGAGCGAGGATTTCGGACGGTCGGATATCGAGAGTGGATATTTGGACGGTTTTTGGGGCTTTTGCGGCAAATTCCGTCCAAATATCCACTCTCGTTCGATAGGTATCCGGAAATCCTCGCTCGTCCGTCCGAATATCCACTCTCGTTTGGCGAGTGTCCAATTTTCCACGCTCGTGCGGCGGGCACGCGGGACCTATGCCCAATCCGGCTGCATCGTCTCCAGTTCGCCGCAGGGTCGCGGCCCCATATGGGTATACTCTCGAGGATTCGACTCGATTCGCCCCCGCTGGGGCGTCAAAGGAGACTGCATATGCCCACCACCTCAACCGACCCGCGCGCAGCAGCCGCTACACTGCTGGTGCCCGGCACTACCTGCCACGGCTTTGCCGTCGAGCGCCGCGAGACCGTGCCCGAGCTCGACTCGGACGCCTACGTGCTGCGCCACACCGCCTCGGGCGCTCGCCTGCTGTACCTGGCGTGCGACGACGAAAACAAGGCCTTTGCCATTGGCTTTAAGACGCCGCCGGCCGATTCCACCGGCGTGTTCCATATTCTTGAGCACTCGGTGCTGTGCGGATCGGCCAAGTTTCCCGTCAAGGAGCCATTTGTCGACCTGATCAAGAGCTCCATGCAGACGTTCCTCAACGCCATGACCTACCCCGACAAGACCATCTACCCCGTTGCCACCACCAACGAGCAGGATCTGTACAACCTGATGGACGTGTATCTGGACGCGGTGTTCAACCCGGCCATCTATACCAAGCCCACCATTTTTGAGCAGGAGGGCTGGCACTACGAACTGGACCTGCCGGAGGGCGACGGCGACAGCAGCGCCGCGAGCCTGCACGAGGGCACGCTGCGTTATAACGGCGTGGTGTTCAACGAGATGAAGGGCGCGCTGTCCGACCCCATGAGTGTGCTGGACGATGCCGTCAACGCCGCGCTCTATCCCGACACCGCCTATGCACACGAGAGCGGCGGCGACCCGCGCGCGATTCCCGCGCTCACCTACGAGCAGTTCCTGGACACGCACGCGCGCCACTACAATCCTTCCAACTCCTACATCACGCTCTACGGCGACCTAGATGTGGACCGCGCGCTGGCCTTTTTGGACGAGCGCTATCTGTCGCAGCCGAGTGCCGCGAGCCGCCGCATGGACGCAGCCGTTGCCGCCGGCGAGGACCCGTCCGCGCTGGCACCCAATCCGCTGGACGTGCAGGAGCCTGTGACCTGCGAGTACAAGCGCGTCGAGATGGCCACCACGCCCGAGAACGCCTTGGTGGGCCTGGGTCTGGTGCTGGGCAGCGCGCTCGACCGCAAGCGCACGATCGCGGCGGATATCCTGTTCGAGGCGCTGCTGGGCTCCAACGAAGCGCCGGTTAAGAAGGCCATTCTGGCCGCCGGCCTGGGCGGCAACGTGGTGAGCTACACCGCGGCCGAAAGCCTGCAGCCCTACGAGCTCATCATGCTGCAAAACGCGCAGCCCGGCGTGGCGCGCGAGCTGCGTCGCGTGTTCCAGGACGCCTGCCGCGACCTATGCGAGCATGGCGTTCCGCGCGAGCGCCTGGAAGCCATCATCAGCAGCAACGAATACGACCTGCGCCAGCGCGACTACGGTATCGCCGACGGCGTGGCCATTGCGTGCGACGCGCTGAGCACATGGCTCTACGATGACGACGCCGCGACGCTGGCGCTCAAGTACGGTCCAGTGTATGAGGAGCTGCGCGGCGACCTGGACGGCAGCTACTTTGAGGACCTGCTGCGCGAGCTGGTGCTGCAGAACGATCACATGGCACTGGTCGAGCTGGTGCCGGTGGACGCCGCCGAGGGCGCGGAGATCGCCGAGGCCGCCGAGCTGGCAGCCAAGCGCGATGCCATGACCGATGCCGAGCTGGCCGACGTGGTCGAGCGCACAGCTGCGCTGCGTGCCGCGCAGGAGGCCGAGGACACGCCCGAGGCCAAGGCCACGCTGCCGCGCCTGCGCGTGTCCGACATTGGCGAGGCGCGCCCCGAGCCTCCGCTGGTCGTAGACACGACTGCGCCCATCCCCTGCCTGCGCCACGACATCCCCACCAACCGCCTGGCCTACGCCATGCAGTATTTCGACCTGAGCTGCGTCGCGTTTGAAGACCTGCCCTATGTGACGCTGCTCTGCCGCCTGCTCAAACAGCTGCCCACGAGCGAGCACTCGGCCGAGGAGCTCGACAACTTGCTCGCCGGCAAACTGGGCTTTTTGAGCTTTACGACCGAAGTCATGACCCAGCCCGACGTGGACGGCGTGCGCCCCTACCTGCTGGTGAGCGCCGGCGCCCTGTCCGAGAAGATCGATGCGCTGGCGAGCCTGCCGCGCGAGGTGTGGTCGAGCACGCTTTTGGCAGATGCCGATGCCGACCGCATGCGCGACGTGCTCACGCAGATTCGCATTGGGCTTGAGCAGGGCTTTATCAACAACGGCCACTCGGCGGCGCTCGGTCGCGCGATGAGCTACAGCTCGCCTTCGGCCGTGGTGCGCGAGCAGCTTTCGGGCGTGGATTTCTACCTGTTCCTGCGCGATCTGCTCGAGCACTTTGACGAGCGCGTGGACGGGCTGCGTACCAAGCTTGCCGAGCTGGCGGAGCGCATCTTTGTGGCCGATGGCTGCATGGCGAGCTTTACCGGCAGCAACGAGGACTTTGACGCGTACTGGAATGCTGCTGGCGACCTGGGGCTGGGCGCTGGCGACAGCACCGATGCCGGCCGCAACGCGCTCGTGGTGCCGACGCCGCGCGACTGCCACGAGGCCTTTGTCATCCCCAGTGACATCTGCTTTGCGGCAAGCGCGTGCGACCCGCGTCGCCTGGGCATTGACGTGACGGGCGCCTGGGCGGTTGCCGCCAACGCGCTCTCCTACGACTACCTGTGGAACGAGATCCGCGTTAAGGGCGGTGCGTACGGCTGCGGATTCCGCGCGGCCGGTGAGCGTCAGACGGCGTTCTACACCTACCGCGACCCGGCAATCGACCCCTCGATTGAGCGCGTGGCGCGCGCAGGCGAATGGCTCGGCAGCTTTGAGCCTGACGAGGCCGCCTTTGAGGGCTTTATCGTGAGCTGTGTGAGCGGTATGGACGCGCCAGTGAAGCCGTACGCGCTCACCAAGCGCCGCAACACGACCTACCTGGCCGGGCTCGATCCGCATGCGCGCGAGGAGCGTCGCGCCCAGATGCTCGCCGCCACGCCCGTTGAGCTGCGCTCGCTCGGCGCCGACGTGACGCGCATCGCAGCCGAGTCGCCCACCTGCGTCTTTGGCAGCCGCGAAGTCATCGCCAAGAGCAACGCCGGCTTTAACGTCATCGACCTGCTGGGCTAACGCACAAAGGTAGATTTTTGGGACATGCCCGGAAATCTACCTTTTTCTTTTGCCGCTGCTTGGGCGGGGCAGCTCAGCCCGTCCCACCAGTTTTGTCTCGATCTGTAACGCTAAGGCGGCAATATCGGCTCCAGATGTTACAAATCGAGACGTTTTCGGATGATGCCGGCCCTTTGTCTCAATCTGTAACATCTAGGTCAGATTTTGCAGAGTTACTGTTACAGATCGAGACAAACCGCCGCAGACACCCGCCCCACCAGCAAAACCCCCACGAAGGGGCAGGTGCCTTTGCGTTGGTTCGAACACTTGTTCTATACGTACGCATGTTCTATAGTAGGGATGCTTGCATCGGACTTAAATTGCAACTAGGATATAGTTGCAGAATGTGAGGCGGGATGACGCGGACCGATAAACTCATCGCCCAACTACTTAGCTGCCCTTCGACGTATCGGTATACCGATTTTTTAAAAGTCATGGCTTCATATGGCTTTGAAATGGACAACAAAGGCAAGACATCCGGATCGCGCGTTCGCTTCTACAGGCCATCAGATGGCAGGATGTTCGTAATGCACGCGCCACATCCATCTGACGAATTGACAGCGGGGACCATTCGAAACATCATTCGATTTCTGCAAGATGTCGGAGGTAGTCATGAGTAACGTTTTGGCATACAAGGGTTATTTCGCCCCAGTCGAGTTCGATGCCGAACAGCATGTGCTAACAGGTATGGTCACCGGCATTAGGGATGCAATTGTGTTTGAAGGCTCTACGGTTAAAGAAGTGGAACAATGCTTCCACGACGCCGTCGACGATTACCTTGAGTTTTGCGCCGAGAAGGGCAAGGAACCCGAGCGGGCTTTTAAGGGGTCGTTCAACGTAAGAACGGGCTCTGAGCTCCACAAGCAAGCAGCGCTGGCAGCGGCAAAGAAGGGTGAGTCACTCAATAAGTTTGTGACTGAGGCGATTGCTGCGGCGTTATAGCATTAACGCACAGGCCCAAACAACCACAAAGGGCGCAGTTCACAGGCATATTTGCGGTGACTTTACTGCCCATATCGCGTTTGCCCAGATAAAAGCTGCCAAAATAAACCTGTCCCTTTTTGGTAGGTTTGGGAGATGAGACTGGGATGGATAAGGCTGAGTTGCGGCGGGCAGTGATTGCTCAGCGCGATGCTATTGATCTGGATGTTCGGGCAGCGAAGTCTGCTGTTGTATGCGCGCGGCTTGTTGAGCTGATGGAGTCCAGCGGCACTGCGGACCAACGCACCGTTGCCGTCTATGCCGCCATGGGTTCCGAGGTCGACCCAGCCGCGTTTGCCGCCGCGGCCGTCGCGCGTGGCTGGCGCGTGGCCTATCCGTGCATGCTCTCGGCAACAGACGCCATGGCTTGTGGCCAGCGCATGCGCATGCGGGCAGTCTCTGCCGGCGATGCGTCCGAGACCCCGTTTATCGCCCACCCTACGCGGGCCTTCGCAGCCATGGACGTCGACAGCGACCACTTCCCCATCGTGCCCGCCAAGGCTCTCGACATGATTATCGTGCCGCTCGTGGCTTTCGACCGCACCGGCGCGCGCCTGGGCTACGGCGGAGGCTGCTACGACCGCTACCTGCCCACAGTTGCGCCTGAATGCCTAATCGTCGGCATCGCCTTTGACGAGCAGCGTGTCGACCACGTTCCCACCGACGCCCACGACCTGCCACTGCCCAACATCGTCAGCGCCTAGCCGCCGCTGTATCGCACCCGCAAGATGAGCGTGGAAAATCTCCCACTTTGAGCCCCCTTACGAGCCAAAAACGGGAGATTATCCACACTCATTCAACAAGCGTCCGAAAATCCACGCTCGTCCGTCCGATTTTCCACGCTTGTGCAGCCAAACGCCCTGCAACTGCCTCAGCACGCACGCGGCACGCCGGCGACCTTGAGCTTGCGATCGAGCTTTGTCGGATCCCTTAGATCATCCCAGCACAAGCGCACAATCTTGCAGTTATCAAGCAGCGAAAGTCTCGACTCGCGCTGGCGCTCATCGAACTGCGCCTTCGCGAGCTTGCCCTCCTCCGCCGCCTTCTCGCTTTTAACGAATCCGTCGAACTCCCCGATAATCAGCCGGTCGCCCACGCGCCACAAGTAGTCGACGCGATACGGTCGTCCCGGCTCAACCGGGTCGAACAGCTCAACTTGCAGCTCCGGCGTCTGCCAACCGCGCTCGATCATCAGGGCACGCGCCTTGGACTCGCCGCCACTTTCCGACAGCCCATCGGCACATCGTGCAACCCTGCGCGCCGTCACAACGCCGCGACGATTCAGACCAAGCTTGTCGACAGTCTCAACGAGATGCTCCTTCGACAAAAGTTGCTCATGGAGCGCCGAGTCCGCGATGATCAGTCCCTCGACAAACGATGCATCGACCAAGCAATCCGTAATCGTTTGATCGATATCGGTTACGGCGATATCCATCTGGGTGGCCCGTGTTTGACGAGCATAGCGATGACGAATGACCTGAGAGCCCGGCGTCGTCGATTGGGCTGGCATCGCGGCGATATGGATGTGCGTCAAATTGGCATGCGAAACCGAAAGGCCATAGATAACAGCCGCCGTATAGGAGCAAAATGTCCAGTCGGGGTGCTTTTGCGCAAGCGCCCGCACCCGATGCAGATAACGCTGCCGAAACTTGAGCTCGGACCAGTATTCCGGACGCGCATACAGCCCCGGCATGACCGCTTCGAGACTTCCCGCCTCCGCCCGCCGCTCAATCTGCTTTGCCTCCGCCGCCGTGCGCGCGTACACGCAGCTCATCTGCTGTTCGCATGCTTTAATGTGACTTGCAAGCCTTTGATTCGCCGTCATGTTTCCCATGTCGCCTCCCAAATCTTGGAACGGCGCAAACGTACCAGACGGTTTCATGCGAAGTCTGACCAAATACCGTCCAGGCGCTGACCAAATGCTTGACGGTTTTGGACGTTTTAGGCTGATGGCTTATATCTGCAGGTAGGGCGGTTGTCGAGAGGTCCCTGTCTCCACATTTTGAGGCCTTGGTCCATCGGATTATCAGAAAGAAAAACCCGTCGAGATTCAAGACTACGCCAAATGCGACTTTGTCTCTGCGCGCACCGTCGCTTAGCCGAGCCATCGGCATCTACATGCCTAAAAAATGAGCGTGGATAATCTCCCGTTTTGAGCCTAGTTTCAAGCCAATAGTGGGAGATTATCCACGCTCGATTTGTAAATGTCCGAAAATCCACGCTCGTCCGTCCGGATATCCACGCTCGTCACGCCGCCGGCACAGCAGCAGCCGTAGCCTAGTGCTCCTCGCCGGCGCGGGCCAGGTCGTAGGGTGTGGTCTGGTAGACGTAGTAGTTGAGCCAATTGGTGTAGAGCAGCTGAGCCTGGCTGCGCCAGACGTTGCGCGGCTCGGCGGCGGGATCGTCGCCCGGGAAGTAATGCGCCGGCACCTGGGGGTTGAGTCCGCGCTTCACGTCGCGCTTGTACTCCAGGCGCAGCGTGTCGGTGTCGTACTCGGGATGGCCAAAGACAAAGAAGCGGCGGCTGTCGGTCGACTTGACGATATACAGGCCCACCTCGTCGGACACGGCCACGACCTCAAGCTGCGGCTCGGCCTCCACGTCCTCGCGGCGCACCTCGGTGTTGCGCGAATGCACGGCATAGAAACGGTCGTCAAAGCCGCGGACCAGCGGACTTTGCGGCTTCACCAGATAATGCTCAAACACGCCGCTCGCCTTTGCCGGCAGGTCGTACTTCTGGATACCGTAATGATGGTACAGACCGGCCTGCGCGCCCCAACAAATGTGCAGCGTAGAGTGCACGTGCGTGGTGGACCAATCCATGATCTGGCAGAGCTCGGGCCAGTAGTCGACCTCCTCGAACGGCATCTGCTCCACCGGCGCGCCCGTGATGATCAGACCGTCGTAGTGGATGTCGCGGATGTCGTCGAACGTGCGGTAGAACGTCTCCAGGTGGCCGGCGCTCACGTGCGTGGCCTCGTGCGTTTTGGTGCGCAGCAGATCCACCTCCACCTGCAGCGGCGTGTTGGAGAGCTTGCGCATGATCTGCGTCTCGGTGGCGATCTTGGTGGGCATGAGGTTGAGGATGAGCACGCGCAGCGGACGGATGTCCTGGTGCAGCGCGCGGTACTCGGTCATGACAAAGATGTTCTCGCTCTCGAGCTGCGCGGCGGCAGGGAGGGCGTCGGGGATGCGAATGGGCATGGATGCTCCTTACGAGTCAGTTGCAGCTATGGTACAACGACCGGCCCCATCAGCGCGAGCACATCGCCCAGCGATGCCGTCAGCGGCCCAAATCACTCCAAAAGTAGAGATTAAGGCATGTCCCAAAAATCTACGGCGCTTTAGCCTAGCAAAGTGGCGGCAGGACACTACAATGGTTCGACGCGAAAAACTCGGCCGAAGGGATACATATATGTACCAGACGCGTAAGATCGGTGTGGTCGGCCAGGGCCACGTAGGAGCACATGTCGCCAACAGCCTGCTCATGCAGGGCATCGCCGACGAGCTGTACCTGTGCGATATCAACGAGGCCAAGGTGACGTCCGAGGTCCAGGACCTGCGCGACTCCCTTTCGTTTGTCCCGTACAACACCAAGATCGTCAACTGCTACGACCACTACGAGGAGCTGGCCTGCTGCGACGTCATCGTCAACGCTGCCGGCAAGGTCGCGCTGGCCGCCGGCAACCGCGACGGCGAGCTGTTCTTTACCACCGACGCCGCCCGCACCTTTGCCAAGCGCATCGTCGACGCCGGCTTTGACGGCATCTTCGTAAGCATCTCCAACCCCTGCGACGTCGTGTGCACCGAGCTGTGGCATCTGACCGGCTACGATCCCAAGAAGATCATCGGCTCGGGCTGCGGCCTGGATTCCGCCCGCTTGCGCACCGAGATCTCCAAGAAGGTCGGTGTGAGCCCCAAGTCCATTGACGCCTACATGATCGGCGAGCACGGCTTTAGCCAGCTGGCCGCCTTTAAGGCCGCGACCATCGCCGGCAAGAGCCTCAACGAGCTTCAGGCCGAGAACCCCGACAAGTACGCCTTTGACCACATGGAGGTCGAGGAGCTCGCGCGCAAGGGCGGCTACGTAACCTACCAGGGCAAGCAGTGCACCGAGTACGCCGTCGCCAACTCCGCCGCGCGCGTCTGCGCCGCCGTGCTGCACAACGAGCACGCCGTGCTTTCCGCCTCCACGCTCATGACCGGCCAGTATGGCGAGGAGGGCATCTTTACCTCCCTGCCGTGCGTGATCGGTGCCGAGGGCGTCGAGGAGGTCTACACGCTCGACCTGTCCGAGCACGAGCTCGAGGGCTTCCACAAGAGCTGCCAGCACATCCGCGACAACATCGCCCAACTCGACTGGTGGGATGCCGAGGCCTACGACGCCAAGTAAGCCGCTGGCTGCCGCAACCTTGCGAATCTATGCGCGATACCAAGCGGGCCGCGCCGGAAATCCCCGGCGCGGCCCGCTTTTTTGACTCACACGACACGCTTGCGAATCGAAGGTGAATGCTTTCCCCGTTACCTAGTACTGCTCGATGCCCATGTAGCGACGAACCTCGGGACTGTGGTCGAAGACCTTGCCGCGCGCGGCGCGCAGCTCGCAGCTCATGTTGTAGAAGAAGATCGGCTCCAGGAACGAACGCACGTTGGCAGGCACCTCGCCCACGCCGTACTCAAGCGCGTCGAGCACCATGACCGTATCGGTGTGCGTGTTGAGGAACGCCAGCGCGCGCTCCTCCATGGGGCGGCACTCGCCCGATCCGAGCTGCACAAAGTAGAACACGCCGGGCTCGGTGGCTTCGAACGGGCCGTGGAAGTACTCGCCGGAGTGAATATAGCAGCAGTGCTGCCACTGCATCTCCATGAGCGAGCAGATGGCCATGGCGTAGGTCTGGCTAAAGTTGGGGCCGGATCCCAGGATATAGAAGAACTTGTGCTGCTGACAGAGCTCGGCAAAGCGGGCGCCCAGCTCGGCGTTGACCTTCTCGCGGGCGGCGGGCAGCAGCGCATCCATCTGCTTTAGGCCCTCGTACATGTCGGCGAGTGCCTCGTAGCCTTCCTGCTGGTCGAGCAGCTCGGCGGCGATCAGAGCGCCGATGCCCTGAGGCACCTCGGCCTGCGGCACGCCCTCGCCCCAGGGGTAGACCCAGGTGGTCCACTTGCCGTTGTCGATCTTGGAGCCCTCGCAGTCGGTGAGGGCAACGACCTCAGCACCGGCTGCCAGCGCCATCTCGCAGCCGTCGACGACCTCTTGCGTGTTGCCGCTGTGGCTGCAGGCAATAACGAGCGACTTCGGCCCCAGGCTCTTGGGAGCCATCAGACAAAACTCGCGTGCCGTGTAGACCGTCGAGGTAAACGTGGTGGCCTCGCGCTTGAGCAGCTCGTTGGCCGGCATCAGGTCGATCATCGAACCGCCACAGGCAATCCAAAAGACATTCTCGATTTTGCCCTTGCGCTCGATGATTTCCTGAACCAGATCATGTGCGTTCATGGTGATGTTCCTCCTTGTGGGGCGGCTTTGAGCGACGACAGCTCGTACCTGCTGTCGTTCTATGTTGTCCTATTTATAACACGTGTAACAACGCCCGTGAAGTCATCCCGGCAAATTTGTTCTATGTTGTTCTATCTGTGGACGTTAGATGTCGAAGACGTAGCGCGAGCCCACGATCTTTTGGCGTCCGAGCAGCAAGGGGCGCTCGTCCTCATCGGTAAAGTACGCCTCCATATAGAAGAGCGGCTCGCCGACCGGTACCTCCAGCAGTGGGGCCGCTTGAGCATCGGCAAGCGCAATCTCCACGGTGCAGGGGTCGGACTTGAGCGGCGCGCGACCCGAATGTTCGGCAACGAGCGCAAAGATTGAGTTATCGGAAAGGTCCTCATCGGCCAGCGTCTGCAGGTAGGGATGGTCGGCAAGCACAAAGGCGTTGTTCTCGAGCATGACAGGGATGCCGTCGGCTGTGCGCACGCGTTCGACCACGATAAGCTCGCAGCCGGGCTCCACGCCAAAGAACGCCGCATCCTCGTGCGTCGCCGCGACCACCGTGCGCGACACCAGACGCGCACCCGGCACCATGTTGTTGGCAGCACAACCCTCAGTAAAGCTCTGGACGTCACCCTTCTGGCGAATCTTGCGCTTGAGCTTGGGCGCACACACAAACGTGCCCCTCCCCTGCTGGCGGTTGAGATATCCCGCACGCGACAGCTCCTCGATGGCGCGGCGCACGGTGACGCGTCCCACGCCGTAAGACTTCGCGAGCTCCATCTCGGAAGGAATGCGCGAGCCGGCAGCGTACACGCCGCGCGCGATCTCGCCCTTTAGGTCGTCCATGACCTGCTGGTACAGCGGCACGGCGGACACGTCAGTACGGTCGGTCTTGCTATCGAAAGCCATCGTTACGCTCCATCCCGCGCATGCTCGGACTCAAACTCTTCAATCGCCGCCATAAACTGCTCGCCAAAGGCGTCGGCTTTTTTCTCGCCAATGCCGTTGACCTGGATCAGCTCGTCGCGTGTCTGCGGGCGCAAGCGGCACAGGCCGCGCAGGGCCTTGTCGGAAAAGACCATGTACGGCGCCATCTCCAGCTCGGTCGAGATCTCCTTGCGCAGGGCACGCAGACGCTCGAACAGCTCGGCATCGTCGCCCACGCGCGGGCGCTGATCCAGCTCGGCCTCCTCGCGCAGCAGATCGACGGCGCGGCGGGCGCGGGCCGAGGCCTTGCGCTTGGACGCGCGACGCTTAACGGTAAAGGCAAACGCCTCGTCCTCGACCTCGCCGGCACGCGGACCCAGACCCACGACCGGGTACTGCCCCTGCGAGGTTGCCAAATAACCGCGGCCGCACAGCTGCCCGATGATGTCCTTAATGTGCCCGACTGATTCGCTCGACAGCTCACCATAGCCGCGGTCCTCGTCCAGATGCATCTGGCGAATGCGCTCGGTGTTGCCGCCGTGGAGCACATCGGCGATCAGCGACTTGCCAAAGCGCATGGGACGCGTGGCCACATAACGCACGGCGGCGCGGGCCATATCGGTGACGTCCTCGACCTCGAACTGCGTGAGGCAGTTGCTGCAGTTGCCGCAGCCCTCGGCGTCGTCTGTCGTGCCACCCGCGGCGGCTGTCGCATGCTCGGCCGCGGCCTCGTCGCCAAAGTAGCGCAGCATGTATTCGCGCAGGCAGCCGGTGGTATTGCAGTAACCCTCCATCTGGCTGAGCAGGCGATATCGATTCTGGAGCGCCCACGCGCGCTGCTCGTCGTCGAGTGCCTCATCGGCAGCATCGCCGCGGTCGATCAAAAAGCGACGCATGCGAAAATCGTTGCCGTTCCACAGCAGATGGCAGCTGGCTGGGTCGCCATCGCGGCCGGCGCGGCCCGCCTCTTGGTAGTAGGCCTCGATGCTCTCGGGCACGTTGTTGTGGATCACGTAGCGCACGTTGGGCTTGTCGATGCCCATGCCAAAGGCGTTGGTGGCAACCATCACCTGGATATCGTCGTCGATAAAGGCGCGCTGGCTTTGGCGGCGGGCGTCATTACCCATGCCGGCATGGTAGCGGCCAACGCGAATGCCGCTGGGGCCCAGCGCTTCGGCAAGCTCACCTGCCAGTGCATCGACGGTCTTGCGGGTCGAGCAATACACGATACCGCTCTCGCCCGAATGCGCAATCACATAGTCGCGCACCCACGCTGCCTTGGCTTTGTCGCCCATCTCCTCGCAGCCAAAGTAGAGGTTCTTGCGATCGAAGCCCGTCACCACCGTCGCAGGGTTTTGCAGGCCGAGCATCTGCTGGATATCGGCGCGTACACGCTCGGTCGCCGTGGCGGTAAAGGCCGCCACGATGGGGCGCCGCGGCAGCGAATCGATAAACTCACGAATCTGCAGGTAAGCGGGACGAAAATCCTGGCCCCATTGGCTCACGCAGTGGGCCTCGTCAATGGCCACGAGCGGCACGCCGATGCCGCCTTCGGCCGCAGCTTCCTGCGCAAAGGCCAAAAAACGCGGCTCAAGCAAGCGCTCGGGCGCCACGTACATAAGCTGATAGCGACCCTCGCGCGCCCGCTTGAGCACGGTGTTTTGCTGGGCCGGGGTAAGGCTGGAGTTGAGATAGCTGGGTCGCGCACCCGCCGCGAGCAACGCACGGGTCTGGTCCTCCATAAGCGACAGCAGCGGACTCACCACAAAGGTGATGCCGGGCAGCATGAGCGCGGGCACCTGGTAGCAAATGGACTTGCCGGCGCCCGTGGGCATAACACCCAACGCATCGCGACCGGCAAGGATCGCATCGACCATGCGGTCCTGTCCCGGGCGAAACGAGGTGTAGCCAAAATAGGCGCCGAGCGTGTCGAGCGCCATCTGCTGCATGCTATCGGTCATGGTTTCCTAACGTCCAAGTCATCTGCCGCCGATTATACGCCGCCACGCGGACCGGTGCCGCGCGGCTGCCGGCCACGGGCGATGCAATCCAAGGCGAACGAGCGTGGATTTTTGGACACTTTCCTGATGAGCGTGGATAATCTCCCACTTTAAGCCCGTCACCAAGCCAAAAACGGGAGATTATCCACGCTCATTCTATGGGTAGTCATTGGGAACCTTCTTGAATGACCAGTCGTTTAAGAGCGTCCCCAATAAGCAATCTCTTGACAAGCGCGGAAACCCCGCAGGTTGAGCATAAGTCAGACACTATGACCCAATCCGAGGGCACGGAAACGACAGGAGCCCCCGCTCGTGACCGCGGGTCGGGGCTGCGACAATGTTGTTGAAGTGCCAGAGGCGCAGCCGCGCCGCAACGAGGTTGGGAGGCTCCCGTGCCTAGATATTCTACCGCCTTCGGAATGGA
>JAXJMV010000045.1:0-1787 GCA_036312985.1 Collinsella sp.
GAACACGGCGTCGTAGCCCTCGTCGGCGACCTTGTCGGCGAGCGCGGTCATCTTCTTGCCGGTCTCGTAGAGCGCCTTGCCGTCCTCGAGATAGCCCTCCTGGTCGAAATGCATGATCTCGATCTTCTCGGTTTCCTTCATGGCTTTTCCTTTCTGTCCTGCACGCGACTCTATATATCGCGTTTCTTTTCAATACCAATTATAGACATACACCTAAGGTGTTTTTAATACCACTTATCAATCTGTTCCAATCCTCGGTGAACGGTCGAAATTCTCTGGTGAGTGGTATTAAATTAGAATTGAATGTATAGCTAACACCCTGGCGCCTCCCTTGTGTGACAAAGAACAGCGTTCCTACCAGCGCAATAATGGTCGATGCTCCAAATAGCACCGCTTGGACGCCCAAAGCTTCCGCCAAAAAAGGAGCCGCCAGCAGCGGCAGCACGCCGGCGCTCATCAGGCCAAAACGCACAAAGCCGGTAATGCGCCCCAGGTATTTGATGTCGGCGCGCTCCTGAATCAAGATCATCTGCAGCGGCTCCAGGAACCCCCAGGCCAGACCGTTAATCGCCTGACCGACAATCGCGACCCCCAGCATATCGGTGCCCACGTACACCATGGACCCAATGCCCACGGCCATGAGCGCGCCGAGCAACAATCGCAGGTTGACATGGCGAGCAGAAAGCTTGGTCAGGATGAACGCACCCACCGAGGAAGTGAGGCCCACGACCGAGGACAGCCAGCCCAGCCAGACAATATCCACGTTGAGCACATCGCGGTAGAACAACGACTCCAGCGAATCGAACGCGCCGAACGCAAAGAAACCCAAAAAGCCCGAGATAAAGATGAGGCGCAAGTCGTGGTCGCGAAACGTAAGTCGCGCACCCTCGGCCATACCGCCCAGAATACCGCCCTTCGGCTTCTCCCCTTTTGCGGGAGCAACACACTCGTGACAGCCCAAGGAGAGCACGGCCGCCACACCCATCATGCCCGCCATGAGCAGATAGACCGATTGCGTGGCAAAACAGCTCACGATGGCACCGCCGAGCAGCGGGCCAGCGGTATAGGCGATATTGCTGTAGAACACCATGAGACCGTTCACGCGGGTACGGCCCTCGGTGGTCGACTCCAGGTATCCCGGAAACGCATGCGTGCAGGTGTTGATAAAGCCGCCCGCAAGTCCCAAGACGCACGCGGCAAACACAAGCCCGGGGACAGACAACGGCGCCAACCCCACGCCAAGCGATAGCACTGCCGTAATCACGCACGTCACAAACGACGTCCGGCGCGGTCCAAAGCGATCGATGACCGAGCCCGACACCATATTGCCTGCCGACGTCATAAGATTACGCACGAGCGTAATGGCGGCAACCAAAAAGGCCGTGCCGGCCAGATCATACGTGGCCGCACCGATAAGCCCCAAAAAGTAGACCGCGTTGTTGGCGCACCACTGCAGGGACTCAATAAGAATCAGCCTGACCTCTGCCGGCGTCAGGCGCATTGCTTCGCGATCCTTCGCGAACATACGAACTCCTTCTATACAAAAAGGGGATGGAGGGCATAGGCCTGCTCCATCCCCTTTCCAGGTTGCAACGAAAATCTATGCAGCCGGGCCCTTACGCCAGCACGCCGAAGAACGCGCCGATGATGCCCACGGCCATGGTGGCCACGATCAGCACCATGGGGTTGATCTTCTTGGACAGCAGCCAGTAGTACAGCCAGAAGGCGATCATGCCGAGCATGCCGGGCATGATGCCGTCCAGGATGTCCTGGAGGGTCTGGGCGTC
>JAXJMV010000046.1:0-34740 GCA_036312985.1 Collinsella sp.
CGGCCTCACTCGGTCACCTGGAACATGGGAGACGGCGGTCGACGAAACTGGAGAGGAGGTATTACGAGCTCCTGTGCGAATTGAAGGGAGCGCTCCCGCAAACTGCCTATTGACAACTTATAGGAGCGTCGGTTTTGTTTTACCCAAATTCGGCATGCTCGGCGATAGCCGATCAAACGTAGTAAACGGACATAGTTTTTGACAGGCGACATCGCCGCGTCCCTCGCAAGGGCAAAATGATCCGTTTTCCTCCGTCCCCAAGGGATCAGTTGAACAGATTGCCGATGGGGTCGGGGGCGGAACTGGGGAGATAGCGGATTTCTAGCTCTATGCCGAGCGCCTGCAGTTCTTTGAGGGCAGCAACGTCTGCGTCGCTCACGGCAACCGCGGGCGTTATGGGGCGCTTGCCCTCCCCTGCCTGCATATGGCCAATGCTGATCTTGGTGATCGGCACTCCACCCTTAACCAGCGCGAGTGCATCCGTGGGCGACGCCACCATGATGAGAATCCATTGGCGCGGCGTTGCGGTATGAATGATGTCGACAGTCCTTTGCACCGAGAAAAACCGCGTCCAGACACCCTCGGGTGTCGCCACCCTCATAGGGGCCCACTTGCGCGAATCAGCCGCAATCTCATCGTTGACGATTAAAACAAGGTTGGAACCCACGGCTTCGTTCCACAGCTCAACGTCTTGCCCGTAAATGAAACGGTCGTCGATACGTGTGAGAAGAATCTTGGGTTGAGCCATCGCTGCCCCATTCTGCTTGAGATCCGCAAGAGCAAGACATCACGTCACCAATATTAGTGCATTTAAAGTGAGAAAAGCCGTCAGAACCCTTGCGCGGATGTGCGATGTCCCGTATCATAGACAGCCGTTGACGCCTCAGTTGCGTCACCACATGGCCGCCAGCGTAGCTCAGTTGGTAGAGCACCGCTCTCGTAAAGCGGGGGTCACCGGTTCGAGCCCGGTCGCTGGCTCCATTGCACAAGATAGCCGCCCTCGGGCGGCTTTTTTGTTGCCGATTTCGGGCACACATCCGCCAATCCAGGCACAACGCCGCCGGCAACTCCCCTACTCAACAAAAAGC
Organism: Collinsella sp.; assembly: GCA_036312985.1. Taxonomy (GTDB): domain Bacteria; phylum Actinomycetota; class Coriobacteriia; order Coriobacteriales; family Coriobacteriaceae; genus Collinsella. The sequence goes on from JAXJMV010000046.1 coordinate 1,089, forward strand.
CCCGTCAACCGCAATCCCCAAAGGAACCACGATCAGCGGGGCTTAAACGCGCTCCCCAAGGGGAACCACGCTAGCTCACGAGCAGTGCGCTACTCCTCCCAGTAAGCGTCTGCAAGCAGCTTAAAGCAGATCTTCTTGACCGGCTGCGCGCCATCGCCCGGGAACTCGAGCGTGGGCATGTGAGGCTCGCCGGCAACAAACAGCGCAAACTTGTCGTCAGCAAGATCGCCGGCGATCGAGGCGTCGGAATCGACCAGATCGTAGTCGTCCTTCTCGTCAAACTCCTGAACCAGCGTCAGGCTGCCCGTGGCAACCTTAAAGGCCTCGCGACCCTCGACGTCGATCTGCAGGTCGTGATAGCGCTGATGCGTCTCATAGTGAGCCTCGGCTTCGGGACGCGTCGTGGGAGCCATGACGTTCGCAAAGACCTTGTCGCCCAGAATCGGATGGCTGCCGACCTCGAGCTTCGCCGGATCGTTCTCCTCGAGCCAATCGATCAGCACGTCGAGGCCCTTGAGCATTCCACGGTACTCCTCGATATCGCCCAATGCACCGTAAATCATCTAAATCCCCTCTCGGATCGTTTCTTTGGCGGCTACTCGGCAAACGCATTACCGACGCTGTTGCCACCCACATGCGTCTCGACCAGGGTAAGGTCGGGATTGAACACGACAGTGTCGGCGTCGCGCCCCGGCATAATGCTACTGCACTTGTCGTCGACATGAGCTAGCAACCGATGCCGGGGCCGCAGCACAAGCTCCTACAGCTCGGTCACGACAACGCCGTTGTAAACCTCGTCCCAACGATCCATAACCAAGTGGCCAGTCATGGGATCCATGGCATTGAGCTTGCCGCAGGTGTTGGCGGTACGCAGCACCGTCTCGTCGTCGGCTCCGGCAGCAATCGCATGTGCGAAGCCGGCAATGGTCGAATCGCCAGAGCCCGTAGCGTTAACGGCAGGGATGTCGGGCGTCTTGGCGCGGAACGCACGGCCGTTATGGAAACCAACGGAGCCGGCAGCGCCCATGGATACGACGACCCAGGGGATATCGGAGAAGCGGGCGTCAGAGGCGAGCGCGGCGCGGAGCTCATCCACATCGTCGGTGGTAAAGCTCGTACCCAGAAGGCCGTTGATCTCGGTCAGGTTAGGCTTGACCAGCTCGGGCTTGACCTCGGACTTGAGCGCAGCCTCGAGAGAGGCACCCGAGGTATCGAGCAATACCTTGGCGCCGGCGTTCTCGGCAATGCCCGTGATCTTGGCATAGTAGTCTGCCTCGACACCGCGGGGCAGAGAACCCGAAATGGTGACGACGTCGGCCTTGCCCGCAAGCTCAGTAAACTTGGCGGTAAAGGCATCGAGTTCCTCGGGGGCAATTGTCGGGCCACTCTCGAGCAGCTCGGTCTGGTTGCCGGCGTGGAGGATGTTGAGGCAAATGCGAGTCTCGCCCTTGATGGGCACAAAGTCGTTGTTAATACCGTTGGCGTCCATGAGCTCAGCCATGAAGGCGCCCATGTGGCCGCCGAGCAGACCGGTTGCCACAACGTCGTCGCCCAGCTGACCCAGCACACGGGCCACGTTGAGGCCCTTGCCGCCAGCGGTCTTTTCGGGCTTCACACGGTTAACGTCGTCGATAATGAGCTCATCGAGCTGATAGCGCGTATCGACAGACGGGTTCATCGTAACGGTGAGGATCATTTTTAGCTCCTTATCTCGCAGGCTCCTTGTGCCTCGCGATACGAGTCGACAAAACGGAATTACAGAATCTCAATCGTGAACGAGCGAACGACGGTCTCCTTGGGCTTGGCGACAAGGCAGCCGCGCTTATGCTCAAGCACGTCGTCCTCATCGGAGCAGGTCGAAAGGCCACCCCAGGGTTCAACTGCCACAAAATCGCCCTCGGGCTTACTCCACACAATGAGATACGGGAAGCCCTCAAAGCTCAGGCAAACGCCTTTGTCCTCGCCCTTCTTGGAAAGCGTGACCTGACGGCTCTCGAGCACATCAAAGATGGTCTCCGCAAAATCGAAGAGCTCATGCGACAGAGGCAGTGTCTTTCCCACCATGGGGTTCTTGGAGCGCCTGTCCACATCAATCAAGCCAGTCGAAGGGACAGCGGTGCAGAGCTCCGCAGCCTCGTCCTTCTCAAAGCGCAACTCGTAGTCCGTATAGGCCTCGCCCTCATCGAGCGGACACCTAAAGCCGGGATGACCGCCAATAAAGAACGGCATGTCCTCGGTGCCCTCGTTGGTGACCTCGTAGGAAACGCGCACGGCAGCGTCCTCGAGCGTATAACGAGCGACAAGCTTAAACGGGTACGGATAATCGCTCAGCAGCGCGGCGTTATCCTCCGAAGCCAGGCACATCGCCAGCTCGTTCTCGCTCTGGCTCAGCAGCTTCCACTCCTGTTTGCGCGCAAACCCATGGCGGGCGAGCTTTACATGATGCCCGGCAAACGTCATGGCGTTGTTATCGCGCAAGCCTCCGCAAATCGGGAAGCAAATCGGTGCCTGGCCGGACCACACGGCGGGATCGCCCTGCCACAGATACTCGCGACCTCCGGCCTCGATCGAGGTAAACGAACCACCAGCCGTGGACACCTTAATAGAAATCGAATCGTTGGAGAGAGCGTATTCCATTGCCCATCCTTTCGAACAACTGCTTTTTGCTCGCAAGTACCCGTCTCGGCCCTAACCAAAGGACAAACCCGCACGTTCATCGATGCGTCCGGTATCCCAGCCATGTAACGGGGTACCATACAGACATTGATGCAATTACAGCTGAAAGGCCTTCTTATGAGAACCATCATCCTCTACGCCTCGCGCCATCACGGCAATACGAAAAAGCTCGTGGACGCCATCGTCGAGGCACACCCCGAGATCGATACCCTCGATGTGAAGACGCTCGGTAAAAACGAGTATCCCAACCTGCACGAATATCATCTGATCGGTGTCGCCACGGGCATCTATTACTCCGAGATCGACAAGGACATGGCACGCGTGCTCACGAACGTGCTGCAGCCGCAGGACAAGGTGTTTGGCCTTATGACCTACGGTGGCAAAAACAAGTGGTACGGCAAGGATATCGATGGCATCTGCCGCATGAGGCAGGCCATCTTTATGGGTGTCTACGGCTGCCCCGGCTTTGATACGTGGGGGCCGTTCAAACTCACCGGCGGTGTCCAAAAGGGACACCCGACCGCTGAGGAAATTAAGGGCGCCGTCGACTTCTTCGACAAGATCGAAGACGAGTATGGCGACATCATCGTCGAAGAGTACGCCAAGCGCGAGAAGCGCCTAACATACGAGAAGGAGCATCCTGCAGGAGGCCTGGTGGCCGGCGTCAAGCGCACGGCAAAGAAGATCGTTAACAAGCTGTAACTGTTAAGGTGCTTTTGAGCGTTTAACCCATACGGCGGGTCCGAGCAGATTCGGGCCCGCCGTCTTTTTCTATCGTTAATCGGTAAAGGCGTTGCCGACGCTCTGGCCGCCAACATACGTCTCGACGAGGGTGAGCTCATGGTCGAACACGACAAAGTCGGCGTCGCGACCCGGCATGATGCTGCCGCACTTATCCTCGATGTGCGCAGAGCGAGCCGGCACCTCGGTTGCCATGCGAATGGCGATATCAGCGCTGGCGATGCCCCAATCGACAATGTTCTTGACGCCCTGGGCAAGCGTGAGCACCGAGCCGGCAATGCTTTTGCCGTCGGCGAGCCAGCACAGGTTGTCCTTCATGATGACGTCCATGCCACCACTGGTGTAGCTGCCCTCGGGCATGCCGCCGCAGCCCAGGCAGTCGGTGATGAGCACCGTGTGCTGCCAGCCCTTTGCCTGCAGCAGTGCCTTGATGGCGGCAGGGTTTACGTGCTTGCCGTCACAGATGATCTCGGCGTAGGTCTCGGGCGTGGACATGGCAGCACCCACGACACCGGGCTCACGGTGATGCAGACCGCGCTGGCCGTTATAGGTATGCGTAAAGCAGCTGGCACCGGCATTGATAGCGGCGATGCACTCATCGTAGGTGGCGTCGGAGTGACCGATGCTGGTCACCACGCCCTTGGCGTTCAGAGCAGCCGCATAAGCAGCGGCACCGTCGCGCTCGGCGGCCATGGCGCTCTTAACGATGCGACCGCCCGCAGCCTCCTGCCACTGGTCGAAAACCTCCTCGGAGGGGTCAATCAGGTAAGCGGGGTTCTGCGCGCCCACGTGCTTCATGGTAAAGAAGGGGCCCTCCAGGTAGATGCCCTGAATGCGGGCACCGCAGAAGTCGGGGCCGCGGCCCTCGTCCGCCTTGGCGATAGCAGCGCAGGCGTCCTTGATCTGTTCGACGCCATCGGTGAACGTCGTGGGCAGCCAGCTGGTGGTACCGCGACGGGCGAGCTCGGTTGAGCTGATATCGATGCCCTCGGGATCGTTATCGGTAGTTGAGTGGTTGTAGAAGCCATGGATGTGAGTATCGACCATACCCGGTGCGATCCACGATCCCGTGTAGTCCTTAATCTCGCAAGAGGGCTCGTCGGCCTGCCAGGCGCCAAAAACGCCATCCTCGACCATAAGATAGCCGCCCAGTTGCGGGCCTGCCGGCAAGAAGAACTTGTCAGCCTTAATTGCGTACGTGCTCATATGCACTCCTCGCTTCTAAAGCAGTTGACTGTGGTAATGCTTATACCCAGCTCACGTAAAACAAAAAGCGCCCGCCCGCCGTTATGAGCGGACGGGCGCCCTTACAGGGGGACGCGATTAAGCGGTGAAGGGGTGAATCGTCACGCCCTTAACCACGCGGTTGACCGTGCCGGTGGGGCTCGGCGTATCGGGCGTGTTGCCCACGCGGACGGAGTTGAGCAGGCTGATAGCCTGGGCAAACATCACGAACGGCAGAGCAAGGTAACCCTCGGGAAGTGCCTCGTAGCCCTTAAAGGTGAAGGACTCACCCTCATAGACGGTGGCACCTTCCTGCTGAACGGCGATGGTGTGCTGAGCGATCTCGTCGCCACCGATCTCGTTGAGGATGTCGATGTCGTACTGACGGGTGTAGGCGTCGTTGTTGACGAACACGAAGACGAGCGTCTTATCGTCGACGAAGGACTTAGGTCCGTGACGATAGCCCATGGAGGTGTCGTAGGAAGTAGCGACCAGACCGTGAGCGAGCTCGAGGATCTTGAGCTGGCTCTCCTGAGCAAGGCCACCGAAGGAGCCAGAACCCAAGTAGGTCACGCGGTTGAAATCGCCAGCCAGGTAATCGGCGATCTCGGGCTCACGGGAGATGACCTCCTCGCCCATCTTGGCAATCGTCTCGACCCACTCGGCCTTCTGCTCGTCAGAGGCAGTGTCGAAAATAAGGGTGGAGAGCAGGGTCATGCAGGAATAAGAACCGGTCATGGCGAAGCCCTTGTCGTTGGCGCGCGGAATGAGCAGCGTCAGCGCATTGGGATCATCGGCAGACTCGACGGCAAGCTTGCCCTCGGGAGCGCAGGTGATGTTGAGGAACTTGACGTTGTGGACGAGCTCCTTGGCAACGGCAACGGCGGCAAGGCTCTCGGGGCTGTTGCCAGAGCGGGCAAAGGAAACCACGAGCGTGGGATCCTCGGCGCGCAGGAAGTCGCGCGGGGCGCTCACGATGTCGGTCGTGGCGATGGGCTTAAAGTCGTAGAGATCAGTGTTGCCAGCGTGACGCAGGTACGGGGCGCAGGTATCGCCAACGTAGTCGGACGTACCGGCACCGGTGAAGACAACGGACAGACGACCCTCGCCCATAGCGCGAGCCTCGGCCAGGAAGGCCTCGATGGCCTCCTTGTTCTCGCGATAGATGCTGAGCGTATCACGCCAAAGCTCGGGCTGCTGAGCAATCTCGGCCGTGGTGATCTGGGCGCCGAGCTCGGTGAGCTCCTCGACACTCTTCTCGAACATTTCTAATACCTCTCTCTAGAAGTAATCCTCTGACGTGCAATTATACACTTCGGTTGGTTATCTGGTAGTAACCAGTTAAATGCAAAGAATCACCATATGGAAACGATGCGAGCACTAGTTACTGCGCTGGTGGTAAACCTTGTATTTAAACTGATCGGCACGAGCAACCGAGAGTGTGTACTCCACTACCTCGTTTGACTCGTTATACGTAGTCCTGACCAAATCGAGCACAGGCGAGCCCTCGACAATTCCCAAAAGGTGGGCATCGGTGGGACGGGCTATGCTCGCATAGAACTCCTCTTCGGCCACGCGAATCTTTTGCTGAAAGTCCTGCTCAATCACATCGTAAAGCGGCTTACGCTCCAGCAGCGGTCGCTTTAGGGACAGAAATTGACGAACCGGTAGATAGCTGCGTTCGACCATCATGGGCATGTTGTCGGCAGAGCGAAGGCGCTTGAGCTTAAAAATGCGATCACCGATGCGCAATCCCATATGCTCGGCCAGATTCTTATCGGCCTCCATCTCGCAAAACTCGAGAATCGTGGTCTCGGGTTCTCGACCCATCGCGCGCATCTGCTCGGTAAAGCTGTAGGACTGCATAAGATTGGTTGCCTTTGCCGAACGGTCGGTCACAAAGGTACCGCGACCGTGCTGCCGAACCACCAGTCCTAAACGCTCCAGTTCCTGCAGAGCCAGGCGTACCGTTGTGCGCGAGAGACCATAGCGCTCCGAAAGTTCGCGCTCGGAAGGAATCATGTCACCGGCGCGATATTCATGGTCAATCTTTTCGGTCAGAATATCGACCAGCTGATCGTACAGCGGTTGCTTACGCGCTCCGATCGCCATCCTATCCTCCCTTTTGCTCGAATTCGGCTAACTACCTAGGGTGTTATGCATTATCTGTCTGCCACACCCGAATCATTAAGAAAACAAAAGCCGCGCGCTCTTTCGAGCACGCGGCTTTTAACATACACATGGCTTAAGGGGTCGGGGTGTGAGCCGCGTAGGGACACACCCCTCAAGCTAGAGCCTTACCAGATGCTCGGCCAGAGACCAAGCGGACCAGCGCCCAGGATGCCAAGGACGAAGAGCAGGAGAATGCCCTTGGTCGGGGTCCAGCTGTGCTTAGCGAACATGTAGTAAAGCAGCAGCGTAAGCATAAGCGGGACGAGCTTCGGGACGATGGTGTTGAGGGTGTCGGCAACAGAGAAGTTGACCGGATCCTCGGTAACGGTGCCGTAGGTCACGGACTCCATGCCGTTACCCAGATCGGTGACGCCGCACTCGACAGCGTTGCCGTCGGCATCGGAAGCGGTAAGGGCGTTGCCGTCCTTATCGGTCATGGCGATGGTACCGGCCTCAGCGATCTCGGTATCGATGCCCTCCATACCGGTGAAGTTCTCGGCCTCCTTCTCGGAGACGATCACGGTAGTGGCGGAGAGGCCACGGGTGGTGCCGTTGGGGATCTCGAGGTTGATCTGGGTGCCACCCATGGTGACGACCAGGCAACCGACGACGAAGACGCCCATGATGGAAGCGGCACGCGTGAAGGCCTGCATGTTAGCAGTCAGAGCGTCAATAGCGCTGGTGCCGAGCTTGTAGGACCAATTCATGAGCCAGAAGCGCAGAGCGAACTGGACGACGTTGAAGATCACCAGGAAGATGATCGGCGCAGCGGCGTTGCCGTTGATGGCCATGTTGGAGGTGATGCCGGCCGTGATAGGCACGAGCGTCAGCCAGAACAGGGCGTCACCGATACCACCGAGCGGGCCCATTGCGGCGACGCGGACGGCGCGGATCGTGGGGATGTCAACCTTGTTCTGCTCGAGCGAAAGCACGATACCCATAACAAAGGTGACGAGGAACGGGTGGGTGTTGAAGAACTCCAGGTTGTGGCTCATGGAAGCCGCGAGGTCGTTCTTGTTGGTGTGGATCTTCTCCAGACCGGGGATGATGGAGTAGAGCCAGCCAGCGGCCTGCATACGCTCGTAGTTGAACGAGGCCTGCAGGAAGCAGGAGCGCCAAGCCATCTTGTTGAGGGTCTTCTGGTCGAGCTGCGGAGCAGGAGTGAGATCCTCGTAGTGCTCCGGGATCACATACTCATTAGATGCCATCTTCGAAGTCACCTCCGTCAGAAACAGCTGCACCCTTCAGCTCGGTCTGCTGCTGGAAGTCCCAGAAAGCGATGCCGAAGCCGATGAGAGCGAGGATGAGCAGAGCAGGGGTTGCCAGCGAATCGTTGGCAACGGTGATGAGCGCGAGGCCAAAGCCCATGAGGAAGAAGCCCCACATATCGCGGTTCATCATAACCTTGAGCAGGACGGCGAAGCCGACGAAGCGCATCATACCGCCTGCAGCGGACAGACCGGTCTGCAGCCAAGTCGGAATAGCAGCGGCGATGGTCTGACCGATGGTGGCGCCAGCGATGAAGAACAGGGTGACGACGACAGCGAAGATCAGGCCGAGCAGAGCCATGGCGAAGTAGTTCAGGCGCTCGATGCCCTTGGTGTCCGCGTTGTGAGCCATGTTATCGGCCGTGGACATAAGCGGGGACATAAGCGTGAAGACCAGGGTAACGCCAAGCTGGCCAAGCAGAGCGAACGGAATGGCGAGGCCAACTGCCGCGTTGGGCTCGAGGCCCGTGGCGATAGCGAGAATGGCTGCCATGATGCCGCCGATGACGGCGTTAGGCGGCTGAGCGCCTCCGATCGGCATGTTGCCGATCGTCATGAGCTGATAAGTACCACCCACGAGAAGACCGGTGTTGAGGTCGCCAAGGATAAGACCGATGACGGCGCCGGTGACGATGGGCTGATAGAGAGACTCGAGGAAGTCAAACTGGTCGATTGCCGCGATGAACGTAACAACGAAGACCAGGGCGACCTGAATGATCGAGAATTCCATCTTGCTCCTCCTTTCAAAATGTATGTACGCACTTTGGATTTCACGTACAAAATGTCAGGGTTTCACTCCTGACAACGTGGATCACGAAGACTACGAGAAGAGCTTGCTCGTGTCCTCAACAGGCGTGCTCGGAACGCGCCTGATCTCCAACTCCACCCCCAATTCCTGCAGCTCTTTAAACGCAGCGACATCCTCGTCGTTAACTGCGACGGAGGTGGCGACTTGGCGCTTTCCTTCCGACATGTGCATGTTGCCGATGTTTACCTTCTTTATAGGCACACCGCCCTTGACGAGCGTAAGCACGTCTTCCGGTGTTTCGGCCACGATGAAGATCTTCTGGCGCGGGCTCGCCTTGCCAATGACGTCGATGGTCTTCTGCAGGGAGAAGAAGCGCGTAGCGACGCCGGCGGGAGCGGCCATCTTCATGAGGTTCTGGCGCATGGTGTTGGACGCCACGTCGTCGTTGGCGACGAGGATGAGGTTGGAGCCCAGGGTGGAGTTCCACTGGGTTGCAACCTGACCATGAACCAGTCGGTTATCGATGCGGGTAAGAAGAATGTTGGGTTCTGCCATGTTGATCAGCTTCCTTTCGATATTTGCTGACGACAGTTACTTGATCTCCTGAATCGCGTAACGCGAAACATCTACGACGGCTCCGGATCGGACTTTGATCTGGACCTTCTCGCCTTCGATGCCTTTGACGGTTCCGTAGATACCGCCGGCGAAAAGAACCTCCTGACCCGGCTTGAGCTCGGTGTGCAGCTCCTTGAAGTACTTCTGCTTCTTCTTCATGTTGATTTGCGACCAGATGGTGTAAATCAAGCCCATGATGACAAGCAGGCCTAAAAGGGCGACCGAGGAGCTCAGGACGTTGGCTCCGAAATCGGCCATTAGATGCCGTCCTCGTCGCCGAAGATATCCTCTTCCTCGGAGCCGGCAACGGATGCGACCGTCTGGGCGGTGATGCCCGTCTGGCCAACGGTCACGGCCTGCTCGCCAAGCTCGGCGAGCGTGGCATTGCCGCGGAGGAACAGAAGCTCAATAACCATGGGAAGGTTGGTGCCAGTCAGAACCTCGACGTTGTCGACATCCTGGGCAATCATCATCGACTGGTTGAACGGGGTGCCGCCAAGCAGGTCGGTAAAGACAAGCACGCCATCGCACTCCTCGCGCATGGCGGTAATAGCGGCGCGGAGATCCTCACCGTAGGATGCGGCCTGGTCGCCCTCAAAAGGAACGACGGTAAAAGCAGGCTGGTCGCCGGCAACCATAGCGATAGCGCTTGCAAGGCCGGGTGCGAACTGTCCATGACCGGTAAGAATAAAGCCAACCATTCAAATTTCCCTTCCGAAGGTGTGTACAATCTGAGTCCGATGATTTTCGGAAGCCAGCGGGCACTCGCCCTTAAAGCTTCTTAGAAAGCGTTCTTTGAAGACCAGTGGTTTCTAAACTGGTAGTAACCACGTGACGTGTTGTTGTCACTATATCACCCCAGAAGAGGTCGCTTTCGTTGATTCATACGGTAAAACGTTTTTGCACCGCTCACGGTGATAAATCGACCGTTTACCGGTCGTTAACACTTCTACCTGCGGTTTTGAAACCGTTTCGAAATGCTTTGGCAAAAAATCGGATCTTTTCCTGTGTCTAAACAACGCAGGGCGGCTAAAAATAGCGTGTAGAAAAATTGCAGGTCATTGTGAAGATATGTGAATTGGTCTTTTTGACTTAATACCAGTTAGAACCAGTTTTGAGATTATCGGTGAACGGTAGTTTTCGACCGTTCACCGGTTACTTGCAATCGTTTGCAGTTGTTTTCCCAGATGAATTAGGGAAACGCGATGGAGCGCTTGTGCGGGCGCGAGGCCTATCCTATTGATTTCGGCAACAAAAAGCCCGCTAGAACGTTGTCCGTTCTAGCGGGCTCAATCAGGTAGATCGGTTAGCGCGCAGTAGTGCAGGCAAACCTTACGCAAACAGGCCGTAGATGCTGATGTTGGCCTTGGCGTAGAGGCCGTTAGCATACTCGGTCCACTTGGAGCTGGCGCTCGAAGCCTGCGAAGAGTACTGCTGGTAAGCAGTGTAGTAGGCGGTCATGGCCTGCTTATAGGTGGCGCTATCGGCCGTAAAGGCATCGTCGGCAAAGGCCTTAGCGTAGGTGCTGTCGGCGTCCTTCCAAGTGCCTTTCTCGCTATCCCACTCGTCACCGGCAAGGTTGATGATGTAGTCGGCGTAGTCCTTGCTCGCGGTCTCCTCGTTGCCGTCAGCAGGCTCGGTCGGAGCGGTCGGCATGCTTGCGGAGCTATCGCCCACCTTCTTCTTGTAGAGCTTCTGCAGCGTCGCGGACTGGCGGACGATCTGCTTGGCCTGGTCCTTGGACACGCCATACTGCGTGGCCATGGTCTTGTAGTCCGAAGTGCCGATGGAATCCTCGGCGTATTTCTTCATCTCCTTAGAAGAGACGGTGATGCCCTCGTCCTCGGCAGCATCGAGCAGGATCTTGTTGCGCACGTAGGACAGGATGATGTCGGCAGACGGAGCGGTATAGTTGCCGTCGTCGTCCTTGACGGTGTCGAGGCTGTACTGGCTCTCGATGGCCTCGCGTGCGGTGATGTCACTCTTCTTGCCGTTGTAGCTGTAGCTTGCCACGGTCGAATCGAGCTGGTCCTCGGTCAGGGTCGACGAGCCGACACCCTTGCCGCCAAAACCACCATTGCCAATAAAGAAGCCGACCACGGCAGCAATCACGACTGCAACCACAAAGGCGGCAATCATCGTCTTCTTGTGCTTGCAAGTGTGGTCATCCACGTCGGAGTCGTCGTCCTCGTCCTGCTCCTCGGGCATCAGATCCTCGTCAGCGGCATCCGCGGCAATCTGAGCCTCCAGACGGGCGTCCTCCTCCTCGGCCGTCGTACCGGCAGCAATGTGCTCGGCAGACGTACCGGTGACCAGGTCGATCTTCTCGTCCTCGTCACCGTCGGGGCCTTCGCCACGCTCGATGATCTGGATGCCGTCGATCTCGTCCTTCTCGTCCTTCTTTTGAATCAGACCCATATCGGTTACTCCTTGTTAGGAAACATAGTCTTCAATAGAATACGCCCGACAGAGTGCCGGGCGTATTGATTCTTAGGTTATACGCAAACACTTAAGTACTATTTAGGCGTTTGCAGCGTGCATACCTTAGACCAGGTGCGCGATAACGGCATCGGCAAAGGCCTGTGTGCCCACGGCGCCCTCGACGGAGCCGGTCTGGGCACGACGCACGTCACCGGTAACCTGCTCGCCCTCGTCGAGCGTGGCAGATACGGCGGCACGGATACGATTGGCAGCGTCGTTCTCGCCCAGGTGATCGAGCATCATCGCGGCAGAGAGGATCTCGGCCGTGGGGTTGGCGATATCCTGACCGGCGATATCGGGCGCGGAGCCGTGCGTTGCCTCGAAGATGGCGCAGTCGGCACCGATGTTGGAGCCGGGGGCCATCCCTAAGCCGCCCACCAGGCCGGCGCACAGGTCGCTCACGATGTCACCGTACAGGTTGGGCAGCACCAGGACATCGAAGTCGTTGGGGTTTTGGACCAGGCCCATGCAGGTGGCGTCGACGATCTTGTCGTTGAACTCGATATCGGGATAGTTGGCGGCCACCTCGCGCGCAACGCGCAGGAACAGGCCATCGGTCGCCTTCATGATGTTGGCCTTGTGCACGGCCGTCACCTTTTTGCGGCCGCAGCGGCGGGCATACTCAAAGGCATACTCCACAATACGGCGGCTCTTGGCGATAGAGATGGGCTTGATCGAGATCGCGGAATCCGCGGCGAAGGTCTTTTGGCCCGAACGCTCAACGAGCTGCGAGAGCTCCTCGACCTCGGCAGCGCCCTCATCGAACTCGATGCCGGCGTAGAGGTCCTCGGTGTTCTCGCGCACGATAACCAGGTCGACATCGCGGAAGCGCGAGCCGTCGCCCGGCTGCGACAGGCAGGGGCGCACGCAGGCGTACAGGTCAAAGTGCTTGCGCAGGGCCACGTTAACGCTGCGGAAACCCGTGCCGACCGGTGTGGTGATGGGACCCTTGATGGCAACCTTGGTCTCGGCGACCGCATCGAGCACGTGCTGGGGCAGCGGCGTGCCAAACTCGTCCATGACGCCGGCGCCGGCCTCCTGGACGTTCCAGTTGATCTGGACACCGGTGGCCTCGACCACGCGGCGCATGGCCTGCGTAATCTCGGGACCGATACCGTCACCGGGAATCAGGACTACATCGTGCGCCATAATCTGTTACTCCTCGTCTTCGGCGTCGTCAGATTTTTTAACGCTAGCACGCTTCTTCTTTTTGGAGAGATCCAGGCCAAAACGTTTAACAAGCATTTCGCAAATCTCGCTCGAACGGGCCTTGAGATAGCTGCCCTTACCGTTCTCGGCATCGAACTTAAGGCGCAGCGCAAGCTTCTCGGCAACCTCGGCGTCGATCTCGCCCTGGCAAAACTCGTACAGGCAACCGAGCATGTCGCGATACTCGAGGTCGCCGTGGTAGCACTGGATGGCCTCGTCCAGGATGGGCCAAGCCTCGCGCGAACGCTCGACGCTCGTGGCACCCCACACGCACAGCAGGCGGAAGGCGGCATAGCGCAGCGTGGAGGAGATCTCGTCGAACAGTGCAGTCTCGGCGCCCTCAAAGGCATCGCCCAGCTGCTCGGGGCAGGTGGTGGCGAGCGCCGTCAGGGCATCGAGGGCCTCCCAGCGGGTCTGCGCCTCGGGACGGTCGAGCGCCTCGATCAGCGCGGGCACGCAGGGCACGACGCGCTGCGGATCGCGCTCGGCAAGCAGGTGAAGCACGCGGGCGGCAAACTGGCGGATGCGGCGCGTGGGGCAGCCGAGCTCCTTGACCAGACGGTCGACGGCGTTCTCGTTCTCCTCTGCCAGCTGAAGCTGTGCCAGCTCCTCGTCGGTGAGCTGTTCGTCTTTATTTTCTGCCATAGTTACCTCTTCTTACTATTTCTTAGCGTGCTTGCCAGCACCCTTGCTGTCATCGGTGACCGAGATGAGCTGTCGGTCGGCCGCGCCATTGCGACGCGCACGGCGGCGTTCCTCGGCGTCGCCCGCGTCGGCGGCGGCGCGATGAGCCTTGTTGACGTTAAAAACCTCGTCGTGCTTGCGCCATGGACCAACGGACTCGCCAAAGCTCATCTTAAGACCGGCGATAAAGCCGCCGAGCCAGCCGATCGGCGCAAACTGCACCAACGGAAACAGCGAAAACACCCAGGTCAGCAGGACGACTGCCGCCGCTCCTGCAAAATTGGCGATCCAGTAGTCGCGCTTGGTGATCACGCGCTTTTCGCACGCCCACTGGCCGCACAAAAAGCCAATGTAGATCGCAAAGAGAAAGAGCACCAGCGCTAGCACCACGAACGTCCAGCTCATGGGCGCTACTCCCCGTGATGGTGGCCGCAGCAGCACTCATGGCCGTCGTCATGGCCGTGGCCGCCGCAGCACTCGTGGCCCTCGTCGTGGTGGTGGCCACAACCGCACTCGTGATCGTCGCCATGCTCGCCACAACCGCAGCCTTCCTCGTGAGCGCCATGCTCCTCGGGACGATACTGCGACCAGTCCAGACCGGCGGCGATGGCGTCGGCCTCCTCCTTATAGAGGACCGTGACGGCCTGGGTACCCAGCTTGGCACCACCGATGGCGTCGAGCATGTCGTAGAGCGTAAAGGCCACGTCGGCACCGGGCAGCGCAAGCTCGCGGTCGTCGGCATAGGCGAGCGCCAAGCGCAGGTCCTTGATAAAGTGCTCGACCATAAAGCCGGGCTTGTAGTCGCCGTCGAGCGCCTTGGGAGCCAGGCTCTCCATGGCGCCGGACTTGCCGGTGCCGCCCAGGATCATCTGGCGGGTCTTCTCCAGGTCAAGGCCGCTCAACTCGGCAAATGCCATGGCGTCTGCCATGCCGACCATGCAGGCGCCCAGCGACACCTGGTTGGCGAGCTTGGCAGCCTGGCCCTTGCCGGCGCCGTCGAAGCAGCAGATGTTGGCCGCAAAGGTGGCAAGGATGTCGCGGACCGGCGCGATGTCGTTCTCGGTAGCGCCCACGATAGCCGTGAGCGTACCGGCGATAGCGCCCGACTCGCCGCCGGTGACGGGGCAGTCAAACGCCATGCGACCAGAAACCTGGGCGGCCTCGGCAATGTCACGGGCAAGCTCGGGCGAGCTCGTGGTGAGGTCGATCAAGACCGCACCCGGCTTGGTGCACGCGAGCAGGCCGTCGCCCGCCAGGTAGAGTTCCTCGACCTCGGAGGGATAGCCCACCATGGTAAAGACGACATCGGCGTTCGCCGCGGCATCGGCCGGCGTATCTGCCCAGACGGCGCCGCGCTCGATAAGCGCCGCCGCCTTGGACTTGGTGCGGTTGTTGACCGTGACGGGATAGCCGGCGTCCAGAATGTGGCCGGCGATGGGGGCACCCATGATTCCGGTGCCAATGAATGCGACGGAGAGCTTGTTTGCCATGAAACCTTTCCTTTTGGGTTGGGTGTTGTTACCAGGTTGAATACTCGGTGCCAGCGTTTGGGCTGTGAGTCGAGGGCGATTACGGACGCAGCGCTTGCCTACTGACCGCGCACGCGGCGGGCGATACGGTCGGAAAGCGACGCCTTGTCGGCGCGGTTCTTACCCCAAAACGCGCAGCCCACCATGCCGGGGCCCACGTGCGAGCCGATGGTGGGACCCACGGAGCCGCGAATGATCGTGACGTCGGCGCAACCCTCCTCCTTGCGGATGGCGGCTTCGAGCCAGTCACCATCCTTTTCGGCATCGGCCGTCATGATGGCGATGGGCATGGTGCGATCGGGCACGTAGTTCTCGCGGAACGACTTGAGGATGGACTTGAGCGCCTTCTTGCGGCCGCGGTTGACGCCGATCAGCGACAGCGAGCCGGCCAGGTCGTAGGAGAGCTCGGGCTTGACATCGAGCTTTGCCGTGAGCTGCGCCGCCGCGGGCGGAATGCGGCCGCCGGCAGCCAGTGCGTCGAAGCTCTCGAGCGTAAAGTAGCCGTGGACGTAGGTCTTTGCCTCGTTTGCCCAATCGACCAGCTGCTTGGCGGTCAGTCCCGCCGAACGCTGGCGCACGGCCTCGAGCGCCAAGAGCGCGCCGGTCGCACAGGGCAGAGCGTTGTCGACCACGTAAAGCTCAAAATCGGGATACTCGGCGCGCACGGCATCTGCCGCCTGGCACGCGGAGTTGTAGCTCGACGACAGCGCCGAGGTAAAGCACAGGTAGACCGTGGGCGTGCCCTCTTTGGCGCACTCGGTAAAGAACTCGATATAGCGACCGAGCGACACAGCCGAGGTGGACACGCGGGCACCGGCGCGCATGCGGTCGTAGAACTCTTTGGGTGTGATGCTCGACCAGATGTCATCCGTGCGCTCCTCGCCATCGATAATGAAGGGGAAACCCAGGATATCGACATCGAGGTTCGCGGCGACCTCGGGGCTAAAGTCGCAGCAGGTATCGACGACGATGCGGCAGCGGTCAGAATGGCCGGTAGATGCAGCCTTGTCCATCAAAGCGACTCCTTACGTAAAAAGGCGGCCACCCGCATGGGATGGCCGCCAACCGTTAACTCATGCAAGTTAACGTATTTTACTCGTCAAGTGTTTCGATGCGGGGCTTGATGATGCCATATCCACCATTCTTACGGTGATACACCACATTGATAAGGCCGGTCGTCGCGTTCTCGAACACGTAGAAGTCGTGACCGAGCAGATCGGTCTGCACCAGCGCCTGCTCCTCAGTCATCGGGGTGACATCGATGACCTTCTCGCGGACGAGCAGGTCGTCCTCCTCCTCGGGCAGCAGCAGGTCGGCCAGATCCTCGACGCGCTCGACCGGTGCGACATCCGCGGCGCTGGCACCGCCCTGGCGGTTGTCCACGACCTTGGTCTTGAACTTGCGCAGCTGACGAGTAACCTTATCGGCGGAGAGATCGATGGCGGCATACATATCTGCGCCGTGCTCGGCAACGCGAATCACAGAGCCGCGGGCACGAACCGTGACCTCGACGATTGCCGGGTTGGGGTTCGAGGGGTTCTTCTCATAACGAAGCACGACGTCGACTGTCATGGGCTCGATGTCGAAAACCTTGAGCGCCTCGCCGATCTTCTCATCCACATGCGCACGCAGAGCATCGGTTACCGTCGTCTTGCGTCCAGAAACCTTGATATCCATACGTGGCTCCAATCTGCCTCGGGGACTTACTGTACTGGCTATGTACCCATTGCCGTGCATTTAATCACGCGGATTCCCAAAGACCCGAATAACGATTGCTTGATACCGCATACCGAAGTCTCGCACTTTTCTGTGGCAAAGTGCGCTATAGGAGGGAGCTGGCGGCTTTATATTTGGTCCCAAAAATTGGCTTTGACCTGCTGGTTTTATAGGGATGAAAAAGCCGGGCTCCCCTATTGGGGAAGTCCGGCAGTGCGTGTTGAAACCGTGAAGAGGTGTCCTTTCCAACGTATAGGAGACACCACCCCTAGCAATAACTAGCTATTAAGTTTGTTAATGTCGTCGTCAGTGATGGTGCCTTCCTGGCTGGACGATTTGTCCTCGGAGGATGCGGTCTCATTGTTGGAATCGGAGGACTCGCTGCCGGAGGACATGGTCTCACTGGACTCAGAGTCACCCGGCTGCACGCTAGCGCCCGAAACCGTCTTAGTGGTGAGGTCGTAGGGCATCGTGCCATACCAGACGCAGTGGACTGCCTCGAGCGTACCGTCGACCGTGATGTCGTCGAGGGCGTCGCTCACGGCACGGCACAGTTCGTCATTGGACGAGGCGCCCGCAACACCAAGCGTCGAGGGCGCTTCGAGCGCACCGACATAGGAGACCTCGCTCATCAGGCGTGCAAGGTAGCCGCCGGCCGTGGAGTCGCAGATCACATAGTCGACCTCGCCGGACTCGAGCGCCTCAAAGCACTCGTTGATGTTGGAGTAGGTCTTTTGGTTGGCGGTGATGCTCTGCTTAGCAAGCGCCTCCTGCGAGGCCGAGGACATCTGAACGCCCAGGGTGGACGTGTTAAGGGTATCGGTGGAAACGCTTAGCGACCCACCATCGCTAGTTTTACCGAACACGGAAGTGGCATCGTACAGGCAGGTGCCGAGCGAGCTAATGTCCCCGTCCGTGGAGTTAATCTCGCCGATAAAGATATCGGCCTTTTTGTCGCCGAGCGCGGAACCTGCCGAAGACGCATCGACAAAGGAGACCTTAAGGCCCATGCGGCTTGCGAGGGCGCGGGCGGCGTCAACCGCATACCCCGTGAGCTCGCCGTCGGCGTCCTGCATGGCCTGCGGCGCATCGGAAGTATCGAGGGCGACCGTCAGGGTTCCGGGAGTGACCAGGGCATCGTCCGACACCGCCGGCGTGACGGTCTCGTACTCGATCTGGTCGATCGTGGGAGTCGTGAACGTAGACAGCGGGTTGAACGCGCATCCGCTCAGGCCCAAAACGGCGATGACCGCTGCGGTCCCAGCACCTAACCGAGCCGCGTGCATCAAGCTGCCCCTCACCATGTCCACTACCCTGCCTTCTGTGTCGTATACGATCCGTGCGTTGCGCGGAATATCAGGTTGTTCCCACCAGCTGACCTGGTATTTGACCCCACACTTGCGCACCGGGGTGTTTGCTCGGGAGGCCGCAGCCACCTTCACGACTGGCCCGCTCGCCCGCGAGGCGGTATTGCCCCAAAGAAAGTAGAACGGACGGTGCGGCTTACATCTAGGACGCGCCATGATCGCGCCGCGCGCACGCGGTCGCTTACGTGGATCCCTTTGACCGCGTCTGTCTTGGACTAGGACGGGCATTTCGTCCGTCCGCAACCACAGCCTGGTAGGAACGTAGCGCATTATAGCTAAGTTCAAGCTAAAGTTTAAGGTTAGGGGCGTTATTCGCATCGCGAGTACAGATTTCGCAGGTCAGGACGGGCCGCACGCGCTCTGATTGAGCCCGTCGCTCCCCTATGGAAAGCCCCAACACACCCGTCTTAGGGCGCCGTGGCCAAAAAATAGCAAATATGAGTACTGTTACCAATTTAGTAGCAGGAGTTTTTGGCTCTGCAAGCTGTTTTCACGCTCTATAACGTCAGATTGATGCCAGGATATTCCACATTTGTTTAATAACTTTCTAATTTACCCCATCTTCCAGTCCCAAAATCCCTGATTTTGCTGTTACTGAATTTGTAGCAGTACTCATATTTGCTATATTTTGGCCAGAGCATATATCCAACCCCCTGTTTCAGAGCATTGTTAGGCGGGTTTAAGCCCAAAACACGCCCGCAGCGTGTTAAGCAGCGCCTCTTGCTTTTTCCTGCGGGCATCGACACGATTCCGGTACCGCTTTCGCATACGCTGGTGCATGCACCATGCGAGCGCCTCCATTGCTTCCATGTCGCAGAGTATCTCGTTATTGACCGTCGCGACCTCGATTCCCATAGTAATCAAGCCCGTGTTGCGTTTTTCATCATGGATACGTCCCCTCCGGGAGGAATGGCCCAGCTCACCGTTGTATTCCAGGTCAAACTGGGCTGCTTCCTGATACGCATCGCAAACTGCATGCGGCATCCCCGAGATTGCCTGCGCACGGTCATCGAACTCGATCTTGTAGTCGGTCTTAAAGGGACCGCAGGCAAATCCGCCATAGGAAAACGGAAGCGAAAACAGAGCGAGCATGATGCACTCCATGGGCGAGCGCAGGTTTTCTGACAAGTAGGGACACAGACGCTGCAGTTGTTTGGCCGCATTCCCCTTGCATACCGCGAGGTAATCTGCCAGACGATCGGGCGTCAGCACCGGCTCAACCTCAAAGTAGCCCACGTCTGCTGGCTGGTCCTTGTCCTTTGCAAGTTTATTCGTAACGGGCGAGGTGTAGGGAGGCAGATACTTCCCGCGGTCACTCAGCGAAATCTTAGAGCACAGCTCCTGGGCCAGGGCAAATGCCTGGATACAGCCGACCTCGCGCGCGACGGCTACGCAAAGGGCCTCGGGAGATAGACTGTACACCCCCGGTTCCACCTCTAGAATCGAGCCGGCGGGCAACTCGGAGCATACGGACCAGCTCACGCCAAGAATACGGCGGCGCTGCGCTGCAGACCCTACCAACAAGCACAAATCCTCTTGCACCTCGCCGCTTGCGGCCCCAATCCGCACCAAATCGGGAAGATAGATGTCCTCGGTCGAGGGCGACGACGTGCGCAGCACACGGCGCTCTTCATCGGGATCGAGGTCCCTCCAGCTGATGTAACCCATTTGTCGGCGCTCGGCGCGCATCATGCGTAGCGCCGAGGCGCCGGTCAGAATTACGGAAGCAGCCAGCTGCTCGCTTGCAGGCTTGCCACGCTGCCCGATCTTTATTGCCATCTGAACCACCCCTACCAAACGCGTGCGATAGCGAGGCCATCAACGGCCGTGGCACCGGCGCGCTTGAGTTCCGCCGAAGCCGCTGCCATCGTCGCACCCGTGGTGATAACGTCGTCGATAAGCAGCAGGCGGCGGCCGTGCACGTCCTCAACCGTCTCGTACATACCTCGGGCACGCTCGCGGCGCTCCTCACGACCGAGTTCGCGCTGGTCG
The DNA here is from genome assembly GCA_036312985.1 of Collinsella sp. Lineage (GTDB taxonomy): Bacteria > Actinomycetota > Coriobacteriia > Coriobacteriales > Coriobacteriaceae > Collinsella. The sequence goes on from JAXJMV010000046.1 coordinate 21,511, forward strand.
CCATGCCCGTACTTGACGAGAGCATCGAGCAGAGGAACACCCGACAGCTCGCAAAATGGGCGCGCAATAGCCTCCATATGATCAAAACCACGCCGCCGAAACGCTGCCGCCGTCGCAGGCACAAACACCACCGCATCCGCACCGGAAAGCACGCCTCCGTAGCGATCGGGAGCTACGACCTGGGCATGCAGGGCGGTGTCGTAGAGCAGCTCCGCCAGATACGGAGCCAGACGTCGCTCGCCCGAGTCCTTGTACGCTTTAATGATGCGCGGCAGCGGATGCGCATAGACGGCGCACGCCAGGCAGCGGTCGAGCGCCTCCGCCATTGCCGAGGACGTGCCCTCGACCGAACACTCAGTGCACAGCAAATCCCCAAACGGGGCGCCGCATCGGGTGCAGCTATGACACGGGTCGATGAGCGTGAGCGCAGCCAGACAGTCTTGGCAAATAAGCGCACCGGCGCGCTCGCAGCCGGCACATCGTGTTGGCGACAATGCCTCGAGCGCCTCGTGTGCCACCCGCTCGGCAAACGGTAGCAATTCGTCCGCAAACGGTAGGGCACCGGCACCCTGCAGACGGCTCAATATGTTCAGATGGCTCTTCAAGACACAACCCTCCCTACGCTCGGTCGCAGGGAGGGTTGTTGATTCGGCGCTATGATACCCCGATGCGCTCGGGGCAAGGCGGGCTAAATCCGCTCGCGGGCGTTATTCGCCGGCGGGCGGTTGTGGTGCGGGCGAAGACGGGGTCGAGCCCTCGCCACCATCCTGGCGCGGCTTGCGGGAACGGCGACGGCGACGGCGCTTTTGACCCTGGTCGGCCGAGCCCTCGCCACCGCGATCCTCGCGCGGCTCGCGCTCGTCGCGAGCGGCGCCACGCGAAGCCTTGGCAGCCGTTCCCCCGCCATCTCCGGGACGACGGCGCGTGACCTTGACCTCGCCATCCGAGACCTGATCGGCCACGGAGGGCACTGAGGGCTTCTGCTGCGCGCCCGAGGAATGGCGACGGCGCGGACGCGGCGCGCGCTCCTCCTCGCCACGTGACTTGCCGCTCTTGTCGACAGGCGCATCGGAGGCCGAGGCGCCCTTGGAAGCGGCACCGGCCTCGCGAGCAGCTGCGGCGCGGAAGGCGTCCTCGCGCTCCTCGCTCGACAGATGACGGCGGCGGCGACGTGTGGGGTTCATGCCACCGCCGCGATTCTGCTGCTGGGGTTGCTGAACCTCGCGCTCGCGAGAGGCGTGCTTGCCCGCGGTTGCAGCCTCGGTAGCATCGCCCGAGCCCGCGCGCTTGCGGCGGCGACGGCCATCGGCCGCCCCCTCGGCCTCGGGCGCCTCGGCCTTGCCGCGGCCCTTTCCGCGGCCACGGCCCTCGCCCTGGCTCTGAGCAGCGCGGGCATCGGAATCGGCATCGCGACGACGGCGCTTGGGCATCGACGTGCCGGCCAGACGGTCGGCACTCGACAGGCCATCGCCCACGTCGACGCCGTTCTCGCGGTCGAGCTCCATGAGCGCCAGGCGCATCTCGGGCGACTCGATGCGCTCGAGCACGTCGCGCGTCACGCAGTCGGGGCGGCAGCTGCAGCCCTGCTCGGCGGCCTTCTTTTTGCAGCTCTCCGAGCACGTCATATCGGCTAGGTTGACCTTAAAGACCTTGCCGTTCTCCAGGCGCAGCACCAGCTGCTCACGCGGCGTGTCATACTCCTGAATACGCGCCTTGCCGAGCGGCGTATCGATGAGCGTCTTCTTTTTGGGCGCACGGCTCTTAAAGTCCTTGTACGCCTCGAACTCATAGCGCAGGCAGCACATCAGGCGGCCGCAAACGCCGCTGATCTTGGACGAGTTGAGCGGTAGGTCCTGCTCTTTTGCCATGCGGATCGAGACGGGCTCAAACTGTCCGCCAAAGCGCGTGCAACAGAGCTCCTGGCCGCACTGGGCATAGCCGCCCACCAGGCGGGTCTCGTCGCGCACGCCGATCTGGCGCATGTCGACGCGAATGTGCAGCGTCGAGGACAGATCCTTGACGAGCTGGCGAAAATCGACGCGCTCCTCGGCCGCAAAGTAGAACACGGCCTTCTCGCCGCCAAACAGGTACTCGACGCCGACCGGCTTCATCTCGAGGTCGAGCTCTTTGACCAGACGGCGGAAATCGACCATCGCCTCGTCGCCTTGGATGGCCAAGTCGTCGGCAAGCTGCAGGTCGATGTCGCTCGCCACGCGCAGCACGGGCTTGAGCGGCTGACCGATCTCATCTTGCGGCACCTCGAAGGGATCGGCCGTGACCAGGCCGATCTCGGTTCCGCGCTCAGTGGAGCAGATAGCGTAATCTGCCTCGAGGATATCCAGATCCTGCGGGTCGAACCACAGGTCGCGCGAGGCGTAGGTAAACTTAACGGGTACGACTAACGGCATTTCAGTGCCTTCCTGATATCGAACAGCATGACCTCGATGGCCAGCTGGGGAGTAACGTTTCTGGCGATGTTGCGCTCGGCGGTCGCGACTGCCTCGAGCGCCCGCGTGGCACCCGCAACATTGGTCGCGGCGGCAAGCCGACCGATCGTGTCGCGCACGTCTTCGTTCACCACGTCGGCTGCCTCGTCCTGAAGCGTCAGCAGCACGTCGCGCATGAGCGTCCGCGCGCTCGCCAGCGCTTCCATGATACCCGAACGCTCGCGCGCGTTGAGTTCGCGCTTGTTGCGGTCCTCAAGCTGCTTCAATGCTCCACGCGACAGGTAGTCAGCGTTTTGCTCGAGCACCTTTTCCTGCGTGGACTTGACCTCGGCGAGCGGCGCCTTAACGGCGACGATGAGCGACTTGGCGCGGCTGAGCACGTCGGCCTCGTCGGCGGCGATGAGCGAATCGATGGCGCGAACCATCTGACGGCGGGCGTCCTGGCGCTCGGCACTCTTAAGGAACTCGATACCGCGCGTGGGGCTTCCCGCCACGGCGACCGCCATGCGGCAACGCGCGAGATCCTGACCCGTCGCGCGACTCACGGCACGCGCGGCCACGGCGGGCGACACCAGCCGAAACGGCACACACTGGCAGCGGCTCACGATGGTGGGCAGCATCACATCTGCCGAGGTGCCCAGCAGGATGAACATGACGCCCTCGGGCGGCTCCTCGAGTGTCTTGAGCAGTGCGTTGGCGGTGTTAGCGCGCAGCTGCTCGGCACGGTCGATGATGTAGACCTTGGCCTTGGCACGGATGGGCGCCAGAGGCACGTCGTCGAGCAGCTCGCGGGTCTGGGCAATGAGGTAGCCCGTGGCGCTCTCGGGCGTGTAATAGTGCACGTCGGGATGCGTGTGCCGCGCAACGCGCACGCAGCTGTCGCATGCGCCGCAGCCGTCCTGCTCGCACAGGAAGGCCTGGGCGAGCGCCCATGCGGCATCGAGCTTGCCGGCGCCGGGAGCGCCCAAAAACAGGTAGGCGTGCGATGCGCGACCGCTGGCGACGGCATTGGTCAAAAAGTCGCGCACGCGCTCTTGGGTGTCGAGCTTGGCCAGCAGGCTTGCCTGAGCGGGGGCCATGTTACTCGGCCTCCTGGGCAAGCGCGGCGGTGACGGCGTCCTGGGAAATGTCGAGACCGTACGTGCGAACCTGTTCGGCCGTCTTCTCGAAGACTTCCTCGATGGTCGCGGTGGCATCGATGAGCTTTACGCGGTTTGGTTCCTCGGCGGCGATGGCGCAAAATCCCTGGTAGACACGCTCTTGGAAGGCCATGCCCTTAGCCTCCATGCGATCTGCCGCACCGCGGTCGGCCATGCGCAGCGCCGCCTGCTCGGGCGTGATGTGATAGACGAGTGTGAGCGCCGGGTGCGTCCCCGCGACGGCCAGGTTGTTGGCATCGCGCACTATCTGGCGATCGAGGCCATCGGCAAACGCCTGATAGCAAGTTGTGGAATCGTAGAAGCGGTCGCACAGGACCACCTTGCCGGCAGCAAGGGCGGGCGCGATGACCTCGTGCACCAACTGAGCGCGTGCCGCCTCGTAGAGCAGCAACTCGCAGGTGTCGCCCATCGCCGTATTGGCGGGGTCGAGCAGCAGAGCGCGGATCTTTTCGCTGATGGCGGTGCCGCCCGGCTCGCGCAGGCTCACAACCTGGTAGCCAGCGAGCTCGAGCGCACGGGCAAGCAGGCGCGCCTGCGTGGACTTGCCGGCACCGTCGACGCCCTCGAGCGTGATAAAGCTATGTTGAGCGGGCTCAAAAGCCATGGGCGCAGCCCCTTCCTACAAGGCGCGTAAATGCAGATATATCAACCAAGCCATGATACCCCAGTGCTCGGCGCGTCCCAAATCCAACCTAGCCATCGAGGCATCCCCGAAGTTGCGGTGAAATAGGGACTGATTGAAGCTCTGAGACCGCCAAACAGTCCCTATTTTACCGCAACTTATGATGGGGATTTTTGGGCGCTGGGTATAATCGTCATATTGCATTGAAATGCGGCGAAAGGAGTGGCAATGTCTCGGTATTGCGCCTCGTGCGGCAAGCTTCTTGCAGATAATGCCAAGTTCTGCACCTCGTGCGGTGCACCCGTTGAGCAAACAACCGCGAGCGATAGCCAGCCCGCTTTTGAGCAGACCGGCTCCCTTGATACGCCGCAAGCCAAGGCGGACGACCCCCTCGCCTATCGCCCCGACCCCGCCGCAGGCCCCGCGGCCGTCGAGACCACGCAGCGCATACCCGTCGCGAGCGGCTCGCCCCAACAGCAGCCGGCTCCCGCATACGCGCCCGCTTCGCCACAGACCCCCGCTCCCAAAAAGAGCGGCACCGGGCCGCTTATCGCCGTTATCGTTGTGCTGGTGGCGATCATCATCGCCCTGGTCGTTTTCTTTGTGATCAAGCCTTTCGACAACGCCGCCACGCAGACGACTGCCGAGGTAGCTAAGCTGCACCATGACGTCGATGACGATGACCTAAAGCCTCTCGGCGATCCCAACAGCCTGTACGACGATGATGACGATGACGACGAGGATGGCGGCGAAGCAACGCTCTCCGAGCAGAACCTCTACCGCCGACTGAGCGAATACTACGACTTGCTCGAAGACCTCGACAACTACGTCCGTGGCTGCGCACAGAACTTCAACGGCAGCTATCTGGAAGAGGATCGAACCACCCGTCAAAATCTCGCCGACGTCGCCGAGCGCACGGAGGACACCATCGAGCAGTATTACGACATCGTCGAGGACCTAGACGTCCCGACGAGCTCCAAGAACTACAGCTCCTGGAAAGACATCGTTGCCCTGTACGACGACCTGAATCACCGCATTGACGCAATCTGTGATGCCTGGGAGATCAGCCTGAAATACGCCAAGCCTGCGGACCACAAGAATGAGATCGTGGCGCCGCTGTCGCGCGACAACGTGGCGGGCACCAATGACAATAAGTACCGCCTAGACTTTGAGGAGCGCTATCCCGGCGCCAAACCCGTCGAAGTGAACTAGCGCTTTGTCGTTCCCGAGCCGGCAGTTAGGGACGTTCCTAAACTGCCGGCAGAAAAGAAACGTCCCTAACTGCCGGATAAAAAACGAGCGAGGATCGTGGGGTCCTCGCTCGTTTTTTTGGGCAATGTTTCGACTGCGCCGTTACTTGTCGGCGGCTGCTTTCTTGGTAGTCGACTTCTTCGCGGTCGTCTTCTTGGCGGCAGTTGCTTTCTTAGCCGTGGTCTTCTTTGCCGCCGTCGTCTTCTTGGCCGTGCTCGCCTTAGTCGTGGCCTTGCGGCCGCGGGCGGGCTTCTTCTCCTTGGTCGGGCAGTCCATGTTCACGCAGATGCGCCACGGACCGCGCGCCGTGTTGACCACCACGATGGGGGCGCCGCACTCGGGGCAGGTCTCACCCGTCGCCTCGAGCTTACCGCGCGCCGGCAGAGGATAGCTCACGCCGCAGTCATCGTAGTTGGTGCAGCGGATAAAGCGCTTGCCGCTCTTCTCGCTCTTGTGCGCGATCAGGTCGCCATGGCGTCCGGCCTCGGCGCACACCTTGCACTCGCCCACCTTAAGGTCGGGCTCGTAGTTGGTGGGGCACGTGGGGTTCACGCAAATCTCGAAGGCCTTCTGGCGGAACGGCTGGCACTTAATGCGCGGCGCGCCGCACTCGGGGCACACGGCCGCCTCGCCCTCGAGCGGGCTTACCTTGACGCCGCTCGGCACCGGATAGGTCACATCGCAGTCGGGCCAGCCCATGCAGCCGATAAAGCTGCCGCGGGTCTTGGCGCTCGTCTTCATAACCAGGTCCTTGCCGCACTTGGGGCAAGCGCCCACGCGCGCATCGGCCGTGACGGCGTCGCTGATGGCGTCGCCCAGCTCCTGCGTGTGCTTGAGCAGCTCGTCGAGCACGCCAGCCAGCAGCGCGCGCGAGTGCGTCACGACATGCTCTTCGGTATCCTCGCCGCGCTCCACACGGGTCATGTCGCCATCGAGCTCGCTGGTCATATCGGGGCTCGTGATGCGCGGGGCAAACTGCGACAGTGCATCGATAATGGCGATGCCCAGCTGACTCGGCTCCACGGGATCGTTTTTGAGATAGCGCACGGCGTACAGGCGCTCGATGATGCTCGCGCGCGTGGACTTGGTGCCCAGGCCGCGCTTTTCCATCTCCTGCACGAGCTTGCCCTGGCTGTAGCGCGCGGGCGGCTCGGTCTGCTTGGCCTCGAGCTTAATGTCGAACACGTCGACCGTATCGCCCTGCTCCAGCGGCGGCATCTGCTCGTCGCGCTTGAGTCCGTACGGGTACGCCTCGCGGAAACCCGGGGTCACGAGCACATCGCCCGAAGCCACGAACGGCTCACCGTTCACGTCGAGCTCGAGCTTAGTGTTTTCGATGGTCGCGGGACCCATAAGCGTCGCTAGGAAGCGGCGGGCGATGAGGTCGTAGAGCTTGCGCTGGCCGCCGTCGAGCGTGGACGGATCGCCCTCGCCCGTGGGATAGATAGGCGGGTGGTCGGTGGTCTCGACCTTGCCGCGCGTGGGCTTCATGGGGCCGGCGAGGACCTTTTTGCACACGGGCGCCAGCGCCGGGTTGATCTTTGCAAGGTCACTCACCACAGCGCCCAGATCAAGCGTCGCGGGGTATACGGTATTGTCGACACGCGGGTAGCTGATGAGGCCCGCCATGTAGAGGGACTCGGCGATGCGCATGGTACGCGCAGGCGAGATACCCTCGGCTGCGGCGGCAGCCTGCAGCGAGGTGGTCGCAAACGGCGTGGGCGGCTGCTGCTTGCGCGAGCGCTTGGTCACCGCGGCGACGGTTGCCGTCTTGGCACCGTCAACGTGACCGTACGCCGTCTCAGCAGCATCCTTGTCGGTAAAGCGCGCCGTCTTGTGCGCGATCTTAAAGCGATCGTCCTCGGCAGCGCCTTGCGCGGCGCCCATGCCGCGAATCTGCCAATAGTCCTCGGGCACAAACGCCATGCGCTCGCGTTCGCGCTCGACCACCAGGGCAAGCGTCGGCGTCTGCACGCGGCCGGCGGAACGCACGTTGCCAAAGCCGCCAAACTTGGCGAGCGTCAGGTAGCGCGTGAGCACCGCACCCCAAATGAGGTCGATGTGCTGACGGCTCTCGCCGGCGTCGGCCAGGTTCTGGTCGAGCGAGACAAGGTTATCGAAGGCCTGCGTGATCTCGGCCTTGGTAAACGAAGAATACTGGGCGCGGGCGACCGGCAAGTCGGGCGCCACCTCGCGCACCTTGTTGAGGGCGTCCGAACCGATCAGCTCGCCCTCGCGATCGAAGTCCGTAGCGATGATGACGCTGTCGGACTTCTTGGCAAGGTTCTTGAGCGAGCGAATGAGCTCCTTCTCGGCCGGTAGTTTAATGACGGGCGCCCAGGTGAGGTAGGGCAGGCTCTCGAGCTTCCAGCCCTTGATGGAGATACCGTCGGCAAGAAACGGCTTGCGCTTGGTGTCGTAGGGCGGACGAGCCAGGCCATCGGGCATGTCGGCCGGCAGCATCTCGCCGTCCTCGGTGACCGAATACCAGCCCAGCTTTTTATCGAACAGCACGCTGTCGCAAAAATCGGGCGCAAGGATGTGACCGGCCAGGCCGATGGTCACGCACTCCTCGCCCTTCCACTCAAAACGGTAGATGGCGGTGTTGTACACCTTATCCTTTTTGGGTTTACCCGTGGACAGACGCTCAGCGATCTGACGCGCAGCGTCGTTTTTCTCGGCGATGATGAGCTTCAAAAGAGGCTCCTATCTCGTATCTCTGCGGCTACGCCCGCCCGTATGGCGGCCGACTTACGCCCTTGCTTGCTCAATCTGCCCGATGAGCCAATCGCACCAGGCATCCATGCCCTCGCCCTTGCGCGCGCTCACGGCAAACCGCGGCGCCTGCGGATTGAGGTCATCGAGTGTCTTAGTATACCTATCCATGTCAAAATCGAAAGCCGGAGCCACGTCGACCTTGTTGAGCAGCTGCGCGCCGGCGTGTTGGAAGATGCCCGGGTACTTGATGGGCTTGTCGTCGCCCTCGGGCACCGAGAGAATCATGATGGACAGGTTCTCGCCCAGGTCAAAATCGACCGGGCAGACCAGGTTGCCAACGTTTTCGATAAAGATGACGTCGATGTTCTCCAGACCGACGGCCTGGTCGAACGCATCGACAGCCTCCATGATCATGTTGCCCTCAAGGTGGCACAGGCCGCCCGTGTTGATCTGGATGGCGGGCATGCCGGCTTCCTTCATGGTGATGGCATCGACATCCGAGGCGATATCGCCCTCAATGACGGCACAGCGCAGGCCAGCCTTGTCGCGCAGGCGCTCGTTGGTGCCCAGGATCGTGGTGGTCTTGCCCGAACCTGGGCTCGACAGCACATTGATCACATAGGTGTTTGTCTCATTAAATCGCTGACGCAGCTGATCTGCCAGGCGCTCGTTGCGCGACAGAATCGGCGACGCGATATCAATCGTTTTCTCGGCCATACTTAGCGCTCCTTACTTTGGCCCCTTTATACCCCATCACTAGATGGTTAGCGGGCTAATCGTCGGGGGTTTCGATTTCGATACTCGCGATATCGAGCTCGCGGCCGTGCAGTAGGCGCACGTTGGCACCACCACACTGGGGACAGCGACAGTGAAAGCGATCGTGGTCGAAAACCTTGCCGCAGTCCAGACACTCGCTTTGTGGATGGACCTCCTCCACGGCAAGCTCGCAGCCTCGCGTGAGCGGGTCCTCGTCGCGAAATGTCTCCCACGCAAAGTCGAGCGCCTCGCGCACGACCTCGGTCATATCCCCGATACGCAGCGTTACCAAAACGGCGCGCGAGGCCCCCGCCCCACGCGCCGCGCGAATCACTGTATCGAGTATGCCGTTGACAATGCCAACCTCGTGCATACCGATTTACTCCTCGTCGTCCTCATCGTCCGAGAACAGGTCCAGACGGCTCACAAACAAGCCTTCCTTGCCCTCGCGCGCGGTAATGACCACGCGGGCGATGGCGAGCGAAATCTCGTAGAGCGAGAGCAGGGCGCCATACATGAGGCCCAGCGTAACGGGCGAGCCGTCGGGCGTAATCACAGCCGAGCCCACAAGCAGGCCAACGTATACATAACGCCAGGCACTGCGGAAAGCAGCGTAGGACACGATGTGGAAGACGGACAGGTAGAAGATGATGAGCGGCAGCTCAAACGCCACACCAAAGCCGATCATAAAGAGCAGCTCCATGTTGACGTAGTTCTCCAGATCGGGCAGCGCCGTGGCGACGGCCGAGGTCTCGCCGATGAGCCACTCAAAGCCCGCAGGGATGATGATGAAGTAGCAGAAGATTGCGCCCAGGAAGAACAGCACCGTCGAGGCGAGCACCGTGGGCACAACCCATTTGCGCTCGTTGGGGCGAAGCGCCGGCAGGAAAAATGCCAGAATCTGCCAGATGATCATGGGCGTGCACATGACCACGGCCATCTTGATGGCCAGCGAGAAGCGCAGTCCAAAGCCGCCGAGCGTGGTGGTGATGTAGAACTTACCGTCCGGCACAAAGGAGCGGATGGGGTCTTCCAGGATGTCGAGCACCACGGGCGTGGCGAAATACAGCACGATGGCGGCGGCAAACACCGACACGACCACGATGGTCAGGCGGCGACGGAGCTCGCCCAGGTGATCGAAGAGCGGCATGCGCGCAGGTCCGATAGGCATTACTCATCGCCTCCCTTCGGGGCGTCGGCGGCAGCGGCGTCGTCCTCGGCCTCGAGCTCGCGAGCGAGCTGGTCGACGACGGCCTTGCGCTTGCGGGGACGACGGGCGTAGAGGTCGGCCGTCGTGGGCTCTGCCGGCTCGGGCTCGGGCTCCGGCTCTGCAGCAGGTTCGGGCTCGACGACAGGCTCGGCGGCAGCGGCAGGCTCGGTGCTCTCGGCCTCGGACTCCTCAGCAGCACCCTCGCCCTCGGCGGCAGCCTCGCTCGCGGCCTTCTCGGCAGCAAGGCGGGCACGGCGCTCGGCAAAGGTCTCCTTCTTGGCGGGCGCTGCCGTCTCGGCGGCATCCTCGTCCGCATCGGAATCGTCGTCGGTTGCAGCGGCCTTCTTGGGCTTGACCGGGGCCGACGCGGCCTCACTCACCGGATCGATGATCTCGGACTGAACAACAGCCGTCATCTTTTCCTGCGTCTCGCGGAACTGACGGATGGCACGGCCGATCGTGCGGCCCATCTGCGGGAGCTTATCCGGGCCAAACAGCAAAAAGCCGAAGACCACGATGATTGCCAGCTCACCCTCTCCAATACCAAACACACATACCTCCAAGGCTCGATGTGAGTCGAGCCCGCACCGCGCCATTCGGCCGGAACTCGTCTATTCATTCGGTCAAGTATAGCGCCCGGACGCCAAAACGTCCGAGCGCATCACAAACATATGCCAAACGGCACGCCCTTTTGGGGGCAAAGATTATGCAGCGGTGATCGAAATCTCCTGATCGACACCCAACAGCTGGACCACGCGCATCACCGGGGGCTGCACATTGGTGCAGCTAAAGCGCTTGCCGTGGTCGACCGCGTGGTGCGCGGCGCCCACAAGCACGCCAATGCCCGTCGAATCGATGTAGCTCACCTGGGCAAAATCGAGCTCAACGGCCTCGGTGGGCTGCTCGAGCGCCAAGTCAATGGCGTTACGCAGACTGTCGGCATTAGAGATATCGATTTCGCCGGCCACCTTGATGGTGTAGAGCTCCGGCGTGGGGTTGGTGGAAATACCCAAATCCATGTATACGCTCCTTTGCGAATCGAGAGTGCTGATAGTACTGGGCGCGAACTTGCGGGGCCCTAGGCGTTAGGCGCGCTCGGCACGCGCAAGCTCGGCAGCGACAAGCTTGACGGCCAGCACCAGCACATCGAGCGCTGCCTCCAGGTCCTCGACCGTGGGATAGCTCGGCGCGATGCGGATGTTGGTGTCGCGCGGGTCCTTGCCATAAGGCCAGGTGGCACCAGCCGGCGTGAGCTTGACGCCCAGGTCGGCACAAAGTGCGGCGACCTTCTGGGCAGAGCCCTCGGGACCATCAAAGCTCACAAAGTAGCCGCCGCGGGGATGCGTCCAAGTGGCGCAGCCCGTGTCGCCCAAGCCCTCGGTGAGCTTGCGCTCGACGGCCTCAAAGCGCGGGCGCAAGAACTCGGCATGCTTTTTCATATGCTCCTTGACCGCCTCGATGGTGGGAAGGAAACGCACGTGACGCAGCTGGTTGAGCTTGTCGGCGCTGATAAGGCCGGCCTTCAGGCACTTGGAGAACTCCGCGATAACCGCAGGGCTCGCACCGATAAAGCCGATGCCGGCGCCCGGGAAGGTGATCTTGGACGTCGAGGCAAATGCCACCACGCGGTCCTCGGTGCCCGCCGCGCGAGCGAGGTCAAAGATGTTTGCGAGCTCGTCGGTCTCGTCGTACAGGTCGTGCACGCAGTAGGCGTTGTCCCAGAAGATGCGGAAATCGGGTGCGGCCGTGGGCATCTCAACCAGGCGGCGCACAGTGTCCTCGCTAAAGGTGATGCCCGTGGGGTTGGAATACTTGGGCACGCACCAGATGCCCTTGATGGAATCGTCGGCGGCGACGAGGCGCTCGACCTCGTCCATGTCGGGGCCGTTGTCGGTCATCGCGACGGGGACATTCTCGATACCCAGGTCGGCGGTGATGCCAAAGTGACGGTCGTAGCCGGGAACCGGGCACAGGAACTTGACCTTCTTGCCGTCGTGCGCGGCCTCGTAAGCCTCCCAGGGCTCGCTGCCGCACGAGCCGCAGCGCCAGAACATGCCGGCGATGTCATGCTCGATCAAAAGGCTCGACGAACCCAGTACGAGCGTCTGCTCGGCGGGGCAACCCAAAAACTCCCCCGCTAGCTTGCGCGCCGAAGGAATGCCCTCAAAGCAGCCGTAGTTGGAGCAGTCGACGTTGCCGTCGTGCAAATCGGCGTCGGCGTTGAGGATATCGAGCATGGGGCGCGAGATGTCCACCTGGGCGGGCGACGGCTTGCCGCGGGCCATGTCGAGCGCCAGGCCCTTGGCCTTGACCTCGGCGACCTCGGCTTTGAGCGCCTCGATGGCGGCATCGAGTTCGGTGGTTTCCATCTTCTGGTAGATCGTCTGCATGGGTGCGACCTTTCACGAAGCGGTACGTTGCAATTCTTCTAAGTATAGACCGCCACCGTCGCAACGTTATGAAGCCGTGATAGATTAAGTCCATCGCAATGAATTACGAATCGCCGCGCATGCCGGCGTGGGGCGCCCAAGGAGGCACTATGGAGTACGGATCGTTCCAGGCCGAGGAATTCGGCGACCTGCAGCGCCTGGTCGACGGATTGTTTTACGACCGCCACGCCATCGACCGCCTGGATCTGATCGTACAGGCCGAAATCTTGGACCTGGCGCCCGATCTCATGGAGATCGTCAACCTGCTACCGCCCGGCTATTACGACCGCCAGTCACTTTGCGACCAGCTCAACTCCGCCTTGGCCGCCCACGGCTGGGGCGCCGTCTACGGCACCGTGGAATAAACCTCGAGGCCGACGATTTGGCCCGTTTCCCGACCCTGGCGAGGCTTGTTTTAGGGCTTGTGGCCAAAAAAGGGCAAATATGAGTACTGTTACCTTTTTAGTAGCAGCGATTCTTGGTCGAAATCGGCAAAGCTGGACTTGAAACTGGTGGCGCGCGCAGACGTGGTGTAAGAGCGTCCTGAGGTCCGTCGCTGCAAGTCCCGATGTTACTCCTTCTTGAGACCGCGCCTCTCGACTATCTCGTCCACTATCTCCCTGGCGCGCCGCCCGAG
>JAXJMV010000047.1:0-165291 GCA_036312985.1 Collinsella sp.
GCAAGGCGATGCGGGTGACCCAGAAGCAGGCCGCCGCGGGGCTCGGCATGTCCGCGGCCTCACTCGGTCACCTGGAACATGGGAGACGGCGGTCGACGAAACTGGAGAGGAGGTATTACAAGCTCCTGTGCGAATTGAAGGGAGCGCTCCCGCAAACTGCCTATTGACAACTTATAGGAGCGTCGGTTTTATTTAGGCCATTTTTGCTGTGGTCGGGCATCACCAATCTAGCCCCGTAATCCGCCCCACTTTTGATAACAACAAGCATGAGACGGGGCTACTTTTTCCACTCTTTGCCGCAATTGCGATCTCCACTCGCATGACTTTCTGAGTTGCGGTGAAATAAGGACTATTTGGCGGGTAGAAGCCGCCATTCAATCCCTATTTCACCGCAACTTAGTAGTTACTTGTGGATCAGGCGGGCGCAGAAGTGGCCGTCGTAGGAGTCGGCGTTTACGGGGACGCTCTGGAAGAGACCTCGGTCGTTTTGGCGCAGGGTAACGAGGCTCTTGGCATGGTCGTACTCGGGGAGCTGCAGGATCTGGGCTTCGGAAAGTGGCGCCACGGTAAAGCCCTCGCCCTCGGGAGAGGCCAGGAAGGCATCCACGACCTGCGCGTTCTCATCGTCAAAGACCGAGCAGGTCGCGTAGATGAGCTCGCCGCCGGCAGCCACGCGCGCAGCCGCCTCCTTGAGCATCGTCAGTTGCAGCTTGGGTAGCTCGGTCGTCACATCGTTCTCAGTCAGACGCCACGGAATCTCGGGGTGGCGGCGCATGGTGCCCGTTCCCGAGCACGGCGCATCGATAAACACCGTGTCGAACAGCGCAGGCTCGCCGAGCATGGCATCGAAGGACGTGAGCACTTCATCGAGCTCGCAGGCATCGCCCGACACCGTACGAACACCCGAGATACCCGCCTTATGCAGGCGCGCGAGATTCTGATCGCACTTACGATCGTGCAGATCGAGCGCGGTATGCTGACGCTCGTAGCCTGCGCGCTTGGCCTGGCACATCATCACGTAGGTCTTGGTGCCGCGACCGGCGCCGATCTCCAGGCAAAGCCCGGGACGGGTCGCAGCAGTCGCAATAAGCTGAGCGTTGAGGTCCGAGGCCACTGCCGCCGCGCGCTCAAACACGCCCGAAGCAACGGTAACCTGAGCATCGACCGGAGCATGGCAGCCTGGGAAGACAGGCGCGACGAGCTGTGAGATATACGGGTCGGTCTTGGTCGCAAACGCATTCTCGTGCAGCGCAAGCGGCGCAGGCGCCAGATTGCCGGCAAAGTTGAGCGCGCCTTCGGGCGTGTCATACGAGGCCATAATACGGGCACACAGCCAGCGAGGAAGCCCCATCAGACGCGACAGGCGCACCAGACGGCGCTCGGACTCGTCCACGTCGGAAGCCGTGGCAAAATTCTCAACGTTATCGGCAACCTTATGCAGCACGGCATTGGCAAGGCCGGCGGCAGACTTAGCGCCGCTGCGCACCAGCTCAACACCCTGGCTCACGGCAACGCGGCCCGGCGTATGCAGATAGAGCATCTCGAAGGCCGAGATGCGAAGCGCCACGCGAACGCGCGGCGCGACCTTTTTGGGCTTATCCAAAAACTGATCGAGCAACTCATCCAAAATACCCTGCGTGGCGGCAACACCGAGCGCCAAACGAGCGGCAAAAGCGGAATCGCGCTGGTCAATGGCCTTGGCGGAAGCGCGGGACGAGAGCACGTCGCGCGCATACATACCGCGGCGATCGGCCTCCATCAACACATCGAGCGCAAGCTTGCGCGCGGGAGACAACTTGCTCATGACAGTACACCCCACGTAAGGTCGACACCCTGCAGGCCGGCAGCCCAGGCAGAAGCAGCCATGGCACGCTTGCCATCGGGCTTAACCTCGAGCAGTTCAACCGCGCCATCGGAAAGGCCCAGGTAAACACGCTTGCTCTTGACGGCAACAGTGCCCTCGCCAAGCGACACGTCGGCCGGCGTGGCATCGAGCACGCGAACCGACTTGCCAGCAATCACGCAACGGGCGGGTGCGGTATCGGACGAAGCGAGCACATGACGCACGCAATCGAGTGCCGCCATCTGAGGATCCAGACGCATCTCCTGCTTAGAAATCTTGGCGGCATGGGTAACAAGCGACTCATCCTGTTCAGTCCACACAGCGGTACCATCGGAAAGCGAAGGAAGCGTATCGGCAAGCAACTTACCGCCCAGGTCAGCAAGCTCCATGGTCAGCGCCTCGGCATGCTTACCGGAAACCGACGTCGAGGCCTGAGCACAATAAGCACCCGTATCCACGCCATGCCCAATGCGCATAATGGAAACGCCGGCAACCTCATCACCAGCAAGAATGGCACGCTGAATAGGAGCAGCGCCACGCCAACGAGGCAGCAAGGACGCATGTACATTCACGATACCAAGCGGCGCCATATGCAGCACCTCATCGGGCAAAATGCAGCCATAGGCAGCCACACAGAAAATATCGGCATCCGCAGCCTCGAGCTGATCGATAACGTCCGGCGTCATACGATTAGCCTCAACAACGGGCAGGCCAAACTCGAGCGCCTTGGCCTTAACAGGAGAAGGCTCCAGTTTTTTACCACGCCCGCGAACAGCATCGGGACGAGTAATAACAAGCGCAATCTCATTGCCAGCCTCAACAAGCGAAGTCAGCGAAGGCACAGCAAAATCAGGCGTACCCATAAACACAATACGCATAAAGAACGTCTCCCCTCAACCAAAGCCGAGACGGCTACAAATAACAGCGGAAAGCCAAGTACCCAGCCCATCCGCAATAACAATTCAACAAGAACAAATATACCCAAAACCAAAGAAAGAGCCGCAATAAAAGCAGCTCCCTCTCAACAAAGACTATCAGCGAAGACACCCCTCCCTGGCCCAACGGCACCCGGGCGAACCGAGCCAGAACAACGCAGTCCCCGGTGCTGAGCGCCCACATATCGTCCCGCGCGCAGTTTCGCAGCGAAGCGAGAATGTTTGAGCACGGGATGATATGTGGGCGCTCAGCACCGGGGACGGTGGGACCTATTCGGTCTCGCCCGGACGAGCGCCGCGGGCCAGGGCGTCCTGGTACTCCTTGACTGCCTTGATGCGCTGCATCGGCTTGAGTCGCTCGAACATGGTGTTGCCGTGCAGGTGATCGATCTCGTGCTGCAGGCACACGCAGAACAGGTCGCCCGAGGCCTCATAGCGAATCAGGTTGGCATCCAGGTCGTACGCCTCGACGACAACGTGATCGGGACGCTCGATCTCGCAGCTAATGCCAGGGATGGAAAGGCAGCCCTCGCTAAACGGCACCAGATGGTCGCTCTGCTCAACAATGACAGGGTTGATGAGCACGTACGGGTCATAGTCATTCTTGTCGCTGTAATCGCAGTCGATGGTGACGAGTTGAATGAGCTCGCCGATCTGCGGGGCAGCAAGACCGCAACCGCCGTTGTCGAACATCATCTTCTTCATCTTATCGGCAAGCGCCTCGATCGCCGGGGTGATCTCCTCGATGACGGCGCACTCCTGACGCAGACGAGGGTCGGGCGACAGTACGATTCCATTGGCTTCCATGGCCATCCTTTCGGGTTGTTACATCAAATCATAGGCGTCGACGTCAACGCTCACGCTCACGCCGCGCACGGAGCCCACCTCTTTGAGGCAGGCGTCGATATCATCAGAGACATGGTACCCTACCGGCGACTTTACAAGCAGATGGAAGCGGTAACGGTCCTTGGCTCTCTCGATTACACACGAAGCCGGACCAAGCACCTGCGGCACGGCGCTCCCCGCCCGCAAAAAGTCGGGCGCAGCGGCATGCCAGCGACGCTTGAGGAGCTTCGCGATGCGACCGATGTAGTCCCGCGCGTCATCCGCGTTCGCCGACCATACCAAGATGTTGGCCAGGCGCACGAAGGGCGGATACAGGGCGTCGCGGCGCTGGTCCAGGTCGTAGTCGGTAAAGATCGAACGGTCGTGCTCGGCGACGGCGCGAATGACCGGATCTTCGGGCAGGTAGGTCTGGATGATGACCTCACCGGGGCGGTCCCCGCGACCTGCGCGGCCGGCGACCTGCTCCAGCAGATCGTAGGCGCGCTCCCCTGCTCTAAAATCGGGCAGCTTGAGCGCAAAGTCGGCATTGACCACGCCCACGAGCGTGACCTCGGGAAAGTCGAGACCCTTAGCGATCATCTGGGTGCCCAGCAGCACCGCGCAATCGGCGGCATCGAACTGTTCGAGCAGCTTTTTATGTGCGTCCTTGCCGCGCGTGGAATCGGCGTCCAAGCGAATGATGGCGACGTCGTCGGGCAGCATCTGGTGAAGTGCGTCCTCGATCTGCTGCGTACCCAGGCCCATTTTTGCCAGGTAGCGGCTGCCGCACTTGGGACAGCGACTCGTAGGTGCCGGATAGGGCTGCACACGCCAGGAAGATCCGCAGGTGTGGCACTGCAGCGTGTGCGTGCGCTCGTGGTACGTGAGCGCGGTGGAGCAGTGGTTACAGGTGGGCACGCAGCCGCACTCGCGGCACATCAAAAACGGCGCAAAGCCGCGACGGTTGTGCAGCAACACGGCCTTTTCGCGGCGCTCGACTACTCGCTCCAGGCCTTCCATAAGCGGTTTAGAGAACATGGAGCGACTGCCGTGTGCGAACTCGCGGCGCAGATCGGCAATGCGAACCGTAGGCAACACGGCGTGCCCCGGGCGCTCGGGCATCTCGACGCGCGTCCAGGTGGCGCCGTTGTACGTGCCGCGGCGGCAGCGGTCGAGGGCCTCGGCAGAAGGCGTGGCAGAGCCCAGCACGAGTGGGCAGCGATAGCGGCGCGCCATCTCGGCCGCCACCTCACGCGCATGGTAGCGCGGGCTGGAACCCTGCTTATAGCTGGTCTCGTGCTCCTCGTCGATGATGATGAGGCCCAAATCGCTGAGCGGGCAAAAGAGCGCCGAGCGGGCGCCCACGACAACGCGCGCGGCACCGCTGGCGACCATATCCCACTGGTCCAGGCGCTCGCCGGCCGAAAGACGCGAATGGAACACAGCGACCGTCTCGCCAAAGCGCGAGCGGAAGCGGCCGACGGTCTGGGCCGTCAGCGAGATCTCGGGCACAAGCACGCAGGCCGAACGGCCGGCCGCCAGCACGCGCTCAATCGCCGAGAGGTAGACCTCGGTTTTACCGGAACCGGTAACGCCATCGACCAGCACCACATCGCCATGGGCATCCAAGCGGGCACGCTCAATCTGCGCGATGGCCTGCTGCTGACCGTTGGTAAGTGCCACCGGGGACTTGCCGCTCGCCGAGGACAACGTGGTCTGCTCGCTGCAACCACGCCAGGCGCGGCGCTCCTCCACCACCACGACGCCGTGTTTTTCGAGCGCCTTAATGGTCGCCGACATGCTGTTGTAGAGCAGGTTGAGGTCGCGCGTCGTGACCGGGCCGCATTGGAGTGCCTCGATGAGCTGACGCTGACGAACGGCGGTCTTGGGCGGCGTATAGTCGAAGCCCTCGGGAGTGAGCATGACCCAGCGGTTTTGAATAGGCTTGACGGCGGGACGCTCGACCGTCCACGCCCCGTCATCACCCTTCACGACCCGCGGGCTGCCACCCGGAGGTAAGAACAGGCGCAGGCATTCGGAAAGCGTCGCGACATATTCGAGGCTCATCCAGCGCGCAATGCGGGCGGCCTCGGCGCCAAAGAGCGGTTTGCTGAGGATGGCCTCGATGGGCTTGATGCGAGAGGGGTCGAGGGCGTTGTTGCCTTGCAGGTCGCCCAGCTCAGATGCAATGTCGACGATATAGCCCGCGGCCGCACGGTTGCCAAAATGAACTAGGACGGTCGAGCCGATCTGGGCATCGTTGGCGAGTGACTGCGGAATGCCGTAGGCAAACGGCTCGGACAGCACACGGGTCGGGATGTCGAGGACTACGCTCGCATACGCGGCGACGGGCTCGGGTGCGGGCTCGGGCTGCGCCGGGGCAGCGACAGGGGCAGCGGACTTTGGGGCTATCTCCGGTTCCGGCGAACCAAACAGCGACAGTTGCTCGGCCAAGGCCCCAGCACCTCCTATCCCATACGTCTACAGAAACAAGAGCCCCGCTCGGTGAACGGGGCTCGGATACATGCGTTTACGCAGCTGCTACAGCGCCATCGTGCGGGCGCGGTCGATGCGCGCAAGGCAGTCGTCGCGGCCGACGAGCGCCATGGTCTCGCCCAGCGGGGGGCTCACCATGTTGCCGCAGACGGCGACGCGCACAGCCTGGAACACCACGCGCTTCTTGAGGTCCATCTGCTCGGGCAGCGGCTCAAGCGCGGCGTCGATGTTGGCAGCCGTCCACTCGTCCACGCCCTCGAGCGCGGCCTTGGCGGCATCCAGAATGGCGCCCATGCCTTCCTTGGCCAGGCCCTTGTTGACGGACTTCTCGTCATACTCGAGCGTCTCGGCCGTGGCAAAGATGGGAGCGGCAACGGTCACGGCGTCGGCCGGCATCTTGGTGCGCGGCTTGACGATGGCGGCAAGCGCGTCGATCCAATCCTCGCCGTACTCGACATTGCCCTCGATGAGACCCGCCTCGTGCAGCTCGGGGACCATGATCTCGTCGGCAAACTGAGCATCGGACATGCCGTTGATGTACTCGGCATTGACCCAATCGAGCTTCTTGGGATCGAAGGTCGCCGGGTTCTTGGAGATGCGGTCGAGTGAGAACTTGTTGGCCAGGACATCGCGCGGGATGATCGTGGTCTCGCCGTCGAGCGACCAGCCGAGCAGCGCCAGGTAGTTGACGAAGGCGTCGGACAGGTAACCGGCGTCGCGGTACTCCTCCACCGAGGTGGCGCCGTGGCGCTTGGAGAGCTTCTTGCCGTCGGCGCCCAGGATCATGGAGATGTGAGCGAACGTGGGCACGGGAGCGCCGAGGGCCTCGTAGACCATGACCTGACGCGGGGTGTTGGACAGGTGGTCGTCGCCGCGGATGACATGGGTGATCTTCATCATGGCGTCGTCGACGACGGTCGCGAAGTTATACGTGGGCGTGCCATCGGAGCGGAAGATGACAAAGTCGTCGAGCTCCTTGGCGTCGAAGGTCACCTCGCCGTGGACGGCGTCGTGGATGACGACGTCGCCGCGGTCCTCGGGCACCTTAATACGCAGGACGTAGGACTCGCCGGCCTCGATGCGACGGCGGGCCTCCTCGGGATCAAGATCGCGGCAACGGCGCTGATAGCCCTGGAAGGGGTCCTTGCGCTCCTGCGCGGCCTTGCGGTCGGCATCGAGCTGCTCCTTGGTGCAGAAGCAGGGATAGGCCTTGCCCTCGTCCCAAAGCTTCTGGGCGGCCTGCTTGTACAGGTCCAAGCGCTCAGTCTGGGCGTAGGGGCCAAAGTCGCCGCCTACCTCGGGGCCCTCATCCCAGTCCAGGCCAAGCCAACGCATGGCGCGCAGGATGATCTGCGTGTTCTCATCGGTGGAGCGGGTAGGGTCGGTGTCGTCGATGCGCAGGATGAACGTGCCGCCGTTTGCGCGGGCGAAAGCCCAGTTATAGATAGCGGTGCGAGCGCCGCCGATGTGCAGCTTGCCCGTCGGTGAGGGTGCAAAGCGGACGCGAACGTCTGATGCCATGGATATCTCCTCGATTGCAGGATGGATGTCTAACCGCACCAGTATAAAGCATCAAAGCAACCTCCGCACAAAGGGCACCGACTCACTCATTGGGGACAGACTTAAATGACCAGTCTTTGGCAACCTGTTGGCATTTAGGTAAGGCTGGTCATTTAAGTCTGTCCCCAATGAGTAGGTGCGGAAAGGGTGTGAATGTTTGATTTACGCGCTATGATGTGCCCTTGCATAGAGAGCCTGGCGGAATGGTAACGGTCGCCGGGACACGTTTTTGAAAGGACAATCATGTCAGAAGAACTTCGTTCCATCCCACCCCAACACGGGTCCTTTGTCTTTACGTCGGAGTCGGTGACCGAAGGTCATCCCGATAAGATCGCTGACCAGATCAGTGACGCCGTCCTCGACGCAATCCTCGCTAAAGAAATAGAGCTGCAGGAGCAGGGCTACATTGCGCCCAACGGCGTGCCCGCCAACGTCGAGAACGTCCGCTGCGCCTGCGAGACCCTCGTGACCACCGGCACCGTCATCGTTGCCGGCGAGATCCGCACCCAGGCCTACGTCGATGTGCAGGAAATTGTCCGTGGCGTTATCCGCCGCATTGGCTACAACCGTGCAAAGTTCGGTTTTGACTGCGATACCTGCGGCGTTATGAGCCTCATCCACGAGCAGTCGCCCGATATCGCCCAAGGCGTCGACGAGTCCTTCGAGACCCAGACCGGCGTCACCACCGACCCGATCGACCTGATCGGCGCCGGCGACCAGGGCATGATGTTTGGCTATGCCTCCAACGAGACCAAGACCCTCATGCCCATGCCGCACTACCTGGCGAGCCGCCTGGCCGAGCGCCTGGCCGCCGTGCGTCACGACGGCACCCTGCCCTACCTGCGCCCCGACGGCAAAACCCAGGTCACGGTGCGCTACGAGGACGGCAAGCCCGTCGAGGTCACGACCATCGTCATCTCCACGCAGCACGCCGCCGAGATCGAGGACATGGGCAAGATCAAGGACGATCTCATCGAGCACGTCATCGCCCCCGTCATGGCTGCCGAGAACATGCCGTGGGACAACGCCGACATCTATGTGAATCCCACCGGTCGCTTTGTCGTGGGCGGCCCCATGGGCGACACGGGCCTGACCGGCCGCAAGATCATCGTCGACACCTACGGCGGCTACGGCCGTCACGGTGGTGGCGCCTTTAGCGGCAAGGACTGCACCAAGGTCGACCGCTCCGCCGCATACGCCGCGCGCTGGGTCGCCAAGAACGTGGTGGCCGCCGGCCTGGCCGACCGCTGCGAGGTCGAGCTGGCCTACGCCATCGGCGTGTCCAAGCCGCTGTCGATAATGGTCGATACCTTCGGTACGGCGCATGTTGCCGAGGACAAGATCGTCGAGGCCGTCGAGAAGACCTTCGACCTGCGCCCGGGCGCGATCATCCGCGACCTGGACCTGCGTCGACCGATCTACGAGAAGACGGCAGCCTACGGCCACTTCGGCCGCGAAGACGCCGACTTCACCTGGGAGAAGACCGATCGAGTCGAAGAACTCAAAGCAGCCTGCGGCCTGTAAGCCAGCGAAAATAGCTGCGGCCACATAGAAACGCACAAAAAGAGGTACCGGAACAACCGGTACCTCTTTTTTATTAACCGGTGGGGAAGATGAGTCGACATGGGACGCAGAATAGGTCCCCAGCCGATGAATTTTGCAGCAAGCGTGCCTCTACCATGTATCCTAAGTTCCGAGGGCTTTAGTATTTGGTCGATCGCGAGTTCCGCACGAGCCGGAGGCCACTTAATGTGGCCTCCGTGCGAGCAGGACTGTCCGAGCAGGCGACCAAATACTAAAGCCCTCGGAACGGCGGGACAGAGTATGCCCCGCCCCTCGGGACGACGAGACAAGGCAAAGGAGCAGCCATGGCAGGCAAGCCGCAAACACTAGCTACGACCTCGGCATTCGAGATCTTGGGACCCGTCATGGTCGGCCCCAGCTCGTCGCACACCGCCGGCGCCCTGCGGTGCGCACAGGTGGCCGCCAGCCTGCTCGAGGGCCGCATCACAAAGGTCACCTTTGGCCTGTGGAACTCCTTTGCCCATACCTACCGCGGCCACGGCACCGACCGCGCGCTCGTTGCGGGCATCCTGGGCCTCGACACCGACGACGAGAATATCAAGCAGGCCTTCGACCTCGCGCGCGAGCAGGGCCTCGATTATCACTTTGACATCAAGGGCGACGACGCCTCCATCCACCCCAACACCGTCGATATCGAGATGGTCGACGACAGGGGCGCTACGGCGCAGGTCCGCGGCGAGAGCCTGGGCGGCGGCAAGATGCGTATCAGCCGCATCAACGGCGTCGGCGTCGACATCTCGGGCATGTACTCCACGCTCTTCGTGGCGCACCAGGACGTCCCCGGCGTGCTCGCCGCGCTTACCAACTTGCTCGCCTACGCGCACGTGAACATCGCCTTCTGCCGTACCTACCGCACCGAAGTGGGCGGCCAGGCCTACTCCGTCTTTGAGACCGACGGCACGCCCGACGACACCGTCATCCCGATGCTGCGCAAACTCGACAATGTCGGCTACGCCACCTTTATTGAGCTCCCCGGCTCGGCATCATCGCTCTCCCCCGGCGTCTCGGCCAAGGAGATCTTCGACGACGGCGAGCAACTGCTCGACGCATGCGAGGAGCTGGGACTCAGCATCGGCGCCGTCATGGCCGTGCGCGAGGCGCGCCTTACCGGCGAGGAACACGCCGCCGCCGCCATGCGCCGCGTGCTCGACGTCATGCGCGAGGAGACCACGGCCCCCATCGCTAATCCCCAGCGCTCGCTCGGCGGGCTTATCGGCGGCGAGGCCAAGCTCGTCGATGCCACCGGCCGCAACGATTTGAGTGCAAGCCTGATGGGCGTCGTCCAGACCGACGCCGTGGCCCGCGCGATGGCCGTGCTCGAGCGCTCCGCCACGATGGGAGTGATCGTCGCCGCCCCCACGGCAGGCTCCGCGGGTGTTGTGCCCGGCTGCGTGCTGGCGCTTGCCGATCACCTTCGGCTCGACGACGAGCAGGTCATGGACGCGCTCTACTGCGCAGCCGCCATCGGCCTCAACCTCACCACGAGTGCCTGCGTCGCCGGCGCCGAGGGCGGATGCCAGGCCGAGGTGGGAAGCGCCGCCGCCATGGCAGCCGCCGCGCTGGTGCAGATGCTCGGCGGCACGCCCGAGCAGGCGCTCGACGCCAGTTCCATCGCGCTGAGTAACCTGCTGGGCCTCGTTTGTGACCCCGTCGGTGGCCTCGTGGAGGTGCCCTGCCAAAACCGCAACGCCATCGGCGTGGCAGCGGCCTTTAGCTCGGCACAACTCGCCCTCGCAGGCATTAAGAGCCTGGTGCCGTTTGACCAGATGGCACATGTCATGCTCTCGGTGGGTCACGCGTTGCCGGCCACGCTGCGAGAGACGGCAAAGGGCGGCATCGCGCAGGCTCCGGCCGCACTTTCGGCCTGTGCAAAATGCGGTGTGTGCGGATAGCGGCAAAGAAAAACTCAAAGGTGGGACAAATGTCCCACCTCTTTTGAATGCCACCGTTTCCGTACCACAAACAGCAGGGCAATCGCTATAATGCAAGCCCAGTAAAAACACGATGAACCGCAAGGCGAAAATCGAAGGATATGCATACGATGTCGCAAAACGATCGAACTCAACTGATTCCCGATCCGCAGCAGCCGAGCAGGCACACCGGCGGCGTTCAGTCGCCGCGTCCTATCGCGCCGAGCCACGGTCAGCAGCGTAGTGCAGCAAACGCTTCCCAACGCCCGAACCAACAGCGTCAACAACGTCAGCAGCGCCAGGCAAACGGCAATGCGCCCAAGCAGCCGCCCACGCACGCTCGAGGCGATCGTGGCCCCGCGCGCAAACCCGCCGAGAACAATAAGTCGGGCAAAAAGACGACGCTCTTTGTCGTCCTGGGTCCAATCGTCATTGTCTATATCGTAGGCGTCGTAGCATTTTCGCAGGTAGCCTACCCCAACACCACCATCGCCGGCGTCGACGTCTCATTCTCCAACGCTTCGTCTGCCGCTACCAAGGTCAATTCGGCATGGAAGCACTATAAGCTCGCCGTGACAGGCGATGACTTTAGCTGGACCTATCAGCCCGAGTCCGATGAACCCATCGTCGACGGCGAAGCTGCTGCAAAAGAAATCATCAGCCACAACGAAGCCTTTATTTGGCCGGTCCGCCTTGTGGAATCCTTAAGCGGCAAGACCAAAACAACCGCTACCTCCAACGAAGTCGATCTTGATCAAGACGTCGACCTGTCCATGCTCTCCGACACCTTTGACCAAAAGAAGTTTGAGAAGGATCTGGGCGACGCCATCGACGAGTTTAACGAGGGCCGTTCGGGCACGTTCGAGGCCAATAGCTCCTATGACGAGCAGGCCGGCAAGTTTACCGTCGAGAAGGCGCGCTCCAACGAAAAACTCAACCGCGAGCATGTCATTAAGTATGCCGAGCTCGAGCTTGCCTCGCTGGCCGAGACCGTAGATCTTTCCAAGCTCGGCAACGATGCCTATGAGCCGCTCAATGGAACGCTGACCGATGATCAGATTCAGGCCGCATGTGATGCCGCCAACAACTTCCTGGGCGTCAACGTGACCCTCAAGCTCAACGGCGAGGATGCCGGCAAAGTTGATGGCAGCTCCGTGCTGCAGTGGATCAGCTTTGCCGATCCAGCCAACCCCACGCTCGATACGTCGCAGATCAGCAGCTGGGCAGCCGAGCTCGCCAACGGCTTTAATACCGTGGGCTCCACTCGCTGGTGGACGCGCGCCGATGGCAAGCAGTGCGCCGTCGAAGGCGGTGACTTTGGTTGGTCCATCGACAGCAGCTCGCTCGCCAAGCAGGTCGAGGACGCCATTAGCAACAAGCAGACCGGCGAAATCGAGATCAAGTACTCCCAGAAGGCCGACACCTTTACCGCAAAGGGAGAGCCCGACTGGAAGGCATACATCGACGTCGACCTGTCCGAGCAGCACGCGCGCTACTATGACGAGAACGGTAATATCGTTTGGGAGGCCAACTTTATTTCCGGCAAACCGGGCGAAGACGCCACCCCCGAGGGCGTGTGGCAGATCAACAGCAACGACGGTGGCAGCACCCTGATCGGAGCCAAGGACCCCGAGACCGGTAAGCCCAAATACGAGAGCCCGGTGAGCTACTGGATGCCGTTTGAGGGCAATATGATCGGCTTCCACGACGCTACATGGCAAAACGACAAGAGCTTCGATAATGCCGAGTCGTACAAGTGGTGCGGCAGCCATGGTTGCATCAACCTGCGCCTGGCAGACGCCAAGGCACTTCACGACTGCATCAAAGTCGGCCTGTGCGTGGTTGTCCACTCGTAGTGCAACGCACGCATTCCTACAAGGTGGAACCGCTGCGACCAATCTAACAGTTCCGAAAGAAACCGTCCTATGCGGCCGCCCCAACCGGTGGGCGCATATAATTATCGAGGTTCTTTCTATAAAGGAGACGCTATGCCGAATGTCCCCACGATCACCCCAGGCCCAGATGATACCGAGCGCACGCCCGAAGGTGCCACCGAAACGATTCCTCTGATTTCAAACGTATATGCCGACAAGCAGAGCGGACGCGCGAACGATACGGCCGAGATTTCCGATGAAGAGGCATATGCCAAGCTCAAGGCAAAACGTGCCGATCGTCGACGCAAAAAGCTGATTCGACGCGGTATTGCCGCCGGCGTCGTGGGTGCCATCGCGCTCATTGCCATTGCCGCAACCCTGGTTATCAATGCTCAGCCACAGGGCGCTAGTGGGCCTGTGACCGACATGGTGACCGAGGGTACGTTTACCACAACGGTCGAGGCGAAAGGCCAGCTCAAACCCATTTCGTCCTCAGTGGTCACCCCTTCTGTCGACGGCACGGTCGATTCGATCAACGTGCAGGCAGGCCAATCCGTCAACGAGGGCGACGTGCTTATGACCATTAAAAATGACGAGCTCGATCGCAACGTTGCCGAGGCGCAGCGTGCAGTTGCAGCCGCTCAGGAAGACCTCGCCAACGCGCAGAAAGCCGCAACCGCCGCGCAGGCCACCCCGACGACGGACGCCGATGGAGCTTCCGCAGCGGCTGGCGTCTCCGCCGCATCGGCGGACACGAACGCCGTATCGGCCGCGCAGCGCAGCCTCGCATCGGCCCAGGCAAACCTAGACCAGGCGAACGCCAAGGCCGCCAGTCGCACGGTCACGGCCCCGAGCTCGGGTAGCATCGTGGAGCTCAACGCCAAGGTGGGCGCCACGGTAACAGGCGGCATGATCATGGGCGAAAGCGATACGAGCGGCGGCAAGCAGTGCATGCAGATCGCCGACCTATCTAAGATGAAGGTGACCGTGCAGGTGGGCGAAAAGGACATCGCCAAGATCGCCGTTGGACAGAGCGCCAACGTCACGTATCCCGCGTTTCCCGATATCGTGAGCCAGGGCACCGTCACGGCTATCGCGTCGGTGGCAAACTCCGATGCCGCCAACGGTGGCGGCGGCAGCGTAACCTTTAACGTCGACATCCTCATCGAGGCGCCCGACGCGCGCCTGAAGCCGGGCATGACGGCCGAGGTATCGGTGGTGACCGAGCAGCTCGACGACGTGGTGATGGTGCCGACGATGGCGCTCATGACCGAAGACGGCGAACACTATTACGTCAACGTGGCAACCGATGACGAGGGCAAGCAAACCCATCGCGTGAAGGTGGCCGTCGTGACGCAAAACGACAACGAAGCCGTAGTCGGCAAGACACAGGTCAAGCGCGACGACCAGGGCAACGAGATCAACCCCAACGTGCCGGTTACCAAGCTGCGCGATGGCGACACGCTCGTCATGGACACCGGAGCGGACGCAACGGCTGACGGCGGCTACAGCGCGGATTCGGGCAGTATGTCTGCCGATGAGGACATGTAATGCGTCCCGTTATCGACATCCGCAACGTGCACCGCATCTTTGAGAGCGAGGCAGGTTGCGCCCACATCCTGCGCAACGTGAGCCTGGCGGTAAATCCCGGCGAATTCGTCGCTATCACTGGCCCCTCGGGCTCGGGCAAATCAACGCTCATGAACATCCTAGGCTGCCTGGATAAACCGACGGCGGGTGACTATTACCTGAAAGGGCTCAACGTGGCCGAGCTCGATGATGACGAGCTCACCGAAGTTCGCGCCCTGAGCATTGGCTTTGTCTTTCAGAGCTTCAACCTGCTGCCGCGCCTGTCGGTTATCGAAAACGTTATGCTGCCGCTGGCCTACACCAATGTGCCCCGTAGCCAGCGCGAGATGCGCGCCGTGCACGCGCTACAGGCCGTCACGCTACCGGTCGACCACTGGGACCACCGCATATCCGAGCTCTCGGGCGGCCAGATGCAGCGTGTCGCCATCGCGCGCGCCCTCGTTAATGACCCGCCCATCATTTTGGCGGACGAACCGACGGGAAACCTGGACTCCGCCACTGGAGCGCTTGTGATGGAGACCTTCCATAAGCTCCAGGAGCGCGGCAAAACCATCGTGCTTATCACGCACGACCCCGGCATTGCCGCCGAAGCCGACCGCGCCGTGACCATCCGCGACGGCCGCATCCACGACGGCGCGTATATTCCACATGCACCGAAGACCCTGCGCAGCGCCGTAGATAGCCTGCCCAAGATTTCCGCCTCCGTCAACCCGCCGAAAGGAGAGATGGCATGAGCGCCCGCGATCTCATCCAGGAAGCCCTTCACTCGCTCGAGGCCAACAAGGGTCGCAGCCTGCTCACCATCCTGGGCATCGTCATTGGCATAGCCTCGGTCATCGCCATGACCTCGCTCATCGGCGGCATCCAAAACAGCCTGGTCAACAGCCTAGGCCTCAATGCAGCTCGTATGGTTCAGATCTATTCGTCGCAAGAACTCACCGATTCTGACGTTCAGAAGCTTCAAAAACTGGTGCCGCAGATAGAGCAGATCGGCATTGTCGACAGCGCTTATACCGAGTACAAGACCGGCGATAAAAGCTATACCGTCATGGCGCAGGGTGTCGATAGCGACATGCTCGACGCCGTGGGGGCCAGCAAGCTCGTTGCGGGGCGTACCTATTCCCAGGCCGAGTCTCAATCAGGCTCGCGCGTGGCGCTCATCAGTCGCGGCGGAGCCGATCAGCTTTACGGCAACGAACAGGATGCGCTGGGGAAAACCATCAAGGTGTCCAACGGCGAGGTGCAGATTGTAGGCGTGATTGATGGCGTGAGCGACTCCATGAGCTCGCTCACGCTGTATATGCCACGCGAAACCATCTCCGGGCTGTTTGGCGACGAGAATCCTTCATTCCCCAGCGTGACGGCGCTCGCCGCCGAGGGCACGGACATGGATGAGCTCTGCAAGACCATCGAGTCCAAGGTGCGCGCGATGAAGGGCATCGAGGAGGAGGATGAGTACAACAGTGTATCGGCGACCTCCATGAAAAGCGCCATCGATGCACTCAACTCCTTTATGGGCGCGTTTTCGCTCATCATGGGTGCTGTCGCCAGCATCTCGCTGCTTGTCGGCGGTATCGGCATTATGAATATGATGCTTACCAACGTAACGGAGCGCATCCGCGAGATCGGCATCCGCCGCGCTCTGGGCGCAAGTCGTCGCGATATCACTGCGCAGTTTTTGGCCGAATCCTCGGCGCTGTGCGTCACCGGCGGACTGCTAGGTGTCCTGATTGGCTATCTGCTGGCCTGGGGGCTCACGTTCTTTGCCGCAAGCTCGGGCATCATGAGCGAGTTTGGAGCCACCGGGACGATCACGCCAAGCTTCTCCATTACGACCGTGTTGATCGCGTTTGCCGTATCGGTCGGCATCGGCGTAATCTTTGGCTTCTACCCCGCTCGACGCGCCGCAAAGCTCGACCCGGTGGAATGCCTACGCTACCAGTAAGTCACCACCAACAAGTTGCGGTGAATTAGAGCGCCTAGCGCGCGAGCTCCCGTAAGAGCGCGTCTTCCACTTCCCGAAGCGAAAGGGCGCCGCCTCCCTCGGCGGGACGGGCGACCACGATGCAGCGCGCTCCCACGTCGCGCGCGGCGGCGAGCTTCTCGGCCGTGCCGCCTACGGTTCCCGAGTCCTTGGTCACAAGCCACTGGGCGCCCACCTGCCGAAGCATCGCCTCGTTGAGCTCGCGGGTGAAGGGCCCCTGCATGCCGATGACGTGCGACGGCGAAAACCCCGCGTCGATGCACTTCGTTATAGCGCCGGGCAGCGGGAGCACACGCACGAAGAAGCGCTCCGCGAAATCGGCGACGCGCGTGTAGGGAGCAAGCTCCTTGCTCCCCGTCGCGAGAAGCGCGCGACCCGGGTTCTCGGAGAGAAAGCGCGCCGCGCAGGCGATCGACGCGACCGACACGACGCCTTTGGGCAGCGCCTCGGCCGGGCGCGCAAGGCGCAGGCATCGTGCACCCACGGCGAGCGAAGCGGCCCGGATGTTGCCGCTTGCGAGCGTAGCGTAGGGGTGCGTGGCGTCGACGACGATGTGCGCGCCGGAAAGCTCGCGCTCCATGTCGGCCTCGTCGAGCCTGCCCGCATGCACCTCGATACCCGGAAGCTCGCCCAAAAGCTCGCCTCCGTAATCGGTTGCCGCGTAGGCACGGGCGGGGATGCCCGCCCCGCTCGCCCATTCGCACAGAAGGCGGCCCTCGGTGGTGCCGGCGAAGATGCGCAGCGCCGGCGCGGATGCGGGCGCCGTCACTTCGGGCCCCCTGGGCGCGTGATCTGGTAGAGCAGCGCGTTCATAATGGCAGCCGCCACGGTCGAGCCGCCCTTGCGACCCCTCGCGACGATGGCCGGCACGCGTCGCGCGAGTAGCTCCTCTTTCGCCTCGACCACGTTCACAAACCCGACCGGCACCCCAACGACGAGCGCGGGCGCGATCTTCCCCGCGTCCATAAGCTCGGCGAGGCGCAGAAGTGCTGTGGGAGCGTTGCCGACGGCCACGATGAGCGGACCCTCGATGCCGCAAGCTTTGTCCATGCTCGCAACGGCGCGAGTCGTGCCCGCGGCGCGCGCAGCCGCGGCGACATCAGGGTCGGCCATATAGCACACGGCCTTGCAGCCGAGCTTCGCGAGCGCGGGCTTGCTTATGCCTGCGAGCGCCATGTTCGTGTCGGTGAGCACCGTGGCCCCTGCGCGCAATGCGTCGAGCGCACAGTGCGCGGCGTCATGGGTGAACACGAGGGAATCGGCGTACGAGAAGTCAGCAGTGGTGTGGATGACGCGCTTCACGACGGGCTCTTCGAGCGGCGGGAACGTGCGGCCGCCGAGCTCTTCGGTGATGATCTCAAAGCTGCGCCGCTCGATGTCGCCGGGCGCCATCTCCTTGGAATCCATCTAGTACTCCACTCCTTCCCTTGCACATATCCCCTGCTCGTAGGGGTGTTTCTCGCACCGCATCTCGGTTATGTAGTCGGCCTTCTCCACGATCTTGCGGGAAGGCGCGCGCCCGGTGAGCGCTACTTCGACGCCGCGCGCGGACATATCGAGCGCGCGGTCCACGAGCGCCTCGTCGACAAGCCCCTTCGAAAGCGCGTCGAGCGCCTCGTCGAGCACGAGCAGCCCCTCCTGCGCGCCCTCGAGCTCGGCGAGCGCGGAAGCGAGGTTCCCATCGTGCAGCTCGCGCGTCGCGGCAAGTTCTTCCGACGTCATGGACCAGGTAAACTTGTCCGACGCCTTCCCCGCGAACACGGGCACGCCGAAATGCTCGGCGAGCAGGCGCACCTCCCCGCTTTCGCCGTCTTTCAGGAACTGCACGAC
The DNA here is from genome assembly GCA_036312985.1 of Collinsella sp. Classification (GTDB taxonomy): domain Bacteria; phylum Actinomycetota; class Coriobacteriia; order Coriobacteriales; family Coriobacteriaceae; genus Collinsella. Next base: position 18,432 of record JAXJMV010000047.1, read on the forward strand.
GACGACGCGGCGGCCTGCGGCGAGTATGCGAAGGGCGAGGCCCATCGCCGCCGTGGTCTTGCCTTTGCCGTCGCCATGATACACGTGGATCATACGCCCTCCTCGATAATGCGGTAGACATACTCCATGTCGAGCGCCCCGCGCACGGAGTCGGCCAGGCGGTCGAACTCGCGCGCACGGTGATCGGCCGCGGACGCCGCGCCCGCAGCACCCACGACGCTCTCGGGCAGGCCACGCATGCGCGCGAGCGAGCGCGCGAGGGCGAGCGCCACCCCCGGTTCGTCGAACAGGCCGTGGAGATAGGTTCCAAACACGTTTCCGCAGGCCGCGCCTTCTGGTTTGCCGCCAATCGTGCCCGCAGGGGCGCAGGAGACGATCGTTTCGCCGTCGTGGATCTCGTACCCGCGAGCCGTCATGCCGTTCCACACCGAGAACGCGCCTTGGGCGCCTGTGATGCGCAGCTCCGACTGGGCGAGGCGCTTTTCCTCCCTGAACACCGTACTTGCAGGGATGAGCCCGAGCCCGCGCGCGGTGCCAGCGCCTTCCCTGCCGTGCGGGTCGGAAAGCTCGTCACCCAAAAGCTGGTAGCCTCCGCATATGCCGAGCACCGGCGTGCCCGCACCCGAAAGCGCGCGTACACAGGCTCCGATGCCGCTAGCCGCAAGCCAGCGCGCGTCGTCGAGCGTGGTCTTCGAGCCGGGGAGCACCACCAGGTCGGGTCGGCCCAGATCGGTCGTCGAGGAAACGTAGCGCACGCCTACGCCGGGCACGCGCGAAAGCGGGTCGAAGTCGGTGAAGTTCGACAGATGCGGAAGGCGCACGACGGCGACGTCGATGACGCCGCGCGCCTCGCGGGCAGATAGGCGCGACGCGAGCGAGTCCTCGTCGTCCAGGTCGAGCGTAAGATACGGCACGATCCCCACGACGGGGGCCCCGCACATCTTCTCAAGCGGGGCCAAACCCGGGCGCAGGATTTCTACATCGCCGCGGAACTTATTTACTACAAGCCCCCGCAAAAGCGCGCGGTCCTCGGGCGCAAGGAGCGCGACCGTGCCGTAAAGCTGGGCAAACACCCCGCCTGGGTCGATGTCGCCCGCGAGCAGCACGGGGGAGGACACGGCGCGCGCGAGCCCCATGTTGACGATGTCGTTTTCGGCAAGGTTGATTTCGGCGGGGCTGCCGGCGCCCTCGATAACGATGACGTCGTTTTCCTCCGCGAGCGAATCGAACGCCTCCAAAATCTGCGGCATGAGCGCCTTCTTTCGCGCGAAGTAGTCCCTCGCAGCGAAGGCTCCCTGCTCCTTGCCGGCCACGATGAGCTGGCTTCGGTGGCCGCTTTCGGGCTTGAGCAGGATGGGGTTCATGCGCACGTCGGGCGCGATGCTGCACGCCTCGGCCTGCATGATCTGGGCGCGCCCCATCTCGAGCCCGTCGGCCGTGACACCGCTGTTGAGCGCCATGTTCTGGCTCTTGAAGGGAGCCACGCGCAGGCCGTCCTGCGAAAGCACACGGCACAGCCCCGCCGCAAGCAGGCTCTTCCCCGCGTTCGACATGGTGCCCTGGATCATGATGGGCTTCGCCCTACCCACGGGTATCGACCTCCTTCGTCGAGCCTCGGCCATACGCGCCCGCCATAGCGCCGCTGCAAGAAGCGCAGCCCCGTTCGTCGGGTTCGCCTTCGCCCGATGCGCCTTCCGCCCGAAGCGCGCGGCTGAACGCCATCGCAAGCCGGGCATTCTCCTTGCGCGTGCGCACCGCGACGCGGCACCAGAAACGGGACAGTACCGAAAACGAGTCGCACGTGCGGACCAAAACCCCCTGTTTATACAGGCGCTCGGGGAAGTCTTTCGCCGGCGTGCGGACTAAAAGGAAGTTCGCATCCGACGGCACGACGGAAAGCCCGAGCGAGGAGAGCTCGTGGGAAAGCCACGCTCGCTCGCCCGCCAATACATCGCGCGTGCGTGAGACGTATTCGACGTCTTCCAGGGCGGCGATGCCCGCGGCCTCGGCGACCGAGGAGACGGGCCACGCCTGCCCCGCCCGGCGAATCCCCTCGATGAGTTGGGCGTTTCCACTGATCAGATATCCCAACCGCAACCCCGCCATTCCGTAGAGCTTGGTGAACGCGGAGAGCACGGCCACATGGCGCGAACACGCGGCGCGTGCGGCCACGCTCCTTTCGCGGGCGTCGGGCGCGAATCCGAGGAAGCACTCATCCACGACGAGCAGCGCGCCCGCCTGCTCGCAGCGGCAAGCCGCGGCATCGATCACGCGGGGGTCGACGAGGCGCCCCGTCGGGTTGTTCGGATTGCAGAGGTACGCCACGTCTCCCGGCCCCTCGATCGCGTGGGCGAAGGAGGCGGGCACGTCGAAGTCGTCCGCTTCGGAGAGCGGGAACTCCTGCACGCATGCGCCGTAGTACGATGCCGCCTCCGCATATTCAGAGAACGTCGGCGCGCACACGACGAGGCGTTTCGGGCGCACCGCCGCGGCGAGCCGCCAGATGATATCGGACGCGCCCGCGCCGCAGACGATAGTATCTTCGGGAATGCCCTGGGCGCGCGCTAGGGCGCGAACGAGGGCAAGACTTTCCCTATCGGGGTAGGCGTCGATTCGAGAAAGCGACTTGCAAGCTGCGGCGACGGCGCGCGGCGAGGGGCCTGCCGGATTCACGTTCACCGAGAAGTCGATGAGATCGGAGGCGCCCCCTTCGCAACCGATGCCGAGCGATTGCGCGCTGCCCCCATGCGTACGGGCGCGCAGGATTCCCCCGGCAGCCCGGAGCGCGGCGTGGTCTTCCCTCATGCCATCGCCCCCAAGGCGAGCACGACCGCCGCGCGCGCGGCGCCGAAGACGACGAGCGCGCATACGGACGCGGCGAGCATGAGCCTTGTCGCCCGGGCGATGTCGCCCCACTCGATTTCGCGGGACGCGTCGCCTATCGTCGGTTTCTCAACGAGCTTGCCGAAATACACCGCGGGTCCTGCCAGGCGCAGCCCGAGCGCGCCCGCACACGCTGACTCGGTCTGCGCCGAGTTGGGGCTCGCATGGCGACGCCTGTCGCGGCGCCAGATGCGCGCCGCCCCGCGCGCGTCGAGCCCGACGATCGGGCACACGGCGATCATGAACAGGGCCGATAAGCGCGAGGGAATCCAGTTCACCGCATCGTCGAGGCGCGCCGAGGCGCGACCGAAGTCGATGTAGCGCTCGTTTTTGTAGCCCACCATGCTGTCGAGCGTGTTCACCGCCTTGTACGCCATGCCCAAGGGCGCACCCCCGATCATAAGGTAGAAAAGTGGCGCGATGACGCCGTCGCTCGCGTTCTCCGCCACCGTTTCCACGGCGGCGCGCGCGACGCCCTGCTCGTCGAGAACAGACGTGTCGCGTCCCACGATGAGCCCGACGGCTTCGCGCGCCGCGACAAGGCCGCCCTTCGAGAACGCGTGGGCCACGGCCAGGCTCTGGCGGCGCAGCTCGCATGTCGCGAGAACCTGATAGCTCGCCCATGCCTCGGCCACGAAGCGCAAGCCGGAGTGAACCATGCCGCAAAGATGTAGGATACCCCAGGTCAAAAGCCCACACGCAAGCGGAAGCGCCACGGCGAGCACAAGCCCTGCGGCACGCGTGCCCGCGGACGTTTGCGGGAATGCGCCTCGAAGGCGGCCTTCGGCCCACGTGATCGCGCGCCCCATGGCGACGACGGGATGGGGAAGCCAGCGCGGGTCGCCGAAGGCAAGGTCGGCCGCGAACCCGGCGGCGACGGCAAGAATCGTCATCACCGAGCATCGCCCCCCGAAGCGGGGCGAACGTCGCGAAGGCAGCGCCCATCCCAGGTGGCGGCCCATGCGCCGCCCGGCTCGGTATGCACGTCGAAATATCCCATTTTCGGGACAGCTAGCTCGGAGAGTAGCGCTTTCACGGTACCCGCGTGAACGACGAAGACGGCGCGCCCACTCCCCTGGGCGCGCTCCGATTCGCACGCCTCCCGAAACGCCGCGACGACGCGGCGGGTGAAATCGCTCTTGCCCTCGCCATGCGGGCAGCGCGTCTCGCACCAGGAGTCTACCCAGGCGTGGTAGCGCACATCCTCTTTAAGCTCGGCGGCGCTTCGCCCCTCGAAGTCACCGAAATCCATCTCGCGCAGACCGGGGCACGCCATAAGCTCCGCGTTCGGGAAGAGGATGCGCGCCGTCTGGTCGGTGCGGGCCATGCCGCTCGTGATAACACGGAACACGTCACGATCGCACGCGAGGTCGCGCAAAGCGCGCTCGGCCGCGCTCGACAGGGGCTCGTCGGTGCCCGCCCCGCTGTAGCGATGGTCTTCCGTGCCCGCCGTGGCACCATGGCGCACGAAGACGACCTCCAAAGGCGCGCCCGCGCCCTGCGTCCCTCGAGGAGCATCGGCAAGGTTTCCTTTGATGACCTGGGGAATCCCGCACGTCATGCGCACGACGACGTCGGCGCGCGCAGCGAGCGCGCATCCTAGGCGCCCCGCGCGCTCGCGCCATTGGGCGTCTTCCGCACGCATGGGGACGACCCCCGAGCCGACCAAGGGCAGAATCACTGCGTCGAAGCCGATCAGCCGCTCGAGCGCCCGGTCAGCGTCGAGCGCGCGTACGAGTTCCTCAGCACGGTACGCGACACGGCCGGCAAAAGCCGCGGGCACGCCGCCCTCCGCAAGCTGCGCCGCGTCGACGAAATTGTCCGCCGCGAACCCGAGCTTTTCGCGCACGAAGGTCCTCTTCCCCGAATGCGCGCCACCTACCACGAGAATCATAGGAGCATACCCCCCGCCACCAGCATGGCAAGCATCACGAGCTCGGCCCATTGCAGAAACCATCCGGCCAAATCCCCCGTCACCCCGCCGAAGCGGGACAGGGCAACATGGCGGTACCACGCGAGCGCCAAAAGCCCCGCCACCGCCATAAGGGCGCCGACGGCCTGAGCGCACGCGACCATCCCTGCAGCCGAAGCCGCAGCGAAAGCGCAAAGCGGCACAACGATCGCCGCGCGCTTCTTCGAAGGCGAGAGCCCCGCGGCCATGCCGTCCGCCCGCGCGGCAGGCCAGCATTCTACGGCGAGCCCCGAAAGCGCGCGGGAGAACACGAGCGAGCACAGAAGCGCGAGGAACGTCCCCGCCGTAAGCGGCAGCGCGGTGAACAGGGAAAACTGCAGAATAAGGTACACGACAACACCGATGACCCCGAGGGCGCCCGCCCGCGGGTCGTGCATGATCTCGAGCTTTCGCTCGCGCGGGGCCCAACTTGCAAGCGCATCGGAGGTGTCGCAGAGCCCGTCTAGGTGGATGCCTCCCGTCACCGCCACAGGCAGCGCCACGAGCACAGCCGCGACGATGGTCGCGGGCACGCCGAGCAGGTTCGCCACGTGCCCCCACGCCGTCATGAGTAAGCCTTCCGCAAGGCCCACCAGGGGAAACGCGGCAAGAGCATGGGTTGACCCGAAATCGGTCCAAGCCGATTTCGGGACGGGGATGCGCGAGAACGTTCCGAACGCCGCGCCGATTGCCTCTGCTATCTTCACCTTGTAGGTCCTTCGCCTTTCATCCACACGGGAATCCCGCATACCACTTCGACTGCGCGGTCGGCCAGCGCCGCCACGCCCGCGTTTACGCGCGCGAGCGCGCGCCTCCATGCCTCGGTCCCCTCATCGTAGCGCATCCCATCGGCGAACACGTCGACGGTGACCACCACCGTATACGCAGCGGCCTGAGCGAGCCGTTCGATACCTCCGAGCACCTCTCGCGCCGCAGCGTCAGGGTCACGTGGGGACAAGCCGCCTTCCGCGAAGAGCTCGTTCGCAACCAGATTGCCCACGTCCTCCAAAAGAAGCGTACAGCCGCGCGGAAGCCCGGGCACTGCGGCGCCCACGTCACGCGTGCGCTCGAGGGTGGAAAACCCCTTACCCTCACGCAGCGCCCGATGGCGCGCGATGCGGCGGGCGCCCTCTTCCCCGAAGGGATCCATCGTTGCCAGGTACACGCGGGGGCCGTCGTGCCCGAGGCACAGGGACTCGGCGTAGGCGCTCTTGCCGCTCGCGGCGGCGCCGATGACGAGCGACACCGTCATTTCCCGGCCTCGAAATGCTCGTAAGCAGCCATGCCAGTCGCCGTGAACGTCTTCCCATCCCGGTACACGCGCAGCGCCGAATCCAGAAGGGGCAGATACGCCATGGCGCCCGCGCCCTCGCCCAAGTGCATGCCTGCGTCGAGGGGTGCCTTTATGCCGAGCTCGCGAAGGAGCTCCTGGCTTGCGGGTTCGCTTGATGCGTGGGTGCCCACGAGGTAGCCCAAGGCGTTGGGGCACAGGCGCGCCGCGCACAGGGCCGCCGTGCAGGATATGACCCCGTCGAGGAGCGCCGGCGCCTTCGAGGCCGCGGCCCCCAGGTAGAAGCCGCACATCGCCGCGAGGTCGAAGCCGCCCACCTTCGAAAGCACGTCGATCGGGTCGGCGGAATCGGGCGAGTTCGCGTCGATAGCGCGCTCGACCACGTCGCGCTTGCGCGCGAGCGCGACGTCCGAGAGCCCCGCGCCGCGCCCGACGAGACTCCGCGCGTCCGCCTGGATGAGCACTGCGGCCACCGCCGCCGAGGTGGTCGTGTTGCCGATGCCCATCTCGCCCGCGGCGAGAAGGCGCACGCCGGCGCGGGCAAGCCCGCACGCGACGGCGATTCCGACCTCAATCGCGCGCACGGCCCCATCGCGAGACATAGCGGAGCCGAGCGCGATGTTACCGCTCCCCCGCTGCACGTTCGCGCGCACCATGCGCGCGTCTTCTATGCCCCGGGCCATACCCACGTCGACGGGCACGACCTCGGCACCCGCGAACGCTGCCATGCGGCAGGCGCTCGTGGCCCCCTCGCACATGTTGCGCGCGACGGCTCGCGTCACGTCTTGCCCGCTTTGCGACACGCCTTCGGCAACAACCCCGTTGTCGGAGAAGAATACCGCGAGCGCACGGGGAAACTCGGCCACCTCGGCGCTCCCCTGAGCTGCGGCGATACAAGCGACGGCGTCTTCAAAGTCGCCCAATCCCCCCAAGGGGTGCGCGATGGAGTCCCACGCGGCGTACGCGGCGGCGCGGGCGCACTCGTCTGCGGGCGCGATCCGGGAGAGCGCGGCTTCGAGCACGGCGCCCGGCGCCGACGAGAACGCGCGCTCGACTTCCTCGCGGATGCAGGCAAGCGCGGTTTCAGTTGCTTCAACCATGCCGTCTCCTCTCTGCGAACGACGCTGCGGCAGACGCGAACGCGCGCGCAACGTCGGGGTTCGCAGGATAGTACACATGCGGGAAGCCCGCAACCAGGGACGGGGTGGTCGTCATGCACGGCCAGCCCTTGTCGCGCCGGGGCTTCTGCGCCCAGAAGTCGCCGCCCGGGCAGGTGGACTGCCAGTAGTGGAACTCGTGCGCGCGGATGCGTGTGCCGCGCGGCCCGTAGAGCCCGTCGCGTTGGGAAGTGAGATCCACGTACCCGAAATGGAACAGCCTTCCCCCGTTCTCGCTTGCGCCCTCAAGGGCGCCCGCAACAGGCCAGCGCCGCCCCTCGCTATCGGCGATTTCGCGCTGCAGATACAGAAACCCACCGCATTCGGCGACCGTCGGCGTGCCGGATTCCACCGCGCGCCGCACCGCCTCGCGCATCGACGCGTTCTCAGAGAGCTGCCGCGCATGGAGCTCCGGGTAGCCGCCCCCCAGATAGAGGGCGCTTGTCTCCCGGGGCAACTCGCTATCACACAGGGGGCTGAAAAAGGCCAGCTCGCAACCCAGGTCCTCGAGCGCGCGCAGGTTCTCCTCGTAGTAGAACGAGAACGCCTCGTCACGCGCGACGGCGACGATGGGCCGCGCTCCCGTGATCGGCTCCAACCGGTAAGGTTCCTCGCGGATATCGGGTGCCGTCGCCGCTATTTCGAGCAAGCGGTCGACGTCGACGCTCTTTTCCACCAGCTCGGCCATCTTGTCGATGCGCGCGGAGAGCTGCTTGACTTCGTCGGCGGTCACAAGCCCCAGATGCCGGCTTTCGAGCGAGAACGCCTCGTCGGCGGGGATATTACCCAAAACCGCGACGCCCGTGTGCTTCTCGATCGCAGGCGCCGCGTAGGCGCAGGCAGCGGCGCTCGTCTTGTTCAGCACGACGCCGCGCACGTTCGCACAGGGCAGGAACTCGGCGATGCCGCGGATTACGGCGGCGAGCGATAAAGACGCCCCGCGCCCGTTCACCACTAAAACGACCGGCGTTTCCGTGTCACGCGCAACCTGGTAGCTGCTCGCGTCGGCCACGCCGGGCGCCATGCCGTCGTAGAAGCCCATGACCCCCTCGAGCACCGCGACATCCGCGCCCGCGGCGCCGCGTGCGAGTAGGGCGCGCAGCGTCGGGGCGTCGGTGAAGAAACCGTCTAAGTTGCCCGAGCACGCACCCACGACGCGGCGATGAAAGAGCGGGTCAATGTAGTCGGGGCCGCATTTGAAGGCCGCGCATGCAAGGCCGCGGCGCGCGAGCGCGCGCAGGAGCGCGCACGTAACGACCGTCTTGCCGCTCCCGCTCGAGGGCGCAGCGACCATGAAGCGCGGGATGGTCGTGCTCACCGGGCGCCGCCTTCCCCACCTGCACCACGCGCGCTGACGAGGAACACGGGGTTTTGCGCCTTCATAAGATGGTGCGAGCCTACAGCTTCGGCGCGGGCGGCCGACACCTGGCAAGCCTCGAACCCCTTAAAGCGCGAACTCGAGAGGAGCGCGCACGCCTCGGTGAGCGTCTCAACGGTGACGCATGGCACGCACAGGCGAACCTGCGAGTTCTTCTCGAGCGCCACCTCCACGATGGAGGGAAGCTCGCCCGCGCTCCCGCCGACGAACACGGCGTCGGGGATGGGCAGTATCGCGAGCGCTTCGGGGGCGACACCGGGGACCGCATGCACGTTGCCGCACCCGAATGCATCCGCGTTCTCTCGGATGAGCCGCACGCCGGTCGCGTTGCGCTCGACCGCCCATACCGACCCCGCTCGCGCGACGAGCGCCGCCTCGATCGACACGCTCCCCGTGCCGGCGCCGACGTCCCACACGGTGTCGGTCGCGGTAAGGCGCAGCTTCGCAAGCGCGACGGCGCGCACCTCCTGCTTGGTCATGGGAACGTCGCCGCGGATGAAGAGCTCGTCGGGAATGCCCGAGGAAGCGTACGGCCAGCGGGAACTCGCGGCGCGGGATGCGCCCGCAGAGTCCGCCGCGGAAGAAGCCGCCGCGGGCGCAGACGCGCCGGCCGGCACCTCGGAGGCTGCGCTAGAGCCCGCAGGCGACCCGGCGCCGCCTGCGAAATCGATAAGCATCACGTTCAAGTCGTCGAACGTCTGACCTGTGATTTCACTTGCGGTCGCGCAGGTGATGCGCTCGTCGGGGTACGACAGGCGCTCGGCCACCGTCACGCACGCGTCCCCGAAGCCCGCCTGCACAAGCTCGCCCGAAAGCCGCGAGGGATCTTCCCCGCCCGACGTGACGAGGAAGAGCTCACCTGCGCGCTCGGCCTCGGCCACGATGTCGCACGCCACGCCGTGAGCGCTCGCGAAGCGCCAATCCTGCCATGGACGCGCGAGGCGCGCGGCGAGATACGACGCTGAGCTTATGCCGGGAATGACGCGCACGTCCACCTGCGCGTCGCCGGAGAGCGCCTCCACCAGGCGGCGCGCGCCGCTGAACAGCCCCACATCGCCCGTCATCACGACCACGGCGCGCTGCCACGACGCCGCATCGGTGAGCGCGGCGACGATGTCCGCCGTCTTCACGAGCTCGCATCTCACCACGTCGGGCGGCACGTCGATGCCGGCAAGCGCGCGATGAGCGCCGATGACCACGTCGGCGATGTCGATCGCGTCGAGCGCCGCGCGCGAGAGCAAGTCGGGGTTTCCGGGCCCCGCCCCGATGATCGTTACCTTTCGCATGGAATCTCCCGATACCCGCGCGGCGTGACCATACGGCCGCCTACGAGCTTCGTGTCCGCGTTGCCGACGAACACGGTGGTGAACATGTCGGCGTCGATCTCCCCCAGCTCGGAGAGCCTGCACATGCCCGACTGCTGCCCCTCGCGCCCGATGTTGCGCACCCAGCCGCAGAGCGTGTCGGGGGCCTTCCATTCGAGCATAATCTTCGCCGCGCGCGAGAGCCTGTCGGCGCGCTTTCTGCTGCGCGGGTTGTACAAACAGATGCAGAAGTCGGCGCTCGCCACGGCGGCGAGCCTGCGCTCGATGACCTCCCACGGCGTGAGCAGGTCGGAGAGCGACACGACCGCGAAGTCGTGGGCAAGCGGGGCGCCGAGCACCGCCGACCCGCTCTGAGCCGCGGTGGCCCCGGCGATAACTTCCACGTCTACATCGGGGTAGTCCTCCGCAAGCTCCAGCACGGGGCTCGCCATGCCGTACACGCCCGCGTCGCCGCTGCACACGAGCGCCACGGCTTCTCCACTCTGCGCGCGCGAAAGCGCAAGGCGGCACCGTTCGACCTCGTGCATCATCGGCGTCGCGAGATGCGCCGCGTCGGGCACGGCGGCGAGCGCGAGCTCCACGTATTTCGTGTAACCCACAACGACGTCGGACGCCTCGAGCGCACGCCGAGCCGCAATCGTCATGCCGTCGGGGCCGCCCGGGCCGATTCCCACCACGAAGAGCTTTCCCATCACCGCTCCTTAAACGAAAGTTTAATAGTTACCTTGGAAAACGCGACGGTCACGCCGCCGTGAGCGAGCTTCGGGAAGATAAGTTTGCCCCCGTCCGCGAGCGCTGCCCGCTCGCACACGTTGTCGACCCCCACCGTCGCGCGCACGAAATCAGATGGCGAAACGCTGCCTTCGACCTGCGACAACTCCTCTGCGGAATACGTCGCAAGCGGGATATTGCGCGCGCAGCAGAAGGCGAGCAGACCCTCCTCGTGCGCCTTCACGTCGATCGTCGCCGCCTCGCGCACGGCCGAAGGCGAGATACCCACCTGCCCGCACGCGAGAAGAAACGCCTCCTCGATCGCTTCGGCGCACGCACCGCGACGGCATCCTATGCCCGCAACGATGCAGGGCACGACAAGGCGAAGCGGCTCGGGCGCAGGCGCCTGCGCCCGCACGCCCGCCGGCTTCCCCGTCTCACCGGCGGGCACGACCTCGCCCGTTGTCTCCGCCGCACGAACGGACGCACCTGCATTCGCGCCAGCGAACGGCGACACGACGATATCGGCCCGAGCGCGGTCGGACGCAATGTCAACCCCCTCAGGCGGCTGTCCCGAAATCGGCATGTCGGAATAGAGCGCCACGCGCCCGCCCGAAAGCAGCCGCGCCGACACTCGCTTGATGGCCTTGGGATTCGAAACGGCGAGCCCCGCACAGCGCGCCCACGTATCCACCGCCCACACGCCGCGGACGTCGGTCGCCGTGGTGAAGACGGGGATGGCCCCTGCCGCGCGTGCCACAGTTTGCGCAAGCTCGTTCGCACCGCCCAAATGCCCCGACAAAAGCGGGACGGCAAAGCGCCCCGCCTCGTCGATCGCCACAACCGCGGGATCGTTTGCCTTCGAGGCGACATGCGGCGCGATCGCCCGCACGGCGATGCCCGCCGCGCCCACGAACAGAAGCGCGTCCGACGCTTCCCACGCGAGCGCCGTCCATGCGCGCAGGTCGGCCTTCCCCTCGCCGAACCCGCGCGAAACGGAAACGTCCCAGCCAGGGTCGTCTTCACCTGTCTGCGCGCAATCGGAAAGCGCGTGTGCGGTGCGCACCGCCAACGCATACCCCCTCTCAGTGAACGCTATGCAGGAAACCCTCATCTAGCGCACCACCATCGTCGAGAAGTAGCTGCCCCGATCGGGCACATCGTCGAGCGAGCGGTACACGCGCTCGCCCGGAAGCCCACAGTCCTCTACAAGCTCGGCACCGTCGAAGGCACCCTCCTCGCAAAGGAAGCGCTTCGTGTCCGCAAGCGAGCGGCGCGCCTTCATGACCACCTTCGTCCCCGGCCAGCCGATTGCACGGCGCACCCCGTACAGAACGCCTTTACTCATACGTCGCCCCCAATTCCCCGATGACTGCATCGGCGCCCGACGTGCGGAAAAGCTCGCGGCGCTCGGCGTCGAACACGACCGCGGCGATGTCGCATGCGCCCGCCGCGCGGCGGCGCAACCTGTCCTCAATTGCCGCAGCGAGCGAGGCGCGCGCAGCGTCCCCAACGCCGGCGGCCTCGATTACCTCGAGCGCCGCCGTGGTCGTGACCGACGACATGATCTCGCGCACGGTCTTCGCGCCCGCGCCGGCCATGGCCGCGTGGGCGGCCAGAATCTCCGCGCGGCAGTCGGCGGTACGCGAATGGGTGTCCATGATGCCGCCCGCGACCTTCACCAACTTGCCGATGTGTCCCACAAGAAGGACATTGGTAAATCCCTCGCGAACGCAGCAGTCAATCGCATCGCCCACAAAGTTGGAGATGAAGACCACCGGCGCACCGTTTAGGTGGAAATGCCCCGAGATGAACTGCCCGCCGTAGTTGCCGGGCGTGAGCACGACTCCGCGCCGCCCCATAGCCGCATGCTGCCGGATCTCGAGCTCGATGCTGTCGCGCAAGGCAGCGAGGCTGCGCGGCTCGACGATGCCCGTCGTGCCCAGGATGGAGATGCCGCCCTCTATCCCCAGATGCGGGTTGAAGGTCTTTTTGGCAAGGGCAACACCCTCGGGTACCGAAATCGTCACAGCAATATTTCCAGAAAAGCCGTGCGCGGCGCACACCTCGCGCACCGCCGAAGTGATCATCGCGCGCGGCGTCGCGTTGATGGCGGCCGCCCCCACCGGCTGCTCGAGCCCGGGCAATGTCACGCGCCCCACGCCCACGCCGCCATCGACGGAAACTTCCGATTCGCGCGCGGGCACGTCCTTGCTGCCCGCAGCACCCGTGCCCGACCCCGCATGTTCCACGTGCGCGTACACGAGCACGCCGTCAGTCACATCGGCATCGTCGCCTGCGTCCTTTCGCACGGCGCACTGGGCGCACCCCTCGCCGATGCATGCGTCGACCACGTTCGCCTCGACGGGCAGCCCGCCGGGGGTGACGATCGACACGAGGCCGACGGGCTTTCGTGACAAGAGCATCTCGCAGGCCGCCTTCGCCGCGAGCGCGGCGCAGCTCCCCGTGGTGTAGCCGCAGCGCAGGCGGGTCGTCCCGGTATATATGTAGTGCTCGAAGGCCACGCTAGCTGCTCGCCTTCCGATACCCCGTGGAAAACGAAGGGTCGTAAAGCTTGCTGCGCTCGTACGACTCCGCTTGCGCGCCGTTGTGTGCAAGCCTGCCGCGAGCTCCGAGCACGCGGCCCACCACCACGAGCGCCGTGCGGTCGATGCCCTCTCGCGCGCCCGCATCGGCGAGCGTGCCCACTGTGCATCGCACCACGCGCTCCTCAGGCCAGGTCGCCTTGTACACGAGCGCCGCCGGCTCGTCGGAGCTGCGGCCCGCAGCCAAAAGCTCGGCGGAAAGCTCGGCGAGCATACCCGAGCTCAGGAAGATGACCATAGTCGAGCCGCTTTCCGCCATGGTGCGCATGCCCTCGCCCGCGGGCATGGGGGTGCGCCCGGAAAGCCGCGTGATCACGACCGACTGGCTGATTCCCGGCAGCGTGTATTCCTGGCGAAGCGCCGCCGCGGCACCGCAAAAGCTCGACACGCCGGGCACCACCTCGTAGTCCACGCCGCGCGCGTCGAGTGCGTCCATCTGCTCCTGGATGGCGCCGTACAGGCACGGGTCGCCCGTGTGCAGGCGCACCACTTCCTCGCCCCGCGCATCCGCCGCGCACATCACGTCGAGCACTTCCTCCAAGGTCATGTGCGCGCTGTCGTAGACGACGCAGGATTCCTTGCACTCGGCGAGCAGCTCGGGGTTCACAAGGCTCCCCGCCCAAACGACCACGTCGGCCGCGCGCAGAAGGCGCGACCCGCGCAGCGTGATAAGGTCGGCGGCGCCCGAGCCTGCGCCAACGATATGAATCATCCGAGCCTTCCCTTCCCGTTTCTCATCGCAACCGTTTACGCCGCCCTTCGCACAGCGGGCAAAACACGGCGCCCGCAGCGGCAATCGGCGCAAATACGCAGGCAGGAGGCGCAATGCCGCCCGCCCTGGCTTTGACACGTTCACAAGTGCCCACTATCATAGTAAAAGTTTCGGCAACGAGCATATGACAATCGGATAAAAGGAAATGACCGGCGCGGCGCCCGCACAGCCCGCGCTGGCTTGCGGAGGGAACCAGGTGGGAATCCTGGGCAAGGGACATTACTGTATAGGACGCGCGGGCGAACTGCCTCGCGCCCCAAGCCAGACTGCTTCGCCTTTTCCTCACGGCATCGCCGTGGCGTTAGCTCCTTGTGAACCCCGAGGGGTGCGCTTTTCTTTCGCTTGTGCCGACAAGCAACTGTCGCCGGGGGACCGGCAAACCGAGGAAAGGAAAAACCATGTCCGAACAGATGTCACGCCGCGGCTTCATGAGCGCCGCGGCAACCGGAGCCGTCGCGCTCGCCGGAGTCGCGCTCGCGGGCTGCTCCAACACCTCCGCGAGTTCCGAGAAATCGAGCGAAAAGGAGAAGGCCGTGAAGCCGGTCATCCTCGTCACGAGCTTCGGCACGAGCTATAACGACTCGCGCCACATCACCATCGGCGCCATCGAAGACGCTATCCGTGAGAAGTACTGGCAGGACTACGACATCCGCCGCGCCTTCACCGCGCAGATCATCATCGACAAGCTGAAGAAGCGCGACGGCATCACGATCGACAACATGACCGAGGCGCTCGACCGCTGCGTGGAAGACGGCGTGAAGGAAATCGTCGTGCAGCCGACGCATCTCATGGCTGGCCTGGAATACGCCGACGTGAAAGACGAGCTCGACAAGTACGCTGACAAGTTCGACAAGATCTCGCTCGGCGACCCGCTGCTCACCTCCGACGACGACTACAAGAAGGTGGCCGCAGCCATTAAGGAGAACATGGCGTCCTTCGACGACGGCAAGACGGCGCTGTGCCTCATGGGCCACGGCACCGAAGCCGATTCCAACGCCGACTATGCCAAGATGCAGGAAGTGTTTAAGAACGAGGGCTTGACGCAGTTCTTCGTCGGCACCGTCGAGGCTGAACCGACCTGCGAGGATGTTATCGCCGCCGCGAGCGCCGCAGGCTACAAGAAGGCCGTGCTCGCGCCGTTCATGGTGGTCGCGGGCGACCACGCGAACAACGACATGGCAGACGAGACCGACCCCGACAGCTGGGCTGCGAAGTTCGTGGCCGCCGGCTTCGAAGTGACGTGCCTGCTCCAGGGTCTGGGACAGAACGTCGCGGTCGACGACATCTACGTCGCGCACGTGGACGACGCCATCGCCAAGCTGTAAACTCGCCGCGCACGGGGGCGCCGGTCGCGTCCCCGTGCAACGGGCATGCGCCTTCCCCGACTGACGGCGCATGCCCGTTGCATTCGCATCCCGCCCGCCCACCGCACGGCGCGGGCGGTCGAAGCGATTGAAAGGAACCCCCTCCATGTTGAAGAAAACCCTCGCCTTCGCCCTGTCGGCGGCGCTTTTCGCGTTCTCGCTCGCCGGCTGCGGCGGAAATTCAATCGACAGCGCAAAGGCAAGCGATGCCGATTCCCGGGAAAAGACCGAACAGGCGGCCGATGCGCCCGAGGGCGCAAGCGCTGCCCCCATCACCGCCGACAAGGTGGCCGACGGCACCTATCCGATCACCGTAGATTCCAGCTCGAACATGTTCAGGATTGTGGACGCCCAGCTCATCGTGGAAAACGGCTCCATGCACTGCGTGATGACGCTTTCCGGCACGGGCTACGGCAAGCTCTTCATGGGCACGGGCGACGAGGCTGCCGCCGCGAGCGAGGCCGACTTCATCCCCTATGTGGAAAACGCGGAAGGCAAGTACACCTACGACGTGCCCGTTGAAGCGCTCGACGAGGACACCGCCTGCGCCGCGTGGAGTATTAGAAAAGAGCAGTGGTACGACCGCACGCTCGTGTTCGAATCCACCGGCGTCGATCTGCGCGCCGACGCACTGAAGTAACGCCATGCGGTCGATTCTTCCCAAGGGGGAAAGCAGGAAGCGTCGCAGCATCGCGGTGCGCGCGATCGCCTGCGTTCTCGTCGCCCTGTTCGCGCTTCCCTTCGCGGGGTGCAGTGCGAGCCCGAACGCGACCGGTGGCACGGCAGGCTCTCAGGAATACACTGTGAGCGTCTCGCTCTCCGGCGGGTCAGGGCGCGCAAGCATCGCCTCACCCACCACAATTGTGAAGGATGGCGACACCTACACCGCGACCATCACCTGGTCGAGTTCGAACTACGACAAAATGACCGTCAACGGCGTGGACTACGCGCCCGTAAACGACGGCGGCAACTCCACGTTCGAGATACCCGTCACGCTCGACGAGGACATCGCCGTGTCGGCCGAGACCGTCGCCATGTCGACGCCGCACACCATCGACTACACGCTCCACTTCGACTCATCCACCATGAAGGAGAAATCGGGCGACGATGCAAGCGGCGGCTCCCCTGCGGGAACGGCTTCAAGCGCCGCGGCCGACTTCCACAACGCCGATTTGGGCTGCGGCTGGGAGCCGACGGGGGCGCTTCAGCTTGAATACGCCGAGCACTTCACTGTCGACGAGTACGAAGGCGGCCTGCGGCTTATCTGCATTTCGAACGGGGAGCGCTTCCTCGTGGTACCGCAAGATGCGAAGGTACCTGATGGGTTGAGCTCCGACATCGCGGTCATAAGGCGTCCCGCCAACAAGGTGTACCTCGTGTCGTCGGCGACGATGTGCCTGGTCGACGCGCTCGATGCGAACGACAACATCCTCATGTCGGGCACGAAGGCCGACGATTGCTCGGTCGCGGGCTTCAAAAACGCACTCGAAAGTGGGGCGATCGCCTACGGCGGCAAGTACAGCGCGCCCGACTACGAGCGAATATCGGCCTCGGGCTGCACGCTCGCCATCGAGAACACCATGATCAACCACACGCCCGATGTGAAGGAAAAGCTGCAGAAGCTCGGGCTCGTCGTGCTCACCGAACAGTCGTCGAGCGAGCCCGAAGCACTCGGGCGCGTCGAGTGGATTAAGCTTTTCGGCGTCCTGTTCGACAAGGAAGACGAGGCCGCGCACCTGTTCAACGAGCAGAAGGCCCGCGTCGAGCAAACGTCGAGGCTCGCGTCGTCAGGTAAAACCGTGGCGTATTTCTACATTAACTCGAACGGGGCCGCCGTCACGCGGCGGGCGGGCGACTACGTGGCGCAGATGATCGAGCTTGCAGGCGGCAACTACGCGCTCGATGACGCGCAGACGGCGTCGACGTCAGGTTCGTCAGTAACGCTCGAAATGGAGCGCTTCTACGCGACGGCGAAGGATGCCGACATCATCGTCTACAACGGCACCATCGACGAATCGGTTGCCACCTTGAAAGACTTCGTAGGCAAAAACGCGCTATTGTCGCAGTTCAAAGCTGTAAAGAACGGCAACGTCTGGGTCACAAGCGCCGACATGTACCAGCAGATGACTTCTACCGCCGACATTATCGACGAGCTGCACGGGGCGTTCACCGGCGATGACGCGAGCGACTTCCATTATCTGAGGAAGCTTGGCTAGCGTCATGAGAAGCCGGCTTTCCATGACATACGACGAATCACGACGCGCCGCGCGGTGTCGCGTCGTGACGGCGCTGCTCGCTGTTGTCCTCATCGTGCTCGTCGGGGCCAACCTGTGCATCGGGAGCGTGCTCGTGCCCGCAGACCACATCCCCGGCATCCTTTCGGGCGGCGCGGCCAATTCCATGGAAAGCCAAGTCATCTGGGAGATTCGCCTGCCGCGCGTGCTTTCAGCCGTGCTTCTCGGCGGGGCACTTTCGCTCTCCGGGTTCCTGCTGCAGACGTTTTTCAACAACCCCATCGCCGACCCGTTCATCTTGGGCGTCTCCTCGGGCGCAAAGTTCGTCGTCGCGCTTACGATGATCGTGCTTCTGGGCGCGAACCAGGCCATGTCCTCGCCGGCCATGGTGGCCGCAGCGTTTCTGGGATCGCTTATCACCATCGGCTTCGTGCTCCTCATCGCACGGCGCATAAGTTCCATGGCCATGCTCATCGTGGCGGGCGTCATGGTGGGATACATCTGCTCGGCGGCGACGAACTTTCTCATCGCCTTCGCCGACGACCAGTCCATCGTGAACCTGCACAACTGGTCTTTGGGTAGCTTCTCGGGTTCGAGCTGGGACGACATCGCGGTCATCGTGGTCGTGGTGATCACCGTGAGCGCATGCGTATTCGCGATATCGAAGCCCCTTTCCGCCTTCCAGCTGGGAGAAGCCTACGCGAAAAGCGTCGGCGTGAACGTCGCACGCTTCCGCGTGGTGCTCGTCCTTCTAGCGAGCATGCTCTCCGCCAGCGTGACCGCGTTCGCTGGTCCGGTGTCGTTCGTAGGCATCGCGGTTCCGCATCTCGTGAAGTCGGCGCTGAAGTCGTCGAAGCCCATCCGCGTGATTCCTGCGTGCTTCTTGGGAGGCGCCATCTTCTGCGCGGGTTGCGATTTGATCGCGCGCACGCTGTTCTCTCCCGTCGAGCTTTCCATCAGCGCCGTCACTGCCATCTTCGGCGCGCCGGTGGTTATCGCGCTCATGCTGAAGAAGCGGGTGAGGTAGATGGGGGAATTCGTGCCGCGGCCCAAAACGCTCAGAGGGGAGTCGAACCTCGAAACCCCGGTCGAAACGCAGGCTGACGGAGCGCCGCTTTTCCGCATAAGCGACCTGTCGGCGGGCTACGACAAGAAGGTCGTAGTCGAAGGCGTCGATCTGGAGGTTCGCGCGGGCGACGTCGTGGCGCTCATCGGGCCGAACGGCTCGGGCAAGTCGACCATCTTGAAAACCATCACACGCCATCTGGCACCGCTTGCCGGCGCGGTCGAGCTCGACGGGCGGGAGATTTCCCGATGGAAGACGGCGGAGTTCGCAAGGAACCTTGCCGTTATGCTGACAGATCGCCCCCGGACCGAGCTCCTCACCTGCCGCGATATCGTAGAGGCGGGAAGGCATCCCTACACCGGGCGAATGGGCACACTCTCGCCCGACGACCATAGTCGGGTCGACGAGGCCATGAAAACCGCACATGTGGAAGAGCTCGCCGAGCGCGACTTCATGCAGATAAGCGACGGGCAACGCCAGCGCGTCATGCTCGCACGCGCCATCGCGCAGGATCCGCGCGTGCTCGTGCTCGACGAGCCCACGTCGTATCTCGATATCCGCTACCAGATCGACCTGCTGCGAATACTTCGCCACCTTGCGAAATCGCGGAATGTGGCTATCATCATGTCCATCCACGAACTCGAGCTCGCGCAGAAAAGCGCCGACAAGGTGATTTGCGTGAAGGACGGCCGGGTCTTCCGCGCCGGCGCACCCGAGGACATATTCACGCGCGAGACGATTGGCGAGCTCTACGGCCTTAAACATGGCACCTTCAACGAGCGCTTCGGCAGCGTGGAAATTGGGCGCCCACACGGCGATGCGCACACGTTCGTCATCGCTGGCGCAGGTACGGGGTCGGCTGTGTTTCGCCAGCTCATCCGACAGGGCAAGGCGTTCTACGCGGGCGTTCTGCACGAAGGGGACATCGACTGCGAGCTCGCGCGCGACCTGGCGACGGAATGCGTGGCCGAGCGCGCCTTCGAGCCGATCGGGGATAAAACCATAGCCCGCGCCAAAGAGCTCCTCGTCCACTGCGCGCGCCTTATCGTGTGCCCCTCCGCCTTCGGCACCATAAACGCCCGCAACGCAGAACTCGTCGAGTTCGCACGCTCGCATGGTATCGAGGTCATGCGAGTATGCGAAGGCGCATCGGAGGATTCCCATTTGGAGTGGGAAGAATAAACTGGACTTTCTTTTTAAGGATCCTCAGGCTACAGCTCCTACACCGGCGAGGTCTCCAAGGCGCCGGAGAACCTCGTGAACAGGGATTTCCACGCCGACGAGCCCAACTAGGCCTAATCCAAGCGAGATTCCAGACTCGACAGACCATTGAGAGTCAGATCGTTGGCGACCTCAGAGACGCGCTCGATAGGAACCGAGCCGTCAGACAGTGCCCACGTGCGATAGATACCGATAATACCCGACAGCAAAAACGCCAGATAGTAGTCGAACATCTCGTCCTTGAGACCTTGGGGCAGCAGATCGCGCTCGGCAATCTCATGTTCGAGCGGCGCACGAAGACGAGCCATGAAATCATCGAGCGGAATATTCTCGATCAGCTGACGATTGAGCACTAAGTTGTTGCACAGTGCCTCATTAACGGTTTTAAAGAAGGTCGCCGCCGCGCCAAGAGCGCGCTCGCTGGTGTCACCGTCCATAGAAGCAAGCGTTTTCTCGACCGAGTCGACAATCATCTCCACCACATCGACGGCAATGGCATCGAGCAGGCCGTCAACCGTACCAAAGTGAACGTAAAAGGTCTTGCGGTCGACATTGGCCTCGCGCGCGATGGCACTCACCGTAATGTCTGCCAGCGGCTTTTCCATGAGCAGGCGCTCGAAAGCCGAAAGGATGGCATTACGGCTGCGAATGATGCGACGATCAAGACGCGGTTTGCTGGTTGCCATGGGCGTGTCCCTTCGATATGCAAGCATTCATCAACAGATGAGAGATAATCTACGTAAGAGGATTATCCCCCATACAGCACAAATATGCCCCGCATCATGAAGAACGCACGACTGCCCTACTGCGACTTGGGATGCTTCCTCTTATTGAGCGCCGACGGAGATACGCGAATACCGTCGCCCGTCTGGCGCACATAGGCTTTATGAGCCGGCTTAGCGGTCCCAGAAGCCTTCTGAGCGCGCTTCTTGGGATCAACGGTAACAGCATTCGTGGGGTGCGGCATAGTGGGCGCAGAGGGCGTCTGAGGCGTGCGGCCGAGCTTGCGCATCACACGATCCCAGCGCGCATGGATGCTCTCGTTGTGGGCGCTCTTAAGTCCCAGCAGGGGCGCAGCCAAAATGGTCGGCGCAATAAACGTAATGAGGCGCCACAGCAGATAGCCGGCGGTCGAAGCCGACCCAAAGAAATGACCCAAGAACAATGCAAAGCCGCCCTCAGCGCCACCAGTTCCACCGGGCAGGGGGACCGCAGAGCTCAGCAGCTGGACAAAGGCGCTCGCGGCCATGACCGAGAAAAAGTCGACCTCGTGGCGGCCAAAGGCAAGCATCAGGAAATACGGCACCAGATAGAAAAACGCGAGTTGCAGCATGGTGATGACCACCGTGAGCAGCATGGAAGAAAAATGTCCGGCTGAAAGCTTGAACTTCTCGGAGAAGGAGTAGATCTCGCCATCGACAAACGTGCGCCATCCCTCGATCTTAGTGGCCGAGACACCAATGCGCTCAAGCCAATTGATGATGCAATGGGCGACGCGCGTGACGGTCTTAGGCATGAGCGCGACGGCGAAGATGCCCAGCAAGATGCAGCAGTGCCCACCAAAGCTAAAGACGCACAGCAACGTCATGTCGCCATAGCGCTCGGCAAAAAACGGCATGCGAGCAAGCAGTAGGATAGCGCCCCAGGCAACGAGGCCAAACTGGTACACGATAAAACGCGTGAATTGCGTGGCGCCGGCCTCGCCCACGTTTTGGCCGGCCTTGGTCAGGCGATAGATTTGAGCCGGGGTGGAGCCCATCATCATGGGCGTCAGGTTACCAAAGAAGATGCCACTCGCCTCGACCGAGATCAGGTCGCGGATGCCGACGGGCGAATTGGGATCGAGCCAGACGGCGATCGCATAGGCCACAATGCCAAAGAACAGGTACATGAACATGCAAAGACACGCGACAACGAGCCATGACGCCTGGACGCTCGACATAGCGGCCCAGAACTGCCCCATCTGCCCGGTTACCACCAGATAGACGATATAACCTACCAGCACGACGCCGATAAAGATGGCGCCGCGGCGTGCGCTCTTATTGTCATCTCCGCCCGAGGCCTCAACCTCGACCTGGGGCTTAGACGTATGCTGAGAGGACTCCGTCATGAGACTCCTTCTAACAGTCAAAATATCTTGGATATTGTACCCGTAAGGGCCATAGGCAGAACGCAAAGCTCTGGTTCAAACGGGAATTGCAGACGGTTGTTTAAAAATAAAAAACCCGGCCTTCCATAGGAAGTCCGGGTATCAGATGCGTGGTAGCCCGTACCAGATTCGAACTGGTGATCTCCGCCTTGAGAGGGCGGCGTCCTAAACCGCTAGACGAACGGGCCATAAGCCTCAGCAGAAAAGAAGTGGTAGCCCGTACCAGATTCGAACTGGTGATCTCCGCCTTGAGAGGGCGGCGTCCTAAACCGCTAGACGAACGGGCCACATGACATCTGCACTGCCGTGCTGCGGGGTAATATATTACGGGACAAAAAACGTCAGCGCAAGAAGAAATTCCAAATTGCCGAAAAATTGTCGGCAGGTTATGGAACACGCAGGTAAACTAGGTAGCTAATTCAAGTTGAGATGGACCAAAAGAGCTTCGCGATCGTTGGGAATGTTGTCTTCGATCACGGCGTCGAGGGCGGAGTTGAGAAGCTGCCCCAGTTCCGGCCCGGGCTTGACTCCAGCACGGATCAGGTCGCCGCCGTTGATGGCGAGCATCTTGAGCGTATAGGGCTCCCCCGCCCTCAGCAGCTCGTGCGCCATCGCGCGCATCTCCTCAATCGTCTCAACGTAATAGAAGCACGATGGGGCCTTGCCAAGCGTGTCAGCACGCTTGAGGTCCATGAGCTCGTCAATCA
The DNA here is from genome assembly GCA_036312985.1 of Collinsella sp. Lineage (GTDB taxonomy): Bacteria > Actinomycetota > Coriobacteriia > Coriobacteriales > Coriobacteriaceae > Collinsella. The sequence goes on from JAXJMV010000047.1 coordinate 41,247, forward strand.
GGCGGGCCGTGTCGACGCCCTCACCCGAAAGCGCGCGCATCATATTGAGCGGGCAGGAGCGCTCGGGGCGCAGCGGCTTATCGTGATATTTGATGAGCAGGCAAACGTCGCGCACCAGGTCGTGCGAGAGTGCCAGGCGATCCATAATGACGCGCGCTTTCTTGGCGCCGAGCTCGGGATGACCGTAGAAGTGTCCGCTGCCGGCGTGATCGACCGTAAAGCACTCGGGCTTGGAGACATCGTGCAAAAACGCCGCCCACATAAGGCTCGACGATGGCGCGACGCCGTCGCACAGCGCCAGCTCCCCTGCCACCGTCAGCACACGGGCGATATGCTCGTAGACGTTAAACGCATGATAGACACTTCGCTGATCAAACCCGCGACCCGCTGCCAACTCGGGCACAGCGGCGCAGATGAGCTCAGGGTAGCGCAACATGGCGTCTCCCCCGTGACCGGTCGAAAGAATGCCCTCGAGCTCAATACCCACACGCTCACGCGCCACGGCATCGAGCAGCGGCGCGCACTCGGCAAGCGCACGCTTGGTCTCGGGCTCAATCATAAAGTCCAGACGGCAGGCAAAGCGCACCGCACGCAGCATGCGCAGGGCGTCCTCGTTAAAGCGACGCTTGGGATCGCCGACAGCGCGAATCAGCTTGCGCTCCAAGTCACCCTGGCCGTCGTAGCGGTCGACAAGCCCGCGCTCGGGATGCCAGGCCATGGCATTGACGGTAAAGTCGCGGCGCGCCAGATCGTCCTCGAGCGAGGCGGCACGCTCCACACTCTGGGGATGGCGACCATCGGTGTAAAAGCCATCCAGACGGTACGTGGTGACCTCGATACGCTCGCCATCGGAAATAGCCGTGATTCCGCCAAATTTAATGCCCGACTCCACAACCGCGATGCCGGCGGCCTCGAGCGCCGCTTTGGACTCCTGCCACAGGCCGCTACAGCACATATCAACATCGTGGCTGGGGTACCCCATCAGGGCGTCGCGCACCCAACCGCCCACGTACCAAGCCTCAAGACCAGCCGCCTCAAGCGCGCGCAGGACGCACAGGGACGCATCGGACGGTTGAGTACCGTTGAGCGAAACATTGCACATGCCTATGGCCTCCTGCGACTATCAAATTGGCTATCGATTGCGTCTGCAAGAAGTCTAGCAAGAAACAGCCTCCACTGCACACGCAAGTCCGATAAACAAAAACGCATCCGTCCTAGTCTAAGACGGATGCGAAATAATCAAACTATTCAGACAAGGTGCCGGAACTAGCAGACCTGGCGAACCTCGATGTGCTTCTTATATTCGTCCACCTTGGCAAAATCACCCAGACCGGGGCACTCGACCACGTTGGCGCCAGTGGCCATCGAAAGGCGCAGGGCGTCCCCGACGCGCTCGGGGGCGTCGTGCCACACGGACAGGAAGGCAGCGAGCGAGGAATCGCCGGCGCACACCGTCGACAGCAGCTTGACGTCGAAGGCGCGGTTGGCAAACCAGATATGCTCGCCGTTGGAGAAGTACGCACCGGCGCCACCAAGGGTCAGCAGCACGTTCTTGGCGCCCTTGGCGTGCAGCTCGGCCATAGCGCCCTTGACGGACTCGTCGTCGCCACCGCTCACCTTGATGCCAAAGATGTCAAGCAGCTCGTCGTCATTGGGCTTGATCAGCAGTGGCTCCAGAGCAATGAGGTCTGCCAGCTGATGGCTCGAGATGTCGAGGACGAACTCGGCCCCCTTGGCCTTGACACGGCGCAGGACCTCGGCCAAGAAGCCCTCGGAAGTGTTGGGAGGCAGCGAGCCGCTGATGACCAGGCAGGTCATGTCATCGAGCGAATCGATAAGTTCAAACATCTCCTGCTCGTTGGCCTCATTGATGGCGGCACCGGCATTGACCATGTTGTACTCGGTGTCGGGACCGGCGTTGAGGAACACATTGACGCGCGTAATACCGTCGGTCCACACGGGCTTGACGGGCACGCCCAGGGCCTCGGCGCCCTTGACGATGAACTCACCCGAGAAGCCGGCGAAGAAACCCAGGATCGTGGTGTCGACACCATAGTGGTCAAGCGTAAACGAGACGTTGAGGCCCTTGCCGTTGGGCGTGTAGACGGCATTGCGGGTACGCGTGACGGTATTGGCAGTAAGGCCGTCGCAGGCGATGTTGTAGTCAATGGCGGGATTTGCAGTGAGCGTGTAAATCATGGATGTTCCTTTCACGAAACAACGTGTTAATGAAAGTATATTCCACGCATCGGTAAAAGGCTAGGACAACTCGGTGAACGGTGTGGAAGCGATGAAGTACGGCAGGACACCTCTCCCCCATGGCGGAACAAAAAAGGCGCCCCGACCGAAACCGGGGCGCCGCATGCGCACGAATATGTCGCGATTCGATTACTGACGATCGAGCTTGCGGACGGCAACGCGCTTGCTGTACTCATCGACGTGACCAAAGTCGCCAATGCCGACGGACTCGGCAACGTTGGCGCCGGTGGCCATAGCGAGCTTCATGGCCTCCTCGACGTTGTCGCGATCCCTGTACCACTTGTGCAGGAACGCAGCGAGGGTGCAGTCGCCGGCGCAGACGGAAGAGACCAGCTTAATGTTGAACTCACGCTTGGCGTACCAGATGTCCTCGCCGTTGGAGAAGTAAGCGTCGCCGCGGCTACCACGGGTGAGCAGCACGTTCTGAACGCCGGCGTCGTGAGCCATCTTCATGGCAACGCGGACCTCGTCGTCGGTGTCGACCGGCACGCCGAAGATGGCCTTCATCTCGTGATGGTTCGGCTTGATGAGCAGCGGCTTCTTGTGAGCGAGCTCCTTGAGCTTGTCGGAGGACAGGTCCAAGACGACATCGGCGCCACGAGCCTGAGCGTGCTCCATGACCTTAGCCAGGAAGTCAGGCGTAGCTTTGGGAGGCACGGAGCCGGAAACGATCAGGCACTCGAGATCGCCCGCGGTGTCCAGGATGTTGTAGAGCTCCTCCTGGTGCTGCGGCGTGATCGGAGCACCCGGGTTCAGGATGCCGTACTCGTGCTGGCCATCGTTGACATAGGTGTTAATGCGCGTGATACCGTCGGTCCAGACCGGGCGGCAGAGGCAACCCAGGTTCATGACCTCCTCGACGATGAACTTGCCCGTGAAGCCGGCGAAGAAGCCGAGCGCGACGGTGTCGACGCCCATCTTCTTAAAGGCGAAGGACACGTCGAGGCCCTTGCCGTTAGCCGTGTAGCTGGCCGAGCCGGTGCGGACGTTCTCGTCGGGCTCGAGCGGAGAGCTCGAAACCGTCATGTCGACAGCCGGGTTAGCGGTTAGCGTGTAGAACATTTACAGTACCCCCTGTATATGTGAGGGCCGCGTGGCCGGCCCATTCCAACCACGCGGTTACCTCTGATACCAAATTAGCGAGCTGCGGACTCGAGCAGTGCCTTGACCTCGGCGGCGGTGTTGCAGGCGAGTGCCTTCTCGGCGAGCTCGTCGCACTCGGCCTTGGTCCACTGGCTGATGGTCTTGCGGGCGCGCAGGATCGACGGAGCGCTCATCGAGAACTCCTCCAGGCCCCAGCTGATCAGCAGCGGCTCGAGCAGCGGATCGGCAGCGGCCTCGCCGCACATACCGACCATGATGCCGGCCTTCACGCCGCTCTCGATGATGTTCTTGAGCGAGCGGAGCACGGCGGGATAGTAAACCTGGTACAGGTTGGAGATGGTGTCGTTACCACGGTCGGCGCACATGGTGTAGCCGATCAGGTCGTTGGTGCCGATGGAGAAGAAGTCGGCAACCTCGGCAAGACGGTCTGCGAGCAGCGAAGCGGCGGGTGTCTCGACCATGATGCCGACCTCGATGTTCTCGTTGAACTTGCGACCCTCTTCGGTCAGCTCGGCCTTGCACTGCTCGACGAGCTCCTTGACAGCCAAGACCTCCTCGACGCAGGTGACGAGCGGGATCATGATCTTGACGTCACCGAAGGCGCTAGCGCGCAGCAGAGCGCGGAGCTGGACCTTGTACTGGTCGGGATTGGCCAGGCAGTAACGCACGGCGCGGAAGCCCATGAAGGGGTTGTCTTCCTTGACCATATGCAGATACGGAATCTCCTTGTCGCCACCCACATCGAGCGTACGGATGATGACCGGAGCACCCTTGAGCGCGCTGGCGACCTTACGGTAGGCGTTGAACTGCTCCTCCTCGGAAGGAAGCTCGGCAGAGTCCATGAACAGGAACTCGGAGCGGAACAGACCGATGGCCTCGGCATCGTGATCGAGCGCGTTGGGCACGTCATCAGGGTTACCGATGTTGCAGGCGATGATCTTCTTGATGCCATCGGCAGTCACGGACGGCTTGCCACGGAAGGCCTCGAGGGCTGCCTTCTCGGCAGCGAAGGCCTCGGCCTTGGCGGTGTAGGCAGCGAGCGTCTCCTCGTCGGGATCGGCCTCAACGATACCCTTGCCACCGTCGACGACAACGGTCATACCGTTGCGCAGCGCGGTGCAGCTGTTGGAAACCGAAAGGACAGCCGGGATCTCGAGGGCACGCGCGATGATCGCGGAGTGCGACGTGCGGCCACCGGTCTCGGTGACGATACCGGCAACGTGGGCCTTATCGATCGTGGCGGTCATGGACGGCGTGAGGTCATGCACGACAACGACGGTGTTCTCGGGCAGGACGGAGAGGTCGACGACCTCCTTGCCCAGCAGCTCGGCCAGAATACCGGTGCGGATGTCGGCGATGTCGGCCGCGCGCAGACGGAACATCTCGTCGTCCATGGACAGGAACATGTTCTCGAACATGGTCGAGGTGTCCATGAGCGCCTGCTCGGCGCAGGTACCGCCGTCAATGGCGGCGTTGATGGCGTCGGTCATACCCGGATCCTGAGCCAGGACAATATGTCCGCTCATGATCTCGGCCTCGGCCTCGCCCACCGTCTCCTTCATGTGGTCGGCCTGAGCCTGGGTCTTCTCGCAGAAGACCGAAAGAGCGGACTGATAGCGCTCCTTCTCTGCTGCCGAATCAGCAACCTCATGCGGCTCAAACGTCAAGTCGGGATCGACGGCGACCATGACGGTGCCGATACCGATGCCCTCGGAAGCGTTGACTCCCTGATACATTCCCATTCCTCTCTCCGTGTCATGTGATAAAGCGTTTTGCCATATCCATGACAAAAGAGCGCAGTTACCTTACAACAGGTCACTGCGCCCCCAAATATGAACTTAGTTGTTCAACATGCGACCCGTTTGAGTTCTACTCGCCAAGACCGCTCTTGATGAGCTCGATGGCAGCAGCCAGAGCCTCGGCCTCGTCAGCGCCGTCACACTTGACCTCGACCTCGGTGCCGCAGGGGATACCAGCAGCCATGAGGGCCATCGGGGACTTGCCGTTGACCTCCTTCTCGGGGGTGACGACCGTCACGTCACAGGCGTACTTGCCCATGGTGGAGGCGAACAGACCAGCCGGACGCATGTGCAGACCCTGAGGATTAACGAGGGTAGCCTTCTCAGAAACCATAGTTGACTCCTTTTTTGTGTTTAACCCCTGTCATGTATGTGGCAGGAGTCAGATTCACGACGTTGTTTATATTAACTCACATCAAACGGTTTTTCATTATGTTTCGGACGAATTGTTGGACAGATGTGTTTGTCGTCCGCTTGCTCGCCCACAGGGGGCCGGGCGCGGCCAGTGAGATTTCCTGCTCTACAGTCCTGCTCGCACGAAGAGCACATTAAGTGCTCTTCGGCTCGTGCGGAACTCACGATAAATCTCACTGGCCGCGCCCGGCCCCTGTGGGCGAGCAAGCTGCAGAAACTCGGTCGGTCCAGAGCAATATCGTGCGAACGGAATTCTGGCTAATGATCTGTTCGCGACAAAGACTCGATAGGTAGCCCCCTCTATGCCCTTTTGTAAGTTGCGGTGAAATAGGGACTGAATTTGGGGTTGAATCGTTTAAACAGTCCCTATTTCACCGCAACTTATGGGAGGGATAGAAAAAAGGCGGAGGCCCTGGGGAGGGACTCCGCCTTATATACAGGGGGCGATGTTATTCGCGGGCTGGGGGATTAGACCAGGCGGGCGTTGATCGTCTTGGCGATCTCGGCGGCGTCGGTGGAACCCTTGACGGTGGCACGGAAGTCCTCGTCCATGAGCGCCTCGGCGACCTTGGACAGGATCTTGAGGTGCGTGGTGCCAGCCTGGGCACCCGGGATGAGCAGCGCGATGGCCACGTTGACGGGAGCGCCGTCCATGGTGTCCCAACCGGTCACACCGGACTCGTCCTTGACGACGATGACGGCAGCCTCGGTAATGGCGTCGGACTTGGCATGCGGGATGGCGAAGCCCTCCATCATGCCCGTGGTGCCCTCGGCCTCGCGGGCCAGGAAGGCGTTCATCACGGCGTCGGCGTCGCTGGCGAATCCTGCCTTGACGGCCTGGTTGGAAACGAAGCTCAGAGCCTCGTCACGAGAAGCGAAGTCCTCGGCGACAAAGACATTCTCGACCTTCACGAAGTCGGCAGCCTCGGCCTTGGGGGCCTCGACGGCAGCGGCCTTGGGGGCCTCAACGGGCTTGGCTACAGGAGCGGCCTTCTGATTCTTCTCGAAGTCGTACTTCTTGAAGGCCACGAACAGGATGCCACCGACCACAGCGCCGATGAGGATCGCGAGGACCCACAGCGGACCGTTCTCGACAACAGGCAGGACCAGGAAGCCGCCGTGAGGCGCCGGATCGTGAACGTTGAAGAAGATGGTCAAGATGGAAGCGATGGAAGAACCGAGCATCATGATGGGCATGACGGGCCAGATGTTCTTGGTCATGAACGGAATGGCGCCCTCGGTGATGTGGGTGCAACCAAGGATGAGGTTGACGATACCGGCGTCATGATCCTCCTGGCTGAAGTACTTCTTGCCGACAACGACGGCGAAGGTGGTGATCAGCGGCGGAACGATGCAAGCGGCGGAGACGGCAGCCATGAAGTTGGTGCCGAAGTTGTAGGTCTCGGTGCCGACGCCAGCTTCGAGAGCGGTACCGAGCAGGAAGGTGCCAGTAGCGTAAGCAGCCTTGTTGACCGGGCCGCCCATATCAAAGGCGCACATGCAGCCGATGGCCAGGCCAAGGATCACCGGACCGGAGTTACCGAGGCTCTGCAGGAAATCCATCATGCCCTGGTTAATGGCAGCCATGGGGCCGGAAATACCGAGCATGACCAGGCCGACGATGGCGGTAGAGCACAGCGGATACAGGAAGATTGCCTTCAGGCCATTAAGGCTCGCGGGAATTTTAGAGAAAGCCTTCTCGAGCAGCAGGATGACATAGCCAGCGAGGAAGCCGCCGACGATGCCGCCCAGGAAGCCGAAGCCCACACCCGAGCCTCCAGCGTCGATCATGCCGGTATCGGCGTTGATGGGAAGACCCTGGATGGCAATCATACCGGCAACAAAGCCGGGGACGAGCGCCGGGCGCTTGCCGATGGACTCGGCGATGTAAGCGGAGAGCACCGGAACCATGAGGTTCATGGCGATACCGCCGATAATCTTGAGCATCGCGGCAAAGCTGTTGTAGTCGGCAGCCGTCGAATCAAAGGACGTGATGCCCCACAGGAACGAAATGGCGGTCAGAACACCACCGGCAACGACGAAGACCAGCATGTGGCTGACGCCGTTCATGAGGTGCTTGTAGATAACGTGACCGATGGACTCCTTCTCCTCGACCTCGTCCTCGACATCGGCGGCAGCGGCAACCGTGTCGTCGCCCTTGGCGGCGAGCGCGCGGTCGATCAGCTTTCCGGCGGCCTCGACGGACAGGGCCTTGGAAACACCGACGGAAACCATGGGCTTGCCGGCGAAACGCTCAGCCTGGACATCCTTATCGGCTGCGACGACGACGGCCTTGGCACCAGCGATCTCACTCTTGGTGAGCTCGTTCTCGACACCGACCTGGCCATGTGTCTCGACCTTAATGGTCAGACCACGCTCGGCAGCAGCCTTCTCCAGCGCCTCCTTCGCCATGAAGGTGTGCGCAATGCCGGTCGGGCAACCGGTCGCGGCGATGATGTCAAACTTAGCCATGTGTCCCTCCTTCTTGAGTACAGCGCCCGCGGGCGCTCCCCTACACGCGCTTCGATGCGCGTTTTTCCACAACTGAAAGATACCAACCTACCGTCCGCGTGAGAAGAGCTAAGGTGCAAATCTCCGGTGAAAGGTTCTTTCATAACCGTAAACGGTAAGTGAAAGTTTACCATCAACACTTGAAACGGCAAGGTGTATCTTGTAATTGAAAATGCCCGTATACTATGGCATGGCGTAGTAAATTAGATTTTCATGCCAACCAGGAGCCATCCATGACCGATAGTAGCAAGAGCGCACTTTCCCTCATTAGCACCCATCAGGGATACAGCGAGTCCGAGCAGCGCATTGTCGACTATATATTGGAGCACCAGTCCGAGGCGCCACGCCTCACGGCCGCTCAGCTCTCGCGCGCCGCCGCCACGTCCGAGGCGACCGTTTCGCGCTTCTGCCGCAAGCTTGGCTTTGGTAGCTTCCGCAGCTTTCAGTTTTCGTTGGCGAGGGATTTGGAAAGCCAGCGTAACGAGGGCCTGACTGACGAGGTCTCGCTCGACAATATGGAGCAGAGCCTAAAAAATATCCTCGCCGCCAAGGTGAGTGAGCTTAATGCGACCATCGACGGCATAGATCACGACACGTTGGCCGCAGTTGTACACGCGCTTAAGAATGCCGGCGTTATTGAGTTCGCCGCCGTGGGCAATACGAACGCGGTCGCGCTCGATGCGACGTTTAAGTTTTCGCAGCTGGGCCTGCGCTGCATGGCGAGCACCATTAGCGAGACATCAATCGGCTTTGCGCTCACGTTACGCCCGGGTGACGTCATCGTGCTAATCTCAAACTCTGGCAAATCGCGCCGACTGAATCGCATGGCAAAAGCGGCTCACAACTGCGGCGCAACCGTAGTCGTCATCAGCAGCGACAGTAAATCCCCGCTCGCGCGCCTGGCAGACTACACTTTTAACACCGTCAACCACGAAGCGCTGCTGACAACGGGCGACTTTGCGTTCTCCAAGATCAGCGCCACGATGATCATCGAAGTCATCTACAACTTCCTGCTGCCCGAGATTGAAGACGCTCGCGAGCATATCAGCTACTACGAGGAGCTCATCCAGCCGGATAAGGTCGTTGAGTAAAACGCGTAGTGGGACAAAAATTTCAGTCCATTTTGTCCCACCAACACCGCTGATACGACCTAACCTCGAGCTTCTTCGAGCATCTGCTTCGCGTGGGCCAAGCTTGCCTCGGACTGATCGCCGCTCAACATGCGGGCGATCTCGGCGGTACGCGCTTCACCGGTTACCTCGTCCAAATGCGTCTGGGGAACATCGCCCGGTTCCTTGCTGACGACATAATGCTTGTCAGCCATGACGGCGACCTGCGCCAAGTGGGTTACGACAATCACCTGATGCGTAGCGGCGAGATCTGCCAGCACGCCCGCGAGCGCACGCGCCGTGGAGCCACCGACGCCAGCATCGACCTCGTCAAACACCAGCGTATCGACACCGTCCGCGTTACCGAGGACAACCTTACTTGCCAACATGACGCGGCTGAGCTCGCCGCCCGACGCAATGCGGCGCAGGGGACGTGGAGTCAAACCGGCACCGCTGCGGTATAGCAGCTCGTAGCTCGAAGGACCAACGGGCGTCCACTCAGCACGGGGAAGATCGCGCGACTCCCAGACGAGCTCGGCGCCGCCCATCTCCAGGCGAGCCATCTGGCGGCCAACCTCGTGACAGAAGCGCGGGGCCGCCGTATTGCGGGCGCGCTTAAGTGCCTTGGCAGCGGCAAACAACTCGCGCTCAGCGCTCCCGAGTGCCTCACGCGCCTTTTTGATCTGTTCATCGCCATCATCGACCAGGGACAGCAGCTCTTGCGAGCGATCGCGCATGGCAAAAACATCGTCCATGGTGGGGCCCCACTGACGCAACAGGCCCTTGAGGTCGGAATACCGCTCACGCATGCGAGCGAGCTCGCGCGGGTCGAAGGCGACGCCATCGCGATAGGCACGAAGCTCGTTCGCGCAATCCTCAAGTGAGATACAGGCATCCGAAAGCGCATCGGCAATGTCGCCCAGTTTGCGATCGACGGTAGCCATGCGGGAAAGTTCTGCCACGGCGCTGTTCACGGCGTCGAGCGCTCCCCCTTCGGAGGCAAGCGATGCATGGGCATCGTTAGCTGTGGCAACCAGTACCTCGGCATGTTCGGAGCGCGGCAGCAGTTCCTCGAGTTCCTCATACTCGCCCGGTTTGGGGTCGACCTCGCCGATGCGCTCGAGCGCAAAGCGCGCTTCCTCGACGCGACTCCCCCGCGCACGTGAGGCCTCCTCGACGCGACGGACCTCCTTGGCAGCCGCGCGCGAGGCTTTAAAGCAAGCACGGTAGTGCTCGAGCGCCTCGAGCGCAGAGCGTCCCGCCCAGGCATCGACCATCGCAACGTGATGCGCCGGATCGAGCAAGCGCTGGTGCTCGTGCTGGCCGCACAGATCCATCATCACGCCGACGCGCTCCGAAAGCTCGCGCACACTGGCAATGCGACCGTCAATCTTCACGCGGCTGCGGCCCTCGGCAGAAAGGCTGCGCTGTACGGTGAACCCCTCCGTGTCGTGCGGCCCGTCGAAGAGTCGCGCCTCGACGCTCGCCAGTGCCTCGCCCTCGCGCACCGTCGACGAATCCGCACGCTCGCCCAAAATTAGCTTGAGGGCCGAGAGCAGCGCGGTCTTGCCGGCACCGGTCTCGCCGGTCAGGACAGTCAGGCCGGCACTCGGCACCAGCGTCGCCTCGCGAATGAGTGCAATGTTATAAACCTGCAGCTCATCGATCATGACGGACTCCGTAGAATACGCGGCTCACCGAGTTATAGAAGCTCTCGGGGCCGTAATCCAGCAGCAACACATCTCCGGGCCCGCGGCGCACCGCCACGCTCTCAACGGTGCCATCGCAGGTAATAAACTGTCCATCGATAGCGATCGCCGGAACGCTCGGGCGATCATCGGACATAAAGATTTCGACGACATCACTCGGCGAGGTCAAAAAGGCACGAGCCTGAATGGTGTGCGGCGCAATGGGTACGCAGACCATGCCCGTATAGTCGGGGCTCACGATGGGGCCACCGGCACTGAGCGCGTAACCCGTAGAACCAGTCGCCGTGGACACGACCACGCCGTCGCCACGCAGACGGTCGATATGATGGCCGGACACCGTGATGTCGAACTCGACCATATCGGACAGCGGACCGCGGGTAAGCGCCATGTCGTTGAGGGCGAAGGTGCGCACGACATCCTTCGTACCGTCTTCGCGCACGGACACGATATCCGCGGCGATGGTGGCGCGACGGCTCACGTGCAGCTCACCGGACAGGGCGTCGCTCACGACCTGCAGAATGTCGCGCTCCTCGGGGCTCGCAGCAGTTAGAAAGCCCAGGTGACCATAGGAAAGACCGAGGATAGGAATCTCACGATGGTTGAGGATGCGGGCAGCGCGCAGCAACGTACCGTCGCCGCCGAGCGTAATGACCAGATCGGAGCCGTCAATATCAGGCGTGCTCTGAATCTTGGATCGCTGGTCGGCAGCCCATGCGACCTCATAGCCCTGGCGAGTCAGCCAAAGCTCGAGCATCAGGCCGCTCTCGACCGCCTCTTGCTTGTAGTAATTGGGAACCAGAAAGACCTTCATAGCGTTTCAGCTATCTCGCTCATAACCGATACCTGGGATTGCAGCTCGTCTTGCGAGCGATCGCCGGGGTCAAATCTCGTGCCGTACAGGAAAAACTCAACGTTGCCCTTGGCACCATGAATGGGCGACACGCACACATCGACCGGGAACAGGCCCTTGGCAGCAAAGAGTTCAACCGCCGCCACGAGTGTATCGCGGCGCACGGCGGGATCGGTCACAATGCCGCCCTCGCCCACCAGCGCCGCCGGAGCCTCAAACTGCGGCTTTACGAGCGTGCAGAATGCACCCGTAGGCGCCAGGCACGCCAGTACCGCATCGATAATGTTCGCGATGCTGGTAAACGAGACATCACACACAGCCAGGTCGATAGTGCCGGCATAGCCAAGCTCAGGCAGCTGCGTCACGTTTGTGCGCTCATGCAGCGTCACGCGATCGTCCTGGCGCAACGACCAATCGAACTGGGCGCGACCCACGTCCACCGAGACAACGGTCGCAGCTCCGCGCTTGAGCAGACAATCGGTAAAGCCGCCGGTAGAGCAGCCCACATCCAGACAGGCAAGGCCCGTCGGATTGATGCCAAACGCATCAAGCGCGCCTTCGAGCTTAAGACCGCCGCGGCCAACATAGGGAATGCGCCCCTTCACATGCAGCGGCAGCCCCGGGATCACCTTAAGGCCCGGCGAAGTCAAGCGCTCACCGCCACTCGAGACCAAGCCGGCCATAAGAGTGCGAAGGGCATCCGCGCGATCGGCGCAGATGCCCTGTGAAATCAGTTCGTCATCAAGACGCACGCGTTTCATGAATGCCATCAACCATTCGTATCCGGAGATGCGGCCTAGCTATCCTGGGATTCGTTTGCCGCATCCTCATCGTATTCCTGCTCGAGCTTGTCGGCCTCACGCGGCGTCAACTCAAACTTGTCGACCATATCGACCGCGCGGGAGCCCAGCTCAATCGCTTCGTCAAACAAATCGAGCGAACGCTCCAAGGAGGTATCCTTGGAACGAACGGTAGCGATGATCTGGTCCAAGCGGTCCGAGATCTCGTCGAAGTTGCGGACGGAACCCTCTGGCATAGCTACTCCTCGACGGAGTCGGCCTCGACGGCCTCAGCAGCGTCCGCATCCTCGGCCAACACACCAGCCTCAGCCTGGGCAACCGCAACCTTAGCGGCAGCCTCGGCAGCCTGTGCCTCCTCGCGAGCGCGATCCTCGGCCAGCAGCTCCTGGTATAGGTCCTCGCCCGGCAGCTCCTCGCTGCGAGCGATCTTGCCCAGCACGCCGTTGACGAACGACGCGGACTGGTCGGTGCCATAGGCCTTGGCAAGCTCGACGGCCTCGTTGATCACGATGGCGTCCGAGACCTCCTCGTCGGTGAGGAAACGCATCTCGTAAACGGCGATACGCAGCAGATTGCGGTCGGCACCGGGCATGCGCATAAGATCCCAGTTCTTGGCAACGGAGCGCAGAGCGCAGTCGATGCGGTCGATATGCTCGTAGGCACCGCGGCACAGCTCCAGCGCATAGGGGTCGAGGGGACCCTTCGAGATCAGGAAATCACCCTCGAGGACGCGCTCGAGCGGGCTGTCCGTGGCCTCGGCCTGGAACAGCAGCTGCAGCGCCTGACTGCGGGCAAGCGTACGCCCGCGATAAACCTTAAGGCTCAAAGGTTACTCCTTGGGGAAAACGAGGCCGTCGATGCAAACGTCAACACGCTCAACCTCAACGCCAACCTGGGCATCGATGGCAGCGACCACGGCAGCGCGAACGGCCTCGGCGAGTTTCTTGAACGGATAGCCAAAGAACACCACGACACGCACGGTGAGTGCGAGCTTGTCGCCAACGACCTCGGCCTCGACAGCCGGCTCGGAAGCCGGGGCCTTGGACGAGAGCATCATGGAGACAAGATTAGTGGCAAGGTCCTTGACGCCAACGGAGGCGATGCCCTCGACATCGGACACGGCGCGCGAGACGATGGCGGTCAAAACATCGGGCGAAATGCCGATGCCGTCAATCTTGATTTCTTGGGGCATGAGTCCTCCTAGAAGAGTTGGTTGCTAGACGCGGGAGACGAACTTGCCGTCGCGGGTGTCAACCTTGATGACCTCGCCCTCGTTGAGGTACATGGGGACCTGGATGACAGCGCCGGTGTCGATCGTGGCCGGCTTGGTGGAACCCTGGACGGTATCGCCCTTAAAGCCCGGGTCGGTCTGGACGATGGTGGTCTCGATGAACATCGGCGGGGTCACGCCCATGAGCTCATCGTCGGCGAAGAGCAGCTGGCAGATGTCGTTCTCGCGCAGCCACTTGGAGTTCTCGCCCACCATGTCCTCGGGAACGGGAACCTGCTCATAGGACTCGTTGTCCATGAAGATGTAGTCGGTGCCATCGTTGTAGAGGTACTGGAACTCACGGGTGGTGAGCATGACGCTCTCGAACTTGGTGCCGGCGTTGCAGGTGTTCTCGACGACGCGGCCGCTCTTGATGTCGCGGGTCTTGTAGCGCACAAACGCGCCGCCCTTGCCCGGCTTGACATGCTGGAACTCGACGATGGTGTAGACCTTGTCCTTGATGCGGAGACCGAGGCCGTTCTTGAAGTCGGCGGTGGAAATGGTAGGCATAGCGACCTTTCTTGTTATGGGCAGAACGCACAAGCGTCCAAATTACATACGACAGAAATTATACACTTGCAGACGGCGCCTGCGGCGAGCGCATAAAAAGAGAACGCGGGGCGTCCGAATCAATCCGGACGCCCCGCCCCAAACTATCTACTGAAGTAAACTAGCAGTCGATAACGTGCAGGTCGTGCGGGGTCTTGGTGAAGGGCTCATAGCCGTTCTCGGTGACCACGCCGTAGTCCTCCAGGCGCACGCCGCCCACGCCGGGCAGGTAGACGCCGGGCTCCATGGTGATAACCGAGCCGACCTCGATGATATTCTTGCTGCGGTTAAAGTTGGGCAGCTCATGGATGTCGATGCCCACGCCGTGACCCAAGCCATGGTTATAGTAATCGCCATAGCCGGCATCGCCGATGATCTTCTTGGAGAGCTTGAAGATGTCGTTGCCCTCAACGCCCGGATGGATGGCGGCGACGCACTCCTCGTGCGTACGGCGCACGAGTGCGTACAGGTCGAGCTGCTCCTGGGTGGGCTCGCCCATCACGACAGTGCGCGTCATGTCGGAGCGGTAATCGCAATAGCCCGCGCCGTAATCCATAAGAACGAAATCGCCCTTCTCGATCACGCGGTCGCTCGGCACGGCATGCGGGTTGGCGGTGTTGGGGCCGCTCGCGACGATGGAACCGAAGGCCAGGCTGTCGGCACCGTTGGCGAACATAAAGTTCTCGAGCTCGTTGCGTACCTGCTTCTCGGTCATACCGGGCTTAATAAAGCCGAGCATGTGCTGGAAGGCGGCATCGGTGATCGACTGCGCATGGCGCATGAGCTCAATCTCCTCGGCGTCCTTGATGGCGCGCATCTTGCGGATATCGTCGTGCATCAGCGGCAGCATACAGGCGACGGAACGGTCCTCCAGGCCGCGCTGAATACCCTGGTAGAAATTAATCTGCATATCGTCCTCGACAGCGCAGACGCGGCATTTGTTGGCCGCGATCTTGCCGGCGACCCAACCGGGGATGGTGCCCTCATCCATGTCGTAGACCCAGGGGCTGCCGGCTGGCGTGTTCTCCTCAAAGCTGTTGAGGTAGCGCGAGTCGGTGTGGAACAGGCACTGGTCGGCCGTAATAAACGCAGCGTGCGGGAACTCGAAGGTGTAGTCGAAGACGCCCTTCACGCCCGTAAGCCAACGAAGGTTGGCCTCGTCGCGCACCACGATGGCGTCGTAGCCACGCTCGACCATCAGGGCACGGACACGCTCGATACGACCGGCAGGACCGGCAGCAAACTCAGACATGCAGATTCCTTTCTTGTTGTCTCAATATAAACGGGACGGGTCTCAACCGAACGACGGAATCGCATGCGATCCGCAACCGATTGAAAACCCGCCCCTCAACATGATACGAAAGACGATGGAAGTCAATAAATCTTAGAGAAGTTCTTTACGAGAAGCCAAGTAGGCGTGAGCATGGCGCTCAAGAACCTCGTCCTCGACGCTCGTTAGGCGAATGGCGCCGAGCGCCGCGGGCAGCGGCAGCATGCTGCGGTTCGAGCGGACAAACTGCTGTCTGCGGAACTCCTCGATATATGCGGCAGGCTCCAAGTCGAAGGCAAGCTCCTCGATGCCAAAGTCCTCCAGGCAGTCATCGAGATCAAACACATAGTCGATATCGAAGTCGCAGGCATCGTGTGCTAGGCGCGCCTCAAAGCGCATGCCCTCGGACAACAGCTGGTAGGCAGGGACCTGCGAAGCGGCATCGCCCAAGCAAGCGCGCAGGGTGCGCTCCCCCGTCTTGCCAAAATCGAGCGCATGGCGAGCGCTCGGGTTCGTGGCCGTCAGCACGTCCTTGCGGGCAGTCTGAGACCATTGAACGGCATTGACGAGTGCGACCTCCTCGCCCGCGAGAATCTCGGGGACGGTCTCAGTAAACTGATTCAAGCGGGACTTGCTGCTCGAAAGCATGGTGCCAACAAGTACCGCATAGCCGAACTTGAGGTCCTCGGGTTCCGCCTCGCGAACAAGGTCGAGATCACACACAACCAAGCCCGGTTCGGGACGGAACGCGATAGCGGGAAGCGCATTCGACGACGAGGCAATGAGCGGCTTCATGGTCGTCGCGACCGTGAGCATGGCGTCGAAGGTCGTCGGCAGCAGCGCGCACTCGGTTCGGCCACACCACTGGTTGGCGCACCAGCTAACAACCGAGCAGGTTGCGGCATCGCCAACGGCGACAACCAGATCGTCGCAGGTAATGCCGTTGGCAGACAAGGCGCCAAAGATAGCATCGGCATCGGCCAGCGTGGCACCAGCAGGCGAAACCTCAAGGGAGAACTGCGACACGGCAAAACCGGCGTCGACCAGCGCATGCTCGACGACTTCACCAAAACGCTCGGATGTGGCGGAGTTCCAAACCACCATCGCGCGCTTAGGCTTGCCCACAGCCGAGGCAAACATACGCGACAGCTCATCGAACGCGCCCAATCCGACACGGACATCGACGCTGCGGTTTTGGAAATTGATCAGTTGGCGGCGAATCATAGCAGTCCACGCTCCAAAAGCATCTCGGCACAAAGGTAGGAAACGTCCTCGAAGGACTTGTTGCGAATATCAAGGGTAATATCGGCGGCCTGGCGATACAGCGGACGGCGATGCTCAAACAAGCGCGCGGCATGCTCGGGCGAGCGGAAATCGGGGCGCGTGTCGGACCGACGAATCTGGCGAATCGAATCCTCGAAGTCGCCCTCGAGGTACACGCACGTACCCATTTCGTGCATCAGCTCAATATTCACCGGCGTCTCGACAATGCCACCCCCGCACGATACCAACAGGCTGCGCTCACTTTGAAGCGAACGGAGTGCCGAGGTCTCGAGCTCGCGAAAACGATCCTCGCCCTCGGTCTCAAAAATCTCGGTTACCGACTTGCCGCAACGGCGGACGACCAGGCGGTCGGTATCGATAAAACGCCTCTTGAACATGGTGCCGACGTTGCGCGCGAGCGTCGATTTGCCCGCGCCCAAAAAGCCGATAAAGAAGATATGGTCGCAGCCGTGTTTGGTGTGCTGGGACATAGCGAGACCTAATCCTCGCAGGGAAGGTCGCGCAGGGCCCGGCGCTCAAAGATACGGAAGATCTGCGTATACCACAGGTCCTGCGTCGCCTGCGGCTTTACCAGGATGGTATCGACGCCGGCGAAGTTGCCGCTCCACACGTCCGTGTAGAGCTGATCACCGATCAGCACCGCCTCGTCGGCCGTGGCGCCGAGGCGCTTAAGACCCGCCTTGAGGGCAAACGGCGCCGGCTTCATGGCGTGGCTGATGGCCTCGAGTCCCAGCTCGCGTGCAGAGCTCATGACCTGGTCGCGATGCCAGTTGTTGGACACCATGCACAGCTTAAAGCCTTTGGCGCGGGCGGCATCGAGCCAAGCGGAAACCGCGGCGGGAACCTGCTCGGTGTCGCGCGGCACCAAGGTGTTATCGCGATCGAGCAGAATGGCGCGTTTGCCGTCGGCCCACAGGGTATTAAGGTCGATGCGATCGACCGAGGCAACGTAACGTTTGGGGCTAAAAATCCTCATGCTAATTCCAAGACTGTTGATGCTCTTCGTAGGTTTGCGAGAAGTACTCCTCGTCCTGCGTAATGTAGAAATACAGGTCATCGGAGTCGGTCGGCTCAAGCGTGGCCTTGAGTGCCTCGAGCGACGGAGAGCAGATGGGCGTGGGCGGCAGACCCTCATGCTTATAGGTGTTATACGGACTATCGCTCTGCAGGTCGTCGGCGGTAACCTCGCCACCGGTGACATACATCATAGTCGCATCGCTATTGAGATAGCGCAGACCGTCGAGCTTGCCGGCAAGGCGGTTGTAGAAAACCGAGGCCACATGCGCACGTTGATCGGCGTTGAGGCCCTCGCGCTCAACGATAGAGGCCAAGTTGACGATGTCGTAGTCGGACATCTCCACACCGTAGCGTTCCTTGATCTTGGCTTCGCAGCTCGCAAAGTCAAGCGACTTGTACTCGGTCTTAAACTGATCGAGCATAGCGCGAATCACGTCATCAGCCGTCGGCGAATCGCCCAGCGAATAGGTCTTGGGGAACAAGAAACCCTCGAGCGAATCGTTGGCGGCGCCCTTAAGGAAGCTATAGTCGTCCACGTAGTTGGAGGCCTTGGCCTGGTTGAGGAAGTCTTCCTTAGAGATGCTGTCGTAGGCCTGGGCCACACGGTCGGCGACTTGATCGACCGTCAGGCCCTCAGGGATAGTCAGCGTATTGGAGCCCGCGTTGGGGCCTTCCATGAGCTGCTGAACAACCTTGGTCGCATCCATGAGTGTGGTGAACGAATAATCACCAGGCTTGAGCGACATATCGGCGTTGAGCTTTTTCACCGCCGCATAGTAATCCTTGGGATTTTCTACGATATGGTTCTCGGAGAGAATCGAAGCGATGCTGTCACCCGAGGCACCATCGGGAATCGTGATAGTAACCTGCTGGCCTGCAACGACTTTCGCACCCTCACCGCCAAAGAAGCCCTTGACGGCTGGCACGACAAAGAAAACGATCGCGACAAGCGCAAGCACGGCAACAACGCCACCGATAATCATAGGCACCGGGGAGCTTTTCTTTTGAGCACCGCGACGAGCATGCGTGTTGTAGCTCGAGCGGGTCGCCGGAGCAACGCCATGCGAACCACGAGCGTGATGCGAATGCGATTGGGGGGCCTGCGTTCGCTGGGTAGGTGCCTGCTGCTTAAAGCGGGTGCCGCCTGCAGGCTGGGCCGTACGAGCAGTGGGCTGCTGAACCGCGTGAGAAGCCGAATGCTGAACCGAACGAGCAGAAGGCTGCTGACCCGTCCGTTGAACAGGTTGGGCCGAACGAGAGAAGGACTGCGCCGGGCGCGCGGCAGGCTGAGCTGCGCGCTGCGTCGGCTGTGCCGGACGCTGGCCAGGCTGGGCAGGGCGCGACGCCGGCTGCTGTGTACGATTCGGCTGGCGCGGATCGGAAGCACTAGGCATGCGAAACCTCCTCGTTTTTACGATCGAGCCACGTCTGCAAAAACAGGCTGGCGGCAATCATGTCGATCTTGCCCCTCATCTGCTTTTCGTTGAGTCCCTGCTCGCGCAGGATACGCTTGGCCTCTTGCGAGGACAGACGCTCGTCCTCAAACTCCAACGGAAGATCGAGCTCGTCGGCAATCTTTTGCGCCACAGCGGCAACGCGCTCGGCCTGAGGGCCGGGCTCACCGGCCATGGTCAGGGGACGTCCGCTTACCAGGATGTCGGGCTCATAGTCCTCAACCAGGTAGCGGAACGTCTTGGCCATACCGGTGACCTCGGCAGCCGGAAGCACCTTGACAGGCATCGCCATCTTGCCATCACGGCTCGAGACGGCGATGCCAATCCTGGTCTCCCCTATGTCCAGCGCGAGCGCAACCACAGTGACTTCTTAGATTCTTAGGCGCCGAGCGCGGTCTTAGCGGCCGCGAGGGCATCGGCGATGCCGGCAGCATTCTTGCCACCGGCCTGGGCCATGTTGGGACGACCGCCACCGCGACCGTCGACCAGACCCGCGATCTGCTTGATCACGTTACCGGCGTGGAAACCGGCCTTGACGGCGTCATCAGAGCCGGCAGCGAGCAGGGCCGGAGTGCCCTTCTCAGTCACGCTGGCGACGACACAAGCGACAGGGCCGGCGACCTTCTGATGCACGGTATCCCATACGTTGCGCAGGTCGGCAGCCTCAAGGCCCTGGAGCTCAGCGACAACGAGCTTATAGCCGTCGAGCTCGTCGGCGCCCTCGATGGCGCTGGAGATGGCGTCGGAGGAGCCACCGGTCAGAGCCTTTTTGAGCTTATTGGACGTCTCGCGCAGCTCGGCCTGCAGGTTCTCCACACGAGCGGGAACCTCATCCACGCGGCACTTGAGCGCAGCGGCGGCGGCGTCAACGAGTGCCAGGCGGTCGGCCATATAGTCGAGGGCACCCTTAGAGGTCACGGCCTCGATACGGCGGACATTGGAGCCCGTGGAGGACTCGGAAATGATCTTGAACAGGCCGATCTCGGCGGTGTTGGCAGCGTGTGTGCCACCGCAGAGTTCGCGGGAGAACGGCTGGTCCTCAGCGCCCACGGAGACGACGCGGACGACGTCGCCATACTTCTCGCCAAACAGGGCGACAGCGCCGGCAGCCTTAGCCTCGTCGATGCCCATGACACGGGTCACGACCGGCTTGGAAGCGAAGATCTGCTGGTTGACCAGGTCCTCGACAGCCTTGAGCTGCTCGGAGGACAGGGCCTCGAAGTGCGTAAAGTCAAAGCGCAGGTGCTCGGGCGTCACCAGCGAGCCGGCCTGGGAGACGTGCTCGCCCAGGACCTGCTTAAGGGCGGCGTCGAGCAGGTGCGTGGCGGTGTGGTTGCGGCGCAGGAAGCCACGGCGCTCGGCGTCGAGCGCGGCGGTCACGGTAGCACCGACGGCCAGCGTGCCCTCGGCAATGTGGGCGACGTGAGCATACAGGCCGTTGTGGTTCTTGGTATCGGAAACGGTCAGCGAAACGCCCTCGGCGGAAAGCTCGCCGGCATCGCCCTGCTGGCCACCCATCTCGGCATAGAACGGAGTGCGGTCGAGAACGACCTCGACGTCCTCGCCGGCGGCAGCGGACTCGACGGACTCGCCGTTGCGCACGATGGCAACAACCTTGGCGCCCTCGATCACATCGTTGTCATAGCCGTCGAACTCAGTCGCGGCGACCTTGTCGGAAAGCTCGACCCAAACGTCGTTGAAGCTGCCCCAGGCGTCGCCTTTGGCATTGGCGCGGGCGCGGGCCTTCTGGTCCTCCATGCAGGCAGTGAAGCCGTCCATATCGACATCGTGGCCAGCGGTGCCGGCGATCTCGACGGTCAGGTCGATGGGGAAACCAAAGGTGTCGTGCAGCTTAAAGGCAACGTCGCCCGGAAGCACAGCGCCCTCGGCAAGCGCTGCCAGGGCCTCGTCCAGGTAAACACGGCCGTTGTCGAGCGTCGTGGAGAAGCGCTCCTCCTCGGAGGCGACGATACCCTTGACGAGGGCGACGTTCTTGAGCAGCTCGGGATAAGCCTCGCCCATCTGAGCGTTGACTTCGTCGATGAACTTGGTCAGGAAGGCGCCCTCGATGCCCAGCAGGCGACCGTGGAACACGGCACGACGGAGCAGGCGGCGAAGGACGTACTCGCGACCCTCGTTACCGGGAAGGATGCCGTCCGAGATTATAAAGTCGACGGCACGGGAGTGGTCGGCGATGATACGCAGGGAGCGGCTGGCGCCGGAGTAATCGTCGGCGTCATAGGTCTTGCCGCTAATCTTCTCGCCCAGCTTGATGAGATGCTGCATCAAGTCGCCGTCGTAGTTGGCGGTCTTGTGCTGCATGATGGCGGCCATGCGCTCCAGGCCCATGCCCGTATCGAGGTTGCGGTGCGGCAGCTCCGGCATGGAGCCGTCCTCCTGGCGATCATACTGGGTAAAGACGAGGTTCCAGAACTCCAGGAAGCGGTCGCAGTCGCAGCCGGGCTTGCAGTCGGGACTACCGCAGCCGACCTCCTCGCCCATGTCAAAGTAGATCTCGGAGCAGGGACCGCAGGGGCCAGTGGGGCCAGCGGCCCAGAAGTTGTCGTCCTCGCCCAGGCGGGAGATGTGGTCCTCGGCAACGCCCAGAGAACGCCACACGTCGTGGGTCTCGTCGTCCTCGGTAAAGACGGTAAAGTACAGGCGGTCGAGCGGCAGCTTGAACTCCTTGGTGATGAGCTCAAAGGCCCAGGCGCAAGCCTGCTGCTTGGAGACGCCGCCAAAGGAGAAGTCGCCGAGCATCTCGAAGAAGGACAGGTGACGGCCGTCCTCGCCGATGCAATCGATGTCGTTGGTGCGGACGCACTTCTGGCAGGAGATAGCGCCGATCTCCTTCATGGTCTTCTTGCCCTGGTAGTACTCCTTAAACTGGTTCATGCCGGCGTTGGCAAGCAGCAGCGAAGGATCGTCGGGGACGAGGGACGAAGAAGGATAGAGCTTAAGACCGCGCTCCTCAAAGAAGTTGAGGAACTTGGAGCGAATCTCGGCCGTAGTCATTGACGGGTAGTCAGCACTCATAGAGGGAATCTCCTCGGTTTCACATCGAAACAGTTCAAACGTAACGATATTACCATCCCACCGCGCAAGTGCAAAAAAGAGGGCCGGCACAATGCCGGCCCTTCAGCGAAATTGCATGTTAGCGCGTATGAATATTAATCCGAATTACCCCGCTAGTTGTCATCATCGTCCATGGAGCCGTCGATGCCGGTTTTGGTGTCGTCATCCGTGTTGGAATCGTCATCCTTAGCGAAGGGGTTCTTGAAGAAGCCCGTCGCATCGGGCTGCAGACCAGAGAGCTTGATCCAGGGATTATCGAGATCGGGCTTGGGCATGGCCTTGGCCTCGGGCGCAGTCTCGTTGCCGATGAGCTCGGACTCGTAGATGAAGGTGTCGTCGCCGAGCGCGTCGTAGGCGGCGACCGGGTTGCCATCGGCATCGCGGTACGGCGTGCCCTTAAACACGGCGCCGTCATAGGCCACAAGCTGTCGGCCGGTCTCATTCTCGAAGTAGTACACGAAGATACCCTTGAGGGCCGCACAAAGCGGGATGGCAATAATCATGCCGATGGGGCCCATGAGTGCCGAGCCAATAACGAGCGCCGTGAGGCTCATGATGGGATGCACCTGCACCGAGCTCTGCATGACCTTGGGCGAAATGACGTTATCGGTGACGTTTTGCGCGACCATCGTCACGATGAGCGTCCATAACGCCAACATGGGGCTGAACATGAAACCGAGCACCGTGGCGATTGCTGCGCTCACCCAGGGACCGACGACCGGAACCAAATGCATGATGCCGGTAAAGATAGCCATGAGCGCCGCATACGGATGGCCGATGATCATAAAACCGATAAAGGCGAGGAAACCACCGCAGATGGACGTCACGACCATACCGCGCATGTAGCCGCTGACAGAGCGAGAAAGGATGGCGACCATAAAGCGGTACGAGGTCTCCTTCTCCTGACCGATGATGGTGCAAATCTCGTGGTGCATGCGAGGGTAGTCGCAGGCCATCCAGTAGGCAAGCACCAGGCCAAGGAAGATAACGAACAGCTGCGAGGCCGTATTGGTGATGAGTGGGAACACACCACGACCAAGCTCGGCGGCAATCTGAGACACATACCTCGATGCCACGGCAACCAGCGACGAAAGATTATCGTCCAAATACTCCTTGAGCGGCGTGTTGTTGAGCGTCTTGGCATGCGAGATCATCTCGTTGAGATCGCCACCTGCAACACGAAGCTGCTCGGGCAGGCGGCTCAGGACTTCCATGATCTGACCAAAGAGAATCGGCGACAAGATACAAACGACACCGACGAGCACGGCAACAACAACAATAAGCGCGATAAGCGAACCGATGCCGCGATTCACGCCATGGTGCTCGAGCCAGTTGGTGATCGGGGACATCACAAAGGCAATGATGGAGCCGACGGCAAGAAACTCAATAACCGGCGCCAGGATGCCCATAAGGTTAAAGATGACAGCGGCGATGACAATGCAGCCGACAACAGCCCAAATGCGCAGCGTCAGAATGCGAGTGTCGCGCAGCACGCGATCGGTTTGTTGGGGGTGCTCACTCATGAACGAATCATCACTCCGTCGGGGTCGATCTTGTCCTGAATCTTCTTAAGCGTGCGGCGCAGCAGACGCGAAACCTGCACCTGAGAAATACCAAGCTTCTTGGCGATCTCGATCTGGGTCATGCCCTTCACAAAGCGCAGCTCGATCACCTCGCGCTCGCGCGGCGAGAAATCACGGATGGCTTCCTCGATCACTAGGCGGTCATCGGTAAAGTCGAGCTCGTTGTCGTCGTCGGCGTAACGGTCGAGAATCGAGGGGGCATCGTCGGAATCGGACGCACCAGGAGCCTCGATGGGCACCGAGGTATAGGCCGAAGACGATTCCATAGCCTCGAGGACCTCATCGACAGTCACATCTAGATACTCAGCGATCTCCTCAACCTTGGGCGAACGCTGCAGCTCGTTGGTAAGTTTGTCAGTAGCCTGGTTGACCTTGGCCGAGAGCTCCTGCAAGCGACGGGGCACGCGCACGCTCCAGCCCTTGTCGCGGAAGTGACGCTTAATCTCGCCCAAGATGGTAGGCGTGGCAAACGTGGTGAACTCGAGTCCGCGCTCAGGGTCAAAGCGGTCGATAGCCTTGAGCAGGCCCAAATAACCAACCTGCATCAGGTCATCGAGCGGCTCGCCGCGGTTCTTAAACTTGTTGGCAAGAAACCTTACCAGGTTCATGTGGGACATGACGAGCTGCTCGCGTGCGTCCGGGTCACCGGTCTCTTTATAGCGACGAAACAGCTCGCGGGTTTTCTCCTTGTCCCAAGCGGTCTTACCGCTCCGGGAACGTTCGGTCATATTAGATATCCGCCTTGAGGTCGAGGGAAAGCGTCAGGGGCGCCGTAGTCTTTTCGTAGGAGTCGCACACGCTCGCGAGGATGAGCTCGGCATACACCGCAGCCTGGTCGTCTTCATCGACCGTAGCCTGGTCGCCAAAGGTAATAGTCATGCCAACGTGGGTCTCATCGACATCGAATTTGATGGTGATGTCATCGCAGTCGACCGCGGTGCAACCAAAGATGAAAGCCTCCTCAGCAGCCATGCGGATGTCCTCGATGCGATCGACAGACATAGAGCACAGGGCACCAACGTTGGCTGCCGTCATGCGCACAAGGCGAGCGAGACGCGGGTCACCGGCAACGGTCAGCGTGATAGGGCAGTTTGCTTCGCTACTCATCGCAGGACTCCTCAGAGGTCTCGGCGGGCGTATAGGTGTAATACTGAGCCGGCTTGGATACAGACTTCTGACCATCATCGTCGCCCGCGGCGGCCTCGTCCTCGCCAATTAGGACGCGCTCGGTAGGCTGCTCGGCCTCCGCAGCGGCAGCGACGAGCTTGCGATCGGCGTCGGCTGCAGGAGCCTTCACCTTATTGAAGAGCTTCTGCACAGCACCGGCGGCAGAGTCGGTCACGCTCGACACAGCATTGCTGGCCTCGGCCATGCTGCCCGTAACCTCGGAAATGTCGCGAACCACCGCTTCGACCTCTACGAGATTGGAGGTAAGGGCATCAACTGCCGTCTTGCTCGACTTAAGCAGCGGCTTCATCTGGGCAAGCGCCGGCGTAAGCTCATCGACAGCGCCATCGAGCTTTGCCACCACAGGCTGAGCCTCGGCGATGGTGTTGTTGAGGTCGTTCACGGTCTTATCGAGCGAGTCGACAACATTGCGGGTCTTGCGCAGGGTAAGCGCGAGCTCAGCGATGGCCCACACGCCGGCAACGGCGAGCAGCAGCAGGGCGATTTGAATGGGACTCATACAAGCCTCCCGGAAGAATCGAAATACAGACGCTTTTCATGGTACCCCAAAGGGGACCGAACATGCCAAGAGCAGCAACGTGGGACAAAATTATCAGCAGCTACTTCGGTGCATTCCCGCTGCGGTCGCGTTCGCTTTGCTCTACGCGCCATTCTTCCCAACCGCGGCCGGCAGGCTGCCAGAACACGCCGCGCTCCAGTCCCTCGGGCAAATAGCGCTGATCGACCCAGCCTTCGGGATAATCATGTGGATACTTATACACACCGTATTCATCGCTGCCCGGGCGATGGCGATCGCGCAGATAACTCGGCACCTCGCGAAGCCCACTAGAATGGATATCGGCCAGCGCCGCATCGATCGAAGCCTCACACGCGTTGGATTTTGGCGCCAAGCACACATAGAGTGCAGCCTGAGCCAGGTTAATGCGGCACTCGGGATAGCCAATGACCTCGGCAGACTTAAACGCGGCATGCGCCACCAAAAGCGCCTGCGGGTCGGCGTTGCCAACATCCTCAGAAGCGTGAATCATAATGCGGCGAGCGATAAACTTAGGATCCTCCCCAGCATCGATCATGCGCGCGAGCCAATAGATCGTGGCATCGGGGTCACTACCGCGCATGGACTTGATGAACGCACTGATGATGTCGTAGTGCATGTCGCCGTTTTTGTCATACGTAAAGCCGCGACGCGGGTTGGCAATCTTCACGTCATCCACGGTGATGGGATAGCGCTCCCCCGCCGCAGGCGCTGGCGTTCCCTCGGTATCGGGACGCGTGACGGCAATCTCGCTCGCAAGCTCGAGCGTCGTGAGCGCCGAGCGAGCGTCACCCGCTGCCAGCGTGCAAATGGTCTTGACCGTATCCTCATCGGCCGAGAACTTTCCGTTCAAGCCCTGTGGTGCCTCGAGCGCACGCTCAATAAGCGTGGCGATATCCTCATCCTTCAGATGTTCAAGCTCCACCACGCGCCCGCGCGACAACAGTGCCGAGTTGACCTCAAAGTACGGGTTCTCTGTCGTAGCGCCAATCATAATGACGGTACGGTTCTCAACTGCATGCAGCAGGGCATCCTGCTGCGACTTAGAGAAGCGGTGAATCTCATCGATGAATAGAATGGTGCGGCGGTCGTAGGTATTCAGGCGCGTCTTGGCCTCGTCAATCACGCGACGCAGGTCCTTCACAGTACCCGTGACGGCGCTGACCTCGACAAACTCGCTCTTGGTATGGTTGGCGATAATGTGGGCCAGCGTCGTCTTACCCGTACCGGCCGGCCCGTACAGAATCACGCTCGAAAGCACGTCGTGCTCGATCGCGGCACGCAACCATGAGCCCTTACCGACGGCCTTTTGCTGGCCCACATACTCGTCGAGCGAATTGGGGCGCATGCGCACCGCAAGCGGCGCATTTTTAAAGGAACGCTCGCGCGTCGAGGCAGAAAAAAGGTCGTCCATAGTCATCCCGTGCATCCATCAAAATCGTTGTTCCTCAACAGTATACCGAAAATATACGAACTACCGTTCGTTAATATAGGTACGATGCGGAAACTTCAGCCCCGGGAACAGCTTGCTCGTCAGCTCACAGAAATAGCCGTCCGTCATGCTCGAAATGTAATCCACTACGGTCTGATCTTTATCATCCTGCCATGCATAGGTGCGATTGTAGTAGGAAAGCTGCCGCTCAATGCGCGAAATGTGATGCTTAAAGATATACGAAGACTCGTCGCCTTCGTTTATATCCTGCAGGCAACGGTCATAGAGCTTTTCGAACGCCTCGCGCAGCTCCGTTTCGGAGTCGCCCTCGATGCCGCCCTTGCTATAGATCTTCTCGTAGTTCTCGCGCTTAGCGCGGCGGATTTCCTCGAACAGGTCCTCGCTCATCTCGATGCGCGGCTTGCCATAGCTGTGCTCGACGATATCGATAGAGGCATGCGTGAGAATCCAGCTGTTGTATGCTCCGCCAAGCCCATCGTCAAAAGCGTCGGGTGACAGCAGGCCCGCCGCAATGGCGTCTTGGCGATCACGCCCCGCATAGGCAAGAATATCCGAGATGCGAACGACACAGCCCTCAAGCGTCATGGGGCGCAAGTGCTCAATTGCGCTATAGCCTGTGGCAATGCAATCCTCGACGGTTCGATCGAACTGGTCAAAGGAACCCATGTCCGAGAGCTCGAACACACGCTGCTCGTACTCGCCGTTGTGGCAGAGCACGCCATCGAGCGTCTGAAGCGACACGTTGCGACCGTACAGCGCATCGAGCACGCGGACCGACTGCACGTTATGGAAAAAATAACGACCCGTGCGCTCGTGATAGATATCGTTGAGGAATCGCTCGCCGGCATGGCCGAAAGGCGTGTGCCCCAAGTCGTGACCCAGACCGATCGCTTCAATCAGATCGCAGTTGAGCCCGAGGGCGCGACCGATATCGCGCGCAATGCGCGAGACGAGCTGCACGTGTAGACCACGACGCGACAAGTCGTCGTTGCTTCGAAAGCTAAAAACCTGCGTTTTGCCTGCATAACGGGTGTACGCCGGTAGATGGAGGATTTTTTCGGTATCGCGCATAAACGCCGGACGCATAAGCGTGCCTTTGTCCGCATCGCGATCGACACGACGAATGACCTGGTCGTCGTTGCAACGATACGGATTGACAGTGCCCGAAGCACGATTGGCGGCAATGCGCTCGACGAGCTCGGGCGACAACGCCGAAGGAATACGGTCCATACGCGCCTTGATGGCGGCCGTTTCTTGATTAGTTGCCATGGCATGCTCCTTAAGAACGATGCGCAATCGGTTACAGAGTGCAGCCCACGACCTCGATTATGGCAAAAATCGGCACTAAAAACGGGAGCAATGGCAGGGAGCGCGATTTTGTGAAGAGGCAGGAGAGGGCCAGGGCTAGGAGTGCGACGGCAAATGCCACGATGCCACCCATAGGGTCGAGCGTGCAAAGCGCGAAGAGTGCTTTGGCGTCCCCCATGCCAATCCCCGGGGCTTGACGAAGGCGCCGCCAGAGCGACTCAGTAAGCATAAGGGCAAGGTAGACGATGACCGCAAGACCGGCATGATCAAGTGCAGTGTTAACGCCCCTGTCGAGCCAAACGCCTGCTAACGCCGCCACGGCACATGCGCCGGCAAGCTCATTGGGAAACCGCCGCTCACGGGCATCAATCCACGCGCCGGCAAAGATGCAAATCCAAAACGGGATATAGATCATCGAAAACCTCCTTGAGCAGCTGCTCAAAAGCAAAAACCACCACAAAGGTGCCTGTCCCCTTTGCGGTGGTTTTGGTGGTGGTTATTTGGCGCCTTGCATGACCTCGTCAAGGGTAACGCTGACGGCGTGCTGCGTCGGGACCCAGTCGACCTTCAGGAACAGCGCGGCCACCGTGATGGGGATATAGCTGAACATAAAGATCGGGAAGGTAAACAGGTTAGTCACCAGACGCCACTTTTGCGGGCAGTGAATGTGCTTGTACTCAAAGATAGTCGTGAGCAGCGCCAGGATAAAGAAAGTCAGATACATCATGGCGAAGGTCATAATGAGCGAAGCGGCACAGGCCTGCATCTCGACTTCGGTAGCCAAAAAGCCGTGCGAGAGTCCACCCACGATCAGGAACGTCGCATTGGCGAGCATCGAGATGAGCGACAGCAGCATACCCGGGGCGATCGTCATGAACATGTCGTAGGCGGCAAAGCGATGGTAGCGGAAGGTCGACTTGACCAGGTGCTTACCGTAAGTAAAGAACACCTGGTAGAAGCCCTTGGTCCAACGCATGCGCTGTTTCCAGGACGCCTTAAACGTCACGGGTTGTTCGTCAAAGAACTCCGCCGGCGCATAGCCAATGCGAATGCCGTGAATGGCGCAGAACGTGGTGAACTGAATGTCCTCGGTCAGCGTGTGGAACTGCCAACCGTGCATGCCCTCGATAACGCTGGCGGAGATGAGGTAGCCCGAACCCGAGACAGCGCAAGAAGTCTTGCAGATATTGCGCGCGTTGTTGAGAAAGCGCGCCTCACGCAGGTACCAAGTGGCATTAGCTGCCGAGATCCACGAGCTGCCGAAGTTCTTGGAGTTACGATAGCTCGTGACCACGTGGAATCCCTGGTCAAAGGCATCGTTCATCTTGGACACGTAATCGCGGGAGATGACGTTATCGGCATCGAAGATAAAGTAGCCCTCAAACGTGTCGGGATACTCGTTAAGGATGCGATCAAAACCAAAGTCCATGACCCAGCTCTTACCCTTGCGGGCCAGGTCGTTGCGCTCATAAACGATGGCGCCCGCCTCGCGCGCGAGCTGCGCCGTGTTGTCAGTGCAGGCATCGGCGACCACGAAGACCTCGATAAGCTCGGACGGATAATCCTGATCCTTGATGGAGCGAACGAGGTTGGCGATCACGGCCTCCTCGTTATGCGCCGCGATAAAGAAGGCATAGCGGTGAAGTTTTTTGGCCTTGGGAGGCGCGACCTCGCCACGAAGAGCGCCAATGACAAAGAAGACCACCTGGTACAGAAAGCAGACCGTGAGCAGCGTAACCACAATCTGGTTAAAGATCACGATGGGCGTGTTAGTTTGTAAAAAGGCGAGCATGCAGGCTCCCGAGAACGCGTTACGTAAACAACCGTATATCATACCGCAGGCTTACCGAGTTCAAGAAACCACCTAATACCGGCTAGGCTTCGAGAAGGCCAAGCTGCGGGACGATGTCGTCGCCGGCGGCGGTGCGGCCAAGCGAGCGCGGGGCCAGGTCGTCAAGAACCGCAGCAAGATCCCAAGGCAGCTCGTCGCGGCATTCGATGCGCTCACCCGTCACGGGATGGTCGAATGCGACGCGCCAGGAATGAAGGAATTGCCTGGTCAGACCCTGATCGGCACGCGCATCGCACTTACCGTAGAGCGGATCGCCCACGCAGGCGTGGTTGATATGGCGCATATGCACGCGAATCTGATGTGTGCGGCCCGTAAACAGGTGGCACTCGACGAGCGTATAGCCGTCGTCGAAACGCGTGGAATCGAAGCGCTCGAGGACTTTAAAGGTCGTAATGGCCTGACGGGCAAAGGGGTCGTCCGAAACCGCCATCTTGACGCGGTCGCGCGTAGAACGGGCGATACCGGTATTGATGGTGCCCTCGTCCATGGCGATGTGCCCGTGAACGAGCGTGATATAGCGACGATCGAGCGTGCGCGTGCGAATGAGATTTTGAAGCGCGCGCTGCGTGTCGTCGTCCTTTGCCGCAAGCATGAGACCCGAGGTATCGCGATCCAAACGATGCACGATCCCGGGGCGGTCCTCACCCTGTACGGTACCAAGATGGTCGATGCCGCAGTGGTAGACCAGAGCGTTCGCAAGGGTGCCGCTCTCGTGGCCATGGGCGGGATGGCACACCAGGCCCCGCTGCTTGGAGAGCACGATAAGGTAGTCGTCCTCGTAGCGGATATCGAGGGGAATGGCCTCGGGAATCACGTCGGTCGGGTCGTGCGGCTCGGGCAAGTCGACCGAGATGCGATCGCCGGCGCGTACGGCGCACTTTTTAGAGAGACAAGTCTCACCGTTGACGGCAACGGCGCCTCCCTCGATCAGATGCGCGCAGGCAGAGCGCGTGGGACAGCCATCGTTGGCGCCCAAATAGGCGTCAAGACGCTGACCAGCGGAATCGTCGGCAACAAGAATATGGATGTCGGCCATTAACGCTCATTCCTTTCGCGAATCTTGCGGGCACGCTCCCCACGCTGCTTGGCCTTGCGCTTAGCGCGGGCCTCATCACGGGCATTGAGCTCGGCAGTCGCATCAACCTCGCGGGCCGCGGGGCTCAAGAACATATATCCGAAGAGGGCGAGCACGACGCCCAAGGTAATGCCGATATCGGCCACATTGAAGACGGGGAAGTCGATGAAGGTGGTGGCAATAAAATCGGTCACGAAGCCAAAGGCCAAACGATCGATAGCGTTGCCGATAGCACCGCCCGCAACCATCGCCATGCCCACAACCTCAAGATGGGCGAGCTGGGGTGCACGAATGAGGTACGCGGCAATAGCGACAATGACCGCCAGCGCCAGCACGGCAAACGCGATGCCATGCCCCTCGCCCATGCTAAAGGCAGCGCCGATATTGCGGACAAACAGGAAGTCGATCACGCCGGGGATGACGGTCACATGCAGTGCATCGCCCACGGCACGAACCGCAAGCTTGGTCAACTGGTCAACAAGCAGCACAACGAGCGCCACCCCACCAGCAACACCCAACCGCCAACGCAAAGGCGGCGTCATATCCCCAGCACGACCCAAATCAATCCCCTACCCTCAAGAACATCGAATTACGTTTAATACAAAGAACTATCTTATATTGCCATACGCAGAACGCACGACATATCCACCAACGCAAGCGAAATAACCAGCTAAAAACGAAAGCGACATTCCGAATAACGGAATGTCGCTTAATAGCTTTCGACTAAAAACGCAAGTCGAAAGAAAGCCTCTAGCTCCAGCAATGGAAATGCCGCGTTATCGTCACCAACAGCGAAAACGTCCCTAAGCGAGCAAGGTGACGTGAAAGAGGAGGGAAGCGTACTTTGGTACGCGACCGACGATTGAACGTCAGATTGCCGCTTAGGGGCGTTTGCAGCGTCGGTAGGTTACGGCGTTCTACGAACGCCGTAACCTACAAAGCATCGGCGCAGCGCTTGCAAATATGCGCGTGGCCGTTGTACTCGCCGACGGTGGTGCGGTAGTTCCAGCAACGGTCGCAGCACTCGCCCTCGGCAGCCTCGATGGCAACGGAGAGCTCCTCGCCCTGGGTCAGCTCAACATCGGAGACGATATAGAACTCGGCCAGGTCGACGGCCTTGTCGCCGGTCAGCAGCGCGTACATCTCGGCAGGAACGACCGCCTTGACGCGGACCTGCTGGCTCTTAGTGAAGGTGCCGGCAGAACGGGCATCCTCAAGGGCCTTGGTCACGGCGCTACGGAGCTCGAGCGAAGCCTCGAGCACGCCCTCAAACTCATTGGCCTCGTCGACCGTGATGGGCGACTTGTACCAATCGAGCAGCGCGGCGTACTTCTGGTGATCGACGCAGCCGGCGGGCGCATATGCCATGGCCTCGTCGACGGTATAGGACAGGATCGGCTGCAGATCGCGCATGAGCATCGAGAAGAGCTCGGCAAGCACGGTCTGGGCACTGCGGCGCTCGAGCGAGCCGGGCTTGTCGCAGTACAGGCGATCCTTCAGGGCATCGAGGTACACGTTGGAAAGCTCGGTAACCACGAAGTCGTAAAGTGCACGGTAAGCGCGCGGGAACTCGTAGCAAGAGTAAGCGTCGTCGACCTCGGCCTGAACCTGGGTCAGACGGGCAACCATGAGCTTGTCGAGCGGCAGCAGGTCGGCAAAAGCGACGCCGTCGGTCTCGGGCTCAAACTGGCCCTCGAGCTCGGAAAGCAGGAAGCGCAGCGTGTTGCGGAAACGACGGTAGGCATCGGACGTACGAGCGAGAATCTCGTGGTCGATGGAAACGTCGGAGCTGGTGTCGACGGAGGCAACCCACAGGCGGATGATGTCGGCGCCCATCTCGTCACAGACCTTATTGGGGTCGATGACGTTGCCGAGCGACTTGGACATCTTGCGGCCCTGGCCGTCGAGCGTGAAGCCCTGCGAGACGACAGCCTTGTACGGAGCGTGGCCGTTGGCACCCACCGAAGTGAGCAGCGAGCTCTGGAACCAGCCACGATGCTGGTCGGAGCCCTCAAGATACACGTCCGCCGGGTACTCCAGCTCGGGACGGTACTCGCAAACGGCCTTCCAGGACACGCCGGAATCCCACCACACGTCGAGGATGTCCTTATCGGCCTTGAGGTGATGGCCGCCACACTTGGGGCAGACGCAGGCCTCACCCAGGTAGCTCTCGGGAGCGTCGGTGAACCAGGCGTCGGAGCCCTTCTCATGGAAGAGCTTGATGACGGCGTCGAGCGTGGCATCGTTCATGACCTTCTCGCCGCAGTCGGCGCAAGTGTAGCTGGGGATAGGCACGCCCCAGTTGCGCTGGCGGCTGATGCACCAGTCGGGACGCTGCTCGACCATGGCGCCAATGCGGTTGGCGGCATGGGCCGGATACCACTTGACGTTCTCGCGGACCTCTTTGCCAGCCTGCTCGCGCAAGCCGGTCTTGTCCATCGAGACAAACCACTGGTCGGTAGCACGGAAGAGCACCGGGTGCTTGCAGCGCCAGCAGTGCGGATAGCTGTGCGTGATCTTCTTCTCGAGGACCAGGGTGCCGCGCTCGCGCAGGAACTCGATGATGTGCGGGTTGGCCTCGTCGGTATCCATGCCGCTGAAGGGGCCGCCGGTGCCAAACTCCTCGCCGGTGTAGAACTTGCCGTCGTCATCGACCGGCATGCAAATGTCGGTGATGCCCTCCTTGAGGCAGGCGAAGTAGTCGTCGACGCCGTGACCGGGCGAGTTGTGGACGATACCGGTACCGTCATCGACACCGACGTAATCGGCCAACAGTGCCACGCCCTCAACACCGTCAAAGATCGGCTGCTTATAGTGAATGTGATGGAAGGTCTCGGCGGGAACCACATAGGGCTTGCCGTCGACCACAACCGGGGTGTACTCCCAGCCAAACTCCTCGCAGCACTTGGGAGCCAGGTCCTCGAGCATGACCTCGGCGCGGTCGTCGTGCTCAACGGCGACGTAGGCGGCACCGGGCTTGAGAGAAACTGCCTGGTCGGAGGGGATGGTCCACGGCGTGGTCGTCCAGATGATAAAGTCAACCGGGCCGTCGAAGTTCTCGAGGCCGACGGGCTTGGAGGTCATCTCAAAGCGCACGAAGATGGACGGGCTCGTCTCGTCGGAGTACTCAATCTCGGCCTCAGCAAGTGCGGTATGGCAGTGCTTGCACCAGTGGACGGGCTTGTGACCGCGATAGATCATGCCCTTGTCGAACATGGCCTTGAAAACCTCGATGTCGGCGGCGTCATGCTGGTGATAGAGCGTCAGATAGGGGTTGTCCCAATCGCCGAGCACGCCCAGGCGACGGAAGCCGGCCTTCTGCAGCTCGATGTTCTCGACAGCAAACTTATTGCAAAGCTCACGGATCTTAGCCGTGGAGGTCTGGTTGAACTTCTCGGTGCCGAGCTTCTCCTCGACCTTATGCTCGATCGGCTGGCCATGGCAGTCCCAACCGGGAACATAGGGAACCTCATAGCCCTGCATCATCCAGTAGCGGTTGATCATGTCCTTGGAGATCTTGTTCATGGCGTGGCCGATGTGGATCGGGCCGTTGGCGTACGGAGGGCCGTCGTGCAGCACGAACTTCTTGTGACCCTCGTTCTTCTTCAGAACCTGCTCGTAGACCTTGTTGTCCTGCCAGTCCTTGAGTCGCTTGGGCTCGGACTTGGAAAGACCGGCACGCATGGGAAAACCGGTTTTGGGCAGATTCATCGTCTGCTTGTACTCGTTTGCCACGGTACCCCTTTCATGTCGTGGGCGCGCACGCCCGTTGGGCACCAAAAAAGCGCCCGTCCCTACAAGCTGGGACGAAGCGCCACAAAAACGGGCTGTATGCCCGCAAAAGCTCTTCGTTTAACCACCCAGCTTAGATGCCCTCGCCCGCGTATTCGCGCGCTCGCATCCGTTACTCGGCTGGCCTGTATCGACGACCATCTCGGCGATATCTACTAAGACGTGCCTGCGCGGCACGTCCGTTGGGACCGCAGCTCCGGGGTGATTTTCATCGGTCGCATGCACGGGTTCTCAGCGCTCCCCGCTCTCTGTGGCATGCGGACGGCCGACTACTCGTCCCCATCAACGCTTATGCGGAGTATGCTAGCACGTTCCGCGCCGGCGAAAAACCCTCAACACTGGTTTCATACGTAAGAAATTTCTCGTGGTCGTTAGCCTTCTCTAGGAGCAAAATACCTGAAAGCACTTTAACTAACGAAAGAAGGCTGCCATGCGCACAATCGGAATGAGCGACTACACCGTCGGCGAGGATTGCTTTACCGAGCTGCCCGCCGCACTGGCGGAGTACGGCGCGAAGAAAGTCGCCATCATTGGTGGCAAGCGAGCCCTAGCTGCGGCGCTGCCGGGCATCGAGGCGGCGCTTGAAGGTACCGACGTCGAGATTCTGGAGACGCGCGTCTACGGCACCAACAGTACGCGCGCCAATATCGCCAAGGTCGTGAACTCCCCCGCTTGCCAGCAGGCAGACGTGCTTATCGCCTGTGGCGGCGGCAAGGCACTCGACACCGTCAAGACAGCGGCAATCGAGCTCAAGAAGATTGTCTTTACGGTGCCGACGATTTGCTCTAACTGTTCCGCCGCGACCGCCATTGCCGTCGTCTACAACGACGATGGATCGCTCGAGGGCTATTCGTACCCCAACCGACCGGCGCACATCTTCATCAATCCCAAGATCATCGCCGAGGCTCCGGCGGAGTACTTCTGGGCCGGCGTGGGCGACGCCCTGTCCAAGCAGCCCGAAGTCGAGTACGCCACGAGCGCCGGCGACCTGGAGCACACCGCCGGCCTTGGCCTGGCTCTTGCCCACACCTGTTCCGAGCCGCTGTTTACCTACGGTGTTCAGGGTCTTGAGGACGTTCGTCAGAATCTGTCGAGCGAGGCCGTCAAGCAGATCGCGCTCGACATCGTGGTCAACACGGGCTATGTCTCGAACCTGACCAACCAGAACGATTACTACTACAACTCGAGCGTGGCGCACGCGTTCTACAACGCCACCTGCAGCATTCCGCGTGAGGGCACCTACCTGCACGGCGAAGTCGTAAGCCTGGGCGTGCTGGTGTTGTTCGCCTACACGGGCGACACCGAGAACCTTAAGCGCTATGCTGACTTCAACAAGCAGATGGGGCTGCCCGTAACGCTTGAGCAGGTCGGGCTTTCCGAGACCGATATCCCTGCCCTGTGCGAGCACGCACACGCCACCAACGAGTGGAAGCAAGGCAACCCGGAGCCCTTCACCGACGAAAAATTCGCCGCCGCCATCAAGGCCGCCAACGCCTACGGCCACACGCTCTAGACCCAGGCCAAAACCACCACAAGGGAGCAGCACCTTTGTGGTGGTTTTTTATTGCTCCAGCATGCTGGGGTCGAACTCGCTAGCCGGGATCACGCGATAACCGTGGCGGAGCAGTAAATCAACGAAGACGCCGTTGCCCGCCGTAAGGGTGCCGCTGAATGTTCCGTCGTAGATGCGACCCGCGCCGCACGAGGGACTACGGTCCTGCAGGATGCACGCGGCGATCTCTTCCGGCCCGCCCGCCTGCTCGCACATATCGAGCGCTCGTTGGGCACCCAGGCGAAATTCGCGATCGACCGATATGCCCTCGCAGGTACGAACCTCTCCGTTCACAATCTCGGACGGCTTGCGCGGCGTGGGCAGGCCCCCAAAGACCTCAGGGCACACCAAGAGGACCTCGGTCCCTGTACGCTCGCAGGCCTCGACCAACTCGCGATGGTAGTTGTCGAGCCCGTTATACTTGCAGCTCTCGCCCATCAAGCAGGCGCTCACCACGATCTTCATTTCCATCCCTCTCAAGCAAAACGCCCCATTTGAGAAAGCTGCTCAAATGGGGCGTCGGCGTTTACTGGCTCGGCCGCGGCTTTACTGCTGCTTGGGCATCAGCGGATTCTCGCGCGTGAGGAGGTTCATGAACTCCTCGCCCGTGATGGTCTCCTTCTTATACAGATAACGAGCCAGCTCGTGGAGCTTAAACTTGTTCTCCTTCAGAATCTGCAAAGCGCGGTCGTGCGCATCCTCGATCAGCTTGGCGACAATCGCGTCCACGCGCTCGGCCGTACCGGGGGCGCAGGTGAGCGACGTGTCCTGATTGAGATACGCGTTCTGCACGGTACCGAGCGCCATCATGCCAAACTCGTCGGACATACCAAAGCGCGTCACCATATTACGGGCGAGCTTGGTGGCCTGCTCGATGTCGTTGGCGGCGCCGGTCGTCATCTCGCCAAAGATGAGCTCCTCGGCTGCGCGGCCACCGCAATAGACAGCGAGCTTGTCCAAGACCTCCTGGCGCGTCGTCAGGAAGCGCTCGTCCTCCTCGACCTGCATGGTATAACCAAGAGCACCGCTCGTGCGCGGCACGATGGTGATCTTCGTGACCGGCGCAGAGCCCTTCTGGCGAGCGGCAACGATGGCATGGCCGATCTCGTGATAAGAAACGACCTGCTTCTCGTGGTCGGACAGCACCGTGGACTTACGCTGTTGGCCGGCAATGACGACCTCCACCGACTCCTCGAAGTCGTCCTGGGTTGCACGCTTGCGACCCTCGCGAACGGCGCGCAGGGCACCCTCGTTGATGATATTGGCCAGGTCGGCGCCCGAGGCACCGGGCGTGGCGCGGGCAATCGCGGTCAGGTCGATCGGCGGCTCGGTCTTCACGCTCTTGGCATGCAGCTCGAGGATGTTCTTGCGGCCGGTCAGATCGGGCAGCTCGACGGGGATGCGGCGGTCAAAACGACCGGGGCGCAGTAGAGCGGGATCGAGACTGTCGGGGCGGTTGGTTGCGGCAAGGACAACGATACCCTTATGGTTATCGAAGCCATCCATCTCGGTCAGCAACTGATTGAGCGTCTGCTCGCGCTCGTCGTTGCCGCTAAAGCCGCCGCCATCGCGCTTCTTACCGATGGTATCGATCTCATCGATAAAGACGATACACGGTGCCTTTTCCTTGGCCTGCTTAAACAGGTCACGAACCTTAGCAGCGCCGCGACCGACAAACATCTCAACGAACTCAGAGCCCGAAATGCTAAAGAACGGAACACCGGCCTCGCCGGCAACAGCCTTGGCAAGCAGGGTCTTACCGGTACCCGGAGGGCCAACAAGGAGAGCACCACGCGGCAGCTTGGCGCCGATCTCCTCGTAGCGCTGCGGCTTCTCCAGAAAGTCGACGACCTCCTTGAGAGACTCCTTGGCCTCTTCCTGACCGGCGACGTCCTTAAAGGTCACGCCCACGTCCTTGGAGGCGATCACGCGCGCGCCGGACTTACCCAGTCCGCCGCCGCCAAAACCGCCGCCGCCAAAGTTCATCGACGGGCCGTCATCGCCCATAGCCTTCTTCATGCGGCGGTTGAGCCACCAACCGATGAGGAAGAAAATCGCCATGGGAAGAATGAGTGTGAGCAGGTAGTAGGTCATCAAACCCGAGTTTTTATCGGGAACGACCGACTCCAGCGAAGCGCCAGACTCAAGCACGCGATCGGTAAAGCCCGCGTCATTCGGCACACCGGTCGTCTTGTAGGCGATGTTCTCGTCCTCGCCCTTCTTGGTGTAATAAATCGAGTAATCGTCCGTGTTGTACTCGACCTTGTCGACGCTCTTCTTATCGAGCGCTTTGACAAACGTCGAGTAATCGGTCTTCGTAATCTGCTGCGTGTGACCGATGTTGGGGAACAGAACGGTCGAGAGCACGAGGTAGACGACGAAGGCGATGAGCACGTAGAGAATCATATTCCGTCTACGTTTGTTGTCATCCATCTCCATCTGCTTGAACTCCATCTACTGGGGTTGATAATGCTTTCTAGAATACCCAACCCGGACGGCGATAAACCGACGCCGGGCACGAAAGGACAGAGATGGCATCACTGTAAGTCGGCAAGGTTCAAATCTATACAGGCGACGGCAAGGGCAAGACGACGGCTGCTTTGGGGCGCGAGAGGATGTCGAGGAACTGATTGCGATAAAGCCCGCCACCACGGAACTCGTGCTCACCGGCCGCGGCTTGCTACCCCTCGCCGACCTTGCCGACCTAGTAACCGAAATGCGCCCCGTCAAACACTACTTCGATGAAGGTCTCCTAGCCCGCCAAGGCATCGAATACTAATTGATTCGTTTTCCGCCAACACCTAAAGCTCATAAGGAAGTTGCGGTGGAATAGTACTTGTTTGACGGTCCGCAAGGACTTTTCAGGAACTATTTCACCGCAACTTATCAGGGGTATCCGACGGATGAGCTAGGCGGTGGCGCGGCCTAGCCAGTTGCCGCTGTGGTGGTAGATGGTGAACATGGTTGCGGTGATGAGCCAGGTTACGGGGTAGACCAGCAGTAGATGCTCAAGCGACGGATCGAAGGGCATGATTGCAAACACCCAGATCACCCTCAAGACAACGGTGCCAAAGATGGTGAGCATCATAGGCTGCAAGCTCACGCCGGCGCCGCGAATGGAGCCCGACGCGTTTTCGATAATCGAGAAGATCGCGTAAAACGGCGCGATGAAATGAAGAATCGTCGTGGTGTACGCCGAAATCGAAGCATCGTCGACAAACAGACGCGACAACGGACCCGAGAACACCAGCAGCACGGCAGACAGGCCACCAATGAGCATAAACGACAGCACGAGCGACGTATGGTAGCCCTTGCGCATGCGCTCGTAGTTGCGCGCGCCAAAGTTCTGCGCCGAGAACGTAGTGATCGATACGCCGAGCGCCTCGGTCACCATCCAGATAATGCCATCCAGGCGCCCAGATAGACCCCAAGCAGTCGTGACATCGGCGCCAAACGAATTAACCGACACCTGGATCAGCACGTTCGAGATCGAATAGGCAGCCGATTGAAAACCGAGTGGCAGACCACACGAGATCATACTCTTGCAAATACCGCGATCGATACCGAGCTTAGACAGCGAAAGACGCCATGCACCCGGAGCGCGCATCATGCGCAACACGATCATCGTTGCATTGGAGCAAATGGTCAGCGCCACTGCGATGCCGCAGCCCAGCGCCTCCATATGCAACACAGCGACAAAGATGATATCCAGCACCACGTTAACAAGGCAGCCAGAGGCAATGATCACGGCGGGCCCGCGCGTGTCGCCCACGGCACGCAGCAGTGCGGTTCCCATATTCAGCAGCAGCGCCGCAACCATCGCGGCAAAATAACAGCGAGCATAGGCCACACCCTCGGCCAATAGTTCATGCGGCGTGTTCATAAGCACCAGCATGGGCTCAACGAACACTATGCCAAGAATCGAGAAAGCGATACCGCCCACCAGCGCGAGCGTCATGGCTGTATGGACCGAACGACTCAGTCGCTCATCATCGTGCTGGCCAAAATACTGACCGGTAATGACCGCGCAGCCGGCGCCGACGCCAACGCAAA
Organism: Collinsella sp.; assembly: GCA_036312985.1. Classification (GTDB taxonomy): domain Bacteria; phylum Actinomycetota; class Coriobacteriia; order Coriobacteriales; family Coriobacteriaceae; genus Collinsella. Next base: position 82,112 of record JAXJMV010000047.1, read on the forward strand.
AGCCAATGCAGAGCTCGGTGAGCACCATCGTGGCTTGAATGCCACCCAGCGCGAGCTTGCCGCCAAACTGGCCAACGATATACGTACCGATAAGCGTGTAGGCCTGCTGAAAAAACGAACTAAAAAAGATGGGAACGCACAGCGACAGCAGCTGTTGCCAAATGACACCCTGCGTTACATCGATAGCCGTAGATTTCTTAGCCACACGCCCTCCCCGCCAGCATACGTCAAACAACATAACGGCAATTTAAGACCAAAGCCAATACTAGCTTAGCACCGACTGGCGGCGACCGAAACACCCCGAATTAGAGCGCGGTGCGGAAAACTGCCTAGTGATACAAACCCGGCTGGTAGTGATACTCATTGCTCACGTGCGGGCACAGCTGCCAAAAGGCGACGGCGCTCGCCGCGGCCACGTTAAGCGAATCGACCCCGTGCGCCATCGGAATGCGCACCGCGTGGTCACAGCCGGCAATGGTCTTGGCGCCCAAGCCGGCACCCTCGGTGCCCATAAAAATCGCCAAGCGATCAATCTTCCGCAGTACAGGATCATCAAGCGAAACAGAGTCGTCCGTCAACGCCATAGCGGCACACGAAAAACCGGCATCGTGCAACGCGCTCAGACCATCATGCGGCCACACACGAGCCTCGCTGCCAATGCGCGTCCACGGCACCTGAAACACGGTGCCCATGCTCACGCGGGCCGAGCGACGATACAGTGGATCGCAGCACGTCGGGCTGACCAAAATACCGTCAACGTTCAATGCGGCAGCCGAGCGGAAAATCGCGCCAACATTGGTGTGATCGACAATACCCTCAAGCACGCACACGCGCACCGGACGACCCCCCGCCGCCTCGACAACGCCGCCCAAGAACTCATCAACCGGAATCTGACGCGGGCGACGGAACGCCGCCAGCGCGCCGCGCGTCACGTTAAAGCCCGTCAACTGCTCCATGAGCTCCATGGAGGCCACGAACACGGGAACCGGACCCGCTCCCTCGCGCACGACAAGCTGGTCAAACAGCGGCATCATCTGGTCGAGCCAGCGCTCGCCCAGAAGAAAGCTCACCGGCTCATATCCGGCGCGAACCGCACGCTCGATGACCTTGGCACTCTCAGCGATAAAAATGCCCTTCTGCGGCTCCAGCACGCAGCGAAGCTCACGCTCGGTCAGTCGCACGTAGGCATCGAGCCGCTCGTCCTCGAGCGAATCAATTCGCAGAACCTCAACGGCATCAGTCATAGCAGCCTGCCCGCACCCTTCTTTACAGCACATCTATACCAAACGAGGCGACGCTAAGCGCCGCCCCATACATTCAATCAACCCGATAATACCGTTCACGCCAGGCGATTTACGCCTCAACGCGACGATACGTCACGAACTCATAATCGACACCCTCGTCGCCCTCGCCCGAGGCAATCGTGGCAACACCGCCACGCCACGCAATCTCCCACGCGGGATCGGCGTCCAAATCGGGAAAGTACGTGTCCACGGCATGAGTGCAATGGTCGTGCGTGACCTCGGCCTCGGCGCAATACGGCAAAAACCGCCGATACACCTCGCCGCCACCGATCACCCAGGCAACGGGCTCATCGGCAACCGCGGCGAGCGCCTCGTCGATGCTATGCACCACGTCGACGCCCTCGACAGCAAAATCCTCGTCGCGGGTAAGCACGATATTGCGACGGTTCTTAAGTGGACGCCCACCGGGAAAACTCAGCAGCGTCTTGCGTCCCATGATGACCGGGCAGCCCTTGGTGCAGGCCACAAAATGGCGCATGTCGGCGCGATTGGACACCACCATGTCGCCCTCGCACCCAATGCCCCAATCGTCACACACGGCAACGATAGCAGATAGCTTACACGTCATGAGCACCACCTACACCGCAATGGGAATGTTCTTGACCTGCGGACCGTGCTCGTAGCCCTCCACAATCAGGTCGTCGGTCGTAAACGCATAGAAATCGTGCACGTCGGGGTTAAGCGTTACCTTAGGCGCCGCAAACTGCGGACGCTCGATAAGTTCGCGGACAATATCGACATGACGGTCGTAGATATGGGCGTCGGCGATCACATGCAGCAGCTCGCCGGGAATCATATCGATCGACTGCGCAACCATCATCAGCAAGATGGCGTACTGGCACACATTCCAGTTGTTCGCGGCCAAAATGTCCTGGCTGCGCTGGTTGAGAATCATGTTGAGCGTCGGCTTGTCGTCCTGCGGGCGCTGCGTGACGTTATAGGTCACGCTGTACGCGCACGGATACAGGTGCATCTCGGACAGGTCGCTAAACACATACGTGTTGGTCATGATGCGGCGACTGTACGGTGTGTGCTTAAGATCGTACAGCACTCGGTCCATCTGGTCGAAATCGCCCTCGGCATAATGGCTCTTCTGGCCAATCTGGTACCCGTAGGCCTTGCCGATGGAGCCGGTCTCGTCGGCCCACTCATCCCAAATATGGCTGTTGAGGTCATGGACGTTATTGGACTTCTTTTGATAGATCCACAAAATCTCGTCCATCGCAGACTTAAGCGCCGTGCGGCGCAGGGTGAGCGCAGGGAACTCCTCGCGCAGGTCGTAGCGCGCCGTAACGCCAAAGTTTTTAATGGTATAGGCAGGGGTGCCGTCCTCCCACACCGGACGGACCTTTTGGCCCTCGGTGGTGGTGCCATGGTCCAGAATGTCGCGGCACATGGATACAAACTGTTGATCAGCCTTGCTCATTGACCCTCCTGTCAGTCGCCTATAAGCGATTTTTATTGTAGCCCAGGCGCGCACAGCCCCACAGCCCAAACATAAGCCCTCATTTTCTGACATATGACAGAAATTCCTTGCGCAAATCCCCACGTTCGCTATTCTATTGTTGACATATGTCAGATTTGGAGAGTGTATGGCAGGAAGACGCGAAAAATTGCGCCGTGTTGGGATCATCCCCGAATATCGTTGCTTTACCCCCGACGGCCTTGCCAGCGGAGACGCTATCGATATGACAGTCGACGAGCTCGAGGTCTTGCGCCTATGCGACCTGGAAGGCCTCAATCAGGAGGAAGTCGCCCAGTGCATGGGCATTGCCCGCGCCACGGTGGCGGCAATCTGCAGCCGCGCGCATCGCAAGGTGGCAAACGCGCTGGTCAATGGACGGGCGATCGTCATCGAAGGCGGAAACATCGCGTACTCCCCCATCACCACGACAACGGCCGCATGGCCAGCAAAGGAGGCTGACACCATGAGGGTGGCAACGACGTACGACAACGGCAACATCTTTATGCACTTTGGCCGCAGCGAACAGTTCAAGATCTATGACATCCAGGATGACAAGGTGCTCAACGAGCAGGTCGTAGGCACCGGTGGCACCGGCCACGGCGCCTTGGCGGGCCTGCTTGCCAACGGTGGCGTTGACACGCTCATCTGCGGCGGCATCGGCGGTGGCGCTATCAACGCGCTTGCTCAAGCCGACATCACGGTATACGCAGGCGCCCAGGGCAGCTGCGACGCTTGCGTCGAGGCCCTTATCGCCGGCACGCTTGCACAGAACGGCGAGGCCACGTGCGGCTGCCACGGCCATGACCACGAGCACGCACATGAGCATGGCGAGTCCTGTGGTTGTCACGGCCATCACGAGCACGAGGGCCACGAGGGCTGCGGCTGCCACTAGCGGCACGGCACCGCGAACTCGGGGCGCGACACAGAACGCAACCCAACAATCAAAGCCAACAACAAAGGCCACCCGGTAGCTTCCGAGTGGCCTTTGCCATATCAAGCTGGAATTACAGCACTATTTCTTATTACGCATCTGCGCTTCCATTTGACGCAGCAGGTCCATATCGGACTTGGGGCCGCCCGTTCCCAGGCCGCCCATGCCGCCCAGCCCCATGGCATCCAAACCGGGAATATTGGGCATGCGCATCTTTTTGCCCTTCTTACCCTTCTTGCCCTTCTTACCGCCGGCCTGCGCCTGATTGGCCATCGTGCGCATGCGGCCCATCATCTTATTCATCTCGCCCCACTGCTTCATAAGGCTATTGACCTCGGTGGGGGTCACGCCGGCGCCCTTGGCAATGCGGGCACGGCGCTGGCCGTTGATGATGGAGGGGCGAAGGCGCTCCTCCTTGGTCATCGACATGATGATGGCCTCGTTCTTATCGAAGATACCTTCGTCCAGGTTGCCACCCATCTGGTTAAGCGCACGCTGGCCACCGGGGAGCATGCCCAGAATGCCCTTCATGCCGCCCATCTTCTTGACGGCCTTCATCTGGTCGAGCATGTCGTTCATGGTGAAGCCCTCGCGCAGCATGCGCTCGGCAGCCTCGAGCTGCTCGGCGTCGGCCGCCTCCTGGGCCTTCTCGATGATGCCGACAACGTCGCCCATACCCAGAATGCGCTTGGCCATACGATCGGGGTAGAACGGCTCCAGCGAATCGGGCTTCTCGCCCATGCTCACAAACTTGATGGGCTTGCCGGTCACCTGGCGCACGGAAAGCGCGCCGCCGCCACGGGCGTCGCCATCGAGCTTGGAGATGATCACGCCGTCAAAGTCGGTGCGCTCGGCGAAGGTCGAGACGACGTTGACGATATCCTGGCCGGTCATGGCATCGACGACCATCAGCACCTGATCGGGCTTGACGGCCTTCTTGATGTCCACGGCCTCCTGCATCATCTGTTCGTCGATCTGAAGACGTCCGGCGGTATCGACGATGACCACGTCGCGCAGGTGATCGACGGCCTCCTGGATGGCGCCCTTGGCGATATCGACCGGGTGCGCACCGTCGCCGCGGAAGACCGGTACGCCGATCTCGCCACCGAGCGTGGCCAGCTGGTCGGCAGCAGCGGGACGGTAGACGTCGCACGCGGCGAGCAACGGCGAGCGGCCCTGCTTCTTGAGCAGGTAGGCCAGCTTTACGGCCGCCGTGGTCTTACCGGAGCCCTGCAGGCCCACGAGCATGATGACGTTGGGAATACGGTTACTAAAGACGAGCTTGCTCTCGGTGGAGCCGAGCATCTCAGTGAGCTCGTCGAGCACAATCTTGACGACGTTTTGCGCCGGCGACAGCGACTCCATGACCTCGGCGGTCATGCAGCGCTCCTTGGTCTTGGCGACGAACTCCTTGACGACCTTAAAGTTAACGTCGGCCTCGAGCAGCGCCATGCGAATATCGCGCATGGCCGAAGTAATATCGGCCTCGGTCAGCTTGCCCTTGCCGCGCAGGCGGTCAAATGTGTCGTTGAGGCGATCGCTCAGGGAATCAAACACTAGTCACTCCTTAATTGGACTCGCCCACCAGGGCGCGGCAGAAATCTTTGGCATTGAACTCCTGCAGGTCATCGACCTGCTCGCCCACGCCCACGCGCAGGATCGGGAGCTTGAGTTTCTCGGCCACGGCCATGGCGATACCGCCCTTAGCCGTGCCGTCGAGCTTAGTCATGATAATACCGTCCAGGCCCAGCGCCTCGTTAAACTCGAGCGCCTGGTTCAGACCGTTTTGACCCGTCGCGGCGTCGATCACAAGCACGACCGAAACCGGCATGGGACCGGCGGCCATATTGGCGGCGCGCTTACGCGTCACGTTAACCACCTTGGCAAGCTCGCGCATGAGCTCAGGGCTCGTGTGCAGACGGCCGGCGGTATCGATAAGCACCAGGTCGCTGCCGCGCTTATCGGCCTCGTCGAGCACGTCATAGCACACGCTCGCCGGATCGGAGCCGCGGTCACGCTTGATAACCGGTACGCCAGCGCGCTGGCCCCACACATCGAGCTGCTCGATAGCGGCGGCGCGGAAGGTGTCGGCCGAACCGATCACCACGTTCTTGCCGCGGGCGGCCATGGCGCTCGCGATCTTGCCGACCGTAGTGGTCTTGCCGGCACCGTTAATGCCCACAAACAGCACGCAGCTCGGCGTATCGGAAAACGGATCGCGCTCGATGGGCACAAAGTGCTGCTCGAGCTGCTCGGCCAGGGCACGACGAAGCTGCGGAGCGGTCTTGAGGTTCTTCTTGGCCGCGGCGTCGCGCAGGTCATCGGAGACCTGAATGGCGATCTCGGCACCCATGTCACCCATGACGAGGGTGTCCTCTAAGTCCTCCCAAAAATCCTCGTCGACCTCGCCGCCAAAGTAAAAGACCTCGTTGAGGGCCTCGCGACTGCGCTCAAGTCCGCGCGAGAGAGCGTCAAAGAATCCCATTATGCATTCACGACCTTTCCGGTTTCGCGATCGAGTTTTTGCGAGACGACGCGACTGACGCCGTCGGCTTGCATCGAGACGCCATAGAGGACGTCAGCGTCCTCCATAGTACGGCGCTGATGCGAAATGACCAAGAGCTGCGTATCGGAACGCAACACATCGAGCGCGCCGATGAGCTTGGACAGGTTGGCGTCATCGAGTGCCGCCTCGACCTCGTCCAGCACATAGAACGGCACCGTGCGCGTGCGGTACACAGCAAAGAGCAGGGCGAGCGCCGTCAGGCTCTTCTCGCCGCCCGACATGAGCATCATCTTGGTGATGCGCTTGCCGCGCGGCTGCGCCACGACCTCGATACCCGTCTCGGCAGGATGCTCGGGATCGGTCATCTCCAGATGAGCCTGGCCGCCCGGGAAGAGCATAGCGAAGATCTCGCGGAAGTTCGCGTCGACCTTCTCAAACGTCACCAGGAACGCCTTGCGCATCTTGCGATCAATGGCCACCGTGATCTTGGTGAGCGCCTTGCGCGCGCTCTCCAAATCGGCCAGCTGCTCCTCGATGTAGTCGGCGCGGCGTTTGAGCTGCTCGTACTCCTCCATGGCAACTTGGTTAACGGGACCAAGGTTGTTGATCTGGCGCACAAGCTGGTTGAGTTCGCGCTCGGCGGCATCGCGGTCCGTGGGCGCCGGAAGCATGAGCGCTTCCTCGAGCACCGTCGTGCCATCGGCGGTAATGGCCTTGATGGCAGCCTCGACCTGCACCTCGAGCTTGCCACGCGCGACCTTGAACTCGTTTTGCGTGGCAGAGGCGGTATCGACTCGCTCCTTAGCGCGGGCAACCTCTGCCTTGGCATCCTCGATGGTCTTCTTGAGCGAAGCGGAGTCCGCCTCCTCCAGAGAGGCCTGGTCACGCAGGCGCGCTGCCCAATCCGACGCGCGTTCCAACAGGGCAGAATAGCGTTCGTGCATGGGATCGACGCGCAGGCGCAGCAGCTCGAGCGAGCGCGAGGCCTGGCGTGTTCCGCGGATACGACGGTCGATGCCCTCAAGACGATGCTCCAGGTCGGGCACGCGGCCCTTCAGCGAACGCAGGCGTTCGCTCGTCTGGGCTAGGCGAACCTTGGCGTCGGCGAGCTTGCCGGCAGCCTCGGAATCGTCACGGCGAACGCGGTCGAGTTCGTCGTTGGCCTCAGAAATCTGCAAGCCCAGATCGCTTGCCTGCGCGCGGGCCTCGTCACGCGAACGGGTGAGCTCGTCAACGCGCGGGCGCGCAGCGCGAACGGCTTCGGAGGCCTGCTCGCGGCGCTTGGAGGTGCGCACGCGCTCGACCTCGGCATTGTTGGCGCTTTGCTCCAAGCGGCCGATCTCGGAAAGCAGCGAGCGGCGCTCGCCCTCAAGACGGGCGATCTCACCGGCGGCATCGCCCTCGGCGGCACGGGCCTCCTCGACGGCAGCGTTGGCCTCAACGACTTGGTCCGAAGCATGCTCAAAGATGGCAGCCAGATCGGGTTCCAGGCCCTCGAGCTCACGGATGCGGCGCTTGCGCTCCAAGGCACCCGAAGCCTCGCCGGCATCAAGCCCCACGCGCACCAGGCCGCCGCAGGCGACGCGGGCGCCATCGGGGGTCACGTAAGTCACGCCTTCAACGACCGGCGCCGACAGCGCGGCAGCAAGATCGTCAACGACGTAATAGCCGCCGAGCAGCGCCTCGACGACGGGTCCGTAGCCTGCGCGCACGGACAGACGATCAACCAGGCGGGTACCGGCAGCGCCCTCAGCGGCGGTAGAGCCGCTCACGCCGCGCGCCACCAGCAGTGCTTCGCCCGAGGCCTTCTTTTGGTCCAGAGCCGCACGACCGGCACGCTCAAGCGTGGCGGCGTCATCAAACAGCAGCGCATCGATATCGCCGGCGAGCAACTGCTCAACCAGGCCCTCAAGCTCGCGCGGGGCCTCCAGCACGTCGCCCAGACGACCCAAGACATCGTCGCCCAGCGCACCCACCAGACGGCTCACGAGCGGCGAGCTGTCGGCCATGCGGGCATCGAGTTTCTTTTGGCTGGCAAGCTCCGAGCGCACCTCGGATAGCTTGTTGCGCGCCTCACTCTCGCGGGCACGCAGGTCCTTCAGGGCCGCGCGTGCCGTCTCGGTGGCCTCACGCGCATCAACCTGAGCCTGGCGCGCTTCCTCAAGAGCGCCCTCAAGCTCCTCGGCGCGGTCGCGACGGCTCTCGAGCGAGGCCATGACCTCCTCGAGCTGCTCGTCAATCTGCTCCAGGCGCGAGGCATACATGTTGTCCTCGACCTCGGCATTGCTCAGCGAGTCCTTCACCTTGGCAAGCTCGAGCGCGGCGTTATCGGCCACGCGCTGCACATCGCGTTGCTCACGCGTAAGCTGCGAAATCTGATTGTCGAGCGCCACGCGCCGCTCGTGGAGCTCAGCGGCGGCAGGACCAGCGGCGTCAACGTCCTCCTGGGCTTGCATATGCGCACCGGTCACTTCCTCAAGCTGCGCACGCGCGTCCTCGAGCTCCTCGACCACGCGACGACGCTGATGCTCAGAGCTCGAAATCTGGCCGCGCATGTCAGACAGGCGCGACACCATGTTGTGGCCCTTTTCCTCAAGCAGACGCATGTCGGAGTTAATGCGGCCGACCACATCTTGCATATGGCGGCGCTGCTCACCCAGATCGCCCACAAACAGGCCCTTTTCCTCGAGCATAACCTGAAGCTTCTCGAGCTCGCGTTCTTTTTCGCCCAAGCGGTACTGCGCAAGCTCCAGCTCGGCAGCGCCCTCTTTGGAGCGGCTCTCCAGGTCGTTCCACTGCGACTGCAGCGAACGCAGCTCGTCGACGGCCAGCATCTGCGTAAGCTCCTTCGCGCGCGAGGACAGCTCTTTGTACTTGCGCGCACGATCGACCTGACGCTCCAGCGGTCGCAGCTGACGGGCGATTTCCTTATTGATGTCGCGGGCACGCATCAGGTGCTCGTCCATCGACTTAATCTTTTTGAGCGCACGCTCCTTGCGGCGCTTGTGCTTGGATATGCCGGCGGCCTCCTCGATGAGGGCGCGGCGCTCCTCGGGGCGGCTCTGCAAAATGGCGTCGAGCTTGCCCTGGCTGATGATGGAATGCGTATCCTTGCCCAGGCCCGAATCGTGCAGGATATCCTGAATGTCCATCAGGCGGCACGGACTCGAGTTGATGAGGTACTCGCTTTCGCCCGAGCGATACATGCGACGGGTGATGGCGACCTCGTCAAAATCGACGGGCAACATATGGTCCGAGTTATCGAGCACCAGTGTGACCTCAGCGACACCCACCGGCTTGCGCGCTGACGAGCCCGAGAAGATGACATCCTCCATGGCCTGGCCGCGCAACTGCTTGGCGCTCTGCTCGCCCAGGACCCACAGGATGGAGTCGGAGATGTTCGATTTTCCCGAGCCGTTGGGACCGACGATGACGGTCAGGCCCGGCTCAAACGTCATATGGGCGCGGTCGGCAAACGACTTGAACCCTTTGAGCGTGAGGGACTTGAGATACACGGTTCCTCGCTTACACGTGCTTCTTATTCAGAATCACGCCGTTGGTGGTGTAACCCATGCGGTCGAGCGCTTCGAGCGCGGCGGCTCCCTCGGCTTCCTTCTTTGAGGAGCCGGAGCCGCGGCCTTGGCGAATACCATCGATCAACACCACGGCGGTAAAGGTGGGCGCATGCGCCGGGCCCTCGGAGCCAACGAGCTTATACGCCGGGGGCTCGTGACCGTCGGCTTGCACGCACTCCTGCAAAAACGACTTGGGGTTCGCAGGATGCTCGGCACGCTCGGAAGCCAAATGCGGCTTAAGCGTACGGTGAATGAACTCCGCCGCCGCATCCCAGCCGGCATCCAGGTACAGCGCGCCCACGAGCGACTCATAGACGTTCTCGAGGGCCGAATGCAGGCCGCGCGCACCGGTACCGGTCTCGGAGGCACCAAAGATGATGATGTCGTCGATGCCCAGCTCGTGAGAAACCTCGGACAGCGTAGCGCCCGAGACAAGCGACACCTTCAGGCGCGTGAGCTTACCCTCGTCAAACTCCGGATAGGACTCAAACAGGGAGCGTGCGACCACAGCGCCCAAAATGGAATCGCCCAAGAACTCAAGGCGCTCATAGCTGGCAGAAACCGGCTGGCCCTCGACTGCCGAGGGATGCGTAAGCGCCGCGCGCAGCAGCACCTTATTGTTGAACTCGTGGCCCAGGATTTCCTGGGCGCGCGTAAGTCGTTCGGATAAAGCCAAGACTTAGGCCTCCTTGGCAGCTTCGATAGCGTCGACGGCGTCGGCGACAGAGTTGAGCGAGAGCAGGGTCTCGTCATCGATCTCGAGGTTGAACTCGTCCTCGATAGCCGTAACCAGCTGCAGGCGCTCAAGCGAGTTGGCATCGAGGTCGTCAAAGGTGGTCTCCTCGCTAATTTCGGCAACATCGACGCCCAGAACGTCAGCAGCGACCTCGGCGATCTTGTCGAAGATTTCGGAGCGGTCCATAGCGCTTCCTCTCATAGTGCATGAATACCAAAAGAATGGTACCGCCCGGGCGGTACCAAGACACGGTTCTGATTCTACCCCACGACGTGCGCCGCGAAGCACATAACAGCGCTCTAACTCGCTCTTATAAAACGATACCGTCCATAGAGTTGGCGACATTCTCGACCAGCCCGGCGCGCACGGCTTCGGCCGCCGCGAGCATACCGTTTTTAACAGCCTCGACCGAGGTAGCGCCATGGCCGATCAGGACCACGCCGCGCAGGCCCAAAAGAATCGCGCCGCCCTTGGCGTCGCCGGAGAGCTTGGCCTTTATCTCGCGCATCTGCTTTTTAATGAGCAGTGCGGCGATCTTGGTGCCGAGCGAGGCCATAAAGGCGCCCTTGAGCTCCTGCAGCAAAAACTTGGCAGCGCCCTCGGTAGCTTTGAGAGCGATATTGCCCGACATACCATCGGCAACGACGACATCGAAGTTGCCTGAGGTGAGGTCAGTGCCCTCGCAGTTACCAACAAAGCCGGGAACGGCGGCTTTCAAGGCCGGGAAGCAGGCCTTGGTAAAGTTGGAGCCCTTCTCGTCCTCGGTGCCGTTGGCAAGCAGGCCCACGCGGGGATGCTCGATGCCCAGGACGACGCGAGCATAGGCGCTACCCATCTGAGCAAAACGCACCATGTCATCGACCTCGACATCGGGGTTGGCGCCCATATCGCACAGCACCGTCAGACCGCCGGCGCGATTGGGCAGCGCATTGGTCAGACAGGGGCGCACCGGCTGCTTCTTGCCTTCGGCCTGATACCTAAACGGCGTCACGTAGGCGGTGGCAGCGGCGGTCATGGCACCGGTCGAGCCGGCGGAGAAGAACGCATCCGCGTTGCCCTTCTTAATGGCGCGGCAAGAAAGCACGATCGACGACTTACGCTTGGTCATCACGGCGCGAATGGGATCGTCATCCATGGCGATAACGTCAGGTGCCTCAAGGGCCTCAACACGTGCATGGGAAGCTGCAAAGGGATTGACGATTTCGGCGGGGCCAGCTGCCAAGACCTCGATATCGGGATCCGCCGCAAGCGCCGCCTCGATACCGTCGAGGACGACCTGAGGCTTCTCGTCTCCGCCCACAACGTCTACACAAACGCGAACGTTACTCATATACATACTCCTTATACAAAAATGGCCGACTCATTGAGCCGGCCATTGTGGTTCCAGTTGGAACGGCATCGCATCCAGAGTATACAGTTACTCGGTAACGATAACCTCGCGGTCCTTGTAGAAACCGCAGCTGGGGCACACGTGGTGCGGGAGCTTGACAGCGCCGCAACGGGGGCACGTGGACTGAGCCGCAGCCGAGATCTTCATGTTGGCGGAACGGCGGGTGTGAGTGCGGATACGACCCTGCTTTTGTTTAGGTACGGGCATAGTGACCTTCCTTATGAACTATCCAGTGTGGCGATTACGCGCAAGTAGCGATACTACCACAGTTTTACTCGTCAAGCTTGAGATTCTTCAATGCTGCAAATGGATTTTCCGTGGCAGCGGCCCATTCGGCCTCTGCTTGAGCGGCGCAATCGCATTGCTCGACGTTGAGATTGATGCCGCAGGTGGGGCACAGGCCGCGACAATCGGGCTTGCACAGGACAACGAACGGCGTGTCCATGACGACCGCGTCGTTGATGGGCTCACCCAGATCGACGATGCGATCCTCGCCCAGTAACTCGTAGCCGTCCTCGTAAGCCTCGGGGTCCTCGGGCTCGTTAAAGAGATAGAATTCCTCAATCTCACCGGAAATATCAAACGAAGCGGGCTCAAGGCAACGGTCGCACTCACCGGTTGCGTGCGCGCGGACCATACCCGTAAGCAGGACACCGGTGCCGGCATTGGTAAAGACCACGTCGTAGTCAATTCCGTCCTGCAGCTGGTACTCCTTCTCGCCCACCGTATAGGTGGCGACATCGACCTTACCGGTCAGCGGATACGAGTCTCCGGGAAACTCAAGCTGCTCGGAAAGATCGACGGTAACGCTCGGGAACTCAGCCATTACCACTGACCATTCTGCTGGGCGGCACCCTCGTTGAGCTGCTGACGGCAACGGGTGACGGTGCCGGTCAGGCTCTTGAGGTTCTCCTCGAGATGCGTAAAGACCTGCTCGGCGTAATCCTCGGCGGCATAGCGCGTCTCGCGCTCGTACTGCTGGGCACGGTCGCGAATGTCGTCGGCCTGCTGCTGCGCTAAGCGAACGATCTCCTGCTCACCGGCAATGGTGAGGGCCTGCTGCTGAGCATCGGCGATGATGGAATCGGCCTGAGCGGCGGCGGAAGCCATAAGCTCCTCGCGCTCCTTGAGGATACGGCGGGACTTCTGCCATTCCTCGGGATAGCTCATGCGGATCTCGTCGAGGATGTTAAAGAAGACGTCGGCGTCGATAACCTTCATCTGGGCGTTCTTGCCGAACGGCGTCTTAGCCTCTTCGATGAGCCCCTCGAGCTCGTCGACAAGACTCACGATCCTGTCGCCAGGAAAATTCTCGCCCGGCATCCGGTCTCCTTTCATAGGTAACATATCATCGTGTTAGTTTACCACATGCCACCAGGCATTAAAAAACGTCACGAAAAGCGATGTTTGAGCGCCTTGACCACATTGGGCGGAACAAAATTAGAGACGTCGCTACCGAGCGATGCAATCTGGCGAACCACCGAGCTCGAGATATAGCCGTACTGCGGCGCACTCATGACAAAGATGGACTCCAGCTCGTTGTCCAGGCGGTAGTTGAGGTCGGCCTGCTGCAGCTCGTACTCAAAGTCGGTCATGGCACGCAGGCCCTTGACCACGGCCCCTGCTCCCTGTTCGCGGGCAAAATCGACCAAGAGGCCGGTGAAGGGCAGCACCTCGACGCCGTCAATATCACCGAGCGCCTCACGGGCCAGCGCCACGCGCTCGTCGAGCATAAACGTGGTGCCGACGCCGTTTTTGCCCTGCGACTCGGCAACGGCCACGATCACGCTGGGAAAGATGCGGCGGGCGCGGCGAATCACGTCGATATGGCCAAACGTGATGGGATCAAAGGTGCCCGGGACGATCACGCGGTTGATGGTGTCATTCATGGGCGTCCTCCAAAGGCGCATCCTCGTCATGGTCGCTGTCGTCGGCATTGTCGGCCTCGTTCGTGGCCGACCAGCGCAGCAAGTCAACCGAAGTTATGCCGTAGCGCTTCTCGCGCACGGTCTCAAAACCGGTCGGGTGAGCGCCCGTATCGGCCGCGGCGTGCTCAAAGAGCGCGTAGGCGCCCGGCGCCAGCAAGCCTTGCTGAGCTAGGTTTTGCAGCAGCTCCTCGACCGGCTCGGAGCCAAAAGCATAGGGCGGGTCGAGCAGGACCAAGTCGAAGGGACCGCCCGGCACGCGGCCGCGCGAGGCGCTCGCCAGCACGTCACCCGTCACCACGCGCCAACGCGCACGGTCACGGCAGAGCGACTCGATATTCTTGGTAATCAGACGAGCAGCGTTGCGATCGATCTCGAACGTGGTGAGCGAGCGGGCACCACGCGAGAGCATCTCGATGCCCAAGGCGCCGGAGCCGCCAAAGGCATCCAGCACGCGGACCTCGTCCAGATCGAAGTCGAATGCCGACATGACCATAGATGCGCACGCCTCGCGCACGCGATCGGTCGTGGGGCGGGTGACATCGCGACCACGGGGCTCCTCGATCTTACGACCGCGCCATTCGCCGCCGATGATTCTCATCCTCCGCTGACCTCCTTAAAGATGTGCCGATACCGCATGGCGACTGCATCGCGCAAGGGACGCGTCGCCACGGAGTCAAGGTTGCAAGCATACCGCAAGAGCTCGACCGCGTCCAAATGGGCCCACTCGATCAATTCTTCGTCGGCATCGAGGTCAACAAAACGCAAGGTCACGCCGCCATGCTGGCGGTAACCCAGGATTTCGCCCTCGTGGCGCAGACGCAGGTCCATCTGGGCGAGCGTAAAGCCGTCCGAGGTCTTCTCGAGCGACTGGAGGCGGTCTTGTGCCGTCGACGCGCCGCCGTTGCCCTTGGAGTGCGTCATGACCAGGCACGTTCCCGACACGCTGCCGCGACCTACGCGCCCGCGCAGCTGGTGCAGGGCCGCCAAGCCAAAGCGCTCTCCATTCTCGATGACCATGACGGTGGCGTTGGGCACGTCAACGCCCACCTCGACCACCGTGGTCGAGACGAGCACATCGATCTCGCCACGCTTAAAGGCATCGATGACCCGGTCCTTCTCCCCCGCCGGCATGCGGCCATGAAGACGCTCGATGGTAAGCCCCGGCAACGCAAGGCGCAGTCGGTCGAGCTCGGTTGCCGTATCGTGCAGCGGCACAGGCACGGTCACGCGGCCTTCGTCGTCGCGAGCGATGCCGGGTACGTCTTCGAGCTCATCGGCCGAATCGCTCGGCTCCACGAGCGGACAGATCACGTAGGCTTGCTGCCCCTTATCGTGCGCCTCGCGAATGGCGCCATAGGCCAGGTCGCGACTCGACTCGGTGAGGACGCGCGTCGTCACGCCGGCACCCGGAACGGGACGATGGCGGATGATGCTCGTATCCAGGTCGCCGTACACCGAAAGCGCCAGCGTGCGCGGGATCGGCGTGGCAGTCATGACCAACAAGTCGGCACCCGAGCCTTTTGCGCGTAGAGCGTTACGCTGGCCCACGCCAAAGCGGTGCTGCTCGTCGATCACCACAAGCGACAAATGCTTGAACGTGACGTTCTCCGAAAGCACCGCATGGGTACCAAAGAGCACGTCGAGCTCGCCAGACTGGAGCCGAGCATGGATCTGATCGCGCTCGGCCGCCGGTGTGGCGCCCGTCAGGAGCGCCCAGGTCATGCCAGCCTGCGAGAGCAAGGGGCCGGTCTTATCGGCATATTGACGCGCCAGCACGCCCGTGGGTGCCATAACGCAGGCCTGAGTGCCGCTATCGGCCGCAACCGCCAACGCGCAGGCGGCAACGGCGGTCTTACCGGTACCGACGTCGCCCAGCAGCAGACGGTTCATCACGCGACCGCCATCGCACATGTCATGCAGGATGTCTTGAAATGCTGCCTCCTGCTCATCGCTCAGCGAAAACGGCAGGGCCTGTTTAAGCGCAGCAAAATGCTCGCCCGCGGCATGCGCATAAGGCACCACGTCGACCATACCGCCATCGTTGCGCAGACGCAGCGCAAGCTGCAAGTAGAGACACTCCTCGTAGGCAAGACGCCGGCGCGCGATGTCGCGCTCGGCCATGCTCGAGGGAAAGTGGATCGAGCGCAGCGCACGGGCATTGCTCATGAGCTTCCGCTTAGCGCGCAGCGGCGCGGGAATGGGATCGAACGGATTGGTGACCACTTCGAGCGCACCGCTCACGATACGGCGCATCCATGCCTGACTCACGCCGTCACTTACGTAGTGGACCGGCAAAATGGTACCCGCGGCGCGCCCGTCCTCGAGCTTTTCAAAGTGAGGCGAGGCCATCTGCTTAAAGCCGTAGGCAAACTCGACCTTGCCCATCACGGCCAGGCGGTCGCCCTGCTTAAGCTGTTGGGCAATCCAAGGCTGACGGAAAAAGGCAACCTGCAGCACGCCCGTCTCGTCCACGAGCGAGACCTCGGTCACCTGCATACGCGGACGGGGCTGCTTTTGGACAATACGATCGACCGTGGCGATGATGGTGCACACGGTACCGATGGGCGCCATCTCGATGGACCACGAGCGAGTGAAGTCCAGGTAGCGATGAGGAATATGGAGAAGGAGGTCCCCCACCGTCCGAATTCCCAGACGGCGAAGGGCCTCCTCACGTTTACCCGAAACATATTTGAGTCGCACGATATCCTCGTCGAGCGCATTGCTCTGGGCAAAACGCTCCGAGACGCGCGGCACGGAGCACAGCTCGGACATAGGCAGAGCCTACTCGATCGAGAAGATCACGGGATAGAGCGGCTGCTCGCCACGATGGGCGTCGATCTCCAGATCGGGCTGAGCCTCCTCGATGGCATCGACGATCTCCTGGAAGGCCTCATCGGACAGCTCCTCGCCGGCCAGAATCGTCAGCGCGTCGCCCTCCTCTTCCTCCTGCATACGGTTGATGCAGTCGAGCGTGACCTGCTTCACGTCGGAGCCGACCACGTCGATGGAGCCGGCAATGATGCCCATGACGTCACCGGAGTGAATCGGCGAGCCGTCGGAGGCGCTGGAGTCGCGCACGGCACGGGTCACCTCGCCATCGCGGACCTCGCTGATGGCGTCGACCATAGCGACAACAGCATCCTCGAGCTCGGAATCGGGCAGGACCGCGAACAGCGCGGAGAAGGCCTGCGGGACGGTCTTGGTGGGAACGACGGCGACCTTCTTGTCGGTACAGGCGGAGGCAGCGGCCTCGGCAGCCATGCGGATGTTGCCGTTATTGGGCAGGATGATGACCGAGGTCGCGTTGACCTGGTCGACGGCGCCCAGCAGGTCGGCGGTCGAGGGGTTCATGGTCTGGCCACCCGACACGATCACATCGACGCCGAGGGACTTGAGGATGTCAGCCTCACCGGAACCGGCGGCAACGGCGACAAAGCCCAGGGCCTTCGCGGGCTCGGCGGCCTTCTCCTGGTCCTCATGGATCTTAGCGGTACGGTCGTGGGCCTCCATCTCCATGTTGTGGATAAAGACCTCGTAGATCTGACCGAGCTGCAGCATGTGCTCGAGCACCAGGTTGGGGGTGTTGGAGTGCACGTGGATCTTGTAGTCGGGATAGGCACCAACGAGCAGCTCACAGTCGCCCATAGAGCCCAGGAACTTCAGACACTCGTCCTCGTCAAACGGGGCATCGGCCTTAAAGAGGAACTCGTTGCAGTAGCGGAACTCCGAGCCCTCCCAGTCGTCGTTGGCCTCGATCTCCACGCGGTCAAGAGCGGCGTCACGGGCAGAGCCAGCGGAATCGAACGTAGCGGAGAAATCCTCGACCACGGTGCTGCGGCCAAGGGCAGCGGCAACAAAGTTCTCCAAGAAGATGGCAAAGCCAAAGGCGCCGGAATCGACCACGCCGTTCTCCTTGAGGACGGGCAGCAGGTCGGGCGTGCGGGCGACGGACTGGTAGGCCTCGACGACGATGGCGTCGAGAGCATCCTCGGCAGAGAACTTCTTCTTCTCGCACTCGTCTGCCTTCGTCGAAACATCACGCAGGACCGTGAGGATTGTGCCCTCGATGGGCTTACGAACAGCCTGGAAGGCAACCTTGACGGCGCGACGGAAGGCGAAGGCGATATTGGCGGACGTAATGGGCTCATCGGCAGAGACAAGGCCCTCGGCCACGCCGCGCAAAATCTGCGAGGTGATGACGCCGGAGTTGCCGCGAGCACCCATCAGGGAGCCGTGGGTAATGGCGCCAGCAATGGCCTCCATGTCGGCATCGGCGGGAAGGGCGGAAAGCTCCTTGGTCACCGAGGCGAGCGTGAGCGACATGTTGGTGCCGGTGTCACCGTCGGGTACGGGGAAGACGTTGAGCTTGTTGATCTCCTCGGCCTTTTCGGAAACGGCAGCCGCAGCGATCGGAAAACAGGTGCGAATGGTCTTTGCAATCATGAGTGGTGAAATCTCCGTATTCGGATGCTAGTTCAGACGGCTCTTGAGCGCGTCGATGTGAATGCCGATCTTAAGGCTGGCGGGATCGATTTGGGCGATCTCCTGCAGGGTGAAGGCGACGGAGCTCGAAAGATTGTGGCAGACGGACTTCATGTTGACGCCGTTCTCGAGCACGACGTGAAGGTCGACCGTAAGGCCGTTCTCGTCGGCGGAAACAAGCACGCCCTTGCGGAGGCGCTGGCCGGCAAGCAGGCGCACGCTCTCGGCGCCCTGCAGCTGTTCGGCCATACCGACGACGCCGTAGCACGTCATCGCGGCATAACCGGCAATATCGGCAATAACGTCGTTCGAGACGCTCAGGCTGCCGTTAATGGTCTCAGACACAAGAATCTCCTTTTCTTGGTGCTCGCGGCACCATGTCGTGGGAGCAATCATTCCAACATTTTACAACGACCGCGCCATGTTAAGGCCATGGGGTTCGCGATTACATCCTCGACACGAAATGTTGATACGGTAACGTTCGCCACCGGCGATCGCGGCATGAAAAAACCCGCCGCATAAGCGACGGGTTTTAAAGCCTGGCTCCCCGGGTAGGACTCGAACCTACAACAGCGCGGTTAACAGCCGCGTGCTCTACCATTGAGCTACCGAGGAATTTAAAAGCCCAGCGAAATGGGCTGAGAAATTCTGGCTCCCCGGGTAGGACTCGAACCTACAACAGCGCGGTTAACAGCCGCGTGCTCTACCATTGAGCTACCGAGGAATAGGTGCGTGCTCTCAAGCAACGAAGTTTATTATACGGACGAATCAGCTCAGGGCAAGAACTTTTTTAAGAAATTTTCTCGCCATGATCCCTTG
Source organism: Collinsella sp. (assembly GCA_036312985.1). Taxonomy (GTDB): domain Bacteria; phylum Actinomycetota; class Coriobacteriia; order Coriobacteriales; family Coriobacteriaceae; genus Collinsella. The sequence goes on from JAXJMV010000047.1 coordinate 101,248, forward strand.
GGGACGGCCTAACTGCCGGCACCAGCAACGGAAACGCCGATGTTTTGACAATGCCAGCGAGCGGGCACCAGAGCGAACAAATTGGCATGAAAAGAGGACGGCATAGACCTTCTGGTCATGCCGTCCTCTTTGAATGACAAGTTGTCGCTCTGGTGTCCGCGCAGCGTCGACCAGTTACGGCGTTTGGTAAAACGCCGTAACTACTAAGACTCGATGTAGTCTTTGAGCTTGCTCGAGCGACTCGGGTGGCGGAGCTTGGCCAGAGTCTTGGACTCGATCTGGCGAATACGCTCGCGCGTGACGCCAAACTCGCGACCGACTTCCTCGAGCGTGCGGGGATGTCCGTCGACGAGACCAAAGCGCAGCTCGATAACCTTGCGCTCACGATCGGCAAGCGAATCGAGCACCTGGGTGAGCTGCTCCTGCAGCATGGAGAAGCTGGCGGCATCGGGCGGAACGATGGCCTGGGAGTCCTCGATAAAGTCGCCCAGTTGGGAATCCTCTTCCTCGCCGATGGGGGTCTCGAGCGACACGGGCTCCTGCGAGATCTTCTGGATCTCGCGGACGCGGTCGGCACTCATGTCCATCTCGGCACCGATCTCCTCGGGGGTCGGGTCGCGACCCAGGTCCTGGAGAAGCTGACGCTGCACGCGGACGAGCTTGTTGATGGTCTCGACCATGTGCACGGGAATACGGATGGTACGGGCCTGGTCGGCGATAGCGCGCGTGATGGCCTGACGGATCCACCACGTGGCGTACGTGGAGAACTTAAAGCCCTTCTGGTAGTCGAACTTCTCGACGGCGCGGATCAGACCGAGGTTGCCCTCCTGAATCAGGTCCAGGAACAGCATGCCGCGGCCGACATAGCGCTTGGCGATGGAGACGACCAGACGCAGGTTTGCGCTGATGAGCGCCTGCTTGGCTTCGAGGCCCACGTTCTCAATGCGCGTAAGACGACGCATCTCGGCACGCGTGAGTTCGAGCTCACCAGCATCGGCAGCCTCGAGCTTCTCGGTGGCATCGAGACCGGCCTCGATCTTCATGGCCAGATCGACCTCTTCGGAGGCGGTCAGCAGGTCGACCTTGCCGATCTCCTTGAGGTACATACGGACCGGGTCGCCGGTCAGCATCACCGTGGAGGCATCGATGCCGCGCACGCGCGAACGCGAACGGGACGTGCGCACGGTGCGCTTCTTCTTGCTCTTGGAAGAACCCATCTCGGCGTCGGCCTGGCGGGCCATCTTGAGCTCGTGATCGTCGAGCGAGCCGGAATCGTGCTCGTCGTCGTCATCGAAATCGTCGGTATCGGTATCGTTATCGTCATCGTCGACGTCCATGGGGGCGTCGTCGTTACCGCTCGCGGAGATAATCTGGATGCCGCTGTTGCGCAGCGCGGAATACACCGCGGTGAGCTGCTCGTCAGAAACATCGATATCCTTCAGGGCGACCTGAATCTCGTCCTCGGTTACCGAAGTCCTGTTTGAGCCGTTGCCCATGAGCTTTGCAACGTAGGATTCCAGCCCAGTACCCGTGCTCTCAGTCTTTTTTGGCACAGATTCTCCCTTCATAGTCCACAGGACTCTATACTTTAGCACACACATTGACGTCTATACCCAAAAAGAAGACTGGATATAGGCGAGAATACGCTGGTTGACCACAACATCTAGGCTTGTTCGGTGCCCGCGGCCTCCAGGCCGATCAAACGGAACGGGTCCGCCACGCCGCCGATCGACTTTTGCAGTTCGCGTTGACGTTGCGAATCCTGCGCGGCCTGCACGGTCAGCGCGCGACGGGCCTCATCATCGAGTGAACGGTCCTGGCGCAGCTTGGCCTGTGCGGCACGCATGCGACGCTTGATGGTGTAGAGCTCAAGCGTATCAAGCATAAACACGATGTTCGTCTCGGTGGGGTGTTTGCTCGTCGCGGAGATGCGCCCGGCACTCACAAGCGTTGCCGCATCGGGACACACTGAGCGCGCCGCATCCATGCAGGCTGCAGGATCGGTTCCCGGCGGCGTTGCCAGAACGGCCCATGCAATGGACTCGTGACGCGGGTCAACCCACTCGATGGAGCAGATGCGGTCGGCATACGTGCGGAACAGGTCGGGGTAGCTCGTGAGCATCGTCAACAGCTCGCGCTCCCCTGCCAAGGACTTGCGCTCTAGATCGGTAAGAACCATCGGCGCCGCCGCAGCCGGTGCGCCCGAACCGTCAGCCACAGGCACAGCGCCCATACCATCAGGCACATCGATCGGCGGCAGGTCGTCGACGACCTCCACGGGCGCGGCGCCGTAGGCATCGAGCGGGACGTAGTCGTACGGCTCTTCTTCGACCGGTGCGGACACCGGCGGCGTCGCGCCCGATGCCCAAGCACCGCGACCGGCATCGCGAGAACCCGACGCCCGACCGCCCGCGCTACCGGACCGCTCAGTCTGTGCCCGCTGGCGCTCATAGTTCTGCTCACGACGTCGTTCCGCATCCTCGCGCTTGGCGACATCGCGAAACACACGACCCGAGCTCGCGCGCACCGTCTCCAGATCCAAACCCAGCAGATCGGCAATCTGGATAAAGTACGTGTCGATCATATAGCTATCGCGCAGCGGATAGATAAGCGTCAGCGCATCTTCCAGCGCCTTAGCGCGACCGCCCGGCGTGGTGATGTCACTCGACTCCTGCAGCGAACGGTAGACAAAGTCCATAAGCGGCTCGGCAGCGTCGATGCGCGTCTGCAGTGCCTCGCCACCATGTGCGGTGATGAACTCCATGGGGTCGTTGCCGTCGGGGAGCACCACGCAGCGCAGGTCCATGGAATCCTGCTCGATAAACTGAATCGCGCGACGGGCGGCCTTCTGGCCCGCTGCATCGCCGTCGAACATATACACGATGCGCTTGGCAAAGCGAGTGAGCGTCTTGACGTGATGCTCCGTGAGGGCGGTGCCCAGCGTGGCGACAACGTTTTTAATCCCCGCCTCCCAGCAGGCGATGCAATCGGTATAGCCCTCTACCACGATGGCGGTATCCTGCGCGACGATAAACTCCTTGGCCCAATTAAAGCCGTAGAGGTTTCGCTTTTTATGAAACACGCTCGTCTCGGCGGTGTTGAGATACTTAGGCTGGCCGTCGCCCATAATGCGACCGCCAAAGGCAATGTTGTGACCCTGCTCGTCAAAGATGGGGAACATCACGCGGTCGTAAAAGCGGTCGGCAAGCTGCCCGCGCCCGCGACTCACGGCAACGTTGGCGTCGATCATCTCCTGCGGGGTAAAACCCGCCTGGGACAGGTGCGACACCAGCGCGTTACGGCCCGGTGCAAAGCCCAGGCAGTAGCGGCGGCAGACGTCGCCGCCCATGCCGCGGCTGGCAAAGTACTCGCGCGGACGGCCGTCCTTACCGCGCATGAGCATGGTGTGGTAGAACTGGGCGGTCTCGGCGCACAGATCGTAGATGCGGGCACGCTTGGTGCCGCGCTCGCGGCGATCTCCGGTGTCATGCAGCTCAATACCCGCGCGATCGGCCAAGTAACGGATTGACTCGGGAAAGCTCAGGTTCTCGCGCTTCATGATATACGTGAAGACGTCGCCGCCCTCGCCGCAACCAAAGCAATGCCACACCTGCGTGGCGGGGATAATGTGGAAGGACGGCGTCTTCTCGCCATGGAAGGGGCAGCATCCCCAAAACTCATGGCCGCGGGGCTTGAGCTCGACCGTTTCCTGCACGATAGCAACCAGGTCGGACGCAGCGCGTACCTGATCTTTTTCCTCATCGCTAATCACGAATGCTCACCCCCTGCTCACCCAAGTTGTGACGAATGTCCTCGATATTACCCTCGACGGTCGCAATCAACTCATCCAGCGAATCGAACACGCGCGAGGGACGCAGCCAGCGCGTAAACGCCAGCGAAACAGAAGCGCCGTACAGGTCTCCCGTATATCCAATTAAGTTAGCCTCGAGATGCGCAGATGCCGCATCGTCGGCATACGTTGGCGGCAGGCCGACGTTCACGGCAGCGGGCCACGCGGTGTCATCGACCAGCACCAGACCCTCATACACGCCATCGGCTGGCACCTGAATACCGTCGGGAACCTGCAGGTTTGCCGTGGGAAAGCCCATGCCAGAGCCCTCGTGACGGCCGCGAACAACACCGCCACGCACCATATACGGACGGCCGAGTAACTCAGCAGCAAGCTCCACATGGCCCTGTCCCAGCTCATGACGAATGCGGGTGGCGCAAATGGCCTCACCGCCCTCGCAAAGCAAGTCGTGACCATACACGCCAACGCCGTGCTCGGCACCCCAGGCGCGCATCTCGTCAACACCAGATGCACCGCCACGGCCCAGCCTAAAGTCGCTGCCAACGCGAATCGAGCGAATGTCGACCAGACGCGACACCAAGGAGAGAAAATCAACATGGTCAAGCGCCGCAACCTCAGGCGTAAAGGGAACGGCCACCACCGCATCGACCCCGGTTTGAGCCAGGGCATGCAGACGGTCGGCCGTCGTCATCAATTTTTGAGCGGGCGAAGGGCTCACCACGACGTCCGGGTCGGGATCGAAGGTAACCACGACCGCCTTACAGCCATGGGCACGGGCATCACGGACAAGCGCTTTAATGAGTTCCTGGTGTCCACGGTGAACTCCGTCGAACACGCCAATGGCGATCGATGCGGCACCCAAGCGCTCGCACTCATCAAACGTATCGGCAGTAACGATGCGAGCCTCGTCCGACTCGCCGGCGAAAAAGATACGCGCGAGCTCGCGAGCGGAAAACATCATCGAACACCGCCGATGGCCTGCGGAAACACGTGCTCCATGACAAAGCGGCCACTCTCAATGCGGGCGAGCGCCTTGAGTCCCCCATCGAGCACCAGCGCAAACGGCGCCTTCGAGGAATCGAAATCGGCAAGCGCACGCTCAACGGGAATGCGTCGGCCGCAGAGCAGGTCGTCGGCAAGATTGCCCGGCAAGTCAACACGCGTGGCGCCCAGGGCCGCAATGGGATCCAGGGCAAAGCCAGCGGCGGACTCGGGAGAAAGCTCCTCGACCGCATGACAGGCGCCAATGGAAACGACACCGGAGGCCGTGCGGCGCAGCGCGGAAATGTGCGCGGCGCTCTCGCAGGCGCGGCCCAGGTCGCGAGCGAGCGCACGAATGTAGGTGCCCTTGCTCACCGAGAACGCCACGGTCCACGCACACGTATCACCCTCGCCGCCCACGGCGATCAGGTCGGCGGCATAAACCTCGACGGGGCGCGGAGGTAGGTCCACCGCATTGCCCTCGCGAGCAGACTTGTAGGCGCGAACGCCATTGACCGAGATAGCCGAAAACGCCGGCGGCACCTGCATCTGCGGACCCAGCATGGCGGCCAAGTGCTCACGGGCATAGGCAGGATCGCGGAGCTCGTTGGCAACAGCCACTGTGCGGACCGCCTCGCCCTCCGCATCATCGGTATTGGTCTCGGCACCAAACGAAATGTCGGCGACATAGCTTTTGGTATCGAGGGTTAGCATACCCAGCAGACGGGTGGCCTGACCCACGCCCACAACCATGACACCCGATGCCATGGGGTCGAGCGTACCGGCATGGCCGACGCGCCGCTCATGGAGGGCGCGTCGGCATTGCGAGACCACGTCATGGGACGTGCAGCCCACCGGCTTATCGACGGCGAGTAGCATATTCAATTGAGAAGGCGTTCGACGAGCCATGTACCATCCAATTAGTTAGAGCTCGACGGTCACCGAAGCGGGATCCTCCCCCACCAGCTCGGCCAGCATGGGAAGTGCCACGGCGAGCGTCTCGCGAATCGTTCCGTTGTTGGAGAAACCGGCGGCAGCATGATGCCCGCCACCGCCAAAGTTGGCAGCAATCTCGGACACATCGAGGTCGCCCTTGGAGCGCAGGTTGCCACGCACCTTGGTATCGCCCTCAATGCCCTTTAAGAACATGCAAACCTCGACGCCCATCACCGAACGCACCACATCGACCAGGCCGTCGCACTCGTCCGAGGTGACACCGCAGGCCTCAAGGTCGCTCTGGTAGGCATAGCTATACGCCACGCGCCCATGCGCGACCGTCTTAATGCGACCCATGACAATGGACTTGAGGTGCAAAAACTCAACGCGCATGCTCTGATAGACCTCGAGCGCAACGCGCGCCGGATCGGCACCGTGCGCCACCAGGCGCGAGGCCGCATGGAACGCGGCGGCATCGGCGTTTTGGTACTGAAAACGGCCGGTATCGGTCACCAAGCCGCACAGCAAGCAGGTCGCGACGCCATCACGTGCGACAATGCCGCAATTGTCCAAGAAACGGTCGATGATCATGGCGCAGGCCGCGGCATCGACGCGCCTCAGACTGAGCTCGGCAAACTCCTCGCGCGCCGGATGATGATCGAAGCACACCACATGCTTGGAGCGACGAAGCACCTCGGCAGAATTATTGAGGCGCTCGACGACCGGTACGTCCACCGAGATGAACAGGTCAGGATTGCCGGCGTACGCAGATGCCGGCACCAGGCGATCGGAGCCTTCCATAAAGCGGTAGATACGCGGAACCGGGTCATCGTCTGCCAGCAGCAGCGCAATGTCCTTGTTGGGGAAAAACTTCATGAGCGAAAGGCCCAGACCCAATACGGAGCCCAAGGCGTCGCCATCGGGAGAAGTATGTCCCGAAATCGCAATGGAGGACGCACCCTCGATGAGCTCGAGGATGCGTCGCTGAATATCTGCAGACTCGCACGAGGCGAGGTCGGCGGAATTAGTCATCTAAAGCTGCCTCCTGGGCGGCATCCGCTATCGGATAGCCGTCCTCGTCCTTTTCGATCGCAAGCGTGGCGGGAACGTTTTCCAGCGCACGCGTGATGCGCTCGGCCTCATCGGTCGAGCGATCGATGCGAAAATCGAGCTCGGGCGTAACACGCCAATCGAGCGAGCGAGCCAACAGGCTGCGAATACGGCCCTTAGCGCTAGCGAGCGCCTCCATGACCTCGTCGTAGCGGCTCGCATCGCACGACACGTACACGCGCGCGAACGAACGGTCCACCGCGACTTCGACCGCGGTCAAAGTAACCAGGTCGAGACGCGGATCGGAAACCTCAAAGAGCAGGATATAACCGAGCTTCTCGCGAAGCTGCTCGCCCAGTCGGCGGGTTGCCTGCGTTTGCTTCATAGCGCTACCCCCTACTCGGTACGGGCAACCTGGTCGATACGGTAACCCTCGATCTGGTCACCGGGCTTGATGTCCTGGAAGTTCTCCAGGCCAATACCGCCCTCGGAACCGCTCTTGAGGCTCTTGGCCTCGTCCTTGTAGTGGCGCATCGAGGCGATCTTGCCGTTGAAGACCACGATGCCGTCGCGCACCAGACGCACGGAATCGGTCGCGGCGATCTCGCCCTCCTCGACGCGGACACCGGCGGCGATACCGACTTTGGGCACCTTGAAGGTGTCCAAGACGGTCGCGGTACCCGTGGCGACCTCGACCTCGGTGGGCTTGAGCATGCCGATACGGGCGGCGTCGAGCTCCTCGAGGCACTTGTAGATGACGTCGTAGCAACGGATCTCGACGCCCTCGCGCTCGGCGGCGGAGCGAGCCTTACCGTCGGGACGGACGCCAAAGCCGATGATGATGGCGTTGGAGGCGTCGGCCAGGACGACGTCGGTCTCGTTGATGGCGCCAACGGCGGAGTGGATCGTGTTGATACGAACCTCGGACTGATCCATCTTGTCGAGCGAGTCCTGAAGAGCTTCGATGGAACCCTGGACGTCGGCCTTGATGATCAGGTTGAGCTCCTTGACCTCGGCGTCGGCGATGGTCTCGAAGAGGTTCTCGAGCGTGACGTGCTTGACGCGGCTCTGCTCCTCGATACGGGCCTTCAGCGAACGCTCGTCGGCCAGGGCGCGTGCCTCGCGCTCGTCCTCGAACACGCGGAACTCGTCGCCGGCGTTGGGCACGGACTGCAGGCCCAAAATCTCGACAGCGTCGGAGGGACCGGCCTCGGTGACGGCGCGGCCCTTGGGGTCGAGCATGGCACGGACGCGGCCATAGGTAAGGCCGGCGACCAGCGTATCGCCCACGTGCAAGGTACCGCGGGTCACGAGCACGGTAGCGACCGAGCCACGGCCCTTGTCGAGCTTGGCCTCGAGGACGTTGCCGGAGGCAAAGGTGTCCGGGTTGGCCTTGAGCTCGAGCACGTCGGCCTGGAGCAGCACGGTCTCCAGAAGTTCGTCGATACCGATCTTCTGCTTGGCCGAGATGTTGACGAACATGTTCTGTCCGCCCCACTCCTCGGGGATGACTCCGTACTCGGTGAGCTCCTGACGCACACGGTCGGGGTTGGCGCCCGGCTTATCAATCTTGTTGACGGCAACGACGATGGGTACGCCGGCGGCCTTGGCGTGGTTGATCGACTCGACCGTCTGGGGCATGACGCCGTCGTCAGCGGCGACGATCAGGATGACGATGTCGGTCACCTTGGCGCCACGGGCACGCATAGCCGTAAAGGTGGCGTGACCCGGGGTATCGATAAAGGTGATCTTGCGGTCGTTGATCATGACCTGCGAAGCGCCGATGGCCTGCGTAATGCCGCCCGCCTCGCCGGCAGCAACGCCGGTGTGACGGATGGCGTCAAGCAGCGACGTCTTGCCGTGGTCGACGTGGCCCATGACGGTGACGACCGGGGCGCGCGGCTTAAGGTCGGCGGGATCGTCGTAGAACGAGAAGGTGTTCTCCTCCTCGGGGGTGATGATCTTGATCTGACGGCCCAGGTCGTCGGCGACGAGCTCGACGAGGTCGTCGGACATGGACTGCGTCATGGTGAGCGGCGTGCCCAGCAGGAACAGGCGCTTGATGATGTCGTTGGCCGGAACGTCGAGCGCCTCGGCGAGCTCCTGGACGGTAACACCCTGGGAGACCTTGATGGCGTCGAGGTCCTCGGGGTTCACGCCCTGGGCCAGCGCCTCCTCTATCTTGCGCTCCTCCTGAGCCTTGGCAGCCTCGCGCTCACGCTTCTCCTTGCGCTTCTTGCGGCGACCAGTGGACTCGCGAGAGGCCTCCTCGACGGCGGCACGAGCCTCCTCGAGCACCTTCTCGCGGCTGTACTCCTCGGCCTCGCGAGCCATGCGGCTGTAGTGGTCCTCTTCGTTGTTGTGACCGCCCTTGCGCTTCTTGCCCTTGCCCTGCTTATCGGGGTTGGGGAAGTCCATGCCGGCAGCGACGTTGTTGCTGGCGTTGGTGCGATGACTGTGCGGACGGCTCTCGGAGGCGTTGCGCTCGGAGTTGTTGTCGGAGGCGTTGCGATCGTTACGACGGCCACCGCGGCGGTCGTTGTTGCCGCCACGACGGTTGCCGCGCTCGGCAGCGCGCTCGGCCTTGGCCTTCTCCTCAGCGTCCTTCTTCTCCTTGAGCACGGTCTCCTGTGCGGCGATCTGGTCGAGCAGAGAGCGGAAACGCGAACCGGAGTCGGAAGCGGGAACGGCGCGGCGCTGGGCCTCGCGGGCAGCCTCCTCCTTCTCGCGGGCAAGGCGCTCCTGCTCGGCCTTCTTCTTAGCCTCGGCCTCGGCGCGGGCGGCCTCCTCGGCAGCCTGGGCAGCGGCGAACTGGCGGCGCTCCTCCTCGCGTGCCTTCTCGGCGGCGATGCGCTCGCGCTCGGCCTCGGCGGCGCGAGCGGCCTCCTCGGCGGCAGCTGCCTGCTCCTCGGCCAGCTTGGCGGCCTCGACTTCCTGGGCGCGGGCCTCGATCACCGAGGCGAGCTGCTTGCGGACCATGGCGACGTATGCGTCCTCCAGAGCGGAGGAAGCGGACTTAGCGGGAATCTTCATTTCGGCGAGATGACCCATCAGTTCCTTGGAGGTCATGCCGAACTCTTTGGCCAGGGTGGACACACGGACTTTTGCCATATGACTTCACCTACCCTTTCTGGCACCTTGGGTGCCTAGAGACTGAACGAGCGTGGGATATGCGCTGGGACCCGCCCGGCGCGACCGCGCGCTAGATCAGGTCCTCCGCATCATCGAAGGCGTCGGTATCGTGGACACCGCAGAAACGGGAGCCGGGACGGGCCTGGTTGCGGCACTGGATGCCGTCCTCGGACACGAACTCGCAGCGACGGACGTCCTCGTCCTCCTCGTCACCGATCAGGTCGGCGGCGGGCTCCTCGTGAACGGGAACATTCTTGAGGATGTCGGCGGCAAGGGTCTCGGACTTAATGTCGATGTGCCAGCCGGTCAGGCGCGCGGCGAGGCGGGCATTCTGGCCCTCCTTGCCGATGGCGAGGGACAGCTGGTCATCGGGCACGATGACGCCGGCGTAGGCCTTCTCCTCGTCGATAAGGACGCGGGTGACCTTGGCAGGCGACAGGGCGTTGGCGACGTAGACGGCCGGATCGGCATCCCACAGGATGACGTCGACGCGCTCGCCACGGAGCTCGCCCACGACGGCGCGAACACGGCTGCCCTTAGGGCCGACGCAGGCGCCCACGGGATCCAGGCGATCGTCGAGCGAGTGGACGGCGACCTTAGAGCGCTGACCGGGCTCGCGGGCGATCGACTTGATCTGGACGGTGCCCTCATAGATCTCGGGCACCTCCTGCTCAAACAGACGACGCATGAGCTCGGGGTGGGTACGGGAGATGACAATCGGCGGGCGGCTGTGCTCGCCACGGACCGGCTGCAGGTTGGAGTTGGGGTCGCGAACGTCGATGATCACGGCCTTGATATGCTGGTTGTGCAGGTAGCGCTCGCCCATCGGACGCTCGTTGCGCTCGTTCTCGTAACGGCGCTGGTCGAAGTGCGGAAGCTCGGCCTCGACGCCCTCGCGAATCTTGACGATCGTGAAGTCGGGCGTGGACTGCAGCACGGTACCGCTGATGAGGTCACCGATGCGGCCGGAGAACTCCTCGTAGATCTGCTCGCGGGCGGAGTTGCGTACGATTGCGTTGATCTCGGCCTTGGCGTGCTGGGCGGCGATACGGCTCGTGTTCTTAGGAGTGACGTCGATCTCCTCGAACTCGGTGAAGTTGCCCTCCTCGTCCATGGAATCGTCGATCGGCTCCAGACGGTAGACGTAGATCTTGCCGGTGGTGCGATCGATGGTCACCTTGGCGCCCCACTCAAGATGCAGGATCTCGGCATAGCTCTTGGCGAGCGACTGCTCCAGGCGGTCGATCAGGTAGAGCTGGTCGATGTGCTTCTCCTGGCAAAGCTCCATCAGGGCGGACATCATGTCGGATGCTGCCATCTTACTTTCCTTCCTTCGCGGGCTTGAAGTCGTAGGTGGGCTTCAACTTGCACTTTTTAACATCAGAGAAATCGAGGGTGACGGACTCGCCGTCCTCGAGCTCGAGGGTCACGTTCGTCTCGGTGGCAGCGGCAATCTTGCCGGCGTACTTGCGACGGCCCTCGGTGGCGGTGGAGGTGAGCTCGCAGTTCTCGCCCACAAAGCGGGCAAAGTCGCACGGGCGGCGCAGCGGGCGCGCCATGCCCGGGCTCGACACCTCGAGCGTATAGCTCGAAGAGATGGGGTCGAGCTCCTCAATCACATCGCCGACCCACTTAGTGTTGGCCGTGACGTCGTTGAGCGACAGGCTCTGACCCTCGGCACCCTCGATACGCACGCGCACGCAGGGGGCCTTGGTGGCACCCACGAGCTCGACGTCGACGATGTCGACATCGTGCTGGGGAGCGACGGCCTCGAGCGCGTCGATGATCGCCTGCTCGGTCTTGGTCTTGACCATTGCGGCACCTCCATCCATACAAAAAAGAAGCGGGGCCGAAACCCCACTTCTTTCAATTACAACTTCATTTGCAAGCAAACTATACCAATAGCTGCAGAAACGTGCAAGCACAGTACGAATCTGCAGGTCAGCGTGCGCACAGCTTCTCCATAAGAATAGGACAATTGACCGAAGACACCTAGGCAGGTACATGCAAAACGAGGGACGACCCAACCGGATCGCCCCTCGTTTATTGCATGTCAGCTATGCGCACAGCGCTTACTTGACCACCAGGTTGACCAGCTTGCCGGGCACGCAGATGGCCTTGACGACCGTCTTGCCCTCGAGCCACTTGGCGACGGCGGCCTCGGCGGCAGCCTGCATATCCTCATTGGAGGCATCGCGGGCAACGTCGACGCGGCCGCGGACCTTGCCGAGCACCTGGACCACGATCTGCACCGTGTCCTCAACGGACTCGGCCAGGTCGAACTCAGGCCAGGCGGCGGTGTAGGCGTTACCCGCGCAGCCGAGTGCCTCGTGCCACAGCTCGTCGGCCCAGAACGGACAGATGGGGGCAAGGACGCTCACGATATCCTTAGCCACGCCGTAGCACAGCGCCTTGTCGCGGGCGGTACCCTCGGTGGCGTTGAGATAGGCGCTCGCCGCGTTGACGAGCTCCATGACGGCCGAGATCGCGGTGTTGAACTGGCCGCGATCGAAGTCCTCGGTGCACTTGGCGATGGTGCGGTGACGCTCGCGATAGAGTTTCATCGCGACATCGTCGAGCGCGGACTTGTCAAAGGCCACGTTGGCGTCGCCGGACTGGACGAGCTGCCAAACGATACGCCAGGCGCGCTTGATGAAGCGGTTGGCGCCCTCAACGGCCTTGGGATCCCAGTCGAAGTCCTTCTCGGGCGGAGCGATAAACAGGATCGCCAAACGCATGGTGTCGGCGCCGTAGGGCTCGATGACTGAGCTCGGGGGCACGACATTGCCCTTGGACTTGGACATGGTGTCGCCGCTCTCGTCCTTGACCATGCCCTGGCACAGCAGGTTGGTAAAGGGCTCGTCCACGCTCAGCAGACCAAGATCGCGCAACGCCTTGGTAAAGAAGCGACTGTAGAGCAGGTGCAGAATGGCATGCTCGATGCCACCGATGTAGTTATCGACGGGCATCCAACGGTCGGCGGCTTCCTTGGAGAAGGGCAGCTCGGTGTTGTGCGGGTCGGTATAGCGCAGGTAATACCAGCTGGAGCAGGTGAAGGTGTCCATGGTATCGGTCTCGCGCTTGGCCGGGCGACCGCAGACCGGGCAGGTGGTCTCGTAGAACTCCTTGCACTCGGCGAGGGTCTCGCCTGCGCCCAGGTCCAGGTTCTCGGGCAGCGTCACCGGCAGCTGATCCTCGGGCACGGGCACGATGCCGCAGTGCTCGCAGTGGATGGCCGGGATGGGGTTGCCCCAATAGCGCTGACGGGAAATGAGCCAGTCGCGCAGACGGAACTCGACCTTGCGACGACCACAGCCCATGGCCTCGAGGTCGGCCACGATTGCAGCCTCGCCCTCGGAGTGCTTACCGCCGCGCATGCCGGTGTACTTGCCGGACTGGACGAGCGTGCCCTCGGCAGCGTGAGCGCAATCCCAGTCGACGGTCTCGGCATGGAAGGTATCGATGGTCTCGCCGCTGGCCTCGACGGCAGCGCGATCGTCATCGTCTAGGATGATCGGCACGATCGGCAGGTCGTACTTACGGGCAAACTCAAAGTCGCGCTGGTCGCCACAGGGAACGGCCATGACGGCACCGGTACCGTAGTCGGCAACGACATAATCGGCAACCCACACGGGGACCTTCTCGCCGTTGACGGGGTTTACCACATAGCGGCCCGTGAAGGCACCGTGCTTCTCGAGGGTGCCCTGGGCACGCTCGACGGCAGAGATATGCTTGGAGTCCTCGACGATCTTGGTGACGGCCTCCTCGTACTCCGTGCCCTCGACGAGCTCGTGCAGGCCGGCGTACTCGGGAGCCAGGACAAAGAAGGAAACGCCAAAAAGGGTATCGGCACGCGTGGTAAAGACGGTGATCTTGCCCTCGTCGCCCTCGATGGGCTCGCCATCCTGGTCGCACAGGGTAAAGTCGACCTCGGCGCCCTCGGAGCGACCGATCCAGTTGGCCTGCATTTGCTTGACGCGCTCGGGCCAGCCGGGGAGCTTCTCCAGGTCGTCGAGCAGCTCCTGAGAGTACTCGGTAATCTTGTAGTACCACTGCTCAAGGTCGCGCTTCTCGGGCTCGGTGCCACAGCGCCAGCACTTGCCCTCGGTAACCTGCTCGTTAGCCAGAACGGTCTTGCAGGTGGGGCACCAGTTGACCGGGTTCTTCTTGCGATAGACCAGGCCCTTTTCCCACATCTTCTCAAAGATCCACTGACCCCAGCGGTAGTAGTCGGGGCTGCAGGTCTTGACCATGCGATCCAGATCGTAGGAGAAGCCCATGCGCTTCATCGTGGCAAGCGCCTGGTCCATGTTCTTATACGTCCAGGCGGCAGCCTGCGTGTTGTGCTTGATGGCGGCGTTCTCGGCGGGCAGGCCAAAGGCGTCAAAGCCGATGGGATGCAGCACGTCAAAGCCGCGCATGCGGGCCTGACGGGCCATGGCATCACCGATGGTATAGTTGCGCGCGTGGCCCATATGCAGGTCGCCCGACGGATACGGGAACATCTCGAGCACGTACTTTTTGGGCTTGCTGTCGTCGGTGTCGACGGCAAAGAGGTTGGAGTCCTCCCAGGCCTTCATCCACTTGGACTCAATGGCCTGCGCGTCGTAGGCAGGGATCTCGTCCTTATGATCTGTGCAATCGCACATATCAGCTCCTTTAATCTTAGCTGGGGTCGGGCGGCTTGGCTTTATTCGCTACTGCGGACAGTCCTGCGCAAGACGAAGAGCACATTAAGTGCTCTTCTTTGCGTGCGGAACTTGTAGCGAACAAAGCCAAGCCGCCCGACCCTAAGGTTAACTTGACTGATGATAGCAAATACGACAAGCGAGATGCCTGCGACTTGCGGGCATCTCGCTTTATCTAAATAACGTGGTTGTGAATCAACCGCTATCTGTTATCCGCCCAAACATGGTCGGGTTTTCCAAGTGCCGCAGATTGCCGTGAAAGAGGAGCGACGCGTACTTTGGTACGCGAGCGACGGTTTGAACGGCAAGGTGCGGTGCTTGGGAAAGCCGCTTATCGATAGGAAACGCTCTGCTGGGAATCCTTGACGACTACGTCGTGGGCGCCGCCTTCGACGATCGAGGTCGAGCTGACCAGCGTTAGGCGTGCCTTTTCCTGGAGCTCGGGGATCGAGAGGGCGCCGCAGTTGCACATCGTGGACTTGACCTTGTAGAGCGTGCCGCCCACGCCGTCCTTGAGGGAGCCGGCGTAAGGAACGTAGGAATCGACGCCCTCGACGAAGCTGAGCTTCGCGGCGCCGCCCAGGTCGTAGCGCTGCCAGTTGCGGGCACGCGCAGAACCCTCGCCCCAGTACTCCTTCATGTACTGGCCGTTCACGTTGACGCGCTCGGTCGGGCTCTCGTCAAAGCGGGCGAAGTAACGGCCCAGCATCATAAAGTCGGCACCCATGGCAAGGGCGAGCGTCATGTGGTAGTCGTAGACGATACCGCCGTCGGAGCACACGGGCACGTAGACACCGGTCTCCTCGTAGTACTCGTCACGGGCGCGGCAGACGTCGATCAGCGCGGTGGCCTGGCCGCGGCCGATACCCTTGGTCTCGCGAGTAATGCAGATGGAGCCGCCGCCGATACCGACCTTGATGAAGTCGGCGCCGCAATCGGCCAGGAAGCGGAAGCCCTCGGCGTCGACGACGTTGCCGGCACCGACCTTGACGTCCTCGCCGTAGTTGGCGCGGATCCACTCGATGGTGCGCTTCTGCCACTCGCTGAAGCCCTCGGAAGAGTCGATGCACAGGACATCGGCACCGGCCTCGATGAGCAGCGGCACGCGCTCGGCATAGTCGCGGGTGTTGATACCGGCACCGACCATGTAGCGCTTGTCGCCGTCGAGCAGCTCGTTGGGGTTGGTCTTGTGGCTGTCATAGTCCTTGCGGAAGACGATGCCCATGAGGTGATCGTAGTCGTCGACGATGGGCAGGGCGTTGAGCTTATTGTCCCAGATGACGTCGTTGGCAACCTTAAGGCTGATGTTCTTGTCGCCCACGATGAGCTGCTCACGCGGGGTCATGAACTCGGAGACCTTCGTCTGGTGGTCATCGCGACTGGGGCGATAGTCACGGCTGGTGACGATGCCCAGGAGCTTACCCTTGGGAGTGCCGTCGTCGGTAACCGGCATGGTGGAGTGACCGGTCTTCTCCTTGAGCTCGATGACCTGCTCCATGGTCATGTCGGGGGTCAGCGTGGAATCGGACTGAACGAAACCAGCCTTGTGATCCTTGACGGCCTTGACCATAGCGGCCTCGGACTCGGCGCTCTGGGAACCGTAAATGAAGGACAGGCCACCCTCGGTAGCGAGCGCGACACCCATGTCGACGCCCGAGACGGACTGCATGATGGCGGAAACCATGGGGATGTTCAGGGTGATTGCCGGCTTCTCACCGCGCTTGAAGCGGGTCAGCGGCGTCTTAAGAGAGACGTTGTTGGGGATGCACTGCGAGGACGAGTAGCCAGGGACCAGCAGATACTCCGAAAACGTGTGGGACTCACCGGGAAAGAACGTAGCCATGTTTCTCCTTTTTCCATGCGACCGGTCGGCTGCAGGCCTCGTAGGACCCAGCCCAACCTTGGGCGCCCAATACTGGGGAAGTATCTTAACGCACTTTGACTGCTACAATGCATGATTTAAGAAGAGCACACGAGGGTTTGACGCAGGCTTTGCGTTTGCCCAGCAAACACTTTAGCGGGGAGACGTGGAGCACATGGAGTACAAGACGACGGCAAAGTTGGTCATTCAAGCGTGCGACAAAGATCTACCGGGCGTCTTCGGCCACGGCTGCGTCTTGCTGCTGCAGGGTATTGCCCGCGAGCACTCGCTCAACCGCGCCGCCAAGAGCATGGGCATGGCGTATTCCAAGGCCTGGCGCATTGTGAACGAGGCCGAAGGTCAGCTGGGTTGCAAGCTCATCGAGCGCGACGGCGCCCGCGGATCCACCCTCACCCCCGCCGGCGAGCGAGCCATAGCGGTCTACGAGGAGCTGCAGACCGACATCAACAACGTCATCGCCACCAAAGCCAACGATCTCATCGCCAGCATCAAAGAGTAGCCCATTTGGGACGGGGCCTTATAGCCACACAACCCCTTCTCATAAGTTGCGGTGAAATAGGGGCTGTTTATGCCGCTAAAGTCGTAAATCAATCCCTATTTCACCGCAACTTATGGAGTCGAGGATGATTTAGCTACTTGCGGAGGGCGTTGTCTAGGGCGGACGCTACAACCAGGGGGTTGTCGGTGCCGGCGAAGAGGCGGATGGTGCCCCCCTGCTTGCTGCGTGGAGCCGAAAGGCGCGTTGTTGCGCCGCCTGCGGGCGATGTGCGAAACTCCCCAGGCAAAGCATCGAACAGCTCGCCCGCGCTACGTTCGATAAGATCGAACTCTACTGCCGGGCCAAAGCCGTGCTCGAGAATTCCCGTTGCAGCCACATGGTCGGGATGCGAGGTCAGCCCGGGATAGCGCACGTTGCGCACCATCTCGTTCGCGGCCAAATATTCAGCCAGCGCACGGGCGCGATCGAAATGTGCCTGCATGCGGGTGTCGAGCGTGTCGAGCCCGTGCTCTAGAACCTCGGCCTCATCGGAGGACAAGTCGAGCGCGGCCAATCCGCACCACTCGAGCAGCGCATGCGCGCACTCGGCCGCAGCGTCCACGCGATGGCGCTTGAGCTGCGAGCGCGCGACCGAAGCGGCAACGAGCTTGCGTGGAGCCTCACCGGCACACACACGGTCGAGCGCCTCAAGGGACAGCACAGCACCCAGCCGCAGCGGATCGCAGCCAAAGACGTCAGCCACGGTGTTGTCCACAACCAGCAGCGCATGGGCCTCACGCGCCGCCCGACCCAGCGCACGCAGATCGGGCACACGCAGGCCAAAGCCACCGATTGAGTTCACAAACCACCACAGGTGCGGTCCCTCAGCATCAAACGAAGCATCAAATCCCTCGGACGCAGCAGAAAACGCTGCAGCCGATGGCTCCCCCACCAGCACAACATCGCGGCCATCAAAGCCACGAGCAAACGCATCGGCAAAGTCGTCCGCAAAGGCCACCAGGCGGTCACCGGGACGCACGATTCCCAGCAGCGACAGCGCCGCCGGTACATGCGAGGCCGCAACAAGACGCGCCTCACGCGCGCCGGCTCTCAAAGCCCAGGTATCTTCTAGCTGCTGTACGCCCATACGGTACCGTCCCTTCAGAAACAAAAACCCACGATACGGATGTTCCCCGCATCGTGGGCAACGGCTGCAGTATAGCGCCGATATGCGACGAATCGCCTAGATGTTGAGCGCGTGGTAGGTCACGCTCGCACCCGGAGCATCAACGGACACGCCATAGGTCTCGGGATAGATGCGCGTCGAAAACACGAGCGCGCCATCGTTCACAAACACCTCGACCGACGAGACATCGCCAACAATGCGCACGTTACGAACCTCGTTGACGGGCTCCCAGCGCACGGTACGACCGCAGCCGGCAGAAGCGCGACCCTCATCGGTAAATCGCATCTCAAAGCGCGAGGGCAGTTCGCCCTCGGCGGGAATAAACGCCAGCTTAAGCTCGCTATCAACGGTCGCGGTAAACGCGCCGTCGACACCGTCGGCAACAACGTCAAAGCAGGTATCGCCTGCAACCTCCAACGAGCCCTCCCCCACACGCACCGAGGCATAATGGTGCTCGATCTCGCGAGCCGGTTGTTGCAGCACCACGCCGCCGTCACCGGCCGTAAGCTCGCGCGGCACCGTCATGCAGTGCTGCCAGCCCGCCACCAGAGTCGGTGCGTTGTCATAGGTCGGCTCATCGGGCATGCCCATCCAGCCGATCAGAATGTGGCGACCATCCTCGGACGTAAACTCCTGCGGCGCGTAGAAATCAAAGCCGGCATCCCACAGGCGGAACTCGCCCAGCTCATAAGCGTCATTGCCACCCGTAATGTCGCCCGTTACAGGCATGTAGCCCGCTGCATACACATTGCCGCGGTCCCAACGACCGCCCTCAAGACCCTGGGGAGAGAAGGACAGCCACTTCGCCGGTACACCGCCATCCGGCTCAAGCTCAAGGTATCCCGGGCACTCCCACATAAAGCCAAAGCGCTCGGGCGTAGACACACGACTCTCGAGCTCCCAACTCAGCATATCGGCCGAGCCATACACCAGGATCTCGCCCACATCGCGCCCGGCACCCTCGCCGTGCATGGCGCAAAATCGACTATCGACATGCGGCCCATCCACGCGACGACGCGCGCCCAGCACCATGTGGTAACGCCCGTCATCATCGCGCCACACCTTGGGGTCACGCACGTGGCAGGTCAAATCCTCGGGATAATCATCGGACGCCAGCACCACGCGCTTTTGGCTGAACTCCCGACCGGCAAGGCCATCAACGCTCTCGACATAAACAGTATCGGCGCGACGGCCGGTATTGACGTAGTCGTACGTGCCGTCCGCATCGGAAAGCTTAACGTTGCCCGTATAGAGCACGCGAATGCAGCCGTCCTCGGCAAGCGCGGAGCCTGAATACACGCCATGGCAATCGAACGGCTCGTCGGGCAGCAGCGGGGCGCCAACATATTCCCAGTTCATAAGGTCGCGGCTTGTGGCATGGCCCCACATCTTTACGCCACCGTTCACATCAAACGGGGCATACTGGAAGTACGCGTGAAACACGCCGCCCGCTTGGCAAAGACCGTTGGGGTCGTTGAGCCAGCCCGCCGGCGGCATAATATGGAAGCGCTGGCCATACGCGCCATGGCCGCACTCAGAGGCGGCAGCGTCAACAGCGGCAACCAGCTTTGCAAGGTCGCGGCCAAGTGCATTAGACATATCAAAGTCCTAACGGATCGAAAGTAACAAGGCGCCAGAGATCGACACCGGATACGGGAAACGCCCGCGAGCATACAACCCGCGGGCACCCTTCAATCAAAAGCTCTTAGGCCTGCTCGGAAGCCTTGGGCTCGTCCTTGTACAGGACAAACGAGACGCCAAAGGAAACCAGCGCGGCGACCGCAAACATGATCGCGTACTGCACGGGCTGGGCCAGGCACAGCAGGATACCGAAGATACCCGTAACGCCCGTACCGGAAGCGGCGAGCGAGGTGAGCGCGCAGACCAGGGCGCCGCAGCCGCCGCCGATGCAGCCAGCGATGAAGGGCTTAAAGAAGCGCAGGTTCACACCAAAGATGGCAGGCTCGGTAATACCCATGAAGGCGGACAGAGCCGAAGGAAGCGCTAGGCCCTTGATCTTGGCATCGTGGGTCTTAAAGGCAACTGCAAGCGCGGCGCCGCCCTGGGCGATGTTGGCGGCACTGGCAATGGGCAGCCAATAGGTCACGCCGTACTGGGCAAGCTGGCCCAGGTCGATGGCGGTGTACATCTGGTGAATACCGGTGACGACCGTGGGGGCATAGAACAGGCCGACGATAAAGGAACCGATGCCAAAGGGCAGGGTGAGCAGAGCCTGGATCAGACCGAGGACGGCATTCTCGGCCCACACAAAGACGGGACCGACGGCGATAAGCGTCACGAGCACGGTCACGAACACGGAGACAAGCGGGGTTACAAAGAGGTCGAACATCTCGGGAACGATCTTGTGCAGACGCTTCTCGAGGAAGGCAAGGATCGCGCAAGCGATGACGATGGGGATGACGTGGCCCTGATAGCCAACCCACTCAAAGCTGTACACGCCGGGGATGACGGTGACCATGGTCTGCACGCCCTCGGAGGCGACCGTGTAGGCGCTCTGCAGCGAGGAGTTGATGAACGCGCCGCCGACGACGGCGCCCAGGTACGGATTAGCGCCGAAAGCCTTGGCCGCGGAGTAGCCAATCAGGATCTGCAGGATGCCAAAGGACGTACCCGAGACCAGGTCGGCAATCTTGTAGATAAAGTTATTGGTGTCGAGCGCGATAAAGCCGTTGGAGGCCATAAAGTTGAGGGCGCTCATAATGCCCAGCAGCAGACCCGAAGCCACGATGGCGGGGATGATGGGGACAAAGACGTCGCCGAGCACCTTAATGGCACGCATAAAGATGTTCTGCTGCTGTGCCGCGGCCTCCTTGGCCTCGGCCTTGGTGGCAGCCTCGACTCCGCTGAGCGCAATGAACTCTTCGTAGACCTTGTTGACGGTGCCGGTGCCAAAAATAATCTGGAGCTGGCCCTGAGCCTCAAAGACGCCCTTGGCGCCGTCGATATTCTCGAGGGCCTCCTTGTTAACCTTCGCGTTATCGGCAATCACCAGGCGCAAACGCGTGGCGCAATGCGCGGCAGAGACGACGTTGTCGGCGCCACCGATATTGTCGAGCACCTCTTGGGCTGATTTGCGGTAGTCCATGACTTCCCCTTCCTCCAACGGGCGCACGTGCACCCGGCCATCTTTGACACTTACACTGTAATCGATTTCAGTTTCATATGTGTGTAATCGTTTTCATAGTAGGGTGAACGGTACGAAATAGCCGGCGAATGGTAGTTTTGAGACAAAAACTGGGGACTCAAAGGCAGGCAGACGCGTCCAAGGCCTAGACATTCATGAGCTGATGCCCAAGTTTGAGCGTCTTGAGACCGCTCTCCCCTTCCTCGCCATCGAGCGTATTGAGCAACATATTGGTCGCCTCGACGCCACTGGTCAGGTAGCCATAATGCACGGTGGGAATGCCGCCCGTCAGCGCGCGCAAAAACGCGTTGTCGCCAAAACCACTCACGCGGTGTATGCCCTCGCCCATGCCGCGAACCTCATCGATGGCACGCAGCGCGCCCGCCGCCATGGTATCGGTCGCGCAGGCGATAAACGAAACATCGGGAGCGACGGAAAGCAGCTCACGCGCCGCACCATAGCCTGAGTCGAGCGTAAACGAGCCCAGGCGAATCAAGGCGGCATCGAGCGGGTTGCCCGCGGCGCGCAAGCCGGCCTCAAAACCTCGACGACGGTCGAAACCGGCCGCGCGGTCCTCATCCGTAACTCCGATGTAGGCAATCTTGCCATCCAAGCGACCCGCAAGCGCATGGCCCAGCTCAAAGGCAGCCTCGTAATCGTCGTGATAGACACATGCCGCGCCCTCGACATGTTGGCCGATCAACACAATGGGCACGCGGCACGACTCAATCGCGCGACGGTGCTCGTCGGTGATCATGGTTGCCACCAGCACAATGCCATCGACCGGGTGGTTTTGGAATAAATCGAGGTATTCGAGCTCACGATCGGCCGCGTTGTCGGTGTTGGCAAGGAGCATCTGGTAGCCACGACGACCGAGCACCTGGCCAATACCGGCGGTAATGCGGCTCACGGATTCGGAGTTGATCTTAGGTACGATGACGCCAATGAGCTTGGTGGAACCGGTGCGCAGCGCGCGAGCCTGACTGGACCGCACGTATCCGGTCAGCTCGATTGCATGCTTAATGCGCTCGGCCTTGTCCGCCGAGATATATCCACCGTTGAGGTAGCGCGAGACGGCGGCGCTCGAAACGCCCGCCAGCTCGGCCACATCTTTCATCTTTACCACGAGCACCCCTGTCATTGAAATCGCTTTCACCATGATACCCATGCGGAGCGACATGCGTGTCGCAAGACAGGACGTCACGGTCAATTTAGCTGTCGTAGCACGGGCATCGCAGGGCTTCAACTAAAAACTTCGAAATATAAGTGCCGAATCAGTTAAACTGCCGATTCGGCACCCCGTTACATTTGCACACAGTGGCATGCAAAATCCAACTCGAAAACAACTAACTCACTTTGGAAAGACGTATCGCTGTCCACTGCCAATTCCGAAGGAAGAATTGCCGGCAGCGTCAAAGCCCCCATGGGCGAAAGTCCAGTAACGACCATCAGATATCTCTTAGCGTGACCATACGCCATGGAAATCGCATTGGAGAGAAAAAACGGTGCCTCATTCGAATAACCGGAAATGACCTGAGGAATGATTTTGATACCCAACGCAAGCTCAAACTTTGTGACCGTTTTCAGCGTCATGTTGGGCTGAGAATTCAACAATTTCGAAAGCGACTGAAGACTCACGCCCATACGTTTTGTCAGCTCGCTTTTACTCAAGCCCGAGCGCTGCATCTCGCGATGAACAATATACTCAATATCTAGTGCTTGCTCATAGGCACGGGTATCGCTCGTTTCCGTTTCCGCGTAAAAGTCTAGATTTGCATACTCTCCCTTGCGATTTCCCTTCTCAACTTTAGGAAACCCAAGTCGATAAGCACGCAGACGAAAATAGATGCTGTTCTTTTCCAGGTAAGCTCTGGCATCGTCTTCGCTCATCAGCAAGAAATGGACACCTCTCGATTTGAGACGGTCAATCTGCTCGGACGCCGTAAGCCACGGCTTTGTATTAGCGGCGGCCATTAGATCTCCGTTCGCGCTGATTGGCTCGAGATACTATGTAAGAGCGTTTAACTGGGCGAATCACCTAGATATGACTGTTACGCCGAATACTCTTCAATAAAGCCTCTCTTCATAGGCGTAATGAAGAAAGGCGGCCATCCGGAAAACAACCGCCTTTCTGTAGGACGCAGGCCCGTAGGTTGGTTGCGTCAATACCGCTAGATTCGCCCTAGTCTCCTATAGGGTCCCAAAAGGTCAATCCAGTTAAAAACGGCAGGCAGCCCAAAACAACATCTTTCATGAATCTCCAGACCTATCGAGCCCGATCGAACTCGGCTATCCAACCAGATACGGCCCGATTACATCGAAAATTTCGCCCACCTTAGTTGCAGGGTTTTGCGCAGATGGCTTAATGTTACCCAGTTCCCTATGGTACGCGACGAGGCGCCCAGCACGCTCCAATGCTTCGCCTCGCCTATCATCCACTGCCCCAAACATCCCGTCCAGGTTCTTGCGGTACTCGATGCCCAAGTTCTTCGACATCTCCTGCGCGAGGGCATGCTGGCAGTCGGACGCGGACATATGCGCGGTCGTGTAGCGAAAGTGCAAAAGCGGCCACAGCTCGAAGCAGGGGTTCGACCACAACGCATGGAAGGTCCTCGAACCATCGGAGAGCTCGTCACATTTGCGCTTCATCGCATCAAAGTCGGACGCAGGAAAGTCATCCTTGTCATACACGAGCCACACGTGATCGAACGTCTCGGGCGCATAGCGACAGTGTTCGACGGCGAAGTCAAGCAGGTCAAGCGTGTGTCTGCCGGTCCCCTTAACGACAATGGCAACCTTGCGCTCGTTCGCCGCGCCCAACGCCGCACGCACGCCCTCAAAGTAGCGAGGCTCGGTCTCCTTGCCCTCGCTCACTACAAGATGACGCGTCATCTGAACCATGCGCGAGCGGCCCTCTCGCTTGCCGCTACGCCAGCCCTTCGACTTCTTCACCACCATGCTAATCCCACTCCTCGATGCGGGTGAGGTACGGATCGGCGCCGTAGCGACCGGACAGGTATTGCTTGTCGAAAGCCGCGTTCTTGCTTACCAGATTACCGTTTGCCTCGTGGATATCGGCGAGAGACCACAGTTGGCTCGCCTCCCCCTCGCCGCGTGCAGCGAACCATATCTCGTCACGGCGGAACACATCGTTTCGCATGGTTGACACATCCTGGGACGAGAAGATGAGCTGCGCGCCACTCTTGTTGACCTCAGGATCCTTAAACAGCAGAATCACATAGCGAAGAAGCTTCGGGTGCAGTTTGGCGTCGAGCTCGTCTACCACAACGGTGCCACCACGCTCAAGCGCTGTCATCAGATACGCAGCCAACCCCATGAGCTTCTGGGTACCGGCAGATTCCTCGGATAAACGCAGCTCGTACGCCTTGCCCCTCACCTTGTGCCTCACGAAGACGCGCTGGCCGCGCCACTCCGGCGCCCTCTCCACTCTGAAGCCATCAATACGCACATCAACGGCGCGCAAAAAACGCGTGACCTCGCGCGAGTCGCCCTCGTCGAGCATTTGCTCGAGCATCCGCTCAAGGTAGGAACTGTTGTAGTTGAGAAACACAGCGTCGAGAAACCAGCTGGCCGCCTCCTGGACCACCGGCGCATCGAAGTTGATGCAAAGGAACGATAGGTACGGCAGGCTCGGGTTGAACCTCGCAGCCGTCACAAGCTTACGCAGTGTGGGGCCGAGTTCAACCTTTGTATCCTCGCGCTCGAACAGCATCGCCGTACGCGACGCTCCCAATTTACGCCGCCACAGCCCTTCGGACACGATCTCATCGGCGTGTACAGACAGAACATAGCGGTACTCATGCTCGCCCGCGCGGTAATAGAGCTCGAACTCGGTGGGCTCGGCAGCAGACACGTCATCAAATTCAAACGCCGAACAACGGGCTATCAAAGGGCGATCACCCGCTGGCGCATCAGCGCTGGCAGACAGCAATCTAATTGGTCTGGCCACCGCCGAACGAACGTAATCAAGAGCCTCGAGCAGGTTAGACTTACCACCAGCGTTGGGCCCGTACACCGCAGCCACCGGAAGGAAACTCTGCCCGTCGGAGCACTCGATGAGGGAACGCTCAAACTCCTTCATCGGCGTCGCCTGCATGGAAAGCTCAGCCTCGTCGCGATAGGACCGATAGTTCTTAAAGGTGAACTGACAAAGCATGGTACTCAACATTCCTTTCATTATTTTGAAAAGATATATCAGAGTTTTTCTTTGATTATAGACTTTAAGTAGTCTAAATCAAGTGCTTGCTACACCAATGACAGCAGGCGCAAGGTGCCAAACCGATCGCGTCGAAAATGTTGGTGTAAGGGTGACACCCTAGCGCCCGTTTAACGAAAAACGGCCTTCGTCCTAGAATCTGAAATCACCACAACAACAGGTTCTAGGAAAGGACGAAGACCGCTATGGGAATCTTATCAGACCCGACGCCGGACATGCTCGCCATGCCCCGTTTCGACGACGGCGCCATCGACATGCAGGAGCTGCTCCGGCGCCTGGCCGAGCAGGTCGTGAACGCCGTGATGGACGCCGAGGCCGACCAGCTGTGCGGCGGCGGGGCGAACAGCCGAAACGGCTACCGCGAGAGGTCGCTCGCCACCTGCGTCGGCACGCTGACGCTGCGCATCCCCAAGCTGCGCTCCGGCAGCTTCTTCCCTGAGGACGTGCTCGAGCGCTACCAGCGCGTCGACCGCGCGCTCGTGGCCGCCGTGGCCGAGATGTACGCCACGGGCACGAGCACCCGCAAGGTGCAGAGGGTGGCCGAGAAGATGGGCGTCTCCAGGCTCTCGAAGGACCAGGTGAGCGCCATCGCCTCGAGCTTGGACGCAGATATCGAGGACCTATGCGGAAGGCCGCTCGGCGGCTCGCCGGTGCCCTACGTCTGGCTCGACGCGACCTACGTCAAGTGCCGCCGCGAGGGGCGCGTCGCCTCCACCGCCGTGGTCACCGCCATCGGCTGCGATGCGGGCGGCTGGAGGCGCGTCCTGGGCGTCGACGTGGTCGACACCGAGTCCTACGACTCGTGGCTCGCCTTCCTGCGGGCTATCCGCTCGCGCGGGGCGGCGGGCGTGCGGCTCGTCGTCTCGGACGCTCACCCGGGGCTCGTCCGGGCGCTCGGCGAGGTCTTCCAGGGCGCCGCGTGGCAGCGCTGCGCGGTCCACCTCATGCGCGACTGCATGCGCGAGGCCGGCTCCTGGCAGCTCAGGCGCCGCGTGGGCAGGATCGTGTCGCAGGTGTTCCGCGGGCGCGACGCCGCCACCGTGACGGCCATGTACCACGCGGCGTGCGACATGCTGGAGGGGTGCTGCCCCAGGGCGGCGGCGGTGCTGGAGGAAGCCGAGCCCGACGCGCTGGCCTACCTCGACTTCCCGCCGACCCACTGGAAGCGCCTGCGCACCAACAACGTGCAGGAGAGGACCAACCGGGAGATAAAGCGCAGGTCGCGCGTCGTGCAGGTGTTCCCCTCCACGGGCTCGCTGGTGCGGCTCGCGGGCGCGGTCATGTGCGAGCAGGACGAGATATGGCAGGAGTCCAGGTACTTCTCGGAGGTGAGGATGAACGAGCTCTACGATGACGGTCGCACTCGGGGAATCGACGGTCCCGTCGAGTGGGCGCGGCTTGAGGCGGAGGCCAGGAAGATGCTCGAGTCCGGCCTCGAGCTTGCGGACAGGGTCGAGGCGGCATAGGATATCAACCGTATTCCAGATTCCAGGACGCCGGGCCGACTCACTTCGGATCGGGCGCTACACCAACTTTCTCGACATTACCGCCAAACCGCCCATACTCGACCATCCCATTGCCGAAATGGCGTTTAGCTAACACGTCACACATTACATGCATGAAAAAAGGGCAACACTCTCTTACAGAAAGCGTCACCCTTAAAGCTCCCAAAGAGCTTTAATATTGCGCTATATACTATACACCTTAATGAAGTGAAGCAGAAAAGAGGCCCCAACTCGTACTGCATCGCCCTAGCGGTTGACGAGTGCCAACGCATAAAAGCACTCTACATACCCGCGCCCGCAGCGACCCGAAAGACGGCATCGCACTCCACGAGGACACATTAGTCAAGCGTCTCATACACAAATTCGCAAACAACCATACTACCAATATTCGAAGCAGCCCTTATCAAGACGTTATCGGGAGTCATCTTTAAAGATACCTCAAACTAATCGAGGCTTATGAGTCCCCAGAACCCCTACCGTTTCCGGGCTCTATCCCAATTTCTCATGTAGATCCTTTATGGTCTGAGCTTCATTTAAAAAGACCTGATCAATTTCAGCGTTGAGGTCATTGACGTAATCCTCAGCGACCTTTTTATAAGTGACATTCTTAACCGAGGAGTCAATCTTTAATTTCAGGCTGAATCTTTGCTTGAGCTGCTCATCCAACAGCCAGCGAAATAACTTGCGTAGAGAGGTCTGGTCGCTTTTCGCAAAGTCGATGTCCAACTCTTCCGGAGCGTCTTCAAAGTGAAGGACCTCATTGCCCTCCGAGTTCATACGCAACGTAACCGTAATCACGTGTTGGTCGGCACCGGCGTTCAGAACGATTCCGTTAGTTAAGTTTTCCATAAACAATCTCCCTGTCGGTAAATGCATATTCCCCGCCCTCAAGAGTGTCCATACTCACTTGTGTCCACACCTTAGGCGGTTTGACCTCAGCAATATCCCTAAGCTCATCGCAAAAGGGATTACCCACGTAGGTACGATAGCAACCGCCATCGTATTCGCGATAAATCGATTGCCAGGGCAAAGTACGAACAGCAATGTTGGCATTATGGGTGGACACTATGACAATTTTATTTGCTTTCGCCAGCTGGTTGATTCTATCTACGATAACCTCGTTGATAAATTCATTGCCCATACTTGCCTCAGGCTCATCGAGGATATAAATGGAGGCATCATCGTCGAACAGGGCATGGGCAAGAACAATCATCGCCCTCTCCCCGTTAGAGGGCTCATAGCTCGAATCTCCCCCACAAGACACATAGGAGGTAACGCCCAGACAGTCCTTAAGCGAGGCAATTCCCATCTCATCTGTCATCTTGTTAACCTCGGCTATTTTCGAGGCCAATGCCCCACACGGAGTTTTGGCGGTATCCGATGCATTGCCGATTGCCGCAACCAACGATTTTAGATTCTTGGCCTTCACCTTATCGCGAAGATAAGAGACCTTCGTTCCCTGCGACGGATTTATTAAGTATTTTCGATGTTGTACAACGTCGCCCTTTTCAGCCAGACGTCCGAGTACCACTTTTTCCTCATAAGGCTCGTTTTGAAAAGAATCGGAAATCGAATTCAAAATGGATCTCGCCTTTTTGTAGCTTAAGGCAAAAGCCGAAAACCCGGTTCCGGAAGGCTTTGTAGGACTCCCCGTTCGCGCAGTGATGTAACTTTTCATTTTCTTGACTGTAAAACACTCGAGATGAAGTGCGTAGGCGTCAACGAAACCGGATCGCACATAGGATTGCGCGTTCATACATACTCTCAGAACAGCAGATCTAAGTTCACTGAATTCGTTAGAACTCAAGCAAGCCTCAACAATCTTGTTGTTAAGAATATTATTAGCGCTAGATATCAATGTCTTATAGTCATCGATAAGACATCTCATCGCGTCAAGGTCCGGTTCTACAGGTGCAGAAGCCAAGGCAAATCCGAAGCGAGCCGTGTCCTTTTTCTCGACACTGTATTCTTCCCAGCTGATGTAATTGCTAAAAGGAGTTACTGCCGGTTCATTCCACGCTCTGATGCCAGCGAATTTATCACTCGCGTCGTCGACGCCGAGTTTAACAAAGTCCTCCTCTTTGGGATTCACGTTCACCATTTGTTTATACTTGTCATTGTTTTCTGACGCGTAATACGAAGAGACATCGGTCCACCCCTTCGCCCGAAAATGATTCTCTATCTTTTTTAGAAGCGCCGTCTTCCCCGTGCCTTTGGCGCCAAAGACGATGGTGACGTCGTTGTAGACGGGGAAGGTAAGCTTCGCATCGTCATCGAACAAAGTGATTTCAACCTGCTCTGACGTTTTCTTGTCCATAATGGATTTGAGAACTTCAGGTGTCTTTCTAAGCAGGAGCAGAAACTGGCTGAAGCTCTTGACCTCAAGTTTAATCTCAGGAAGGGAGCACTCACAATACTTGCTCCAGTCTTTGACGTCCGAGCCAATCAGGCAATCGACCCCATCGGCATACATGATGCCAGCGCGCTTAAGGTTTGAAGGCTCGAAAAAGAACGGGGTTTCTACTGGAAAACTCGCTTTCAGTGCTTGATTATCGGCGTAAGGCAGTGCCTTATCTTTATAAGACTTGCCCTTGAAGGGACGGTAATGAGATATCACGATGAAATCGAACCCTTGTCCGACAAATGCGCCGGCAAGCTTATCCCAATCAAGAACAAAATCATCAGGATGTGTGCATTGAACCAGGCCATTACAGACATCAGAAAACTGCTTCGCATGCACGGGGTCAGCAATAACGATTACATGGCCGACAACCCTAGACTTGCCTCGAATATCAAGCTCTATGCCCGGCCAGAGATCGATTCCCTTGGCTGACGCTTCAGCTACGCATTGCTTGAATATTGAAAGGTCGAAGAGGTTATGGTTTGTAATGGCGGCGATACCAACCTGGTTGCCTGCTAAGGCCTCAGCCAAGCTGGCCGGGTCAATATCGCGCCCTCCATCGCCCGATTTCGCCTTGATGGTATGGCAATGCAAATCAATCTTCATACCAGATTCCTCTCATACGATAGTGTCGAGAAAGTTGATGTAAGCCCGATTCGAAGCGAGTCGGTCCGCATCCCAAACCTGAATATCATTAGATATCCTATGCCGCCCCTATTTCACCTGCAAGCTCGAAGATGGCCCCAATCATCCGTCCTGTCCCAATCCACTTTGCACCCACACCGGAAGTTCGAACTTGACGCTGAGCAAATCCTTGATAACCGTACCGTTCGACATCGCGGCGAGGCCCTAACACTCCGCACCACTTCCAACACGCGTCTGAAGAACGTAGCCCCGCTGAGGTTGCGCAGGACAGCCTCAACTGTGAGCTCGCCCCCAATCTCGTTATTAGCTGGCAGCAGCCGACACTCCCCTGCCCGGAAACAGCCCCCCCCCGGAACGCTCCACAGACATGCACCCCAGACGCCGAGGGCGATCACAGCCCCCGGGCAACACCAGCGACCCGCACCACTCCCGCACGAAGATCCCACCAGTCGGCCTTACCTTGGCGGCAAACAACCCGGGCGCACAAAGCGACCCAGGGCACCTCCACCCAAGAAAGGATCTTCTATGCTCAAAGACGGCATCGCATACCTACTCAAGTTTGCACCCAAGGAAGCATACATCGACGACCTAATAAACGGTCGCCTCTACATGAACGCGGCCGGCTACTATCATGGCCTGCCTGGCGAACAGGGCGATCCGCTCGAAGCTTCCATGGCTCCCGGGGTGCGCCTCTACAGATATACTTCCCTGCCCATCTACTGCATGTATACGGTCCGCGAGAACGATATCGTCGACAACGCCGTGAAAATCCCGAAACGCATGATCCAGGAGTTCGGATGCGAGGACGGATGGATCGGCATTGTGCAGTACGACAGCTTCGCGCGCCTCGCCGACAGACACACCACCGACGACGGAAGCATCTACGCCCACGGTCCCATCTCCTACGGCGTTCCCGGGCCAAAACTGATACGCGAGATCTTTGAGGGCATCCCGCACAATCTCGTTATCAAAACACCCAAGTACGCATATCAGAAGGAGTATCGAATCATCGGGTCGCGACCGGTCGAATGTCGCCTTTTACCAGACGAGAATCACCTAGGCTGCAAAATTGAAAAATACGACCACGCAGAACTTGACCTAGGCAGCAGCCTTGCGGACTTTTCCTGGAAGGTCTCGGTGGCGAGTCTCGAAGAAGCGCGAGACGGCCTTATGCTGGATTTGCCGCATCAGGCATAGTCAACCCAACGCGATTCACAACGTCACCGGGCAACCAACCATCCCTCCCCTCCCCAACATCCCCCAGAAAGTTCGCTGATGTTGACTGGGGTTCCCGTAAAATAATCCCCAATAAAATATGTGCGGAGTGCAGGCCTGGAGCTGCCTTCGGACCCTATTGACTGCTCACCGAGAGGCTCCGCTATGAAACGACCCCTTTACTACCTGCTCTGCGCGATCGCGTGCACGTCCATGGTCGGCGCGACGATGCCCATGGCAGCCATCGCGGAGGCAATTCAGCCCCAAGAGACCACCGAGCAGCAGGCGCAAGCCGACGCCACGAGCAGCGGCACAGACAAGGCTGAAGACGGCACCAACACAAATGCGACAGCAGATTCCGCAGAGGACAGCACCGCAACATCTACCGGCACCAGCCAGACCGACCCCGCGGACGCCAACACCACAGACACCGCCACCCCCGGCACCGCCGCCGCAACCGGCGCGGCCACCACAGCCCCCACCCCATCCCTCCGAGCCCGCACCAACCCCACGCCCGCCGCAATCTCCACCACGTCACAAACCACCTACGCCCACTCCGCCACGGCAACCCAAAACGGCTTCACCTTCACCGTCTCGTGGAACGACGCCCCCGCGGGCACCGCGACGATCTTCCACGTAACCCAGGCCAACGGCTCGTCCCAGGCCAAGGCGCGCATGGACGTGCCCACCTATTGGGACGGCGGCAGCCAGGAAAGCGTCTGCGACCCGTCGCGCCCGGCATGGGCCAGCTACTGCAGCCTGGGCACCGCGGGCCACGACTTTACCTTTGACTTCACGGCATCGGGCACCTACCGCATCTACTTCTACTTCATGGACAACGACAGAAACGACCCCCAAAACGACAAGGGGATCTACTACCTGCGCACCACGGCGGAGGTGACCGTAAACGACGCCGCCCGCCCCAGCGTCACGCAGATCGTCAACAGCGCCGTGGCCCAGTGCAGGCAACAGACAAACGGCTCGGAATACGACATGGCGCTGTGGCTCCACGACTGGACGCTCGACCAGCTGGAGTACGACCACAGCCTTAACTGGTGCTCGGCCGAAAGCGGCCTCACGCGCCACCAGGGCACCTGCGAGAGCTACCAGCGCATCTACTCCAAGCTCCTTGACGCCGTGGGCATCGCCAACGGCCGCATCACCGGCAACGGCCACACCTAGAACGCCGTAAAGATCGACGGCAAATGGTGCCAGATGGACCTAACCTGGGACGACACCAGCGACAACTGGTACGGAGATCTGGACCAGAGCCATCTGTACTTTGGCCTGACCGACGAGCTCATGGCAATCGCCCACTCCGACCACACGGCAAACTATCAGAAGAACGACTATGCTTACCGTTCAACCGATCTGTCAAACAATTACTTTGTGCGAAACGGTAAAGCAGAGGAATGGGCGGAGAAGTATGCCGACCGCGTTCAGCAGCACTTAGATGCCAAGGAAGAGAGCTTTTCCATCAATGCTGACAACCAGTCTTTCCCGCCTAGTATCTCGGGGATTCAGAATGGGATTGTTGCTTATGCGATGAATCATAGGGAGTGGAAGACGAACGACGCAAATGTTGAGCTTACGGCGGCATCTGACGTCACCAAAGAATCGAACAGCAAATGGAGCGCTAAGTACGACCTGAAAGCTGAATACAAAAATGCAGCATTAGAGAGGGTCATCGAGGACGGCGCCTACCGCGTCGCGTCCTCCCTCGACGCGGGGATGGCCGTCTCGGCCTCCGCATCGGGCTGCTCGCTGTCCTCGGGCGCGGGTGCCCTCTCCTTCGAGCGCGACGCCGCCACCAGCCCGTACAGGATCTCCTCGGGCGGGGCGCTGCTGACCGAGTCGGGCGACCGGGCCGCGCTGGCCGAGGCGGACGGCTCGGCGTCCCAGCTCTGGCGCGTATCGGCCTGCGAGGGCGGCTACGTCGAGGTCGACGATTCGGGCATGGCGCTCGACGACTACGCGCAGTCCACCGCAGAGGGCAACCGGGTGTGGCTCTACGCGCCCAACGGGACCGCCGCCCAGGCGTGGCTGCTCTCCGGGTAAATATTATTGAAAGCAAAGAACTGTCCCCGGGGGGACTCACCCCGAGGGACAGTTTCATTCCGCAAGCGCCTCGAGGTACTCCCCCAGCCCTACCCCCCCAGTCGGGCATGTGGAAGCCGATCAATTCGAGCTTGGACAGGTCGAGCGCGGAGTGGACCGGGCGCAGGGCGATGGCGCCCTCGGCGCTGGCGTAGTAGTCGGCGTTGCCGACTGGCACGACCCTGTCGCTATTGCCGCTGGCGGCCTAGAAGGCGGCTGGGGCAATGTCCGCCAGCACATAATCGCACCCGAGCCGGTGCAGCAGTAGGTGCCGTAGGGCGCGTGCGTCCCCAGCGCGCGGAAGATGGCCTATGCTATGTCGCACGAGAAGATTGGGCAGCCCAGTTGGTCGTCCATGACGGTGGTCTGATCCAGCTTGTCTTCCGGGTCGGCGACGCGGTCGGACAGGCCCTTCATGGTCTTGACAAAATTGCGGCCCTCGCCGATGACCCAGGGGCTGACGCGCCCCTCGAGAGTCTCGGCCCTGCCCATCGCGGTGCAATATTCGGCCGAGTGGACGTCGATGACGTCGGCGGCGCTGATCCGCAATATAGGTGGTGTCGAAAGGGCTTGGGACTCAGCTAACCGTATAATTAAAACCGAGTTGGCGCATTTTTTGTAAGGCGGTAAACATGGATCCAATTGACCTTGTCGGATCAGAGGCGGTTTCTCGGTTTATTGACTGGGGCAAATTACAAATTCAAGGCATAAATAAAAGGCGGGCAGTAGAAGAGCTTATCGAAGAAACCGCTATGCGCGCAGCAATGATTCTCACCAGCGTTGATTTGTCGCAGAAATTCAGAGATGTTCATCTTGTCGAAGAGCTATTGACCCATCGCACCTGCCTCGATAAAGACAAGGATGAAGCAATACGGACTTTTCTCGGCGACAAGTTCGATAAATCTGCCTACGATTTTGTTGAAGAATTCTGGAACTCCGTAAATTTAATTATGGCTACAGGAGAAGAGTCTCTTGCGGCAAGGAAAGCCGCCGAGGGAACCGAAGCTATTCGCAGGAAGCTCGATACCATCTCCGGGGCTCTAGGGACAAATCGACTGGATCAAGCAGAGCTGTTTCGATATCTATCAAGCTACTGCGCCAGGTTAGCAAAAGGCGGCAACGGGTCAAACGTTTCAAGGCGTTTATTTATTAACGGCTCATCGGCGTCCGTTCAGCAGGCAGCCATATTAACTAACCAGAAACCTACACTCATCTACGCAGAACCCGGGGCGGGTAAAAGCAAGTTGCTGAAAAATATCACAGCAGAACTTGCAAAAGATTGGCTCGTCCGCAAACGAAACGAAGCCCCAGTATTCCTTGAAGCACGAGGTTGGTCGCGCCGCTATTCAAGTCTAATTGAGGGCATAGCAAAAGAAGTCATTGGCAATGCATCCGAGGCGGCTATATCGCTTATAAGGGACAACATTTCAATCTTTAGGCTCATCGTAGACGGCCTAGATGAAGTTCGACGCGACAGGGACCTTTTCTTTGATGAGTTGGCACGATACGCTGCTGATGCGAATAGCCTTCTCATTTGCTCTTCACGTTTCGAAAGAGATTGCGGGCGAATCGGTATTCAAAGCATGTGTTTGCAAGAATTCAATGACGAAGACGTAATCTACTATCTTGAGCAAAGAGGAATCATCTCTCCAAGAAGCATGCTAGCAAATCTAAGCAAAACTGGACGAGAGCTGATGCATAACCCCCTGCGTCTTTCCTGTTTAGCAGACTATTTACTAAAGAAAGGAACTTATTCAGCTCCTCGAAATCTCGCAACCATTTTTGAGTCATGTATTGACTCAATGATTGAAGCTAAGATTGCTTATAGGGATGAACTTGATTCCGATTATCTTAAATATCAGCTTGGATCTTACGCCTTGGAGTGTATGACAGAAGAAAGCCCCAGGCCATTGAGGGCCTTCTTTCTGACCAAGCAAACGCCATCCGAAGCCGAGCGCATAGCGCAAGCAGGAAAGGAATCTGGCCTCCTGAGTATTTCCAATGGCGTGGTGGATTTTTCACATTCAGTTCTTCAGGAATACTTGGCGGCAAAATTCCTATCAAGTCAGTCGATTACGACAATTACTACCTACTGCAAACAACACTTCGAAAACCCGTTGCTGGAGAACTTCTTCATAATGCTATGCGGCTGCACAACAGACGCTTCAAAACAAACGGCAATTCTTGATCATCTCGAAAACAGCAACCTTCCTTTATTCATGAAATGCCTTAGAGGACGTATGAACCTCTCGAGTGAACTAGAAGCTCGGTTGAGCAGGGATGAACTGACAAAAATTGCAGAGCAAGCGCTTAAAACCTATACGAACATTTCTGACCGCTATCTGAGAAAAATGAAACCCTATATGCCGTTCCGACATACCCTATCTTCACAAGACGCACCGATACGCATGGAAATGATCTATAGCGCTGAAAGTACAGTTGCCCAAATAACGCTAAAAGAAAAGCATCCTGGTGAGGAAAATATAAGCCTCAGAATCACCGATGATGCACAGGGGCCGATGATGAAGACCGTTGATGGATTTACCGTACCCATTATTTCGATAAGATCATCTGATCGACCGGAAACCCATGTCTATCGAATAGATAGACTCTACGAAGGAATAGATTGTGCAAGAGAGCTAGCCATCTCGATGATAAACGATGATCTAGAAGACTTTTTCAACTCAGCAGAGACCGTGCTTTTCGAACCATTACCCATGAAAGTCGGGTTTGCGGAAGAAGCGCTTAGAAAAAGCCAAATCAATATCGGAGAAAGCGGGGGACAGCCTCGA
Source organism: Collinsella sp. (assembly GCA_036312985.1). Lineage (GTDB taxonomy): Bacteria > Actinomycetota > Coriobacteriia > Coriobacteriales > Coriobacteriaceae > Collinsella. Next base: position 137,429 of record JAXJMV010000047.1, read on the forward strand.
AAGCTCAGTCTACGCAACATAACGGCAAAGGAAATTGGTCAGGCACTCAACGGGAAGCCAATTTACTTCATCAATGTAGCCAGCATAGATATACCGATTTCGGTAGTACCCATACTAGTCCAAATCCTCGAATTAGGCCATGAAGACCATCTGCAGTATCTTCCTCCCATTCCAGATAATTTAGGCAAAGGTTGCCATTGGGTTTGGGATTCATATTCAGATCAACTCTGTGAAACGTGGTGTAAATTCATCCTTGCCGAATGCGAAATATCTTATAGACAATTCATCAAAGCTTTTATGGAGGATATCGGAAAATATTTACCCGCCTATGCAGATGGACCTTTTAACTTGATCGTTAGTATAAAGCCTGCCAAAAAAGATGAATACCCTCAAGACAGGCAAATTCGAATCTCGCCATCTCCCGTCGAAAATGAAAACGAAATCAGAGTAATAATTTCGGAGGATAATTCTCAAAGAGGATATTACGGTAGCGAATTTGAAACACGAGCGGAAAACTGTCTACGCAGCGAAAGACTTTTAGGAAGACCCGGCAACCATTATTGTGAGCATACTTGTGGCAGTACAAAACTATTAAGTGAGCCTGCATTTGTACATAACACTGTTCGAGATCGCATTCAAAAAGAGCTAAAGAAACTCTTCAAACTAAGCTAGAAGCATTCAATCGCAAAGGGCCGCCATCTATCAAGACGCTAGCGGTGTCAGTCTGCAATAGCTACAGCGCCGATTTGAGAATTCGCCCGATTGAAGTGTTGTCGATCACAACCAATCGGCGCTGTAAATATCATGCCACTGTCGGCAGGGCGTCGCCCTTACACCGATATTTTCAACGAGGATCCCAAGTCAGCATGCACGCGACTAAGACGTGTCAATGTTTCGGGCAGACCGCCAATAGCAAAAGGGCATCGAGAGCAATGCCAATCCAGACGCCTATGCGTAATATCGACTGTACGTTTCGCGATATTCAGTTGAGCACCTCAAGGATGAAGTTGATAGTCAGGGTTAGGTTTTCAACTGATACAAAGGTTGATACAAATCAAAACAAGAATCGAGCACCTTAGATGAAGTCCATCCCCATCTGCTATACTACCAATCTGGAAACAACTCACCAGCACAACTCAACCAGCTGCGCTTGTTCCGCTAACCCCACCCAACACCAAATCAAAAGGAGCACATCCATGTCCCAGTACGATTACCTCGTCGTCGGTGCCGGCCTCTCTGGCGCCGTCTTCGCCAACGCCGCCAGACGAGCCGGAAAGTCGGTCCTGGTCATCGACCGCCGCGACCACATCGCCGGCAACGTCTACACCGAGGACGTCGAGGGCATCCAGGTCCACCGCTACGGCGCGCATATCTTCCACACCTCCATGAAGGACGTCTGGGACTACGTCAACCGCTTCGCCGAGTTCAACAACTACGTCAACTCGCCGGTAGCCAACTTCCGCGGCAGCATGTACAACATGCCCTTCAACATGAACACCTTCGCCAAGATGTGGCCGGGCGTCGTCACGCCGGCCGACGCCAAGGCCAAGATCGCCGAGCAGGTGGCCGCCGAGAATATCGGCGAGCCGGCCAACCTCGAGGAGCAGGCGCTGTCGCTCGTCGGCCGCGACATCTTCGAGACGCTCGTGAAGGGCTACACCGAGAAGCAGTGGGGCCGCGACTGCCGCGACCTGCCCGCGAGCATCATCAAGCGCCTCCCCTGCCGCTTCACCTACGACAACAACTACTTCAACGACCGCTACCAGGGCATCCCCATGGGCGGCTACACCAAGATGGTCGCCAACATGCTCGAGGGCGTCGAGGTGCGCTGCGGCGTGGAGTACAAGGAGCTAATCGCCGCCGAGCCCGATATCGCCGCCAGGACGATCTACTGCGGCCCCATCGACGCGTTCTACGACTTCAAGCTGGGCACGCTCGAGTACCGCAGCCTGCGCTTTGAGACCGAGACGCTCGACGAGCAGGACCACCAGGGCGTTGCCGTGGTCAACTACACCGAGCGCGAGATCCCCTACACCCGCATCATCGAGCACAAGCACTTCGAGTTCGGCACCCAGGACAAGACCGTCATCACGCGCGAGTACCCGGCCGACTGGAAGCCCGGCGACGAGCCCTACTACCCCATCAACGACGCCAAGAACGAGGCACTGTACAAGCAGTACGAGGAGCTGGCGGCGCAGGAGGGCGACGTGATCTTCGCCGGCCGCCTGGGCGGCTACAAGTACTACGACATGGACAAGGCCATCGCCGCCGCCTTCGAGCTCGTCCGCAACGAGCTGGGCGCGGAGCCGACGGAGGCGTAGTTAACCATTGAGAATTATCGCGTTAATTAAATAATATTTTCAAAAATAGGGGTGCTGGAACTGATCCGCATCCCTATTTCTATATAACCGTTGCGCCAACACTCTTGTTCAGAAATGGGGCACCGACAACCATCGACGCCCCATACACATTCATGCAAATAGAATAGAAAACCAAAAGCCGGACTGAATTTAATAGAGTTTCGCTATGCCCGCGATCTACTAAAACGGCTAACAAATTTAGTAATCCACAATTGAACGCCCTCATTGATAATCTCGTGATAAGAGCTTCCCAGTTTCTTGCATAGGTACACAGGCCATTTCCAATTGTTATAGGCTAGCTGGGAAATTCCCTGGCCCAATATGATGCCCCAAGCCCCCATACCAAAAAGACCTGAAAACAGACACACAAGAGCACAGCCAATAATGGATGCAATAATATATCCCCACATATAAGGAATCTCGTTCATGCTGATAATGTAATTGCAAAAAATAGAATGCTGCTGAAGAAGCCCCACATACAAACACATTACAAGAAACAAAGCATAGTCAATATCGATGCCAGGCTTGAATAATGGCAAGAGAGGAAAAATAACAACACAGACCCCAGCGGTTCCAAGCATAAACAGCATCCAGTAACCTACAATCCCAGTCGATACAAATTTCCTCTGTTTACCAGATTCACCCTCAGCATAAGCTGACTGCATCGCAGGATAAAAAGACTTTGGATACGTAGATGCAAAATTATAAATTGCATTTGCAAACTGCAGCAGAATAGAATAGGTGCCCGTCTCGGATAGGCCAAGAAATATGGAACTCAAAATACTCATGGCTTGAGTGGAAGCATAAAGAGAAAGCTGAACCAAGCCATCACGCCATGCGACATGGAAAATGGTCGAAAAAATCTCCTGAATTGAAGAGAAGTTTACCGACAACTTATCCGAACGTCGTCCATCTTCGATCTCTCGATGTTGCCTAAGCATAATTAAGGCAGAAACCCTAAGAAGCACGGCATTCATAAGAAACCCAATAGATGCACCAACAAGCCCAAAGCCCGCAACGAGCAAAACGCCACTGATAAAGAGCTGTCCTACTCTACCAATTACGACCGCCTTATTTTCTCCAGCAATATCTCCGTATCCTCTTAATACCGTGATCGACCAAAGAAAATAGAGATTAAGGAAAATTGAAACACAGAAGAGTGCCCATGAAAGCCAAACGTCAGCAGGATTCATATTCGAAGCAACAAAGAAAATATAAGCTGAGCCAGCCGTAGAAAGCAGAAGCAACACAACGACCGCAAGAATCGCGTATATAACTTTGGAAGCCTTAATTACCGTGTTCAAAAGATGCCAATCGATGCCATCTTCAACTGATTCCTTATCACACCCCTTAACGGAAAGACGGCGGGCACCACTCACTACATATACGATATTTCGCGCAAAGGTTGGATTAAAACCAAACTCAAAGAGCATGGCGAAATTAGAGAGTGCAATGTAAACATACCAAAGACCCAATTCCTCATCAGAGAGATAGCGCATAAGCAGCGGAAGAAGGATGAAACCACTGGCCATCGAAACTATTGTCCCGATGTAATTCCATATAACATCGGCTTTGCGTGTCACGATACTACTCATGCGGTACTCCAATATAATTTTTGCGACTGGCTTCCCTGGTATTGATTTCAGAGGAAGAAAAAAGCAGATCGGCTCCAATCGCAAAAAGAAAATAATTACATTCGATTCGAACACCCAAAGTTTCGGTAAGACCATATACAGACATTAATACAATGCCGAACAAGAGTGAGTCCCATCGATTTTGGCGAAACAATTTAATTAAAAGTGAAAACAATCCAATAATAAATAAAGCAGTCGGGATAATTCCGTAACGCAAAATCAAATGGCAGTACGCATTATCAACGACAAAATGGTAGGATTTTCCATTCTCCCAATAGATTACAGGACAATCAATATAAGTAGTACCAAATAGCGAAAGACCCTTCATCTGATAATAGCCATGAGCCAATCTCAATCTACCAGATAAGAGAGTATTCAATACTGAATCTATTGAACGGGATGGGTTGAACCCGATCATGAAATAAAAGCTGACAAAAACAATTAAAGCAACGACAACAACAAAGCCTATTGAGATAATTCTTCTTAAACGTTTGTTTTTTACTTTGAAAAAAACAAGCAACAGTAATGCTTGAAAAATAGCGAGAACTGCTGTTGATCTTGAATCTGACACAACCATGATTAGATAAGCTGCAAAAAAAAGAATTATGGATTGGAACAGAGGATTTTTCCCAAAAGCAAGAACAGATATTGATGTACACGCGAGAATAACATACATGCCAAAATAATTAGGATGAGTAAAGCCCAGCGAATGACGAGCAACACCTGCGCGAATTAAAGTAAGTTCCTCAATCATACCCGAAACAGAAAACAATGGCGCAATCACCAGGATCATGATTGACAGAGCGAGAGAAATGCTCGCAAGTATATTCAGTTGGACGCCCTCAGAGCAGACAATAAAAAGAGCAAGCCAAAATAACCACCCCTCCTGCGAATTCCTCCAAGAAATAAAGCCAACGAGCACGAGACCCGTTGCCAATAGCCAGCCTTTAATAGAAGCTTTTTGAAGAACAAATTTAAATAACAGAAGACATAGGATTATCAGACTAATAATTCTAGATAAAAGTGGAACCGGAATAAAAAGAAATTCATCGAATGTCGTTCGATCGAGAATACAGCTGAAAAAATACAAGCCGTAAGCGAGATAGTATACAAACTCACCTATGCCCATACTGCCAATAATGGAGACAGTTCTGCCTGTTTTTTCTTTTATTCCAATATCAGTCATTAATGCATGTCCTTATCAATTAGGGCTTTTCCCGATAGGCCGTCTTTAACCACAGTTCTCAATCCCCAAAATAAAAAAGCAAAGCTAAAGAAACCTTTTTTACAAAGAATCGTGAACACTCGAAGCCAAGGAGAAAGACAGTAGCCTTCGAAACAATGCTCAGAAAAACACCCTTGATCGAAGGCAAGGGAAAGAAGCCGCACACTCGATATTTTTGCCCCAATCAGACCTGAGTTTTTCACAAAATTCTCAATACCTTGGGTGGTTAAAAAAGCACATCGTGAAATAAATGGCGCCTGTTCATCTTCTAAAGAACATGTTGACATGATTCCCGTAATGGAGCGCTCCCATGGGTCAAGCTCAATCGAATGAACAGCAGACCCCTGGTATTGGTAATACCAATACCAGACATTAGAAGCAATTGCCATCGATTTGCATTTCTCAATAAACCGGTAATTAAAGACCGTATCTTCACCGATGGGAATACCCTCATCAAAACGCAAGCTCTCAAGAATATCAGCACGATAAAGCTTTGCAACAGGTCCACGGCCCTTAAAATCAGGCAAAGATTCGAAGTTATACTTAACATTTCCAAGCATTTGAAGTTGTGCTGCCATTAATTCACGAGTCTCATCAAGGACGCAATAGTCAAGCACATCGCAGCCGTCGGTCGGAGAATCATCGAGATATAGAGAAGCGACGCCACCACAGACAAGATCGACATTCTCTCCCAATGCAATCTGGAGAGCCTGATTAATAAACAAAGGATTCAATTCATCGTCAGAATCAGAAAAAGCAACCCATTCGCCCTGAGCTTCGCGGATTCCGATATTTCTAGCGTGCGATACGCCTTTATGGCCTCCCTTAACAATTCGTGCTCGAGCCTCCGCCGATACAAGCCTCTGCTCAACAGCTAAACACTCATCATCGCTTCCATCATCAACGATAATGAATTCAACATTGGAGTAACTTTGATTAAATAACGACAAGAGACATCTCTCAAGCGCTTTAACCGGGGCATTAAAGACGGGAACAACAATAGAAACAAGAGGATCTTTGTCATCTCCATTTAGATTAGATTGTATATCGAGCTTTGCGCTCCTCATTCCGCCTCCAAGCTTTGAAGAACGCGAAGCGTCTCAGCCACACCATCTTCTATTCCCTTGGATGGGATCCATCCAAGTTCTCTCATTTTGCTACCATCCATGAGTGCAACCGAAGCTTTTGAGTACCCCGCCGCTTCCTCAGCATCTGGCAAATCAAAGACAACTTCAACGTCTCCGGCTGAAGCAACCATTATTGCCAGATCACGTAAGGTGACATCCGATGAAGGGTCAGCAAGGTTATATGCTTCGCCATCTACACCAAGTAGCAGCGCGTAAAGCAATCCGGAAACAGCATCTGCAACATGTAAATATGAATAGTGTTGAGTTCCGCTACTCTTAAGCACCACATTTTGGTGACAAAGCGCTTTATGCATAAACTGAGAGAGCGCCTTAGAATCATCGGGAAGTAGAGTTGGTCCGTATACTCGGGCTATGCGAGCAATAACAGTTTCAACAGATTTCTGTGAACGGTAAGCCTGGCACATAGTCTCGCCAAGACGTTTGGACTCTGTATAACAGGCACGAAGAGTATTGCAGTCAATATATCCACAATACCCCTCGTCAAATCGTTCAACATCTCCACGGTTTTCTCCATACACCTCAACAGAAGAGGCGAAGAGCAGTCTTGCACCGTGTTCCGAAGAATACTCAAGCAAATTATGAAGTCCGTCAACATTTGAGGAAATAGTGCCGACAGGATTACTCGCATATTGACGTGGATGCGTAGAGCTAGCAAGGTGGATAACAAAATCTGAAGGAGCTGACGGCTTTACCCCTCTTTCGGTAACATCCGCCTCCTCAAATTTAAATAAAGCACTATCAAAATAAGGCAACCTGGCACGAGCTTTCTCCTCACTTCTACCGATAGCAAGGATGCGGCAACCAAGGTGATTTATTCTATTTTTCCTCATAATAACGTCAATGAGAAATGAACCTATCATTCCAGTAGCGCCAGAAAGAGAAAGGGTCTTCCCTGCTAGTTTTTCCATGGGAGATCTTGGCTACAAACAGAATCCAGCTCTGAGATGTATATGTTAGATTCGAGTCTATTCATCAGAAATACCCTACTTTTAATCCCTACATCCTGACGTGGCTAAATAAGCGCGGAAAGTGTCGAGGTTCTCAGGGGTAGTTAGCTTAATATTCTTATCCGAACCAGCAGCAAAATGCAGAGTTTCGCCAAGCTCAACCATCATCGTATTGGTGTAATGCGAACCGTAAATACCAATACCCTCAGCAAAAGCCTTCTTATAGGAATCCAATAAATTACCGTAGCGATATGCTTGCGGAGTAGAAACACGACGAAGAGTCTCTCTCGGAATAAATTTGTCTGTAGTTGATTCATCGTCTTGATTAACAACAAATATTTGTTCGTTATAAGGCAGGCTTGTAACAGCGTTACCATATTTTTGGCAAACACGAATCACATCGGTGATCACGTCCGAATCCAACATTGGTCTCACGCCATCGTGAATAATAGCAATGTCATCATTAGACAGAATTCCCTCGAGCCCATATACGCCATTGCGAATAGACTCCTGACCAGTCTTTCCACCTTTAACAACCCATTTTAATTTAGAAATACCAAACTGCTTTGCATATGCTTTGAGAATGTCTTCCCAGCCATCGATACAAACAACTTCAATGGCCTCGACCTGCGGATGCGCCTGGAATGCCTCAAGTGTATATATTAAAACAGGCTTATCGCGCACATTAATAAACTGCTTGGGGATTTGCTGGCCCATACGAGAACCGACGCCACCGGCTATTACAATTGCAACGTTCATTTTTACAAATCCTCACTCTCGATATTTGAGTACTTTCCTAAATCAAACTCATAAACAACATGTACCTCTCGGTCCTCTAAAGGCGGTGGCGTCATGTAATCGGGCCCATAAAGCGCTTCCATATAAACCTTGAAATCATTTGGCACTGGAAGCAGAAGCCCTTCAAACTCACCCGGCTCTGTTGGAAAAAACGCAACGCGACTGTATAGCTCACCAAAATAGTGTTTGCGTCCTGTCGGTATTGAAATGTACTTGCTGCTACTATTGCGATACTTGAAATTCCATCGATTCCAAAGCGCCACCCATTTTTCAGGGGTGTAGAAAGAAAACAACTTCCCGATCATTTCCTTACGCTTAAAGACTTTTAAGGCAGATTCGTTGCCGGCAACCAAAGAGTTATATAAATCTGCATGCGCCTCAAAGCGACAACACGAATAGCAGAACCCAAGAGCCATAGATATAAAGCCATGAATTCCACGACAAATACAATTATCTGGAACACTTTCGAGTAGAAAAATATCGATATAAGCACCGCAACTCGAACTAGGAAGACCGATATCATCTCTGTTTCGGACAACGGTTCCGTTAAGACGCATTCTCGCAAAGCCCAAATCATAACCATCGGTCAAACCAGGAATTTGAATGGTGTATTTACCTGGGAATAAAGAATTGATGGCATCAACAAACTTTGTCAAATCATCATGAATCAAATTAATGTCAATATCATCGTCCCATGGAATAAATCCATGATGGCGAAGAGACCCAAGGCAGGTACCGCCACTTAAGGTCCATCGAGCTTCAGCTTTATTTGCAGCAACCTGAAAATCTCGAAGCATCATTTTAAGAACATATTGGAGCGAGCATAGTGCATCTCCCGTCAACTCTATTGTTGAGCTTGTGTTCTTTATATGTTTAAACAATTCAAAAGTTGATAAACCCATTGTTAATTATCCGACCTAAAAACTACGTTTATATTTCTTGCCAAAAAACTTAGCTGCCAAAAAACCGCTACCCTTAGCAATACAGTCAACTGGTTCCGGGCTGATGGTAGGCATTTCTGCCAACTTGATGTCATTTGTCGACAACCAGGTATCTAGTAGCATCTCGCTGATGCGACCAGGCCATCGAGCATTGAACGCATCGTATTCTGTTGAGTCCAAAGAACTTTCTATTTTCTCGAGCACAAAGAAGAGCCACTCGCAATAAGCGTTAAATACATCACCTTCAGCAACGAACATGTTAAACATATGAGCTTTGGTGCCAGACATTTCACGTTCGAAAGCGGGAATATATTTGGGGCAATAACAATTAAGTGCCGCTCGCGTTGCATCTAGCTGTTCACCCGGAAGTGTATGACGATAGTGCGCCTCAACGGTGTCGATATAGTAGTTACGAGCCTTGGGAACAATTACCTGAGAATTTGTTGAGTCAAATACTTCCTTAAAATCCTCACTACACGCAATTAGATCGAAGGGATTTTTGGATTTTGCCTTTGACGAATCAATGGTTTTAAAATGCCGCCTGTAATGTACCAAGCCCTTATAAAAGGACCCACAATTCTTCCAAAGCCAGTACAACCCAGTAAGCTCAGAATAAGAAGCGTTTTTTTGAGAGATATTTTCCCCCAAGTTATCCTGCTGCATGTCCAAACAAACTTCCGGATGCAAATCTGCCCCAACGTGAAGGGGGAGATAACACTTATCATTCGGCATGCAATACGGCTTATGAGCTGCAACGGCAACCGTAATATCCTTCTGTGAAGACAATTGTCTACCTTCCACTTTTACGTTTTCCAAACATGGCGCCAAAAGTGCCAGCAAAGCATTTCCAGTCCATACGGAAGCAGCGATTCTGAACGTAGCGAAGTTCTATCTTTTGCCTCAGACCACTCTCAAAGGTCGCTTCATTGCGATCAGTCGCTTGCCAAAGTCCAGTAATTCCAGGCTGAACTGAGAGCAGCTCAGCCATTTCTTCATCCGAAAAATGTTGTTCAAGCTCATCTCTTGTAATGGGACGAGGACCAATGACAGAAAGGTCACCGTTCAGCACATTGAGAAACTGAGGTATCTCATCGATGGAACACTTGCGAATGAACTGACCGATCTTGGTAATGCGGGGGTCATCGTCAACCTTGCGCTCAACTTCCCACTGATAAAGCTGCTCAGGGCTCAAATACTTCTGCACATCACCCGCATCGGCGACCATGCTGCGAAGCTTAAAAATCTTGATTGTCTTTCCTCCCTTGCCGACGCGCTCTTGCGTATACAAAGGGCTGCCGGGCGATTCAAGGCAAATGAGTGCGCACACAATGGCGATGGGGATAAGCAGCAGTACACTCATCAAAAGACTGAACACCAGGTCAAACAGCCTCTTAATAAAGCGGTAGCCAAGCGTACCGCTCGGCTTAATCTCTTTAATAGCCAGTGCGTCCCCCACAGATACACAGCTCTCTGTTACTTCTTTAGCAGCCACAGTCAAACTTACGTCCCCGTTCCCCAGGGATCCCCCAATCGGTAAATTCAAAAATTGCGAACGAACAGCCGGTGCAACGTCTCCCTTACGTTTTGCTGGGAACGTCCAGCGCAAGCAGCTCCCTAAAAGCGGAGTCGCCATCACCCACGTCCACCAGGCACCAGCGCTTATGACGGTCGATCTTTTTAACGCGAGCCTCTTGCCCCACCAAAGGACCCTGTTCTATATGCAACACGCCGTCTTCTATGCGCGCCACGCTGTTGCGCACCACGCCGTCGTCGTCCAGTACGCTGCGGTACCAGTCCTGTGCATCGTCCGGCATGGGCATGTACGCCCGCTCCCTACTGCCGGCGATGCGACAGCCAAAGCTCAACTGGGCCAAAGCCCTATCGAGCGCGGCTGCATCGTGCGTGGCGACGAAGAAATATTCCTTGTACATGGGTTTGGTTTGGAGCGACCATGCGCCGTCCCGCTTAAACCAGAACTCCTTTTGCATCACAAAAGCGTCCTGCATAAGGTTATGCGGGATAATACAGCGGACCTTTTCGCAGGTCTCGCGCTCTTTTCCATGGGGGGTGTGGACCAGATACCAGCGGACGCGGCCGTGCTGGCTGTTGGTGGTGACGCCGTTAAATGCGCCCGGCAGCTGCTCTTGGCGCCGTGCCGTCTGTTCCATGTTCTCTCCCCCCCCTCTTTTGGCTTTGCGATGCACGCAAATGCAGGGGCGTTTAGAACAGGCTTCTCGCTCGCAGCTAGGCGCAGTCGCAAAAGTGCAGATTTTTGTAGAGGGGTATGGAGATGCACCTACTGGCAGTACATTTTGCGTAATCTGGGCAAACGCTGATTAATTGCTCGTATAATGTCGTTTGTCGAAAGATACAAAAACCTGTACCTTTTTGTGCAACAAAAAAAGCCGCTCAACCAGCGGCTTTTCTTATTTGGGCATGAAAAAAGGCGACCGCCCTCTGTGGACGGTCGCCTTTGTAAATTGTTATACAGCTTGCCTTAGGCGCGGGTCTTGATCTCCTCGAGAACCTTGACAACAAACTCGTCGACGCTCATCTGAACGGTCTCGTTGGAGCGATCGCGGACGGAGATGTTGCCGGCCTCGACCTCCTTCTCGCCCAGGATGAGCATGTAGGGCACACGGTCGATGCTGCGGGCCTCGCGAATCTTGTAGCCGATCTTCTCGTCGCGGTCGTCGCAGACCACGCGGATGCCGGCCTCCTCCAGCTTGGCGCACACCTCGTGGGCGTAGTCGCGGCTCTTCTCAGAGACGGGAAGTGCCTTGACCTGCACGGGAGCCAGCCAGGTGGGGAACTTGCCCGCAAAGTGTTCAATCAGAATACCAATGAAGCGCTCGATGGAGCCAAAGCACACGCGATGCAGCATGATGGGGCGCTTCTTGGTGCCGTCGGCGTCCACGTACTCCAAGTCAAAGTTGAGCGGCATCTGGAAGTCGAGCTGGACGGTGCCGCACTGCCAGGTACGGCCGAGCGAGTCCTCCAGGTGGAAGTCGATCTTGGGGCCGTAGAAGGCGCCGTCGCCCTCGTTGACCTCGTAGTCCATGCCCAGCTGCTCCAGAGCGGTGCGCAGGCCCTCCTCGGCGCGAGCCCAGTCCTCGTCGGAGCCCATGGAGTCCTCGGGGCGGGTGGAAAGCTCAACGTGGTACTTAAAGCCAAACTTTTGGTACACGGAGTCGATGAGGTTGACCACGCCCACGATCTCGTCGGTCAGCTGGTCGGGACGCACAAACAGGTGGGCGTCGTCCTGGTTAAAGCAGCGCACGCGGAACAGGCCGTGCAGGGCGCCGCGCAGCTCGTGGCGGTGCACCAGGCCAATCTCGCCGGCGCGAATGGGCAGCTCGCGGTAGGAGTGCGGCTTGGAGGCGTACACCAGCACGCCGCCCGGGCAGTTCATGGGCTTAATGCAGTACTCTTCGTCGTCGATGACGGTGGAGTACATGTTGTCCTTGTAGTGATCCCAGTGGCCCGAGGTCTTCCACAGCTGCTTGTTCATGATGAGCGGCGTGGAGATCTCCACGTAGCCGGCCTTGTGGTGGATCTCGCGCCAGTAGTCCAGCAGCGTGTTCTTAAGGATCATGCCGTTGGGCAGGAAGAACGGGAAGCCAGGGGCCTCGTCGCGCATCATAAAGAGGTCCATCTCGCGGCCGATCTTGCGGTGGTCGCGCTTCTTGGCCTCCTCCAGCATGTGCATGTGCTCATCGAGCTCTTCCTTGGTGGCAAAGGCGACGCCGTTGATGCGGATGAGCATCTTGTTGTCCTTGTCGCCCTTCCAATATGCGCCCGAGACGCCGGTGAGCTTAAAGGCCTTCAGCGCCTTGGTGTAGCAGATGTGGGGGCCGACGCACATGTCGATGTAGTCGCCCTGCTGGTAGAAGGTGATGCGGGCGTCGTCGTCCAGGTCGCCGATGTGCTCGACCTTGTACTTCTCGCCGCGCTCCTCCATAAGGGCGATGGCCTCGGCGCGAGGCTTCTCGTACACGGTGAACTTGAGGTTCTCCTTGACGATCTTCTTCATCTCGGCCTCGATCGCGGGGAAGTCGTCCTCGCTGATCTTGACGCCCTCGGGCAGGTCGACGTCGTAGTAGAAGCCGTTGTCGGTCGCGGGGCCGTAGGCAAAGTCGGCCTCGGGATAGAGGCGCTTGATGGCCTGCGCCATGATGTGCGCGGCAGAGTGGCGGATGACGTGCGTGACCTCGTCCTGCGGGAGCTCGGCCACCGAACCGTCATTGTAGAGTGCCTTCATGGGTATGTTTTCTCCTCTCGGATGCCTGATGCAAGTGTGTGCGATGCGCTCGGCGTTTTTGACTTGCATCATTATAGGCAGGTTGCCTTGGTATACAAGCGCCCGCCGCACCTTAATGGCACGGCGGGCGATTTTCTACGCATGCTTCATCGTGTGGGCGCGGGGTGTGGGGCGCGCGTGGCTTGCGCGGGACGCGCGGTGCCCGTTGCTTGCGGCCAGCCCTGCGATGGATGCGTTACTGGATGCGAGTTCGGCAGTAGGGGCAGACCTTCCAGTGCGCATCGAGCGGGCGATGGCAGCTGGGGCAGACGTTGCGAACCTGGGTATCGCACACCGGGCAAACGACGAAGTCCTTCTCGATGGGCGCGCCGCACTGCGGGCAGGTGCCGTACTGGGCAAGCTGACGCTCGCGCAGGGCCATGTCCAGCTCCTGCTCCTCGCGGTCGGACGCGTAGGAGTGCGGACGCAGGACCAGGTAGGCGATGAGGCCCACAAACGGGATGAGGGCGATGATGCCCCATGCCACGTAGGCGCTGGCGCCGCGGCGGCGAGCGTCGATGAACACATAGACGACCGACAGCACATACAGGGCGATAATAAAGCCAACGAAGGCATAGACGACGCCCATAAGCTGCGGCGACATGAGCTCGGAGATGTACTTGGACATTGGGGTGTACCTTTCGGAATATTAACAGTCCGGTCAAGTTTACCACGGGGTTTGTTTATATGGGACCACGGCTAGAGGCGGGGCTGACGCGGACACAAACATCTCAATCTGTAACAACTGGGACCAAATTTCCCCTCTTACTGTTACAGATCGAGACAGAAGAATCTCTCCCCGACTTCAATCTCAATCTGTAACAACTGGAAGCCAAATCCTCAGCTTACTGTTACAGATCGAGACAAAACTTCAACGTGGTAGCCGGCAGACGAGGTTGTCGACATTGCTGGGTCTCCCCTCGCCTGCCGTTGGCGGGTGTTGCGAGGCTGTTCGCCGCATTGCCGCCGCACTGGGGGTGTGCGGACCGTAGGATAGTCGTATTGACGGCCTGTCAACTCGTCTGGGAGGCACTGTGACAGAAACGTTTGATATCGCAATTGTGGGCGCGGGCATCACCGGATGCGCCATCGCGCGGCAGCTCGCGCGATTTGACCTTTCCATTTGCGTGGTCGAGGCGGCTAACGATATTGCACTGGGCGCGTCGAAGGCCAACGGCGGCCTGGTGCACGCCGGCTACGATCCGGCGCCGGGCACGGTAAAGTCGCAGGTCAACGCCCGTGGCTGCGAGCTGTACGGTACGTGGGCGCAGGAGCTGGGCTTTCTGTTCTGCCGCACCGGGTCGATGGTGTTGGGCTTTAACGATGAGGACCGTGCACAACTGGAGCAGTTGCGCAGCAATGGCCTTGCCAACGGCGTGCCCGAGTTGTCGATTATCGACCCCGACAGCATCCACGAGCTGGAACCGCGTGCGAGTGCCCAGGCCACGTGCGCGCTGTGGTGCCCTTCGACCGGTTACGTTGACCCGTTTGAAGTAGCCATTGCTGCGCTGGAGAACGCGGTTGCCAACGGCGTGACGTTTATGCGATCCGCGGCGGTGGAAGCGATTGAAGTCGCGGGCTCGGGCGACGACGCGCGCTTTACGCTGGCGACCCCCGCTGGCAATGTGCGCTGCCGCTACCTGATCAACGCCGCGGGCAACGGCGCCGCCGACATCTCGCATATGGCGGGCGCCGAGGAGTTCCAGATGGTCTGGCGCCAGGGCAACATCGTGGTGCTGGACAAGGAGCCGAGCGTATGGAGCTTGTGATGCGTGAGGCGGGCGTGGAGCTGCACGAGCGGGCAGACTGGAACCCAATTCGCCGCGCGCCGGACGACTTTGACCGCGCACCGTTGGCGCACAAGGAGGAGCTCATTGAGTCCAATCCCGCGTGGGGTCAGATTGTCTGCCGCTGCGAGACAGTACCCGAGGCCGAGATCGTGGCCGCGATCCGACGCCAGCCGGGCGCGGTCTCGGTCGAGGGCGTCAAGCGCCGCTGCCGCGCCGGCATGGGTCGATGCCAGAGTGGTTTTTGCCAGAGCCGCGTGGTGGCGATTCTTGCCCGAGAGCTGGGCTGCGACCCCAGCGAGGTGCTGTTGGAGGATACCGGATCTTGGTTGGTTGAGGGACCGCTGAAGGGGGTGCGTTAGGATGGCGGAATTCAAATCGAGCGCGATTGATTGCGGCGTCATAGAAGCCGTACAAACGCAAGCCTTCGACGTGGTCGTTATCGGCGGCGGACCCGCCGGCATGGCGGCCGCGCTGGCCGCGCATAAGGCAGGGGCACGCGTGGCCATCGTGGAGCGCGAGCAGCACCTGGGCGGAATCCTCCGCCAGTGCATCCACCCTGGCTTTGGCCTGTCGCACTTTAAACAGGAGCTCACCGGTCCCGAGTACGCGCAGCGCTTTATCGACCAGGTGCACGCAACCGACATTGCGCTGTTCCTGGACAGCATGGTGATTGGGATTGATTCGGGCGAGCCTACGGAAGAAGCCGCGGTCCACACCGTCATGCTCATGAGCCCTGCCGGCATGCTGCAGCTCACCGGGCGCGCGGTCGTCCTTGCCATGGGTTGCCGCGAGCGCACCCGCAGCGAGATCAAGATTCCCGGTAGCCGTCCCGCCGGCGTGTTTACGGCCGGCTTGGCGCAGCGATACATCAATATCGAGAACCTCAAACCCGGCTCGCGCGCCGTCATTTTGGGTTCCGGCGACATCGGGCTGATCATGGCACGTCGCTGCACGCTCGAGGGGATTTCCGTCGAGGGCGTGTACGAGCTCATGCCGTACGCCAAGGGCCTGCGCCGCAACGTCAAGAACTGCCTGGACGACTTTGGCATTCCGCTGCACCTGTCCACCACCGTCACACGCGTGATCGGACACAACCGCGTGGAGGCCGTCGAGGTGAGTCAGGTCGACGAGCACCTGGCGCCCATTCCGGGAACCGAGCGCGTTGTTCCGTGCGACACGCTACTGCTTTCGGTGGGCCTGATTCCCGAGAACGAGCTTTCGGTTGCCGCGGGCGTGGAGCTGGACCCACGTACGCGCGGCGCCATGGTGGACCAGAGCCTGCAGACGGGCGTGCCTGGCATCTTTGCCTGCGGCAACGTGCTGCACGTGCACGACCTGGCAGACAATGTGACGACTGAGTCCGAGCGTGCCGGTGCGGCTGCAGCGGCGTACGCGCTGCGTGGCAGTGCGGCGGGGGTGTCGGATGCCGGCTGCCAGCTCACGGTCTCCCCCGCCGGCATCGCGGGCTACGCACTGCCGGGCCACATTACGACCGTCGGGCTCACTAAGCTCAACTTCCGCGTGCGCCGACCCGTCGACACCGCTCGCGTACGTATTCTGGCAGGCGACGAGGAACTGTTTGCAGGCAAGGTCCGCCCGTTTAAACCGAGCGTCATGGAGAGCTTCCCGCTGCCGGCAAAGGTGATTCAGCGCGCACTCGACCATAGTGCTAGCGAGATTGTCCTGTCTGTCGACCCCGTTGAGGAGGCGTAAGACCATGAGCATAAACGCGATCGAAACGCTGCAGTTCAACTGCACCACCTGCCCATCCGAGTGCCTCCTGACCGTAGAGGTAGAGCGTGACGCGGACGGCGCCGTGGCAGAGGTGCGCTCCGTGACAGGAAACAACTGCCCGCGTGGCGATAAGTTCGCGCATCAGGAGCTCACCTGCCCCATGCGCGTGCTTACCACCACCGTGTCCGTATCCGGCGGCGACGAGGCGTTGCTGCCCGTGCGCACGGCCGAAGCCATCCCGCTGGCACTCCATGCCCAAGCCATGGACCTCATCCGCGGCCTGGTCATCGACGCCCCCATCCGCATGGGCGACGTCGTGCTGGAAGACCTCCTCGGCACCAGCATCAACCTCATCGCCAGCATGGACATCGACCGAGCCTAAGCAGCTCATTTGGGACGGGGCTCTTTTAGCTACCCCGCCATCCACCCCGCCCCTCCTCAGTTGCGGTGAAATAGTTCCCGATTTCCGCCAAAACCCCGGCATCCAGGAACTATTCCACCGCAACTTTCCATGGAATCGGTATTTAGCTTGTGCCTACTTTAGTGCCATTTCAAAACTATGCCGGATTACGGGGCTGATTCGGAGACCCCCATCCATACCGGCAATTTTCGATTTTTGATAAGCCATCTACCTGCGGGTTTAATTTTGCGATTTCTCCCATGGTCAAGTATTACAGGTCGAGCCCCGTAATCCGCCATACTTTTGAAACCAGCTAATTCGGGACGGGCCTCTTATGACTACTTTTGCCCGAACGTTCACTCAAATGATTTTTCTGGGACGGGGATTAAATAATCATTCGGCACCCATTGATTATTTAATCCCCGTCCCAGAAAAATCATTCAGGCCGCTAAACAGTCCGTATTTCACCGCAACTTATGAGGGCCGCACGGGATGCAAAGGAGTGTCCCAAGGTGCCGGCATAAAAGGAACGTCCCTATGTGCCGGGCTTGGGATACCATGGTGGCAGTCTAGCGAAAGGATGTTTCATGGCACATGTCGATGACCAGCGTGTGGCGCGCGTGCTCGATGCGCTCGAGGCTCAGCACCCCGGCGCGCAGCTACTCGTAAACGACCCGTGGTCGATCTACTACCTGACCGGCTTTTATGCCGATATGTTCGAGCGTTTTTGCGGCGTGCTGCTCGCGCGCGGTGCCGAGCCGGTGATCCTAGTCAACGCCCTGCATCAGCTGCCCGAGTACGACAATGCCTGCGTCACCTATCACACCGATACCGATATCGTGACCGATGCCATCGCGCGCGAGATCGATCCGACCAAGCCGCTTGGCATCGATACCGTCATGCGCTCCGGCTTTTTGATGCCGCTCATGGAGCGCCATGCCGCCAGCGAGTTTTTCCTGGGTGACTTTGCCGTCACCGCCGCACGTACCCACAAGGACGCCGCCGAGCAGGAGCTTATGCGCGCGTCCTCGGCCGCTAACGACACCGTGATGGCCGACGCGATCAAGCTCGTCCACGAAGGTGTAACGGAACGCGAGATTGCCGACCAGATGCTCGGCTTGTATCGCAAGCACGGCTGCGAGGGCTTTAGCTTTCCGCCGATCGTGAGCTTCGGCGCCAACGCCGGCGACCCGCACCACGAGCCCGACGACACCGTACTCAAGCGCGGCGACGTGGTGCTGTTCGACATTGGCGGACGCCATCGCAACTACTGCTCGGACATGACGCGCACGTTCTTTTGGGGCGAGCCGGACGCGGAGACGGCGCGCATCTACGATATCGTGCGCCGCGCCAACGAGGCCGCCGAGGCGCTCATCGCACCGGGCGTGCGCATGTGCGACCTGGACCGCGCCGCGCGCGACGTGATCGAGGACGCAGGCTACGGGCAGTACTTTACGCACCGCCTTGGCCACTCGATCGGCCTGCAGGACCACGAACCGGGCGACGTCTCGCTGGTCAACGAGCAGGTCGTAGAGCCAGGCATGGCGTTCTCAATCGAACCGGGCATCTACCTCCCCGGCCGCACCGGCGTCCGCATCGAGGACCTAGCCCTGGTGACCGAGAACGGCGTCGAGATTCTCAACGCCTACCCCCACGATCCAGTCCGCCTAGACTAGCCAATATGACAAAGGGAC
Organism: Collinsella sp.; assembly: GCA_036312985.1. Taxonomy (GTDB): domain Bacteria; phylum Actinomycetota; class Coriobacteriia; order Coriobacteriales; family Coriobacteriaceae; genus Collinsella. The sequence goes on from JAXJMV010000047.1 coordinate 156,400, forward strand.
AGCCCCTTTGTCATATTGCGATTACGCCGCGCCACGAAAACGGCCCATCTACTACGTTTAACCCGCATGGGTCGAGCATGCGGGTCTTTTTTGAAAACCAGCAAGCCGTCTACCTGCAGTTTTATTTTTGTAATTCCCGGCATGGTTGAGGGTTACCGGTCAAACGTAGTAGATGGGCCCATTTCGTGGCAAGCGAGTCAGCTCGGGGCACAGGACAGCCAAAAAGCCCCATCCCAAATTAGCTGCTTTTGAGTTGCGGTGATATACGGACTGTTTGAGGCTTCTGGCTTGTAAAACAGTCCGCATTTCACCGCAACTGCTGAGGGGATGGGTTAGCGCAGCAGGCCGGCTACTTCGCCGGCTAGGGTGATGGTGCCAGCTGCTACGAAGGGCTCGCCCGCGGCCTTGAAAGCCGCGAGGGCCTCGGGCACGCTCGGGTACACACCGGCAAGCTTATCGGCGTCCACCAGGGCGGCGAGCTCCTCTGCCGGCAAGGCGCGATCGGAATCGGTCTGGGTCACGACCACGCGCGGGAAGGCCGGAATCAGCACGTCAACGATACCCGCCACGTCCTTGTCTGCCAGCGCAGCGCACAGCAGCGTGGGGCGATTTTCCACGCACGGATCGATCTCGTCCAGCGCGCTCACAAAGTTCTCGCAGCTCTGAGGGTTATGGCAGGCATCAATCAACTTGAGCGGATCAGTTCCCAGCACATCAAATCGTCCCGGCGTGGGGCAGCCCATAAGCGACGCATCGAGCTTGTCATGATCGAGCTCGTGACCCAGATACCCCTCGCACAGCATAATCGCGCACGCAGCATTCTGCGGCTGATAGGCCGGCTTGACCATGCTCGACGTATAGATTGCACGCGGCGTGGTGCAGCTAAACTCAACCGTGTCGCCCACATGAGCCGGCACCTTAGTCGTGGCATGGTTCACCACCAGCGGCACAATGCCGCACTCACGGCAACGGGCATCCATCACGCGCTGAACGCTCGCCTCGTGTGTGCCCTCGCCCAAAACAACCAAGCGCCCGGGTTTGATAACCGCAGCCTTCTCCCCCGCAATGGCCTCGAGCGTGTCGCCCAAAATACGTGTGTGATCGAGCCCGATGCCCGTAATGGCAACGGCGACGGGATCGGTCGCACTCGTTGCGTCCCAACGACCGCCCATGCCAACCTCGAGCACGGCAACATCCACCGCGGCCTCGGCGAACACTACAAGTGCAGCAGCCGTCAGCAGGTCAAACGGCGTGATGGAATAGGCACGCTCCCCCGCCGCCACACGGCGCGCATTCACGCGACGCCCCGCCTCGACAGCTGCCGAAACGCCACGGGCAAAGGCCTCGTCGCTCACAACGTGCCCGTCAACCTCCATGCGCTCGGGATAGCGCACCAGTTGCGGTGACGTATACAGCGCGGTCTTGAGCCCCTCACCACGAAGAATGGCAGCCGAAAAACGCGTAGTCGAAGTCTTGCCATTGGTACCGGCAACCTGAATGCAATCGAAATACTCGTCCGGACGCCCCAGCTCATCGAGCATATCGACAACCGTCTCGAGCAGAGGTCCAGCATCCCCAGAAATCCGCCCCGTATCAGCAGCAAGCCCCACAGCCTCATCAAACGAAAGCAGCTCAAACGAGAAAGGAACGACATACGACCCAGAACGCTTAGCCATAACCCAAAGTCCCCCATAACAGAAAAAGAGGCTCATCAAAAAGAATGAGCCCCTCGCGTTGACAATTTCAGCCTTTACCCGATTGCAGCAAAATCAAGGCCACAACCCAGTGGCCCCAACACGCCAGATGCAAACAACCACGTAAACGAACTAGGAGCGGCCCGATGCTTTGCTCGCCGCAAGTTCCGCACGCAAAGGACAGCACTTAATGTGCTGTCCGTCTTGCGCAGGACTGTTCGCAGCGGAGAGCAAAGCATCGGGACGCGCCCCCAAGTTACGCCTACGAGAAGTCAGCAACCTGAGCAGTCAGTGCCGCCAGGATCTCCTTGAGCTCTGCTGCACGGTCCCTCTTCTTCTGGACCACCGCAGGCGCGGCCTTGGCCACAAAGCCCTCGTTGGCGAGCGTCTTCTCGCAGCCGGCGAGCTCCTTCTGGGCCGCAGCGATCTCCTTCTCCAGGCGTGCCTTCTCGGCCGAAAGATCAACCTTGCCCTCGAGCACCACAAAGACCTCGACGCCGCTGTCGACCACGGCGATGCTCGCAGCCGGCTTCTCAACGTCGGTGCCCATGACCAGCGAAGCCGTGTTCGCCAGCGGCTCAATCGTCGAGCGCAGGCTCTCGAGCTTCTCGATGTCCTCGGCACCGGCGCGCACGACCACGTCGAGCTCGGCCTTGGGGCTCAAGCGATAGCGCGAACGGGTGGCGCGGGCGGCAGACACTACGGCGCGGCACAGCTCAAACGCGCGCTCGGCGTCCTCGTCAACATACTTGGCGTAGTCGGCGGGCTCCGGCCACTTGGCAATCATCAGGGCCTCGGCGCGGTCAACATTGCCCTCGGCGTCCAGGTCGAGCACGCTCGCCGGCATGTTGTCCCAGATCTCCTCGGTGACAAACGGCATAAGCGGGTGCATCAGGCGAATGGAGGTGTCGAGCACAAAGATCAGGTTGCGCTGCGCCTGCAGACGGCCCTCGCCCTTCAGGCGGGCCTTGGTGACCTCGACGTACCAGTCGCAGACCTCGTTCCAGAAGAACTGCTGCACGCCGCGGGCCATGTCGCCAAAGGTGTAGTTCTCGATGCCCTCGGTGACCATCTTCACGGCCTTGGCCAGGCGGCTGAACATCCAAGCGTCGGCCGGCGTCTCCACGACGGGCTCGCCGGGCGTGTAGCCCTCCATGTTCATAAGCAGGAAGCGGCTGGCGTTCCAGATCTTGGTCACAAAGCTCTTGGCCTGATCGGTGCGCGGGCTGTCGATGAGCTTCTTGGTCTTCTTGTCGATGTTCGCGTCGAACTTGACGTCCTGGTTGTTGGTGCACAGCGTCAGCAGGTTGTAACGCATGGCGTCGGCGCCGTACATACCGATGAGGTCCATGGGGTCAACGCCGTTGCCCTTGGACTTGGACATGCGGCTGCCGTCCTTGGCCAGGATCGTCGGGTAGATGACGACGTCCTTAAACGGCACCTCGTCCAGGAAGTACAGCGAGCTCATGACCATGCGGGCGACCCACAGCGCGATAATGTCGCGCGCGGTGACGAGCGCCGTCGTGGGGTGATGCCCCTCGAGCAGCTCCGGCTTTTGCGGCCAGCCCTGCGTGGCGAAAGTCCACAGCTGCGAGCTGAACCAGGTATCCAGCACGTTCTCGTCCTGATGCACGTGATGGCCGCCGCACTTGGGGCACACATCGGTGTCCTCGGTGAGGGCGTCCTCCCAACCGCAGTCCTCGCAGTAGAACACGGGGATGCGGTGGCCCCACCACAGCTGGCGGCTGATGCACCAGTCCTTAAGGTTCTCCATCCAGGTGGTGTAGGTCTGCGTCCAGCGCGCGGGGTGGAAGGTGACCTTGCCGGAGTTGACGGCGTCGAGCGCCGGCCCCTTGAGCTTGTCGACGGCCACGAACCACTGCTCGGACAGCCACGGCTCCAGAGCGGCATCGCAACGGTAGCAGTGCATGACGGAGTGGTCGTGCTCCTCGACGTGGTCGAGTAGGCCGTGCTCGTCGAACCACTTGATGATCGCCTCGCGGCACTCCTCGCGGGTCATGCCGGTGAACTCGCCATAGCCCTCGACGACCACCGCGTGCTCGTCGAAGATATTGATCTGCGGCAGGTCGTGAGCCTGACCCATAGCGTAATCGTTGGGGTCGTGGGCAGGGGTGACCTTAACAAAACCAGAGCCGAAGTTGGCGTCGACATGCCAATCCTCAAAGATGGGGATCTCGCGGTCGACGATGGGGAGTTTGACGGTCTTACCCACAAAGGCGGCCTTCTCGGGATCCTTCGGGGAGACGGCGACGCCTGTGTCGCCGAGCATGGTCTCGGGGCGCGTGGTAGCGACGACGATGTAGTCCTGGCCGTTGACCGGTTCGGTCAGCGGGTAGCGCAGGTGCCACAGGTGGCCCTTCTCGTCCTTATATTCGGCCTCGTCGTCCGAGATGGCAGTGGTGCAGTTGGGGCACCAGTTAACGATACGCTTGCCACGGTAGATCAGGCCGTCGTGGTACCAATCGCAGAAGACCCTGCGCACGGCCTGTGCGTAATCCTCGTCCATGGTGAAGCGCTCGTTGTCGAAGTCGACGGAGCAGCCCATGCGCTTGATCTGCTCGACGATGATGCCGCCGTACTCGTGGGTCCAGTCCCAGCAGGCGTCGACAAACTTGTCGCGACCGATCTCCAGGCGGCTGATGCCCTCACTCTTGAGCTTCTTGTCGACCTTAGTCTGCGTGGCGATACCGGCGTGGTCGGTACCCAGCACCCAACGCGTGGACTTGCCGCGCATGCGGGCCATACGGATGATGGCGTCCTGGATGGAGTCGTCGGTGGCGTGACCCATGTGGAGCTTGCCGGTCACGTTGGGAGGCGGAATGGTGACGGTGCAGTCGCCCACGCCCTCACGGCGCTTGTAGTAGCCGCCGTCGAGCCACTTCTGCAGGATCGCCGGCTCGTTGGTCGACGGATCGTAGTTCTTGGGCATCTCTTCCATATATCTCTCCCTGTCCCGCCGGGGAGGAATGTAGGCCCGCCAGGGTCTGCATTCCTCCCCTTAGGTATCGATTACTTCAGTCTGATATGACTTCGCTGAGGCTTAAACAAACACACAGAATAACACAGGTAGTTGGGGTTATTGCGTATATATAAAATAGCCTCCGACCACGGATGGTCAGAGGCTATTTGCAAGCACGTTTTTGGCTGGTTTACCCGTAGATGCGCTGGGGTTGTTCTTTGCCCTTTACGGAGGCTTCGGTCACGATGACCTTGACGACACCCTCCTCGCTAGGGAGGTCGAACATCGTCTGCTGCAGCACGTCCTCGCAGATGGAGCGCAGGCCGCGGGCGCCGGTCTTGCGAGCGAGCGCCATACGGGCGATCTCGTGCAGGGCGGCGTCCTCAAACTCAAGATCGACGTCCTCGAGCTGGAACATCTTACGGTACTGACGCACCACGGCGTTCTTGGGCTCGGTCAGGATCGACACCAGGTCGTCCTCATCAAGCGCCTGCGTCTGGGTGACGACGGGCGTACGTCCCACAAACTCGGGGATCATGCCAAAGGCGTTGAGGTCCTGAGGGAGCACTTGACGCAGTAGGTCGTTCTCGTCGACCGAGGTGGGGCCGGCGATCTCGGAGTTGAAGCCCACGCCCTTGTTGCCCACGCGATCGGCAATAATCTTGTCCAGACCCACAAAGGCACCGCCGCAGATGAACAGGATGTTGGTCGTGTCGATCTGCAGCAGCTCCTGCTGGGGATGCTTGCGGCCGCCGGTGGGCGGAACGCTTGCCACCGTGCCCTCAAGAATCTTAAGCAGCGCCTGCTGAACGCCCTCGCCCGAAACATCGCGGGTGATGGAGAGGTTCTCGGCCTTGCGGGCGATCTTGTCGATCTCGTCTACGTAGATAATGCCAACCTGTGCGCGCTCAATGTCGCCATCGGCGGCGTTGATGAGCTTGAGCAGGATGTTCTCCACGTCCTCGCCAACGTAACCGGCCTCAGTAAGCGCGGTGGCATCGGCGATGGCAAACGGCACCTCGAGGATGCGCGCAAGCGTCTGGGCGAGCAGGGTCTTGCCGGTACCGGTAGGACCGAGCAGCAGGATGTTGGACTTGGCGAGCTCCACCTCATCCATATCATCGTCGAGTTGCGAGTCCAAGCCGTCGTCAAAGGCGGACACCGCGGCGCCGCCCTCGATCACGCGGCGATAGTGGTTGTACACGGCCACCGACATGGCGCGCTTGGCGTCCTCCTGGCCCATAACATAGGCCGAAAGCTCGTCATAGATCTCGTGCGGCGTCGGTACGTGCGTGATGACCTGACGGTCGTCCTCGAGCTCAAAGCCCTCGGCCTCGGGGTCAACGGCGGGCTGGGACGCAGCCTGGCCGTGGTCGTTGAGGAAACCCGGGAGATTGCCGTTGCGGGCAGCGTCCATAAAGTCCGAAGCCAGCGACTCCTCAAGGATCTCGGAACAGGCGGCGACGCACTCGTCACAGATAAAGATGTTGGTCGGACCCTTTACAAGGCGGCGAACCTGTCCCTGCTCTTTTCCGCAGAAGGAGCAGCGGATGGGGTTGCCGCTCTCGTCAAAGTTGTCCTGCATGTTACCGGCCATCCTAGGCGTCCTTCGCGGCCAGATCGCGCGAGGTAACGATACGGTCGATCAGGCCGTAGTCGAGGGCCTCGGCAGCGGTCAGGTAGTTATCGCGCTCGGTGTCGGCCTGGACCTTCTCGATGGGCTGGCCCGAGGCGTCGGACAGGATCTGGTTGAGCTCGCGACGGGTCTTCTTGATCTCCTCGGCCACGATCTCGATCTCGGTCTGCTGGCCCTGGGCACCGCCGCTGGGCTGGTGAATCATGACCTTGGAGTGCGGCAGGCAGAAGCGCTTGCCCTTGGCGCCGGCCGAAAGCAGCACGGCGGCCATGGACGCGGCCATACCGACGCAGATGGTGGAAACCTGCGGCTTAATGAAGTTCATGGTGTCCAGAATCGCCAGGCCGGAGTAAACCTCGCCGCCGGGCGAATTGATGTAGAGCGAGATATCCTTCTCGGCATCCTGGCTCTCAAGATGCAGCAGCTGGGCAACGACCAGGTTGGCGCTGACGGAGTTGATCTCCTCGCCCAAGAAGATGATGCGGTCGTTGAGCAGGCGCGAATAGATATCGTAGCTGCGCTCGCCGCGCGGCGTCTGCTCGATAACGTATGGCACGAGGGCGGAATCCAACTTAGCGATCATACGCATCTCCATTTCTCTTACGGACCAATAGTGGTTCTAGACAAACGTACGGTGCCCGCATGCTATGCATTGGCTGGCACCGTACGAAGCAACCGGATAACCGGTGTATAACTTTACCCCATCACGGGCGCATGCATGCGCTCGCGGGCAAGGTGGCGAGAATTACTCGGCGTCCTTGGCGGTCTCGTCGACCTCGGTCACCTTGGCGTTCTCGACCAGGTGGTCGACGGCCTTGGAGCGACGGATGGACTCGCGGACAGCAGGCATGCGGCCATCGGCGATGAACTCGGCCTTGGAAGCCTCGACGTCCTTGACGCCGGCCTTCTCGAACTCGGCGTTGATGTCGTCCTCGGTGACCTCGATCTTGAGCTCACGGGCGAGAGCGTCGAGCGCCAGGGACTCACGGGCAACGTCGTTGGCCTGCTTGTGCAGGTCGCCGATGAACTGCTCCATGGTCAGGCCGGAAGCGGGCAGCCAGGTGTCGAGCGTCATGCCGCGGGCAGCGAGGTTGGACAGGAAGTTCTGGCCGAGCTCCTCAAAGACGGACTGCTCGTAGTCGGCGTCCATCTCGTCGAGCTGCAGACGCTCGGCGAGAGCGGAGACGCAACGGTTCTCCTTCTCGGCCGGGAGGCGGGAAGCCTTGTCCTGCTCGATCTCGATCTTGATGGCGTCGCGCATGGCGTCGATGCTGTCGAAGCCAAAGTCGGACTTGACGAGCTCGTCGGTGAGCTCGGGGGTGTTGCGGACCTTGATGCCCTTGACGGTGACCTCGACGGTGTGGGTCTCGGCCTCCTCGCCCTCCTCGACCTCGTCGGTCCAGGTGACGGTCTTGACGTCGTCAACGTTAGCGCCGATCAGGGCCTCGTTGAACTCCTTGGGGTTGCTGTCGCTACCGGCGATGAGCATGCGGCCCTCGGCGGCAAAGCTGTCGGCGTTCTCGACGGCCTTGAGGTCGACGGTGACGTAGTCCTCGGCCTCGACGGCGCGACCCTCGACGTCCTCGAAGGTGGCACGGTAGTTGAGGAGCATCTCAACCTGGTTGTTGATCTCGGACTCGGTGACCTCCGCGGGGGGCATCTCGATCTCGACGGCGTCGAAGGAGGAGAGCTCAGCAGCAGGACGCAGGGAGAACTCGACGGTGTAGGTGTAGTCCTCGTGATCCTTGGCGAGGTCGAGCTCCTTGTAGTCACCGTTCTTGGTGGGGACGATGTCCAGCTCGTTGAGGACGGCGGGCTCGTTGGCGGCGATCAGGTCGTTGGTGGCCTGAGCGAGGGTAGCCTCGGCGCCAAGTGCGGAGTCGATGACCGGACGGGGAGCCTTACCGGCACGGAAGCCCGGGAAGCGGTACTTCTTGGCGGTATCCTTGTAGGCCTTCTTAATCGCGGCGTCGACGTCGGCGGCCGGGATGGTGACCGTAGCGGTGAGCTTGGCGTCCTTGACGTCAGAAGCGGTGATGTTCAACACGTTCCTCCTCATACTGCCCAGCTTATCTGAGGTGCTGGTACCTTTATGCAACAAAGTGTCGCGACGGCCGAGGCCGACGCTGGTGCGTTGGTGCGGGCGAAAGGACTCGAACCTTCACGGGAATCCCACCAGAACCTAAATCTGGCGCGTCTACCAATTCCGCCACGCCCGCATGAGCGCACAGATTAGGAATGATAGCAGATACGAACGGCAAGCGCACGCACACCTTTTACAGGCTCACGACCTCACCACGAGCCTTGATTATCGACTTCATCCGAACACCTCCCACATTCATCCGCACATGTACGGATGAATGTGGGAACCCGATACCCTGAGGGCCGGACCGGCCGGCCCCGGGAGATCGGAGGACGGCATGTCCGGAAAGAGGAAGAAGGGTTCCGCGAAAGCGGCCCCGAGGGCCTACGGAAGGCTCACGAGGCACGAGCGGGACACGGTCCAGAGGATGCTGGAGCGCAGGGCGTCGTGCAGGGAGATCGCGAGGGAGCTGGGCAGGTCGCCCTCGACGGTGAGCGCC
>JAXJMV010000048.1:0-27679 GCA_036312985.1 Collinsella sp.
GAAGAGGCGTCAGCAGGTCAGTGGGTCATCGTCCCGGCGTTCAGCATCAGGGTAGCGCTGCGACGCGGAAATCGCGCGCTGTTGACGCGCCCCCGCAGTGCCCGCTTCCCCCAAGGACAATTATCAGTGCAGGTAGAACGCCTGCGGTTTTCTGCAAAACGGGGGTATGGTCGGGGGTATTGAGTCAAACGTAGTAGATGGGCCGGTTTCGTGGCGAGCGGTTCCGGCTGATTCCTTGGGGGCAAAGGAAAACGGATTATTTTGGTCCCGCGAGGCTGGCGGAGGCACTCGTGCGGGGTCGCCTGAACAAAACTATGCCGGTTTACGGGGCTGAATCACGAGTCCCCAACCATGCCGATATTCGTGAAAATAAAACCGCAGGTAGACGAGCCGTCATTTTGCAGAAAACGCGGGTATGGATGGGGGTCCTGAGTTTGGCCCCGTAAACCGGCATAGTTTTGAAATGGCCTTAAATCGGTAGCAGCCATTTTGCTATGCCGGAACGGTCGGTCTTCGGGCAACTACCCTCGCAGGTAGGCGATAGCGATCTGCGTGCGGTTGCGCAGGCCCATCTTTGCCAGGATTGAGCTGATGTGGTTGCGCACGGTGCCTTCGCCCATGTAGGCGGTGGCGGCGATCTCTTTGTTGTCGAGGCCGCGGGCGATGAGCTCGGCGACTTCGAACTCGCGGTCGGTCAGACCGGCAAAGGCCGCGGGCCGGCGGGTCGCGCCGGCTTCAGCGTCCGCCCCATCAAAGTCGACATCCCCGATCGCCTTGCCCTCGAGCACGCGCTTGCCAGCCATGACCTGCGCCAACGCTGGCGGAATGGCGGCGACATCGGTCTTGATCAGGTAACCGCGGGCGCCCAGCTTGAGCGCCGACACAATGTACTCGTCATCCGAGAACGTCGTCAGAAACACCACGCGCGCCGCAGGGTCGTGCTCAAGGATCTCGCGCGCGGCTGAAAGTCCGTCGCGCCCCGGCATCTGAATGTCGAGCAACGCGATATCGGGTGCGTGTTCGGCATAGAGAGCCACTGCGGCGTCGCCATTGGCGCCGGTGCCCACCACCTCGATCTGCGGCTGGGCGCCCAGGATAATCTTGAGCGAATCGACCACTAGGCGGTCGTCGTCGACAACGATGAGCCTCATCGGTCCTCATCTCCTTGCTGTTTGGGGACGGTGGCAAACACGCGCCAGCCGGGGGCGCCGGCGCGCAGGCCGGCGGTGAAGGTTCCGCCAAGCGCCTCGACGCGCTCGCGCATGGAGGCGAGCCCCATGCCTTCTACGACGTTGCTGCTGCTCGCCGGGGTCGCGTCCGCGCCATCATCGGTAACGATGAGCTGGTAAAACGACGGATGCTCCATGCATCGTACGGTGACGGTCTGGGCGCAAGCGTGGCGCATGGCGTTGGAAAGCGCCTCGCGCAGCACCGCCGCAAAGCAGTTGGCGACGTTGGCGGGTGCATGCTCGGCCAAAACTTCAAGCTCAATCTGCGGGCCGCCGTCCGAGCGCGCGCCTTCAACAATGCGTTCGAGCTGCACGGAAAGGTCGACGGCGTTGTCGTTGAGCGCGTGGACGCTGGTGCGCACAAGCTGGAGCGCCTCGTCAACCGTGCGTTTGACGTCGGCGAAATCGGCGGCGACGCCGGGCTCGTCGGCGTGGACCACGCGCAAGGCTTCGGCCTGCAGTGAGGCACGCGTGAGCTGGTGCCCGACGTTATCGTGGATCTCGCGCGCGATGCGGGCGCGTTCGGCGAGCGTCGCGAGCTCGACTTCGTAGTCCTGGCGATCGGCAAGATCACGGTTGCGCGCCTCGAGCGCGAGGGCTCGTTCCTGCAGTTCGTCGCGGGTACGGCGCATGCGCTGCTGCTCGCGCTCCAGCTGGGCGGTACGTAGCGATAGCAAGGTGGCGGCAACCGAAAGGATGGCGGTCAGCAGAAGCGTTCGGGCGGTGAGCGCGTCGGTGCGAAGGTCCACGACGAGCGCAAGGGCAAAGACGGAGCCAATGCCCAGCGCGACCCAGGCGTGCTCACGGCGCACGCGCCGCGCGATGTCATAGAGAGCGAGAGGCGCAAACGGCACAAACGGCGGTATGAAGACGGCCGCGATGATGTAGACGTAGCTCGCGGCCTCGCTTGCGCGGCGCGCGTGTTCCTCCTGTGCGACCTCGGCCAGCGAGGTGGCAATAACGCCAAGGCAAAACGCCGCGACCATGCGGGCATCCACAGCAAGACCCATGGCGGCCGCAATACAGCACGCCAGCACGATCGATTTGTCGAAAAGCCTGTTCATACGGGTATTGTACGCGAAGCCGCGCATGGTGGAGGGGCCGCCTGCGCAACCGTGACATTCCTCCCGCGCAGCAAAGCGGGGGCGTCGGCAGGCCGCACGACAAAGACCCCGCACTCGTGACAAAGCTCACTGGTGCGCGCCGGCGGCTCCTGCGATGATGCAATCGTACCGGGCCGCAATCAACGGAAGGGCCGCCTCATGACAGACATCGTTCACGTCGAAAACCTCGTCAAGCGCTATGACGACCTTATTGCGCTCGACCACTTTAACCTGAGCATCGCCCCCGGCGAGATCTTTGGCCTGCTGGGTCCCAACGGCTCGGGCAAGACCACGTCCATCAACTGTATCCTGCAGCTGCTTGCCTACGACAAAGGCACCATCGAGCTCTTTGGCGAGCCCATGACGCCCGCTCGCTACGACCTCAAGCGCCGCATCGGCGTGGTGCCGCAGCAGGTGGCGGTGTTTGACGAGCTCACGGTGCGCGAGAACATCGACTATTTCTGCAGCCTCTACGTCAACGACCGCAAGCACCGTCGCGCGCTGGTGAACGAGGCGATCGACTTTGTCGGGCTGGGCGACTTTGCCAAGTTCCGCCCCGGCAAGCTCTCGGGCGGCCTGGCGCGTCGCCTCAACATCGCCTGCGGCATCGCGCACAAGCCCGAGCTCATCTTCTTTGACGAGCCCACGGTGGCGGTCGACCCACAGAGCCGCAACGCCATCCTGGAGGGCATCTGCCGCTTGCGCGACGAGGGCGCCACAGTGGTGTATACCAGCCATTACATGGAGGAAGTCGAGCAAATCTGCAGCCGCATCATGATCATGGACGGCGGGCGCGTGCTGGCGCAGGGCACCAACGACGAGCTCAAGCGCATGATTCAGATGGGCGAGCGCGTGACTGTCGAGGTTGGCGCCGTAGAGACCGCCACGGTCGAGCGGCTGCGCGCCCTCGAGCACGTGCTTTCGGTTGAGCTGTCCGGCGGCGAGATCGTCTGCACCTGCGAAGCGAGCCCGCACAATTTGGTCGACATCCTCGACACGCTGCGCGCCGCCGATGTGGCGCTCGGCCGCGTGTGGAGCGAGCCGCCGACCCTCAACGACGTGTTCCTCGAGATCACCGGCCGCGAGCTGCGCGACTAGGGGGCAGCCATGTTCAACACCATTATCATTACGGTCAAGACGCTGCTGCGTCGGCCGAGTACGTGGGTTTGGGGCGCTCTCTTTCCCATCGCGCTTTCCACGATGTTCATGTTTATGTTTGCGAACCTCAGCTCCGACGGCACGGTCGACCCGGTGCCGGTGGCCGTCGTCGCCGACGAGGCCTGGGACGCCTCGACCTTTAAGGATGTGGCGACGTCACTTGCCAAGGGGGGCGACGACCAGCTGCTCGAGATCGACGAGTGCGACGACGCAGCCGATGCGAACCGTGCGCTCAAGGCCGGTGAGGTCGCGGGTATCTATACGGTCGACGCTGCGGGCACGCCCAAGCTCACGCTGCTTTCGAGCTACGACGGCTCGCGTGCCTCGTCGGTGCTCACCGACCGCAGCATCCTTGAGACGGTGGCAAGCTCGTATACACAAAATGCCGAGCTCATGTCCCAGATTGCCCAAGACAACCCGGCGGCGCTCGCCGACCCGGAGGCGGTTGCGCGCGCCCTGTCGCTCGAGGGCGACACCCGCCGCGTAAGCCTGACACGCACCACGCCCGATGGCACGGTCATCTACTATTACGCGCTTTTTGGCCTGGTCGCGATGATGTCTGCCGAGTTTGCCGCCTTGAGCGTCGTCGATTTGCAACCCAATCTGTCTGGCCTTGGTGCACGTCGCTGCGTGGGTGGCCTTTCCAAGACGGCGTCGCTGGCCGGTATCTTTGTGGGCTCGTGGCTGGTTTCCTTTGTCTCGATGACGATCGCGATTGGCTACGTGCGTCTAGTCGTTGGCGTCGACTTTGGCGGGCGCGAGGGGCTGTGTCTGGTGGGCGGCGCCGTGTCCGCGCTTGCCGCCACGGGCCTGGGGCTCTTTGTGGGCACGCTTCCCGTTAAGGGCGGCAAGGCGTCCAAGTCGGGCATCCTCACGGGCTTTGCCACCACGTGCGCCTTGTTCGCCGGCCTCTACGGCGAGCCGGCGATGGCGCTTGCCGACGACGTTGCCCGCGCCTGCCCGGCCGAGTGCTGGCTCAACCCCGTCAAGCTCATCTGCGACATGTTCAACCGCCTGTATTTCTTTGAGGACCTGAGCCCCTTTGCCGTTCGCGCCGGCGCGCTCGTCCTGATGGCGCTGCTGTTCGTTGCCGCCGCCACGCTGATCTTTGGAAGGAGCCGCTATGAGCACCTTTAAGACCGCGCTTCGCATGGCGCTGGCGCACCCGTTCTACCTGCTCATCTATACGGTGTTCATCTCGCTCATGGGCGTATTCATCGCGGCATCGGTGAGCTGGAACTCGTCGCAGCTCACCGAGTACAAGCCCTACGACACCAACGTGATCGTGGTCGACCGCGACGACAGCGACCTTTCGCGTGCGCTTACCAAGCATCTGGGTTCGCGCTTTGAGCTGGTCACGGGCGTCGGCGACGACACCTACGACCTTGCGGACGCGCTCTCCAAGAGTAACAGCGCCAAGGGTAGCGTCGACTGCGTGTTCTTTATCCCGGAGGGGTTTGAGGGCGACCTCGTTGCAGCTGCCCGTGCGGGGGAGTCCCTGCCCAAACTCGATGTGACCTACGGTGCCGGCACCATGGCGGCGGCGCTTTCGTCTGCCGAGGCCTCGCGCTGGATCTCGCTCGCGGGCGCTGCGGCGGCGTTTGAGCCCACTGCCTCCAACGGCGACGTTGCCAAGGCCGCTGAGCATGCCGCCGCCAAGCGCGCGGAGGTCCAGATCGAGCAGGTCAAGGTCGACTCGACGGCCGCCGCCACGCTCGAGTCGTATTTCAACTTTGGTGCGTACGCGATTATCTCGTCGGTCATCGTATCGGTGGGGTTGGTGTTCTCGGGCATGAACGAGCCCGAGCGCGTGCGTCGTATGGATGCCGGTCCAATCTCCGAGCGCCAGCGTTCGCTTGCCGTGTTTGCGGCCGCCGCCGTGCTCACCGTCTGTATCTGGTTTGTGTCGAGCATGATGGGCGTCGTGGGCTTTGCCGGCGCGGTTGCCGAGGTCGGCGTGGGTCGTGTGTGTCTGGCGCTGGCGGCGACGTTTGCCCTGGCGTGCACGCCGCTGGCCGTTGGCTTTGCGCTTTCGAGTTTGGGCGCGCGCGAGGAGCTGCTCAACGGTGTGGGCAACCTGCTCGGCATGCTCATGACGTTTTTGGGCGGCGCCTGGATGCCACTGTCGCTCATGGGATCGGCCGTGCAGACCGTGGCGCATTTTGTGCCGACGTTTTGGGTGAACGATGCGATCGGCAAGGCGCTTGCCTCGGATTTGACGTCCGCCGTGCTGGGCGATATCGCCTGCGACCTGGGCGTCACGGCACTCTTTGCCGTGGCCATCGCCGCCGTAGGCCTGGCCCTCTCACGCGCCAAATCCCACGCCTAACCACCTGGTCATTCAAGAACGTCCCCAACGACTAGTCTCCGCGCCTAGCCTCAGCCCGGCAGTTAGGAACGTCCCTAACTGCCGGGTGACTAGTTTGAAATAAATGTCATATGTCGCGAAAAAATAGTTCGCCTGGGTTTACTATGGCTCTATAAAAGTAGCAGAAGGCTAACAATGGGGGATACCATGGCAACGCAGAGAGCCTACGTCCAGGTTAAGGATCTCAAAAAGCACTACGGCGATGGAGATGCACGCCTGACGGTACTCGATGGCATCGACACGTCCATCAACCGCGGCGAGATCTGCGTCATGCTGGGGCCCTCGGGCTCGGGCAAGTCGACCTTTCTCAACCTGATCGGCGGCCTGGAGGATGCCGACGGCGGCTCCATTCTGGTGGACGGCTGCGACCTCACGGTGCTCAAGCCTACCGATCTGGGCGAGTATCGCCGCCGTGAGCTGGGTTTTGTCTTTCAGTTCTACAACCTGGTGCCCGATCTCACCATCAAGGAGAACATCGAGGTCACGGCGCACCTGTCCAAAAACCCGCTCAACATTGACGACTTGCTACGCTCGCTGGGCCTCTACGAGCATCGCAACAAGTTCCCGCGCCAGGTCTCGGGCGGCCAGCAGCAGCGCTGTGCCATCGGCCGCGCACTCGTCAAAAACCCGGGCCTGCTGCTGTGCGACGAGCCCACGGGCGCGCTCGACTACAAGACGTCCAAGGAAATCTTGCAGCTCATGGAAGACGTCAACCGCGAGTACGGCTGCACCATCATCATCGTCACGCACAACGCCGCCATCGCGCGCATGGCCAATCGCGTGCTGCGCCTGCGCGACGGGCGCATCGTCGAGGATGAGCTCAACGAGTCGCCCGTCGCGGCCGCCGAGCTCGATTGGTAGGCGGCGCCATGACACCTCTCGCAAAACGTCTCCCGCGCGAGCTGCGCCGCAATATCGGCAAGTACCTGGGCATCTTTTTGCTTATGTGCGGAAGCATCGCTCTCACCTCGGGCTTTTTGCTCGCGGCGCATTCCATCGGTTGCCTTATCGACGACATGCGCGATGCGTACACGATCGAGGACGGCCGCGTGACCACCTCCTTCGAGGCCACCAAAGACCAGCTCAAGGCCGTCGAGGATGCCGCCAGTGACGTCGGCGGCGTCACGCTCTACAAAAATTTCTCCATCGACGCCATCATCAAAAAGGCGTCCGGTGACGACGGCACCAAGCGCACGCTGCGCACCTATGCGCACCGCACCAAGGTCGATATCGCGTCCTACTGTGAGGGCAAGGAGCCCAAGGCGGACGACGAGGTAGCAATCGACCGCGTTTTTGCCACCAACAACGACCTCGCCGTGGGCGATAAGGTTGAGCTTGAGGGCCGCACCTACACCATCTGCGGCATCATGACCCAGCCCGATAGCCAGGCACTATTCCTCAACAATTCGGACTTTACGGTGAACACCATCACGTACGGCGTGGCCGAGGTCACCGATGCCGGCTTTGCCGCGCTCGAGGATGCCGGCGGCGCGCCCGCCTACACCTACTCCTTCACCTTTGCCGATCGCGATCTCTCCACCGCAGACCGAACCGATGCCGAACAGGATATGGTCGAGGCGCTGACCGATGCCAATGCGCGCGTGGACGATCTGATCGACGCCGATTCCAATCAGGGCATTGGCTATGCACGCGACGACGTGGACGGCGACTCCATGATGTGGATGACGCTGCTCGACATCATCATCGTGATCATGGCGTTTGTCTTTGTGGTGCTCACTGACGCCACCATCGAGGAGGAGAGCGCCATCATCGGCACGCTGCTCGCCAGCGGCTATCGTCGACGCGAGATCGTGCTGCACTACCTTGCGCTTCCCGCTATCGTGGGCGTGGTCGCGGCGCTTTTGGGCACTGCGCTCGGCATAGCGTTCTTTACCGAGCCCATGCGCGGCCTCTATTACGGTTCGTACAGCCTGCCGCCCTTCCAGGTGTACTGGAGCTGGGAGATCTTTGTGAAGTGCGCCGTGGTTCCCGCCGTCGCGCTCATCCTCATCACGCTGGTGGGTCTGCTTCGCAAAATGGGCAAGACGCCGTTGCAGTTCCTTCGTCACGAGGCGAGCGGCAAATCGGGCACCAAGCGCGGCTTGCAGCTGCCGGAGCGCATGGGTTTTGTTTCCCGCTTCCGCCTGCGCATCTTCCTGCGCAACCTGGGCAACTTTGCCACGCTCTTCGTGGGCATTGCGTTTGCCTCGCTGCTGCTGCTCTTTGGCCTGGCGATTCTGCCCACGATGACGCACTACGCGGACAACCTCGAGACGAGCCTGGTCGCCGAGCACCAGTACACGCTCAAGGCTCCGCTGGAGCTCGAGGGCACTGCCGAGGAGCGCGAGCAATGGTCGGCACTCGAGCGCTTGCGGTCGGTTGACGGCGCGCTGCTTTCTGCCACCCAGGATGCCGATGACGAGCTTGACGACGCGGCCGATGCCGCGCAGGCAGCAGCCGATGCCGCGACCGCATCTCCGTCTACCGAGAGTCTGACCGCAGCGCAGGATGCGCTCGCCAAGGTCCAGGACAAGAAGGATGCGCTCTACGCGCGCCTTGACGATCTTGCCGATGCCCTCGGCTGCAACCACGACGAGGCTATCGACCTGATCGACAAGGCGTCGAAAATCGACACTGACAACGACGATATCCACCCGGTCAATACGACCGACAACGGCGCGGGCGCAATCGCGCAGGCCGAGAAATACGCCGTCTACCAGCTGCAATACGACCGCGGCGACGGAAATGGGCAGGAGACGATTTCCGTCTACGGCATCTCGCCCGATTCGCGCTATTGGAAAGACCTCAACGTCGGCGACGGACGCGTCGTCTTTGGCGGCGGTCTGCTCGATAAGTTTGGCTGGAGCGAGGGCCAGAAGGTCACGCTCAGCGACAAGTACGAGGGCGAGCATTATTCTCTTGAGTACGCGGGCAAGGATTGTGCCTGGGGCTCAAAGTCGGACATGAATATCTATATGAGCATCGACGACTTTAACGAGCTGTTCGACAACGACGCCGCCTACTTTAACGGCTATGTGAGCGACGAGAAGCTCGACTTCGATGCTCGTTACTTTGCCGGTGACATCACGCCCGACGACATGCGCGCCGTGGGCGACCAGTTTATAGGCATGATGAGCAAAATGATCGGCATGATGGTTGGGCTCGCGGTGTTTATCTTCCTGCTGTTTATGTACCTGCTGACTAAGGCTGTGATCGACCATAGCGCCCGGTCGATTAGCTACATGAAGGTCTTTGGCTATCGCGATGGCGAGATCTCGCATCTGTACATCCGGTCGATCACACTGTGCGTGGCGGCGTCGCTTGCGCTGAGCCTGCCGGTCATTATTGGCTCGCTCACGGCCATCTTCCGCTCGATGCTGCTCGCCTACAACGGAAATATCGAGATCTACGTGCCCGCTTGGTCCATGGCTGCATGCGTCGGCATTGGCTTTGCGACCTACCTGATCGTGGCGCTGCTACACACGCGCTCTATCAAGCGCGTCAGCCTGGCCGAAGCCCTCAAGGTGCAGGAGTAGTCATTTAAGAACGTCCCCAATGACTAGGTGCCGTACTTGACTTTAACTCTGCTTTAACTGGTACCATCCTCTTATGTCTGTAACGCCATATAGACCGAGGGGATAGATCTATGACCGCAACTGCACCCGCAGCACCCGCTAAGGTGTACTTCACCAACCTGCGCACGCATGCTCGCGAGAGCCAGCTCGACAAGCTCAAGCGCCTCATCCGTCGCGCCGGTATTGAGCAGATCGACTTTGAGAACAAGTTCGTCGCCATCAAGATTCACTTTGGCGAGTTGGGCAACCTGAGCTTTTTGCGCCCCAACTACGCCCGCGCCGTCGCGGATGTCGTGAAGGAGCTGGGCGGCAAGCCCTTCCTCACCGACTGCAACACGCTCTATGTGGGTAGCCGCAAAAACGCGCTCGAGCACATCGACACCGCCTACCAGAACGGCTTTACCCCGTATGCCACGGGCTGCCAGATCATCATCGCCGACGGCCTCAAGGGTACCGACGAGGCGCTCGTCCCGGTCGAGGGCGGCGAGTACGTGCACGAGGCCAAGATCGGTCAGGCGCTCATGGATGCCGATATCGTGATCAGCCTCACCCACTTTAAGGGCCATGAGCAGGCTGGCTTTGGCGGTGCCATGAAGAACCTGGGCATGGGAGGCGGCAGCCGCGCCGGCAAGATGGAGCAGCATGCCGCCGGCAAGCCGAACGTCGCGACCGAGCACTGCATTGGCTGCCGTGCCTGCGAAAAGATCTGCGCGCACAACGCTATCTCGTTTGATGAAACCCGCGAGCGCGAGCTTGCCAACGGCAACACCCGCACGGTGCGCGTGGCCGCTATCGACCACGATCGCTGCGTGGGCTGCGGCCGCTGCATTGCGGCATGCAACCAGGACTGCATCAAGCCCGGCTATGACGCCGCGGCCGATGTGCTCAACTGCAAGATCGCCGAGTACACGAAGGCTGTCGTCGACGGCCGCCCGAGCTTCCATATCTCGCTTGCTATGGATATCAGCCCCAACTGCGATTGCCATCCCGAAAACGATACGCCTATCGTCAACGACATCGGCATGTTCGCGAGCTTCGACCCGGTCGCCATCGATCAGGCCTGCGCCGACGCCGTCATGGCGTCCGAGCCGCTGCCCAACACCGAGCTCACCGATAGCGCGGCCAAGATGGAGCACAACCACGAGCATCTGGAGGGCGAGCAGGCGCACGACCCCTTCTGCATCACGCATCCCGATACCGACTGGCGCGCGTGCATCGCGCATGCCGAGAAGATCGGCCTGGGCACGAGCGAGTACGAGCTCATCGAGGTTAAATAGCGCCTAGCTATTGGACAAAACAAGCGCATTTGTAGCGCAACGTTAGCAAATGCCGCCCGTGAGTACAGCGCCCACGGGCGGCTTTTCGGAAGTGCGGTGAAAAATCGAATACCGCCGACCACAAACCGTTTTTTGGCAACAAAACCCCTGATAAATTGTTGGTAAAACTGTGGTCTGGTTGAGCTTCCCGCGATTTTCCCCGCACTTCCGAAAATAGGGGGTCAGATAAAGCCCCAGACGTTGCTATTCGCCTAAAAATACTCGTCGAGGAAGTCGTCGACCGTATTCCAGTAGAGCTCGGGGTCAATTTGCGCGCTCTTGGCGTGGGTGGCGCCATGGATGGTGAGCTTTTGCTTGACCTTGCTGGCGCACGCCTCGTAGTTTTGGTCAAGCATGCTGTACGGCACAAAGGTGTCCTGGTCGCCGTGGATAAACAACATGGGAACCGTCGCGTGTTTGAGTTGCTCTACGCTGCTCGCCTTATGAAAGTCGTAGCCCGCGCGCACGTTGCACACCAAGTTTGCTACATCGAGCAAGGGAAAGCTGGGCAGGCCGAACACGTCCTTGAGCTGCAGAGAAAACTCGTCCCAAACACTCGTATAACCGCAGTCCTCGATAATGCATTTCACGTTTGCGGGCAGAGATTCCCCCGCGACGTTCATGGCGGTTGCCGCGCCCATCGACTCGCCAAAGACCAGGATGCGCGCCTCGGGGTCAGCCTGAACGATTCGCTCGATCCATGCGACGATGTCGAGGCGCTCGGGCCAGCCCATGCCGATATAGTCGCCGCCGGAGCGTTCGTGGGCGCGGGCGGCGGGTGCGAGTACGTTCATGCCGCGGTCGTGGAATCGCTTGACGTATCGGGCCATGCCGATGGGCTCGTTGGTATATCCATGGAGGCAGACGGCGTAGTCGTGCGTGCTCTCCGACGCAGCAAAATACCAAGCGGCAAGCTCGGTTCCGTCATCTGCGGTGAGGCTGCTGCTCTCGCGATTCTCTTTAAACCACGCCCGCGCCTCGGTGTCCTCGGCATCCGGCTGCTCACCTTCTTTGTCGTTCTTGCTATCCTGCATCATCTTCATGGTGTACGGCGCTTGGGGATTCAGGGCAAAGTCAAACAAGAAGTTGCCGGCAAATCCGAGCAACGTGACAACGAGCACCAACGCAACGACGCCGGCTATCTTGAGCTTTCGATGGGAACGTGCGTTTTGAGACATAAGAAGCTTTCCTATAAGATGTTAATACATCAACATTTAATGCAAGCGCATTATGGACGTTCACCGTTGATGCGTCAACAAACAAAGAATGGGTAAACAAAGGGTCACGTAAGGTGCAAATTTCGCACGCACCCAGACGCTTTGATATAGTGTTGAGAACTCTTTACGTTGGAGGATGTAACCGGCATGTCCGATTCGAGCGACAGTTCTAAGCCGCGACCCAAGACCGCGGCCGTTCCACACTACACGGTGGGCGAGGAGATCATGAACTCCGTCACCCATGGTGTCGGCTGCCTGCTGGGTATCGCGGGCTTGGTGCTCCTGATCGTATTCGCTGCCCTGCGCGGCGGAGGCCCGGCCCACATGGCCGCGGCGATTGTCTATGGCGTCAGCATCATTCTCGAATATCTGGCCTCCACGCTCTATCACGCGATTCAGCCCGCTCGCGCCAAGCGCGTGTTTCGCATCATCGACCACAGCTGCATCTACCTGCTCATAGCCGGCAGCTATACGCCGTTTTGCCTCATCACGCTCGCAAACGACGGCGGCCCTATGCTGTTCTTTGCCGTGTGGGCCATCGCCATTATCGGCATCGCACTCGAGTGCTTTATGCGCGAGCGTCAGCCGCACTGGGTAAGCGGCCTGGTCTACCTGCTGATGGGCTGGCTCGTCGTCTTTAAGCTGCCCGAGCTCGTGGCGCTGCTGAACCCCGTCGCGCTTGCCCTGCTCGCCGTCGGCGGCGTGTGCTATACCGTGGGCGTGCCGTTCTATATCGCCAAAAACGTGCGCTATCTGCACAGTGTTTTCCACTTGTGGGTGCTCGCTGGCAGCATCTTCCAGTTCATGGCGGTGATCCTCTTCGTAATCTAGCGACCGCGCCCACGGCCCCGCCCGCGCGGGCGACCGGCGCAATTGCCGTATCCGCCATCAACGTTTTACCTTAACGTCCCGAATCTTGGAGGTTCGAGAAACTCCCGATGGACATAACCATCTCTCTTATTACCACGCTCGTCCTGACGCTTATCAACGGCTACTTCTCCATGTCCGAGATGGCGCTCACCACAGCCAAGCGCACCGTGCTGGAGCGCGAGGCCGAGGAGGGCGACAAGCGTGCCGAGCGCGCCGTCCAGCTCGCCGCCGACTCCGACCAGCTGCTCGCCACCATTCAGGTCGCCATCACACTCGTGGGCTTCGCCTCGTCCGCCGTCGCCTCGACGAGCCTGTCCGACCCGCTTGCCACGTGGCTCATGAGCTTTGGCATCGCGCCGCTCTCCGCCATCGCACGCGGCCTGGCGCCGGTTATCATCACCGTCGCGGTCGCCTTTGTGTCCATTGTGATCGGCGAGCTCGTCCCCAAGCGCATCGGCCTGGCCAATGCCGAGGGCGTGTCCAAGCAGGTCGTGGGCCCGCTTTCCGTGTTCCAAAAGATCGCTCGCCCGCTCGTGTGGCTGACCGGCGCTTGCTCCGACGGCCTGGCCCGCATTCTGCGCATCAAGAGCGCCGACGACCGCCAAAACGTCTCGGAAGAAGAGATCAAGTACATGGTCTCGGAGCAGGACGACCTGCTCGACGAGGAAAAGCGCATGATCCATGAGATCTTCGACCTGGGCGACACCGTTGCCCGCGAGGTCATGGTGCCGCGCGTGGACACCACCATGTGCGAGGATGACGAGACGGTCGCCGACGTGCTGTCCACCATGCGCCAGACCGGCTTCAGCCGCATCCCCGTCTATCACGAGGACCCCGACAGCGTGGCGGGCATCGCGCACATCAAGGACCTGATTCAGCCCGCGCTCGACGGCAAGGGCGACCAGCCCATCGCCGGCTTTTTGCGCGACGCCGCCTTTGTGCCCGACACCAAGGACATCCTGCCGCTGCTGTCCGAGATGCAGACCTCGCACGACCAGATCGTGGTGGTCGTGGACGAGTACGGCGGCACGGCCGGCATCATCACCATCGAGGACATCGTCGAGGAGATCGTCGGCGAGATCGAGGACGAGTTCGACCCCGACAACAAGTACCTCACGCGCCTTTCGCGCCGTGAGTGGCTCGTCGATGGGCGTTTTTCGTGCGATGACGCGATTGAGCTTGGTTGGCCGCTCGAGGAAAGCGATGATTATGAGACCATCGCCGGCTGGATTTTGGAGCTTTGCGACTCGGTGCCCGACATCGGAGAGGTGTTTGAGGTCGCGGGGTACAAGTTCAAGGTACAGTCGATGCGTGGCCAGCGCATCTCGCTCATTCGCGTGATCGCTCCGGCCGAAACCGATAAGAAGGATTCCGAGTCCTCGGCAGAGAAGCCGACGGCGTCGGGTGCGGGCTCTGCGGATCCGCACGATGGCGACGAGTAGGGCAAGGACGAGTAGGGGAGAGTTATGGCAGGCCTGTTCAACATCCTTAAGGTCACCGTCAGCGAGGACAAGATCTGCGCGCACGTGCTGGTGAACCCCGGCATGCCGCTGATGACCTCGGAGGATATCGAGGCCACGGCGCGCGTGTACTACCTGGTGCCGGCGATTGCCAAGCACCTGTGCCTGGGCGATTCGGGCCGCGAGTTCCAGGACTGCATGGGCCAGACCGAGCTTTGCCACCTGCTAGAGCATGTGACGGTCGAGCTCATGAACGAGACCGGTCTTGCCGGCAGCATCTCGTGCGGTCGCACGCGCGTGAGCGAGCACGACGAGCGTGTCTTTGAGGTTGAGCTTTCGTGCCCCGACGACGCGCTGACCATCGGTGCGCTGTCTTCGGCCACCTTTATGATGGACTGGGCCTATCTGCACGCCGACCAGCCCGCCCCCGATGTGGACGGCACGGTCGCGGGCCTGCGCAACCTGGTGCTGGGCATGCGCGCCGAGGCCGAGGGCAGGGACCCGCACGAGGCCGTCGCCGCCGCGAACGGCGAGGATGTTGCCGAGGATGCGGCTGAGGACGAGGGCGCGGCCGGGGACGAGGCTTCTGCCGATGCCGACGTTGAGCCTGCCGCCGAGTCCGTTCCCACCGAGCCCCAGGGCGTCCCTAACTTTGACGACGAGCCCCAGGTGGCAATTGATACCGAGGGCGCGGTTGCCGAGAAGCACGAGGCCTCTGCGGCCGTCTTTGGCGGCGCGGCGACGGTTCCGGCAGGACCTGCGCACGAGGGCGGCCTGCCGCTCGTGGATGGCGCTGGCGAGGACCCGGGTGCAACGGTGGCCATGCCGGCTATGCCCCAGGAGTAGGCCTACGCGTTTATCACCGTCACGTACCTGCGCCTTTGCCGTACGCAGATGAGTGGAGCGGCAAGTGATGCGCTGCGGGTATAATGGACAGCATTCAAACGGTGGGCACCGACGTGCCCGCAGGAGAGGAATGATCATGGGTAAGACTTTCAGCTTTGTCTCCGGCGCACTTTTTGGTGCCGCTGCCGGCGCCATCATCGGCGTCGCTCTAGCCCCGCGTTCGGGCGCCGAGACCCGCGCCATGGCTGCCGATATCGCCAACGACGCCTGGGACAATATGCGTGACACCTACGAGCGCAGCGCCGAGGAGGCCCGTGCTGCGGTGAGTGACTTTGGCCCGATGGTCGACGCCAAGACCGACGACCTGCGCGCCAAGGTCGACCTGGCCCGCGAGCGCATGGACCAGCTGCGCGAGCAGCTCAACGACGCCATTTCGGGCGGCAACGTGACGCCTGCCGCCGACGTTGTGGTCGAGAACGCCGTCGAGGCCGATACCGAGGCTGCGGAGCCCTCGACCGAGGCATAATGCGCGCCGGGGATTTTGTCGGCGCCAAGATCTATCGCAAGCCTACCGCGGACAAGCGCACCAAAAAGGACGGCACGCCGCGCAGCCCTAAAAAGCTCGGAAAGATTCACTTTCCGGTCTTTACCCCGGGCGGTACGCGCGTGGTCGGCTTTATGGTCCGCCAGTCCGATATCGCGGGCATGATCGAGCGTCCCGACCGATTCGTAGCGCTCGATGCCATTGGCGTCTACGAGGGCGCCATTGCGGTCGATGACGTCAAGGGCACGTACGATGCCGCCGCTGCCAAGCGCCTCGACATCAACCTGGACGATTGCATCATCTGGGTCGGTATGGACGTGCGCACGGAATCGGGCGACGTCGTGGGCTATTGCTCGGACGTTGAGTTCAAGCCACGCTCGGGCATCGTGCAGGCTTTCTATGTGACCGCCGGTGCTGCTTCGAGTGTTTTGGTCGGTGACACGCAGGTGCCGCCGGCGATGCTGCGCGGTTACGAGAACGGCGCGATGATCGTCTCGGACGAGGCCAAGTCGCTCGGGTATTCGGGCGGTGCGGCTGCAAAGGCCGCCGAGGCAAGTGTCGTGGTGGGCGACAAGGTCAAAAAGGGCGCCAAGGTGCTCGACGACAAGGGATCGGTCGCCGTGGACAAGGGCAGTCGCGCACTGGGCAAGCAGCTCGGCAAGACGCGCGGCATGTTCAAGGCCTTTAAGGACGAATACCAAAAAGCGAGCGGAGGCTCGTCAAAAGCTACAAAATAGCGACGTACCAAATGATGGGAGGCAAGCCGGAGACCTGTTGCTCCGGCTTGCTGTGTTTATGGGGGAGGGCACATGCGCCAAAACGGATCCAACTTAAACGGGTGTTCGGGTGCGCGTCCGACGACGCGCCGCGACCTGGGACAGCTGCCCAGCGGTCAGCGCCGCCCTCGCCGTAAGCCCGGCGCGATGTACCTCAACCATAGCCGCGGGTTTAGCGACCGCAGCGCGCGCATCGGCAACAGCCGCACGCCTCGCCGTCCGTCTCGCTTGCCCTATGCGCTCATCGCCGTGGGCTGTGCGCTCGTGCTGTTTATCGCAGCCGTCGTGGGCTACGTCAACCGCAGCGTGGACGTGGAGCTCAACGGCCAGAAGACCGCGGTGCGCGTGGGCTCTACGCTGCAGAATCTTATCGACGACCAGGAGCTGACCGACACCTACGATGCCGGCGACCTGCTGGCCGTCGATGACAGCGTGCTCAAGCGCCATGGGGGCGAAAAGCTGTCGGTAAAGGTGGACGGCAAGCGCGTGAAGCAGGGCAAATGGGATAGCCGCGAACTTGAGGGCGGCGAGAAGGTGACGGTCAAGGATGGCCGTAACACCTACGAGAAGCACGAGGTTCAGGCTACGGTTATCGAGCCCAAGCTCAAGGTCGAGGGCACGGGCGCTATCGAGTATGTGCAGACGTGGGGTGTCCAGGGCCGCTCCGAGGTGTGGGTTGGCGAGCAGTCGGGCAAGACGCAGGACCGCGGCGAGGTTGTGCCCGCCACCGATTGCGTCGTTGCATGCGCCAGCGTGGCGCCCAAGGGCAACGAAAAGTACGTGGCGCTGACGTTTGACGAGGGCCCGAGCGGCGCCACCAAACAGATTCTGCAGGTGCTCAAGGAAAGGGGCGTCACCGTGACGTTCTTCCTTTCGGGCGATGCGGCCGAGGCTTCGCCCGCCACGGCCAAGGCGATTGTCGACGCCGGGTGCGAGATTGGATCCAACAGCTACAGCGACGATTCGCTCAAGGGTCAGGACCGTGAGGCGGTACGCGAGCAGATCACGAAAGGCGCCGATGCGATTAAGTCGGCGACCGGCGTGAAGACGATGCTGCTGCGTGCTCCCTACGCTGCCTTTGACGAACAAAACTGGATCGACTCGATGGATTTGGTGTCCGCCGTGGTTTCGTGGAATATCGATTCGGGCGACTGGCTGCTCAACGGCGCCGACGAGCAAGTATCGACCGTGCTCGACTCGATGACGCCGGGCAATATTGTGCTGCTCACCGATAGCGATGAGTGCGCCGAGCAGACGCTCGAGGCGCTGCCGCAGATTATCGATGGCCTTGTCGCCGACGGCTACAAGATCGTGACGCTCAGCGACCTGGTCAAGACGGACACGGCATTGAGCAAAAAGCTCACCTCGCTCACCAAGGTTTCCATGCCCAAAAACGCCGTGTTCCCCCAACTCCCCGAGGACGACGACACCACAGAGTAGTCATCGGGGACGTGCCTAAACGACTGGTCGTTTAGGACGGTCTTAATCGCTTTGTCCCACCATACCCATCCGGCTCTATGTCACGGATACGTCAGCGTTTGGTATGCCTGCAATGTTCAGCGCATAAATTCGGTGCCGCAGCGCGATGCTGATGCTATAGTTACTGCGGTTAATGAGGGTCAAGAGAAAGGTTACAGGTGAAATCCAAACCTCGACCATACAGTCGATGACCCCATGCAGGTGCTTTCTGCGCGTGCACGGGGTGTGAGCGCCGAGCGGCGTGCCGCCCGCGCATGCGTATACATATCAAAAAGTCCACGGATTGCGTGCCGGCATGGTCGCGCGGTCCGTAGGAATAATGATGGGGAGCACCATTGAATTATCTGAGTGAGATGCTCAAATTGCCAGTCTTGGACGTCGACGGCGAAAAGCTCGGCGTGGTTAACGATTTTGGCATTGCAACCGGCGAAGTTTTCCCGCACGTGACGTCGCTCGCGTTCCGCGGTCCCGGCAAGACGCCGTTTATGATCAGTTGGCGCAAATGGGTCGACCGTATCGACGAGACGGGCGTACACCTTAAGACGTCGGCCACCGAAATCCGTTTTTCGTACTTGCAGCCGACTGAACTCTTGCTTGCCCGCGACGTGCTTAACAAGCAGATTGTCGACACACAGGGCATGAAGGTCGTGCGCGTAAACGACATCAAGTTTTCCATGTCGGGCGAAAATCAGCTGCGCCTGCTGGGTGCCGAGGTCGGCGCCCGCGGTCTGCTGCGCGCGATCAGCCCCGCGCTCGAGCATGTCGTCGAGGGCTTTATGAAGCACCTGGGCAAGCCGCTCAGTGAGGACATTATCGCCTGGTCTTACATGGACCTGCTCGATCGCTCGACTAAGAACATCCAGCTCTCGGTGTCGCACAAGACGCTTGGCGAGCTGCATCCTGCCGACATCGCTGACATCATCGAGCAGCTCGACCCGCGCCTGCGCGCGCAGGTGTTCGCGCAGCTCGATACGGCACAGGCCGCCGAGGCCATCTCGGAGTTCGATGACGACGAGCTCATGACCGAGATGCTCGAGGGCCTGTCCGATACCGACGCATCGTCGATGCTGGCCATGATGGACCCGGACGACGCTGCCGACCTGATCGACGAGCTCGATTATGAGAAGGCCGAGAAGCTCCTGCGCCTGATGGGCGTCAAGGAGGAGAAGGCGATTCGCAATCTGCTGGGCTACGAGGACAACACCGCCGGCCGCATCATGACCTCGGAGTTTGTCTCGCTGCCCGCCACGGCGACGGTCGGCGATGCCATTGAGGCGATTCGCAAACTCGACGAGGACTTCGAGAGTGTCTATTACGTCTATACCGAGGACCCGAGCGGCATGCTGACGGGCGTGCTTTCGCTGCGCACGCTGATCGTGGCCGACCGCGACGCCACGCTGGGCCAGCTCGCCTATCGCGATCTGGTCTATGTATCGCCCGACGAGGATCAGGAAGACGTGACGGACGAGATGACCAAGTACGACCTGGTTGCCATCCCTGTCTGCGACGAGAACCGTCATATCCTGGGTATCGTGACCTTCGACGACGCCATGGACGTTATCGCCGAGGAGCATCAGGAGGACCTGCAGATCGCCGGTGTCGGCTCGGGCGATAGCGCGTCGGACGACTCGACGAACGTGCTCAGCTGGTTCGTGCATCGTCAGTACTGGGTCGTCGTGTGGGGCATCGCCTCGTGCATCATGGCAACGGTGCTGGGGACGGCGCTGGGCTCCGCGCATCTGGTGGTGTTCCCCATGTGCGCCATGCCGCTCGTGCTGCTGGCTGCCTCGCGCATGGTGTCGTTCGTCAAGAACTACTTCCTGGAGTATGACGGTCACGACGACGAGCCCAAACCGTACCTGGGATTCTTCTTCCAGAGCACGGGTATGGGCCTGATCCTTTCGCTCGTGACCTACCTGTGCGCGCAACTGGTGCGCACCGCCGCGTTCCCCGATGCGTCCATGTTTGAGGAGCAGCTCTTTACCGGGTGCTTTAACATTGCCGCCATCATCTGCCTGGTGGGCAACATGAGCGCCGTGATTTACCTGATGGTGCTGTTCTGGCGTGACGAGCACGACCTTAACACGTCGGGCACCGCCATGAACGTCATCGCCGTCATGATCTCGTGTGTGGCGTACTGCATCGCCGCGGTGCTGCTCACCATGTCGGTCATGGGTTAGGTGGTCGCGTGCAAAACACGAAGCAAAAGGCGAGCACCAAGCAAAAGCTGACCATTGCGGCTATCTTTGGCGCCATGGGCCCCGGTCTTCTGGCGGCGCTTTCGGGCAATGACGCCGGCGGCATCGCCACGTATTCCAGCGCTGGCGCCAGCTATGGCTATAAGATGCTCTGGATGCTTCCCGTCATGACCGTGCTGCTTATCGTGACGCAGGAGACCGCGGCGCGCTGCGGATGCGTCACGGGTAAGGGCCTGGCGTCGCTCATTCGCGAGCGCTTTGGCGTGCGCAAGAGCGTGCTGGCCATGGCGGCGCTGTTGATCGCCAACACGGCGGTGACCATTTCGGAGTTCGCGGGTATCGCGAGTGGCCTTGCTCTGTTTGGCGTTCCGGCGAGCATCTCGGTGCCGCTCGTGGCGCTGCTGGTGTGGATGCTTGCCATGTCGGGCAGTTTCCAGCGCATCGAGAAGATTTTGCTGCTGGTAAGCTGCGTGTTCGTAACCTACATCGTCGCCGCGTTTATGGCCGGCCCCAACTGGGGCGAGGTCGCGGTCGACTTGGTCGTCCCCAATATTCAGAACGATCCCAGCTACGTGTCGCTCGTGGTCGCAACAATCGGTACCACCATTGCACCGTGGATGATCTTCTTGGCTCAGAACAACGTGGTCGATAAGAACGCGGGCGAGGACGATATCGTGCTGCAGCGCATCGATACCGTGAGCGGCTCGCTTGCCGCCGATGTCATTGCCGGCTTTATTATCATCACGACCGGTACGGTGTTGTTCCCGGCGGGCATTCAGATTAGCGATGCTGCCGATGCTGCCCGTGCGCTGGAGCCTATTGCGGGTCAGTGGTCCACGGTACTGTTTGCCTCGGGCCTGGTCGCGGCGAGCTTCTTGGCTGCCTGCGTGCTGCCGGGCGTTACGTCGAGCGCTATCTGCGAGGCATTTGGCTGGGAGCGCGGTGCCGACCGCAGCTGGGACGAGGCTCCGGTCTATCGCGGCATCATTACGGCCATCATCGGTATCTCTGCCGTGCTGGTGCTTATGCCCGGCGTCGATTTGTTCCAGATTATGATGACCTCGCAGGTCATCAATGGCGTGCTACTGCCCGTGGTTCTGGTGTTCCAGGTGGTTATTGCCGCTGACCGTCACATTATGGGTGCCAACCGCAACGGCCGCGTGTGGAATGTGCTCACTTGGGCGACTATCGGTGTGATTACGGTGCTCACGGTCGTCATGTTTGTTCTGCAGGCGATGGGCTACAGCGCTTAACGCCCACTTTTGCTTCCGAACAGGCCGCAGCGATGGGCTGCGGCCTGTTTTTTGTCTGCTATAGGGTGTTAGTTATATAGCAATGGACAAAAAATGCCAAATATGAGTACTGTTGCTAAGTGAATAGCATTTACATCCTAAAAGATAATGAACATAGCCTTTAGTATGTTCATTAAAATTGGCTCCAATACGCCTTAAACCAGTCAGGTTGGCTGCTTTAGGGGGTTGTAGGGGTCGCTCGGACGTCATTTTGGGTGGTTTTGCCTGCTACTAAATGGTAACAGTACTCATATTTGCCCTTTTTTGCCCACAGACCTTTGAGGGTGCGGCGAAAAGGGCTTGTTTTGATTGTTTGGGGCAGGCACGAGGCGCGGAAACGATGTCTGGAGCGACGGAGCGGCCTGGAATTCATCCGTAGAGGTCTTCATTGGCTGCGCCAGGAGTGTCCCTAACTGCCGGAGGGGGTGTCTGCCGTGGCAGACACCCCCTCCGGATGTGGGAAGTTTGCGCTGCAGGTTACTTGTCGGTGCCCAGCTTGTGCGGCTTGAGAGCGAGCGCATTGACGAGTGCGTCGGTGGCAGACTTGACCGCTGCCGGCTGCGGGTCGTTGACGTGGTCCTCGGGGTGCACGGGCAGGTCCTTCTTGACCGCGTCGTGGATCAAGTTGAGATACTCGGTCACGCCGGTGGTCGATAGATGCGTGCCATCGCCGTCGAACAGGTCATTTCGGTTAGCGCTGTATCCGTACCAGTCGACAACGCGCACGTTCTTGTAGCGCGTAGCGGCGTTGGCGATGGCCTGGTTGGTAGAGCCAACCCACGGCTGCGGGCTGCGCGTGTTCACAAACACCACAATACGCTTATCTTCTACATCGGCCATGATGGCGTCGATCTGGTCGTCGGTTACCAAGCCGTTGGTGCCCAGGGCAAAGACCACGATCTTGCCGGCAAGGTTCTGCTGGATATAGCCCTCAAATGTCGCGCGCCCCGCATCAAACTGGCGGCCCTTTTCGGCATCGATATGGCTGTGCGGGAACACGCCGTCAAAGGTGTCTACGGCACGCAGCGACACGGAGTCGCCGATCATAAGCAGATCGTAGGAGCCATCGGGGAAGCCGTCGTTGTCCTTGTCGGTGTCGTCGGCCGCCTGCTGGTCGGTGGGCGCGGTGTTCTTGGCTTCCTTGTTGAGGACTTCGGCGCCCTCGCCGCTCAGCGCAGACGTCTCGGGCACAAAGATCAGGCCGCCCAGTGCAACGACCAATACGACAGCGCAGGCTGCGCAGACGGGGACGTGCGTGCGTGCCCAGTTGGCGGGCGTGGTGGTGCCATCGCGGAATTCGGCAACGGTTCGCCCAAAGGCGCCCTTCCTAAACGGCGTCTCGATAAAGCGATATGAGCATTCGGCCACGGCGACCACCAACAGCACCTGCAAAATGTACTGCCACCACGGCGTATCGTTGATGTTGGCGACCGGGTTCATGAGCAGCAACAGCGGATAGTGCCACAGGTAGATGCTGTAGGAGCGCTTGCCAACCCATACGAGCGGCTCGGCGGATAGCGCGCGGGCCACCATTCCCTGGGGCTGCACGCAGGCCGCGATGACCATGAGCGTGAGGATCGAGCACAGCAGCGTGCCTCCGCGATACTGGAAGGCGGTGTAGCCGTTGGTGAGCGCGACCATGGCGGCAAGGCCAACCAGACCCACGACGCCCAACACATCGATGGATGCGGGCGAGGACCAAAAACGCACGAGGGCGCTCGGCTGTGCCGGGGCGGTCTCGGCTGCTTCGTCGGCCTTCTCGCCAGGTTTGCCCTCGGCGTTCTTGCCGTGCTTGGCGGCGCCAGCCAGGCGATTGAGCCCCAAACGATGAGCGAGACGCACCGGCGCCAGGTCGCGATCGGGGATAAAGGCCATCCAGGCACCCAGCAGCAGCGAGAACACGCGGGTGTCGGTGCCGTAGTACACGCGGCTGGGGTCGGCGACAGGGTTGTAAAGCACCATCATGGCTAGGGCAGATACCACGGCAAGGCCCAGAACCACGCGGCGCGTGTTGGGTTTGCTCACATGCATGGATACCATGGCAAACAGCAGTGGCGGCCAAATCAGGTAGAACTGTTCCTCGATGGCAAGCGACCAAAAGTGCGTGAGCGGCGAGGGGTCGCCCAGAGCATTGAAGTACGAGACGTTTTGGGCAATCTGCCACCAGTTGTTGAAGAACAGCAGCGACGGCAGGATGTCGGGGCGCATCTTGGTGAGCATCACGTGGTTAAAGAGAGTGCACAGCGCGCAGGTTACCACCACGACGGTCACCACGGCGGGGACCAGGCGACGGATGCGGCGAATCCAGAAGCTCTTAAGGTCGATGCGTCCGGTCTTAGCGACTTCGTTGAGCAGCAAGCGCGTGATCAGATAGCCCGAAAGCACAAAGAAGATCGTGACGCCAAGCAGGCCGCCCTGCGCCCACGTGAGGTTAAGGTGATAGAGCACCACCGCGACGACGGCGAGCGTACGCAGGCCGTCAAGGGCAGGGATGTAGCGGGATTTGGGGCGAGCAGGCGTCTGCTCCGCGGCGGGAGTGTTGGCGCGGCCCGCGTTGTTGGCAGAAGCACGATGGGAGCTCACGGTGCGTCGCGGTTCGTTGGCACGGCGTTCGCCCTTCACGCGTTCGTGCGGCGCCGGCTCGTTGCCCGTGCGGCGTCGACCGCGCGAGCCCGATTGCGAGAGTTGTTCCATAAAACATCATCCAATGACGAGAATAATCAGCACGCCTTCATTGTAGCTGCCTGCTCCTGTGAATGCTTGCTGCTGGCGCAAGCTCAAGCGCGCGTCCACATCAAAGTGAACTAAAGTTATAGGGGGTGCGAGAGTGCACGATCGACGGCTGGCGGTGGGCATAAGGCCCGCAGATGAGGAGGTTTCCATGGCAGATCGCGGCATCGTTGCGGTGTTCGGCAGCATGAACATGGACCTTTCGGTGGCGTGCGAGCGCATACCGCGTGCGGGCGAGACCGTCGGCGGCAGCGGGTTTATCACCAACGCCGGCGGCAAGGGCGCCAATCAGGCCGTAGCTGCCGCGCGTATGGGCGCTTGCACGCACATGATCGGCGCGGTCGGTCGCGACGCGTTCGGCGCGGCGCTCGTGGTGGGGCTCCAAGACGCCGGCGTGGACTGTGACTTTGTAGTGCATCGCGATGACGTGGAGACGGGAACGGCGACCATCGTTCGCTGCGAGGGCGACAACCGCATCATACTGTCACCGGGCGCCAACTATGCGCTTGCGGGCGCGGACGTTGCCTGCGCGTTGAGGCGTCTGGTGGCCCATGAGCTCGACGGCGACGCCAGCGAGATTGCCCCGGCTGCCGGAAGCGTCTTTATCGCCCAGGGCGAATGCGACCTTGCGGCGACGGCCGATGCGCTTGTTTGCGCTCACGAGCTGGGGTTCTATACGGTCTTTAATCCAGCGCCTGCTTGTGAGTTGCCTGCGGAGGTCTGGCCTGCGGTCGACTTGGTCTGCCCCAACGAGACCGAGTGTCAGGTGCTAACGGGCATCTTGCCCACGGATGACGCGAGCTGCGTGGCCGCGCTTAAGGCCTTGCTCGCTAAGGGCGCCGGTGCCGCGGTTATCACACTGGGCGGATCCGGATCGGTTACGCTCGGCGATGATGGAGGGCTGCTACGCATGCCGGCGCTCTCTAGCGAGGTGGTCGACACGACGGCCGCCGGCGATACGTTTATCGGCGCACTTGCGGCGGCTCGGCTGCAGGGCTTGCCCCTTTTTGAGTGCATGGTCGCAGGCGCTCGCGCCTCGGCAGTGACGGTATCGCGCCTGGGTGCTCAGCAATCGATTCCCACGCGCGCCGAAGTTGAACGTAAGTTAGGTTTAGACGGTTTAGACGGAGAAGCGGAGTAGAACAATGGCAACCAAGAAGCTGATCCTTGATTTGGATATGGGCGTGGACGACGCCATGGCGCTCGCCTATGCCATCGCGAGCCCCGAGGTGGAGCTCGTCGGCATTACCACGTGCTTTGGCAACGTGCGTGTCGAGCAGTCGGCGCATAACTGCTTGGCGGTGCTCGACCTGTTGGGCCGACCCGAGGTGCCGGTGTACCTGGGCGCCGATCGTCCCATCAAGGCGAACGAGCCCTATACGCCGCCAGCGTCCACCACGCTCATTCACGGCAAAAACGGCATTGGCGGCGCGAGCGTGCCCGCATCGCCGTATGAGCCGGTTGGGGCGACGTCGGCCGATGGCAATGCGGCGGTCGATTATCTGATCGATGCCGCACGCACCTATGGCCCCGATTTGGTCTACGTGGCGACCGGCCCGCTCTCAAACTTGGCGCTTGCTCTTGAGCGCGATGCGGCGGCGATGATGTCTATCGGCCGCGTGGTCGTGATGGGCGGCGCCCTTACCGTGCCCGGCAACGTGAGCGCGGGCGCCGAGGCCAACATGGCAAGCGACCCCGAGGCCGCCGACGCCGTGCTGCGCTCGGGCCGCAAGCTCACCATGGTTGGTTTGGACGTGACGCATCGCGTGGTGCTGACGCGCCGCGATATCGCCGGCTGGACGGGTTCGGGCACCATGGCGGGCTGCGCGTTTGCAGGCATGGTCGAGCACTACATTGGCTCATACGAGATGAACGCGCCTTATCTTGGCGGCTGTGCGCTGCACGATCCGCTAGCCGTTGCCGTGGCGATCGACCCCACGCTCGTGGGCGCACTCGGCTGCAACCTGCGCGTTGACCTGCTCGGCGAGTATCGTGGCCGCACCATCTGCGACGAGCGCCGCGTGGCCGACCCGGACAAGAGCGCCCTTGTGGCGCTAACCGTGGACGCCCCGCGCTTCCTCGCGGAGTTCAAGGCACGCTTGGCTCACGTCTTGGGCTAAGTGCTTCCTGCACCCCGTCTCAAGTAGCTAATTTGGGACGGGGCTTTTTTAACTACCCTTGAGGTAAATTAGCTAAATTGCTTCGTTCCAAATGAGTGCATAATTGCGTAATATATAGAATTAGCTGCTATAAACAGACTAAACACCGTTTACAGCCTAAAAGCGACCGTTAACCAAATACTTGGCCTTGTCTGGAATTGTCTGTGTTTGCATGGACGGGATGGTCTGCCGATATTGACGTATCGGCGCAGAAGCGGAGGCAGCATGAAAGAGTATTTTGGCATCGACGTGGGCGGCACGGCAGTTAAGTGGGCCGTGCTGGGCGAGGATTTTTCCATCCGCGAGCGCGGCAGCCTGCCGACCGATT
This sequence comes from Collinsella sp., assembly GCA_036312985.1. GTDB lineage: Bacteria > Actinomycetota > Coriobacteriia > Coriobacteriales > Coriobacteriaceae > Collinsella. Next base: position 26,649 of record JAXJMV010000048.1, read on the forward strand.
TTGCTACGGCAGACGAAGCGGTCGAGGCCCTGACCGGTCTTATCGAGCCGTATCGCGATCGCGTGTCCGCCGTGGGCGTGAGTGCACCCGGCGGCATCTATGAGGATGACGCGGACGGCACCATCCATCGCGGCGGCGCGCTTACCTACATGGACGGCTGTCCGCTGGGAAAGTTGCTGCGCGAGCGGTTTGACATGCCGGTGGCGGTCAACAACGACGGAAAATGCTGCGCGCTCGGCGAGTACGCAGCGGGCGCCCTTCGCGGATGCCGCACTGGCGTCGTGCTCGCTATCGGCACCGGCATCGGCGGCGGCATCGTTATCGATGGCCGCGTGCTCCGCGGTGCACATGGCTTTGCGGGCGAGTTTAGCTTTCTGCGCAACGATGTGACACAGCTGGCATCGGGGGACAGAATGTTTTCGAGCACAGGCGGCTGGCGTGCGCTGCGCGATCTCGTCGTGGCCGAGAAGGACTTACCTGCCGATGGCACGGTGGACGGGCGCCGCGTTTTTGAGTGGGTTGAGGCTGGCGATGAGGCGGCGAAGCGCGCGCTTGACCGCTATGCGCGCACGTTCAACGCCATGCTCGTAAACCTACAGGCGGTGCTCGATCCCGAGGTGTTTGTGATTGCGGGCGGCATTTCGTGCCACCCCGAACTTATCGACGCGCTTCGCGACCAGATGCCCGCGGCGCTTGAGGGCTATGAGGGCATTCTCGCCGGCATCCCTGTACCGCAGGTCAAGGCGGCAGAACTGGGCAACGACGCTAACCTATACGGCGCCGTGCAGGAGGCTATGCGCCTTTGCGAATAACTACTCTGGCGATGATTTTTCTGGGACGGGGATTAAAAAATCATTTTCTCGTCCCAAAAAAGACTGGTCTTCCGCCGCGCGTCACCAAAATGATTTTTTAAGGCTCTGTTAGACCAGGATTGACATACATGTGTCCCCACGGTGCCATATCGTTAGCCCTGTAGACGCGCGGCGATGGGGGCAGCATGAACGCCGAAGACCTGGTCCTCAACTTCAAGA
>JAXJMV010000049.1:0-24244 GCA_036312985.1 Collinsella sp.
CCGCGGCCTCACTCGGTCACCTGGAACATGGGAGACGGCGGTCGACGAAACTGGAGAGGAGGTATTACGAGCTCCTGTGCGAATTGAAGGGAGCGCTCCCGCAAACTGCCTATTGACAACTTATAGGAGCGTCGGTTTTACAAAGGAAGATATGCATTGTGCTCGGCCTGCGTCAAAAGGTCTACTCACTTAGCCCGAATCGAAGCCAAACGGATCAAAATCGAAACCAAATTGAGCCAGTCCACCGCAAAAAACGTTTGTACCCGTGCTTCTCGCGGCGGATTGACACTACAAAGCGGCCAAAATGTCGGTCAGATTATCGATAACGGCATCGGCTCGCGATTGATCGAGGTTGACGCCCTCGTGCGGACGCAGCGCCAGGACTCGGGCGCCGGAGCGCTTGCCAGCCTCGATCCCCAAAGGCGAATCCTCGATAACCAGGCACTCGGCAGACTCCACCCCCAGCGCCTCCATGGCACGCAGGTAGATCTCGGGGTCGGGCTTAAACGCACTGCACTCGTGACCGCTGATGGTGTAGTCCAGCACGTCGGCGATACCGGCGATCTCCACCAGCTCGTCGATCAGCTCGCGATAGGACGAGCTCGCGATGGCGCACATCACGCCGCGCTCGTGCAGCTCACGCATCACCGGCTCCGTCTGCTCGTTGAGCAGCTCGGCATACGGAACGGGATGGTCCGGGCTGTAGACCTGCTTGTACTCCACGCGCAGACGCTCGCGCAGCTCAACATCGTCGGGCACCAGCGCCTCCCAAATGGCAGGCTCGTTAGACCCCGAAAGATCGGGGATCTCGTCAAAGTGGAACCCTTTCTCTTCCATAAACGCCACGCGACGACGGTTGTAGAACCACTCGGTATCGACCAGCACGCCGTCCATATCAAACAGCACCGCTTTGATCATACGCATCTCCTCCCACCTGCCAAAAAGGGACAGGTTTATTTTGGTAGGTTTTATCTGGGGTTTTGCGGCGCGACAGACACGCCCCCAAAGCAAAAAGGGGACGGGGCACAAACCCCATCCCCTCTCAATCAACCCGTAAGGTCTACTTACTTGTGATTAGTAGGAAAGCTTCCACATGTAGCGACGCATGGTCAGCGGGTGCTGGCGGGCCTCGGCGATCTGGTTGCCGTACTCACGCATAACGGCGAGGTGCAGCAGCGGGTTGAAGTAGGTGACAACGCTCGCGGGCACGGCGTCAGCCAGGCCGTAGTCCTTGGAGTCGATCAGAGCGACCTTGGCGCCCATGCGCTTAAGGAAGGTGAGGGCGCGGGCGTCCATCGGACGGGTAGCGCCATCGGACATGAAGAAGACGTAGGGCTTACCCTCGGTGGAAACCTCGAACGGGCCGTGGAAGTACTCGCCGGTGTTGTAGGCAGCGGCGTCGATCCACTGCATCTCGGTGAACAGGAAGGCGGCGTGAGAGTAAGCCATCTTCTCGGAGGCACCGGAAGCCATGAAGTAGATCATCTTGTCGTCCTTGAAGTCCTCGGCGAACTTCTTGGCGAGCTTCTTGCAGGACTGAGCGGCGTTCTCGCAGAGCTCGAAGACGTTGGTGAGGCCGGTGATCATGTCCTCGTAGTGGTCATAACCCTCGGTCTGCTGAAGGATCTCGACAGCAAGAGCGATGGCGTAGCCGGGCTTCTCGCACTTGGCAGCGAAGTTGGCGTGGAAGCCGTGAACGATGACGTAGTCAGCGTCGACGGTCAGAGCGGAGCCAGCCTTGTTGGTGAGGGAGACGACCGGGCAGTTGTGCTTCTTGGCGGTCTTGTTGGCCTCGACGGTCTCGGGCGTGGAGCCACCGAGGGAGCAGGTGATCACGAAGGTGTGCTCGTTGACCCAGGAAGGCGTGTCATAGTTGAACTCGTTAGCGGTGAAGATCTGAACGTTCAGCTTGTCCGTGTTGTTGGCCAGGAAGTACTTGGCGGGGTACAGGTCGGACATGGAAGCACCGCAGCCGACGAAGGCGACACTGTGGATCTCGTGGTTGGACAGGACGTCAGCGACGATCTGCTTAGGGAGGTTAAGGTCGATCTCGTACATCTGACACATTCCTTTCGATTTTTGCGGCGCCACATTGCCGGGCGCTCGCAGGGTTACCGTGATTTGGACCGAGTCGCCGGCCCGTTGAGGATGCGACAAAGGGACTGTCCCATTGTCGCATTTTGGGGATGGAAGCCTGCCTGGGGTATGGGATGCCAGGCAGGCCCCCGGGGGAAAGCGGTTAGGCGCTTAGTCGCGACTAGGCCAGGATGCCGACCGCGGAGAGGGCGATGCCGCCCACGATGGCGATCACGAGAAGCCAACCGGTGTTGACGTTCTTCTTGATGAGCCAGTACATAAGGCCGGTGAGGCCAAGGGAGATCATCTGGGGCATCATGCCGTCCAGGATGTCCTGGATAACGACGGTGCCCTCAGCGAACTGCAGCGGGGTGGTGGCGCCGATCAGCGTGGCGATCATGCCGCCTACGGACATAAGACCCACGATGCCGCAGACATACATGAGCTTCTCCATGAGGTCGCCGCCCTGAAGCTTGCTCAGGTACTCGTGGCCGCCCTGATAGCCCATCTTGGCTGCGAACCAAGTGATCAGCACAGAGGGGACGATGGAGATGAGCATGGCCAGGATCGGGCCCATGATGGAGCCCTGCTGAGCCAGCTGAACGCCCAGACCAAAGGCGATAACACGGATGGTGCCCTGGAAGAAGGAGTCACCGATGCCGGAAAGCGGGCCCATAAGGGAGGTCTTGACCGCGTTAATCGAATCGGGGTTGAAGTTCTCGGGATCCTTGGCGTACTCCTCCTCCATGGAGGCGGTGAGGCCCAGGATAAAGGCGCTCGTCTGCGGGGTGCAGTTGTAGAACGACATGTGACGGTGGTAAGCCTCTTTCTTAGCAGCGAGCTGCTTGGGGTCGGACTCGTCCGGATAGAGGCGGTCGAGCGTGGGAACCATGCCGTAGAGGAAGCCCATGTTCATCTGACGCTCGTAGTTCCAAGAGGCCTGGATGGCCCAGGAGCGCCAGAAGAACTGGCTGACCTTCTTGTTCAGGGACACGTCCTTGGTTGCGGTTGCCATAGTGTGTTCCTCCTTAGTCTTCGTCGTCTTCGAGCGGATCGTAGTCGGAATCGACACCGGCGGCTGCATGGGACCCGTTGAACTTGAAGCCCATGAAGACGACAGCCAGGCACACACCGATCAGAGCGACCGCGATGACGGACAGGTTGAGGTAAGCGGCGAGCAGGAAACCGATGAACAGGAACGGAGTCATACCCTTCTTGATCATCATGGTGAGCAGCAGGGCCAAGCCGTAGGCGGTCATGATCTTGGTCGAAACGTTAAGACCAGTGGACAGCCACTCGGGAACCATGTTGACGATGGCCTGAACCAGGTCGGTGCCAACAAAGACGGCGAGGAAGATCGGCAGGAAGTACATGATGGCGTACAGACCGGAGCCGGCGCAGATGTGCATACGATAGGCGGTCTTGAACTTTCCGTTATCGATCGCGCTATCTGCCACATGGGTGAGGGCGGCGATGATGGAACGGAACACGATGCCGAGGAGCTGACCCAGGACGGCGACCGGGATGGCGATCGTCATGGCGGTCTCGGCAGAAGCATCGGTCAGGCACGCAAAGGCAGCGGCCACGATGCCGCCCAGGACCATATCGGGCGGAACGGCGGCGCCGACCTGCACCAGGCCCATGGACACGAGCTCGACGGCGACACCGACGGCAAGGCCGGTGGGCACATCGCCCAGCAGCAGACCGACGAGCGTAGCGCCAACGAGGGGCTGCTCGAAGTTAAGACGACCGAGCAGGCGGGAGTCCCACATGCAGAACACGCCGACGAGGCCGACGAGCACCGCACTGATGAACGTATTCATACCCTTCTCCTTTCAGTCAGGCAAAAGCCTGGTTGATTACAGCTTGGCGTCGATGTCGACGCTCTGATACGTAGGGGTCTGCTGGACGTAGAGCTTGATGCCCATGTCGAGCAGCTGGTTGACGTCGGCCTTCTGGGTGGCGTCGAAGAAGACGGAGCTGTCCTTGCCGCCAATCTGATCGGCACCGTCGTGGTTGGCGGTGGCGCCCAGGTTGATGGCGTCGAGCTTGTAGCCCTGGCAGAACTGCAGCATCTCGGCAGTGTTGCCAAAGACAAACATGACGCGCTCGCCGAGGGTGTTGAGTTTGTCCATCTTGGCGAGGGCACGCTCGACGGTGAAGACGTTCAGGCGCACGCCCTGGGGCTTGGCCAGCTTAAGAGCGCCCTTCTTGATGTCATCGTTGGCGGCAGCGTTGTCGACGACGATGATGCGCTCGGCCTGAACCTTGGTGGTCCAGGTAAAGACGACCTGGCCGTGCAGCAGACGGTAGTCAAGACGTGCGAGGACGATCTTGGCGGGACCGGAGCTGTGACGGGACGCCTTGGCCTTCTTGGCGGGAGCCGCGGCGGCCTCGACCGGTGCGTTGGGGTTGGTCAGACCGGTGCGGGCCTCATTGATGAGGGCCGCGAGCTCGGCGCCCTTGACGGGGGCGGGGCTCATAGCAAGCGTGAGCGCCAACGGGATGTTGAAACCGCTGACAACCGTGAACTTCGTGCCGTTCTTGGAAAGCTCGACCATGTTGTTGTTGACCGAGCTGCCGAGCATATCGGTCAGCACATAGACGGTGTCGTCCGCGTTGAACGTGGCGATCATAGCCTCAACCTTATTGGTGATGGGCTCCTTGTCGTCACGAGCAAGCGACACGACGTGGACGTTCGACACGTCGCCGAGAACCATCTCGAGCGTGTCTTTGGCGCCTGCGGCCAGGCCGCCATGAGATGCGAGAATGATCTGATTCATCTTGCCTCCTCCTTTTCGTTATGGTCATTATAACGTCTTATACGTTGCTTATATTGCTAATTAGTATAAAGACCGTTCGCGGGTGAAAATCGACCGTTGACGGGTTTAACGTACTCGAAACGTTGGACTGGGTAGGCCGGCGCTAGCTGGATAACCCCAGGTCAGACCCTGCGCGCAATCCCCTATCGCACGAAGTACCAGGGGCTTTCCTGTACGGTGGGTTCCAGCGCAATGCCGGTGCGTTCCTTAAACAGATCCATGTCCTGAGATTTTTCGGTCCACCACGCGTTGGGCTTAAAGGTCATGCTCTCAATGACATGACCGACAAACACACTGTTGCGCAGCTTGGAGAAGTCGGTGTTCATAATCAGGATGGACGCGAGCACCAACACGATGCCCAGGACTTTAATCGCGCCGGCGGGCTCGGCGTAGACACCAATGCCCACCAGTACGGTGACGACCGTCTCGAAAGACATTACGACGGGAACTTTCGATGTCTCGAGCCCCATGGACAGACCCTGCATATATAAGATGTAAGCAACGGCTGTGGGGATGAGTCCAAAGCCAAGGAACAGCAGCAGCAGCTGTGGCGACATTGCCGCGGCGACATCCGGCCACGGAGCCGCGATAGCTGCCATAACCGCACCGCCAAAAACAAAGCCCCAAAACGTGACAGCCAGCGGGTGGACCGTCTTGGTTGCTATTCGGCTAAACACCGCGAGCGACGCACCACAAAGGCCTGCAATCACGCCCGACGTGACGCCCCAAACCGAAAAATGAAAACCGGAAAGGTCGCCATTGGTCACTGCAAGCGCGCAGCCTACGATGTTAAAGACAATGGCAACGAGCTTGTTGGGGGTCACGTCCTCGCGATAAAGCACGCGGCCGAGCATGACGCCAAACACCGGCGAGGTGTAGAGCAGCACCGAGGCCGTGGACATGCCCACCTCGCCCATGCACTCGTAATAACAGGTGTTGGCGGCGGCCAAACCGACGATGCCGACAAGCGCACAGGGAACAAGCTCTTTAGGGCTTGCCTTGAACAGGGCCAGCGGACCCTGAGCCACGGTAGACCCCTCACCCGGACGGCAGCCCATAAACATCAGGACCGGCGCCAAGATAAGCGCTCCGACCAACAAGCGAAAGGCAGCCATGCTCTGGGACGAAACGCCCATGGCCGAGATGCCGTTTACAAAGATTCCGATGCTGCCCCACATAAGCGCGGCGATCAGCACCAGCACATAGCCCAGATTGCTTTTCTTCAACGCAGCCTCCTCGGTATTGTTTCCAATATGTTTCGTACTACGTTATAGTCGTTATATACATTTTTCAAGACACAAATCGGCGAGCGGATAAGTGATCCGTTTTCCTCCGCCCCCAGCGGATTACTGGGCGGTTGCGGTGAAATAGTTCCTAAATAGAGGCTTCAAGCCCCCAAGCAGGAACTATTCCACCGCAACTTATGAGGACATCGAGCTGTTAGGCCGCTCTATCCCCTAGTAGTCCAGCTTCCACATGTAGCGGCGCGTCATGTAGTCCTTGTGGGTGACGGCAGAGAGCGCACGCATGTACACGTTGTTGAGGATCGGGGCAAAGATCAGGTGATTGAAGTACTCGCTCACGCTGTCCTTGATGTCGTTGAGGCCGAGCTCCTTGGCGTCGAGCTGATAGACGCGCTCGCCACCGTACTGGTTGACGAAGCGGATGCCGCGCTCGTCGTTGCAGCGGCTGCGGCCGACGCTGATGAGCTGGAACAGCGAGGTGCGCTTGTCCAGGATCTCGAAGGGGCCGTGGAAGAAGTCGCAGGTGTTGATGGTGCAGGAGTCGATCTGCAGCATCTCCTGCACGTTGCAGATGCTAAAGACGTAGGCGGCACCAAAGAGCGGACCCTGAGCCATCACGTTGATGCAGGGCTTGTCGGCGTTTTGCTCGGCCCACTTGGCGGCGAGCGGACGGGTGTACTCGACGGCCTTGCGATAGATGGGGTCAACCAGGTCGAAGGCGGCCATAGCGGTCTCATACTCGGCATAGCCCTCGGTCTGCTGCGTAAGCTCCATGGCGATCATGGTCACGACGGCAGAGTTGGTGCGGCCCATGCAGGACTCGTCGACGGCCAGGCTGTCGTACTGGATCTTGTAGTCGCAGACCTCGGTGAGGCCGGACTCGTCAACATAGATGGCGATGGTGCTGGCGCCGTGGTCCTTGGCGACCTGGGCGGCAACGATGGTCTCCTTGGTGCCGCGCATGGACACGACGACGGCCAGGGTGTTCTCGTTGACGTAGGCCGGGGTGGCGTGCACGAACTCGTTGCTGGTGTAGCTGGAGCTCACGACCTGCGTGGCCTCGTGCTCCATAAAGTACTGGGCAGGATAGTTACCGCCGTTGGATCCGCCGGCGCCAATCCACACGACGCGCTTGATGCCGCCCTTGTCAGCCTTGTCAGCCAAAACCTGGGAGACGACGTCCTTAACCTGTTCCTGAGTAGTCATCGTGCATCAGCCTTTCTTCTCGTTTGATGCTCTCGATGGCATACAAGTTACATACATGTTTTGGTTATGTCGACTAGTTGTATGCTATATTTGTCTTAGATATTTTGCTGATGCGGTTTTCGACAACTGGCTACCAGCGGTTTTGTTGTTGTATTGAATACATGCTTACTTAGATAGGCATACAAGTTAGATACAGGTTGATCACATGAACGCTTCGTCTAAAAAGAAACTGAACCAATACGAGCGCTTGGCGGGCATGTTGCGTGACCGCATCGCCGCCGGCATCTACGCACGCGGAGACAAGCTGCCGTCCGAGATGGAACTCATGGACGAATCGGGGCTGTCGCGCAGCACCGTGCGCCACGCCCTTAAGGTTCTCGTTGATGAGGGCCTGGTGCGCACCGAGCGCGGGCGTGGCGCCTTTGTGGCCGACACGCCCGCGCTCCACGAGAACAACCTAGTGTTTTCGAGCTATACCAAGCAGGTCGAAGGTCAGGGCATGAAGCCCACCACGCGCACCGTGGACTCGGGCTTTGCCAAGGCGGCCGGCAGCATAGCTAAGTTCTTTGACGCCGCCGTGGGCAGCAAGCTCGTCAAACTTGTCCGCCTGCGCTACCTGGACGACGTGCCGCTGTGCCTGGAGACCACCTACCTGCCGCCAAGCTTCGAGACGCTCATCGATCGCGATATCAACGGTTCGCTCTACGCGACGCTGCGCCAAGAATTCCATCGCGCGCCAGCACAGGGACATAAGACCTTTGAGGTGTGCTATGCCTCGCAAAACGAGGCGTTTTTGCTCAACGTCGAGCGCGGGCAGGCGCTGATCCTGATCACCGACTACGTCTACGACACCGACGGCCGACCGCTCCATGTCTCTAAGCGCATCCAACGCACCGACCGCGCCAAATACACCGAGCCAATCGGCTAACCTGCCAAAATAAACCTGTCCCTAAATGATAGGTTTGGGGAGGTCGGGGAACCAGGTTGGTTTGGGTTGGTTGGGTGTGCGCTCGGCTAGGACCAGCTCCATCCAGCACATGTCGTACCAGCGGCCGAACTTTTGGGCGCAGCGATCGAAGGTGCCCACCAGGCGATATCCCATATGAGCATGGAAATCCTGACTGCTGTGCGTCAGGTACTCATCGTCCTTATCGTGCGGCACGGCGATGAGCGCGCACATATTGGTGATGCCCATCGCGATCAGGCACTGCTTGAGCGCATCGTGCAGCTTGCGACCCAGCCCGCCATGGCGCACATCGCGTGCCAGGTAGATCGACGTCTCGACCGACCAGTCGTATGCCTCGCGGCTGTTAAGCGGACTCACGTAGGCATAGCCTACCGGACGCCCGTCCAACTCCATCACCAAATACGGATAGCGCTTGAGCGTACGCTCAATACGCCCGGCGAACTCCTCAACGCTCGGCACCTCGTATTCGCAGGTAATCGCCGTCTGGCGCACATACGGCTCATAGATGGCAAGCAACGCCGGCGCGTCTTCGGGCGTCGCCAGGCGAATCGTCGGCTCGGACATCTCGGTCATACAACCCTTCTCCCTCAAAAACAAAGGCCGCCTTGCGCCAAGTCCAGGCACAGGGCGGCCCCTTGTCATTACATCAGACTACAGGACAGCCGCCAGCGCGTCGATGTCCTCCTGCGTCGTGGCCCAGCTGGTGCAAAAGCGCACCACCGTGTGGGTATCGTCGTACTTTTCCCAGTACTCGATCGCCGCATGCTCGCGAATGCGGGCCATGTCCTCGTTGGGCAGAATCACGAACTGCTGGTTTGTGGGCGTCTCCAAGAAGAACCGGTAGCCGTGCTCGTGCAGCACGCGACGAAGCGCCCGCGCGGTTTCGATCGCCTGACGGCCAATCTCAAAATACAGGCCGTCGGTAAAGAGCGCCTCAAACTGCACGCCCGTCAGGCGACCCTTGGCCAACAGCGCGCCGTGCTGCTTAATACGCGGAATGGGATGCGCCGGGGCGTGCACGCCGCAGAACACCACAGCCTCGCCGCAAAGCGCGCCGCACTTGGTGCCGCCAATGTAGAATACGTCGCACAGCTGCGCCAGCTCGGGCAGGGTAATGTCGCACTCATCGGCCGCCAGCGCATAGGCCAGACGAGCACCGTCCACAAACAGCGGAATCTCGCGCTTCTGGCACACCGCGTGAATCGCCGCGAGCTCGGCCTTGGAGTACAGCGTGCCGTACTCGGTCGATAGACTCACGTACACGGCACCCGGGAACACTGTGTGCTCGTAGCTCTCGTTTTCGTAGAACACCTGGATATAGTTCTCGAGGTCCTCGGCGTGCATCTTGCCCTCGTAGCCGGGGATGGTGAGCACCTTGTGGCCGCCAAACTCGATGGCGCCCGCCTCGTGACAGGCAACGTGGCCAGTCTCGGCAGCAACGACGCCCTCGTAGGGCGCAAGCAGCATGTCGATCACCGTCGCGTTGGCCTGCGTGCCGCCCACCAGAAAAAACACGTCGGCATCGGGGGCCTGGCAGGCCTCGCGAATAAGTTGCTTGGCGCGCTCGGTATGCGCATCGGTACCGTAGCCAGGCTGCGGTTCCATGTTGGTATCGACGAGCGCCTGCAGCACTGCCGGATGTGCACCGTGGGAATAGTCGTTGTTGAACGCGAGCATGGCAATCCTCTCTTACCGGGTATCGGCCAGATGATTCAAACGGAGCTATTGTACGCCGTTGGGATAGGCAATGCGCGCGGCAAGGCACTCAAGCGCCAGTACCAGGGCAAAACCGCAGCTCACGTCGCTCAAAAAGTGTGCACCGATCACGATGCGGCCAAGCGCGACGAGCGCCGCGACCACAGCCGCCGCCCAAAAGATCACGCGGCGACGCGAAGATTTTTCCTTAAAGGCTGCCGCGGGAAGCCCGGCGAGCATAAGGCCAATCGCCGCATGCGCCGTGTGTCCGCTCGCAAACGACTTAAAGCCGTCCTTGACTACACCGGCGGCAATATAGGCCCACTTGTCAGGGTTGCCGATCACCCACCACGGCTGAAACTCGAGTCCCTGCGTCACCTCGATCACGCGCATGCGTGGGCGCGACCACAGCGGCTTGACAATCACGTTGAGGATGATGGCCTGAGCGACCCACACGACAAGCACCATCAACGCCCAGCGCGTGAGCTCGTCGGGCTCGGTCGTGCGCGTGAGACGATAGACGATAAGATTGGCGGCGATGACCAGCACAAACGTCAGCACCAACTGAGCCGCGATGAGTTTGCCGCCAACCCTCAGGGACGAAACGATCTCGTAGCCGAGCAGGCCCACGTTGATGAGGATGCCGAGCACGGCGAGCCATTTGCTCCCCCTGGAGTCGGGACGCACCGCGCGCACGAGCATAACGCCCGCGATGCTCGCCGTCAGCTCAAACGGCAGCTCGCCGGCCGCCTCGATAAAGCGACCGTACATGCTGCCGATATTGAACAGCGCGCTCGAGATCTGATAATCGAAGAAGCTGCCCACGCCCAGACAAAGACACAGGACAACCGCGATAATGGCGACATCTTTCTTATAGATGTATCCGAACATGCTTTCCTTTCGATGGAGCCAGATTGCCCAAATGGGGCGTTTGCAGCGTCGACCCGTTAGTCGTCGTCGCTGGCACCCAGCTGTTGCAGCAGCATGAGCGCGGCCGCCACGGGGCCGGTGCCGTCGTTGGCGTCGAGACCGCGACCCAGGCCGCTGCCCGCGCCGGCGCCCGCCTTGTAGGGCACCGATAGCTTGCGGCTCTTGGGGAAGTTCACCGCGCCATAGCGGGTCTTAAGCTCAAAGGCCACCTTCTTGGGCACGTCGACGCCCAAAAACGTGATGCGACCGCCGCTGAGCGTGACGCTCTCGAGTCCCAGGCGCTCGCCGCGAATGCGGATGCGTGCGCGATTGAACAGGTTGAGTCCCGCCAACGGCAGCTCGCCATGCGCGGCCTCGGTCTCTTCCTGCACCCCATCGATGCTCTCCAGGTCCTCGGCCGCTGCGAGCTTACGGTACACCAGCACGCGCTGATCCACCGCCGGCAGGTACTCCTCGGACAAGAAGTAATCGGCCGGCAGGTTGATGCCCACGCTCGCCGCCTCCACGCCGGCGTCGTCATCGCCGCGCGCCTCGGCCACTGCCTGGCCCAGCATCTGCGTAAACAGGTCAAAGCCCACGCTCGACAGGTTGCCGTGCTGCTCGGCGCCCATAAGCGAGCCGGCACCACGGATCTCCAGGTCGCGCATGGCGATGCGCATGCCGCTGCCCAGGTCCTGGAACTCGGAAAGCGCGGTCAGGCGCGCCGTTGCCTCCTCGGTGAGCGGCAGCTCGCCCGGGAACATAAAGTACGCATAGGCCTGCGTGGCAGAGCGACCCACACGGCCCTTGAGCTGGTAGAGCTGCGCCAGGCCAAGGCGCTGCGAGTCCTCGATGATGAGCGTGTTGGCGGTCGCGTTATCGATGCCGCTCTCCACGATGGTCGTGGCGATGAGCACGTCGATCTTTTTGGTCGCGAACTCAATCATCACATCCTCGACCTCGCGCGGGCTCATCTTGCCGTGCGCCACACCCACGCGCGCCTCGGGCGCGGCCTCGTGCACGCGCGCCACGGCGTCGTCGATGGTCTTGACACGGTTGGACACGTAGTACACCTGGCCACCGCGGCCCACTTCCAGACGAATCGCCGCGCTCACCACGTCGGGGTCGTACTCCCCCACGTGCACGATCACGGGGCGGCGCCCGGTCGGCGGCGTAGTGATCAGGCTCATGTCACGCACGCCACTCGTGGCCATCTGCATGGTTCGCGGAATCGGCGTTGCCGAGAGCGTGAGCACATCGATCTGCTCGCGCAGGTTCTTGAGCTGCTCCTTGTGCTGCACACCAAAGCGCTGTTCCTCGTCGATGATCACCAGGCCCAGGTTCTTGGGGTTCACATCGGCCGAAAGCAGACGATGCGTGCCGATAAGCACGTCGATCGTGCCCTCGGCAAACGCCTTGAGCGCGCGCTTTTGCTGCGCCGGGGTGCGGAAGCGGCTGAGCACCTCGACCTCCAGGCCAAACGGGGCAAAGCGCTCAAAGAATGTCTCGTAGTGCTGCTGAGCCAGAATGGTCGTGGGGCAGAGCACCATGACCTGGCGGCCGGAGTCAACGCACTTGAACGCCGCGCGTAGAGCGACCTCAGTCTTGCCAAAGCCCACGTCGCCGCACAGCAGGCGGTCCATGGGCTTGGGCGCCTCCATGTCGGCCTTGATATCGGCGATGGCCTCCAGCTGGTCGCGCGTCTCGTCGTAGGGGAAACTCTCCTCCATCTCGATCTGCTCGGGCGTGTCGGGCGGGCAGGCGATACCGGCAATCGAAGATCGGCGCGTATACAGGTCGACCAGGTCAAACGCCAGCTTTTTGGCGTTCTTGCGCGCCTTGTTGGTGGCGCGCGTCCAGTCGGCGGTGTTGAGCCTGGTCAGGCGCGGCTTGTCGCCGTCGGGACCAACGTAGCGCGTAATGCGGTCGACCTGCTCCAGCGGCACGTAGAGCTTGTCGCCGTCGGCATATTCCAGCAAAAAGTAGTCGCGCTCCTTGCCGCCCACTTCCTGGCGCGCGATCTCGCTAAAGAGCGCGATGCCGTGAGTAGCGTGCACCACGTAGTCGCCCGGCTTAAACGGGAAGGTAATCTGCGTAATGTCCACCTTGCGGCGGCTGCGCGCGCGGTTGGCGTCCATGCGGGCGTTGAGGTCGGCGATCGAAAACACGGCCAGGTTGGCATCGGGCACCACCACGCCCTGCGGCAGGGCGGCATCGACAAAGGTCACGCGTCCGCGCGAGATGGTGGGCACGGCGGCACCGGCGGCGGCCTGGGCCGCGCCCGCCTCGAGCGAGCGGGCGTTGAGCGCGTCGGCCTTACGCTCGCGAATGGAAGCATGGGCCTCCTGGCGTGCGGTACGGTCGGCGGAATCCGCTGCTGCCACGCGCACGCGGTCGCCGATAGCGCCGGCATTTTCGGGCGCCGCGGTCAGCGATTCCTCAAAGGTAATGCCCTCATCGCCAAAGGTGAGCTCCATCGACTCGCGCGCGCCGCGGTCGGGAATGGCAAACACGCAGGCGTAGCGCTTGCCCACGACTTCCTGAATGCGCGTCATAAAGCGATTGTCCGAGCCCGCAATGGCCGGCTGCTCAATCTTGAGCTCTGCCGTAACCGCACCGCCCGCGCGAATCAGGCTCACATAGTTCAGGCGCTGCTGAGCACCAAAATCGAGCTGCTGAGCGCGTACATACAGGCCATCCAGTCGGTCAATCCCCGCCTCGCCGGCACGGGCCTCGATATCCTCGTAAGCGCGCAGGCAGTCGTCGAACAGCGAGCGCGGCTCGGACAGCACCACGAGTGCTTTGCCGCTCACATGCGACAGCGGGCTCACGGTCTGGCCGTACATCACCGGCAAAAAGCGGTCGAGCTCGGGCGTGACGATGCGCGCATCCACCATCTCGAGCAGCGCCGCCAGCTTGCTGTCGTCCTGGCTCGCGCGGTAGAGCGCCACGTGCATGTTGTGGACGGCATCGTCGGTAAGCGCCAGCTCACGGCAGGGGAAGATCTCGATACTGTCCTCGTTGCCGATGGTCTGCCCCGTTGAGCTCACCATGCGGCGGATGCGGTCAATCTCGTCGCCGAAAAACTCGATGCGCACGGGCGCCTTTTCCTGTGCGGGGAACACCTCGACGGTGTCGCCGTGCACGCGGAACAGCCCGGGCGCGTCGGCGGCGCCGGCATTGGTGTAGCCCATGCCCACCAGGCGCTGCGGCACCTCGTCAAAAGGAATCTCCTCGCCCACCGCAAAGGTCGTGGACTCCCAATAGTGGCTCTCGACCGGCGGCACGCAACGCAGCAGCGCACGGGCCGAGGCAACCATGATGCAGTTGTCCCCGCGCACGATGCGTCCCAGTGCCTCGCAGCGCTGCGCCACCACGGCGTCGTCGGGCGCCTGCTCGCGCCAAGGGTAGTCCTTGCGCTCGGGAAAGCGGCACACGTGCGCCAGCCCCACATAGGCGGCCAGGCTGCGCGCAGCGCGATCGGCCGCGTCCTCGCCGCTCACAATGTAGACCGTCGGGCGCGGACGACGCGCAAACTGGGCCGCCGCCATAAGCGTGCGACCCGACTGCGACACGGCCAGCGTCACGTCCTCGCCGGCATCGAGTCCGGCCTCGACGGTCTGCAGCGCCTCGGCAGTGTAGAGCTGCGCGGCTATACGGTGAATGAGCATGCTGTTCCTCCGGCATCGCAACGCCAAAAGCCCGCCGGGGCAAGCTCGGCGGGTCGTACGTCAAATACATTGTCTGTCATGGTAGCGCATGGAGAGGACTCCGGCTCAAGGGCAAACCCAGCCCCGCAAAAAACGCCAGACGAAGATGCGTTCCGCCCTATCCCGCTACGCGCACGCTGGGGCACAAATCTGCCAGCGGACACTCGTCACACTTGGGTTTGCGGGCGTCGCAGATCTCGCGACCGAAGGTGATCCACTGATGGTTGACCGACTCCCAATACTCGTGCGGCAAAATCTTGAGCAGATCCTGCTCGGTCTTGAGCGGCTCCTTGGCATGCGTCTTGGGACTCAGCATCAGGCGGTGCGCAATGCGGTTGACGTGCGTGTCCACCGCAATGCCTTCCACGATGCCATACCCCACGTTGAGCACGATGTTCGCCGTCTTGCGTCCCACGCCCGGCAGCTTCACGAGTTCCTTCATGTCGGCCGGCACCTCGCCGCCATAGTCGGCGACGATCATCTGCGCGGCCTCGACGGCATGTTTGGCTTTGCTCTTGTAGAAGCCGAGTGACTTGATGGTGTCTGCCACGTCAGCCACGCTCGCCCCGGCCATGGCCTCGGGCGTGGGCCACTGGGCAAACAGCCTCGGCGTCACCTTGTTGACCTGCGCATCGGTCGTTTGCGCCGAGAGCAACACCGCGATCAGCAGGCGGAAGGGATTCTCGTGGTCCAAAAAGCACTCGACCGGGCCATAGCGACGGTTGAGGCGCTCACACACCTCAACGGCGCGCTCGCGTTTGGCGGCATTGGTCTCGCGTGGCATAACGACTCCTCGGCTCAACGGCACAATAAACTTATGGGCACAATTGTCCCACGTCCGAGACGCTTACGCCTCCAAGAATGCGCCGGTCTGACGGCTCCACAGGCTCGCGTACTCGCCACCCGCCTCGACGAGCTGCGCATGTGTGCCGTCCTCGACGATCTCGCCATCGGCCAGCACCACAATGCGGTCGAGCGCCGCCACGGTGGACAGGCGGTGCGCCACCACAATGGAGGTACGTCCACGCATCAGGTTTTCGAGCGCCTCCTGCACCAGCGCCTCGGACTCGCTGTCGAGAGCAGAGGTCGCCTCGTCGAGCACCAGAATCGGCGCGTCGGTTAGGATGGCGCGGGCGATAGCCACGCGCTGACGCTGGCCGCCCGAGAGCTTGACGCCGCGCTCGCCCACCATGGTGTCAAAGCCACGGGGCAAGCGGTCGATAAACTCCAGGGCATTGGCCAGGCGCGCGGCCTCGCGAATCTGCTCATCAGTGGCGTCGGGACGACCGTAGGCAATGTTTTCGCGAATGGAGCGGTGGAACAGCAGCGCCTCCTGCGGCACGTAGGCAACCTGGCGGCGCAGGCTCTGCTGCGTGCAGCGCGAGACGTCCTGACCATCCACGAGCACGCGGCCGCCCTGAACATCGTCTAGGCGCAGCAGCAGCTTGGTGAGCGTCGTCTTACCCGAGCCCGATTTGCCCACCAGGCCCACGCGCTGGCCCGCCGCCACATGAAGTGTCAGGTCATCGAACACGCTCTCGCCCGCCGCAGCGTCACGGTACGCAAAGCTCAGGTGCTCAAAATCAATCGCGCCCTCGGTCACTTTGAGCTCAGGGGCGTCCGGGTCATCTGCCACCAAACGTGGCTCGTCCAGCACGCGCGTCATCTCGGCCGCATCGCCCAGCGCGCGGTTAATGCGCTGCATCATGGAGCTTACGTAGTTCAGGCGCATGGTGAGGTTATAGGTGTAGGTAAAGATCATGACGAGCGAGCCGGCCGAAATGCCAAACCACGCGTTGCCGCCCGCCACGAACACACTCACCACGGCCATGGTGATGACGATAAGGCCCGAGGTCGTAAAGTTGCGCTGCATCATGGCGTGCATCGAGACCGTCTCGGCGTCGCGCGCGGCACGATCGGCGGCGTCGAACAGATCGCGCTCAAAGTCCTCGCGCCCACAGGTCTTGACGGCCAGGATATTCGTGACCGCGTCGGAGAGCACGCCCGAGAGCTTGTTCTGCGCGGCGGACGTCGCGGCCGAAAGCGGCATGATGCGCTTGTACATAAGCCAGACAAACGCGATGTAGACGGCCATGATGCACACCAGGATCACGGTAAACGTCGGCACCACCGGGGCGAGCGCCGCCACCGTGCAGATGACCGAGGTGATGGTGGGGATGAGCGAATACACCGTCACGTCGACCAGCCCCGTATAGCCGCTCATAAAACGGCTCGTCTGGCTCACGAGCGATCCCCCAAAGCGGCTGGTATGAAATGTCATGGATTGATTGGAGAGCGTGTCGAAGCATAGACGCGCCAGGTGATAGTTGCCCGCAATCTCGAGCTTGTAGACGGTGTAGTCCTGCAGCTTGGAGAGGATTTGGCCCACTAGGTTAACGAGCACGAGCGCCAGAATGTAAGGACCAAAGACCTCAAACACCTGGTCGCCTGCCACGGGACCGGCCTGGACGCGGTCGACGATGAGGGCCATCACATAGGTGTTGGCAAACGTGAGCAAAAAGATGTAGCCCGCCGACGAGAACACCGAGAGAAAGACGATCAGCGGCTGCGTGCGCGTGACGTCCCAAAAACGCTGCAGCGTGCGACGCACGGTGGAGCGTTTGAGCGGACTGGTGTTTCTCTGAGACATGGGCTTCCTTTCGCGTCTGATAGGGCGAAACGCCATTGTTGCACACCGAAGCGCGCTTCAGGCAAGCACGATGCGAAAAGCGCCCGCGCAGTGCTTGCGCAGGCGCCCCGCCGTCAGATGCAACTAGTCCTCGTCTTTTTGGTCTGCGAGCAGGCCTGCGGACTCCAAGCCCAAAATCTCGTCGGCCTCCTCGGCATCCTCCAGCGCGTCGATGTCCTTGAGCTTGCGCTCCATAACGTTAGTGCGCGTGGTGATAATGCCCTCGACCGTCTTGCCCGCGGTCTCGATCTGCTGCTGGGCGCGGCGCAGCGCCTTTTGATAGCGCGGCAGCTCGGCCTTGACGGCGGAGAGCACGCGCAGCACGTCATCGGTGCGCTTTTGCAGCTTAAACGTCTGGTAGCTCATCTGCAGGCTGTTGAGAATGGCGGCCATGGTGCTGGGGCCGGCAACGTTGACGTGATAGTCGCGGCCCAGGGTCTCGATAAGCCCGGGGCAGCTGACGACCTCGGCGTACAGACCCTCAAACGGCACGAACATGATGCCAAAGTTGGTGGTCGCCGGCACGCTCAGGTACTTCTCGCAAATGTCCTTGGCCTCGCGCTTCACCATCGCATCGAGCGTCTTGCGCGCAGCGGCGACGGCCTCCGCGTCGCCCGACTCCTGGGCGTCGAGCAGATGCTCGTACGCGTCACCCGGGAATTTGGAGTCAATCGGCAGCAGCACGGGGTCGCCCTCGTCTACCGGCAGCTTGACGGCAAACTCAACACGCTCCGAGGCGCCAGGCTTGGTGGCAACGTTTTCCAGATACTGGTCGGGCGTAAGGATATCCGCCAGGATTGCGCCCAGCTGTACCTCGCCCAAAATGCCGCGCGCCTTAACGTTGCCCAGCACACGTTTAAGGTCGCCCACGCCGGTGGCGATGGACTGCATATCGCCCAGGCCCTTGTACACGGCCTCGAGCTGGTCGCTCACTTGCTTAAACGATGCAGACAGACGGTCGTTGAGCGTACGGGAGAGTTTCTCGTCCACCGTCGCGCGCATCTGATCGAGCTGCACGTTGTTGTCCTTGCGGATGGCGTCCAGCTGGGCATCGACCGTCTCGCGCACCTTGTCCAGGCGGCGCTCGATGCCCTCGCGGTTGGCGCCAAGCTGTTGGGCCGTCTCGCGGCGCAGGTCATCCATACGGTCGCCAGCCTGCGAGAACTCACGCGCGATGGTCAGGTAGCGCTGCTGCTCCACAGCGGCGTCGGTCGTCTGCTGCTGCGCGATGGCGTTTGCCGTGCGACGGGTTTCTGCCAGCGCGACGTTCAGGGTGTCGAGCGCGTTGTTGGCCCGCTCGAGTGCCGCCAGCGTTTCCGCGCTACTGTCGCCACGCTCCCGCAACTCGGCACGCAGGCCCTTGAGTCGGAAGGCGCAAGCCGCAGCAACCCCCACCGCCACCAAAGCGATCACAACAAGCACAATATCAATAGCAGACATAAACTCCGCCCAACAAACCCAATCGAGCACCAATCAAAACCGCGATCAATCTTACCCCGCCATACACACCGGGCGCCCAACCCCTTCTTGGGTGCCCCTCTCCTCCGCATATTCCATAATGCGGCGCGCCGTCTCCCTGCTCACCTTTGAGTCATCACCGGCTAAGTATGCGTACACGTTTCCCTTATTCAGATTCAAATCGCGGCAGAGACCGTAGCGCGTTACGCCCGATTCCCCTAGCTCTCCCAATGTTCTTTTTCGCATCAGGGCGTTGATCCTTCTGTCCGCCACCGTCTTTTCCTTCACCGCTCTATACGCACGCCAAACGTTGGCATAACGATTAGGGAGCTCACTTTTGGCGCATAGAGACGCCATGCTACCCGCTTGACCGTGCAAGGATAAAACGTCTCGGTAATCCCGTTCCATCCACGAGCCCTCGGATAAACCCAGAACGTATTCGGCTTTTCCTTGCGCTAAAGCGAGCAAAAACAGAGGCTCCGCCACGCGCGGCGCATCCGTCGTCGCCTGCTCAACCAATTTTCTAAAACTCAGCGACTGCTGTCCGGATAGCTCTCGGCAATAGCCTTTTAAGAATCCCTCAAAGGTCAGATTCAACCGAGCACCTCCTTTTGTATTGCCTGTATGCACAGACCATCTCTTGATAGCTTCGCTCCGAAGGCGACGACGCCAGTGCTTCTCCCTCGTCGAATATAAGCCGTTCGAGCAGCCCCCAATCAAGTCGGTCGACGAATGCCTGACTATGAAGATCGATGATGTCGTTCGGACGGAAGGCATAGAGCTTCATTACCGCCAGGTCCTCCAAGAGGGATCTGCTCTAAATCCTGCTTATACATAACAAATCCTATTATTATTCATCTTCAATAATACTATTCAGTCGCACGACAGGACCAACAGGATGCAAGAATTCCGCTCGTGGCGATAATCCCTACACCCTAGAAGTCCTAATGTGACAAACGCTAACTCTCCCAGCCGGCGCGGATTGTTGTTATGACATCGCCTAGGCGCTGGCCGAGGGCCGACAGATGTTGGAGCACTTCGCCGGGCGAAGCACCGTTGAGGATGCAGGTGAGCGCATACGACGCCAGAAAGATGGCCGCAAGCCCTAACGGGATGAGCACGATCATCGCCAATGTGCGCAAGCGCTGGCCCACACGGCGACGACGCGCACGACGCTTGTCGAACGCGAGCTCCTGCGCATATGAATCTTGCTGTACGGAATAGGCCTCTGGTGCCGATTCGCACCCGGGCACAGCTGCAGGTACAGCAGCGGGCACGACATTTTGCGCAAAGGGCTGGGCTGCCGCCCCTTGCATTTGCATCTCCATGAGTCGTTGCTGCTGACGCAGCATGCGCTCAGCTTGTTGCTGCGGAGTCTCAAGAAACAGGTCCATGTTGGCCTCCAAAGTCGGAGCATTCGACGCTTACGACCAGCATCCCGCACCGCCATGACCGCGACAACGCAATCGCCGGCAATAGCCACAAAGTTTCTTTTGCTCAAAAGCTGTCGAAAAGCTCAACAACTCCCCTACCAGCACTTTCTCTGAGCTTTTTTCGCCAGCAATCTTTTGGCCTTCCACCCTTACGCCAACTGACCAAAATCTAACCAAAAGCTTGACGGAAATTGTGGAGACCGGGACCCCATACAAAAACGTGCCGCCCCAAAGGGGCGGCACACAAACTTATTATCAGCTTTTCTGTAACGAGCATGCGACGACTCAACGCCGGGGCGCAGGGCGGGGAAACCTTTGCCTCGCGCGACCCTGCGAAGCCGTGAGCGAGAGGGGAAGGTTTCCCCGCCCTGCGCCCCGTGGTCGGTGAGAACAGACTACATGCCCGCGAGACCGCGGGCGGCGGTGGCGCACAGAAACGCCAAGGCTAGAATCACGAGCGAGCCCGCAATATCGGCCACCACGCCCGCAAAGCGACGCTCAAACAACCAGCTCTCAAAGTGCGGGGCGACGTTGCGCCAAACACGCCACAGCAAGATGCCCATACCGATGACGCCCGGGATATTGAGCAGTAGGATCTCGGAGCACAAAAGACCGATCAGGTTACCGGCGGCAAAGCCCGCATCACCCTCGCAGTATTTGCGGTAGACCATATACAGCATGTACGCCACAAACGGCTGCAAGCACGCAGAAATAAACGAGACCACCATCGAGGGGTCCTGCGAAAAGACCTCGGTGAGTTTATCGACACTCGTGGCGTCCTTCGAAGCCAAGAATAAACCGATAACCACAAGGGGCACCACGCCCAAAATTACCTCGACCAGAGTAAACAACTTGGCAGTCAAATCCTCACTAGCCGAATTCAAATGAGGCGCCCACTCAGGATGAGCATGCGCACCGACTTTCTTGTCCTTCTCGGCACGATCGGCCTTTTTACCCTCGGCAACCCGACGACCAGGATCCTTGCGAGTTCCCGCCGCAGCAACCCGAGCCCGAGACTTCTTGCCCATAAAAAACACCCCATCAGGTAGTAGATAAACTAAAAGTCGCCACCCAGTGTACCCCACCCATGAACGGTGCCATCCCAACCAGCCCCCATACAAAAACGTGCCGCCCCTATCGGGGCGGCACACAAACTTCTTATCAGCTTTTCAGTAACGAGCACGCGACGACCCAACGCCGGAGCGCAGGGCGGGGAAATACCTTTGCCTCGCGCGACCCTGCGGAGCCGTGAGCGAGAGGGAAAGGTATTTCCCCGCCCTGCGCTCCGCAGCAGCCAGCGCCAAGCGCTAGTAGTTCACCACCTGCTCCTCAAAGTACGCCTTGGGGTGGTTACACACCGGGCACACCTCAGGCGCCTCGGCACCAACGTGCAGGTGCCCGCAGTTCAGGCACTTCCACACCTTCACGCCCTCACGCTCAAACACCTCGCCCGACTCGATGCGCTCGACGAGTTTGTTGTAGCGCTCCTCGTGGGCCTTCTCGACGGCGGCGACACCACGGAACTTCTCGGCGATCTCGACAAAGCCCTCCTCCTCGGCGGTCTTGGCGAACTCGTCGTACATCGTGGTCCACTCGTAGTTCTCGCCCGCGGCGGCGTCGCGCAGGTTGTCCAGAGTGCCCGGAACGGCGCCGTCGTGCAGATACTTAAACCACAGCTTGGCGTGCTCGGACTCGTTGCCCGCCGTCTCGGCAAAGATATTCGAGATCTGAACGTAGCCGTCCTTTTTGGCCTTGGATGCATAGTAGCGATACTTGGTGTGTGCCTGGGACTCACCGGCAAAAGCAGTCTCGAGGTTCTTCTTGGTCTGAGAGTTCTCAAAATCCATAGGTGTACTTCCCTTCAACACGTGCCGCCCATAGGCTTTGAGCGACCTTGTCTTTAGGATGCCCTCAAGCCGCGAATTTAAACCTTACAATCCCGTTCTTCAGATTTGAGCGGGCTACACACTCAACCAACGATCGTCCTCGGCTCGGCAAAAGCCCTCGCGCTCCAGGTCAGCTAGAATGCCCGCGACAAGCTCGCACTCGACCGGCCCGCGACCGGCTGCCGCTTCCATCTCGTTAACGCCCACCACGGCATCAGCAAGCGTAATCCCCGCCGGCTGGCCATCGCGCGCTGCCAACAACATACGCACGATATGCGCGCGCTTTTGGCGACGCGAGCCCTCAAACTTGGACTGACGACTATAGCCCGCCGACCGCCTGGACGGATTGGGCAGCGTCTTTTTAAGATACGCGCCGTAATCCAGCAACGCGTAATACCATGCGCGCGGCGTGTCGGCATCGTCTTGAGGCACGGCAAAGGGCGCAATCTCATCCGCCGCCGCACCGGGGGCCGCCGGACAGGCGGCTTGAATCAGCGGCACCAGCTCGCGATCGGGAACAGCCGGCACATCGGGAAAGAAATGATGCAAAAAGACCGTGCGCACGTTGGTCTCCAGATACACACCCGGAAGATCAAACGCAAACGACCGGATACCCTGCGCCGTTGCCGGGCCAATACCAGGCAGAGCGACCAAGTCACGCGTCTCACGCGGAAACTCCCCGTCCCAGTCCTCTACAACGCGCTGAGCGGCCCCATGAAGCGCCAGAGCGCGTCGGTTGTAGCCCATGCCCTGCCAAGCGTCCAAAACATCGGAAGGCGCGGCCTGGGCAAGCGCCTGCACAGTCGGAAAACGATCGAGCCACACCGGCATGCGCGCCTCCACACGCGGCACCTGCGTTTGCTGCAGCATGACCTCAGAAAGCCAAATGATGTACGGATCGCGCGTGCGGCGCCACGGAAGGTCGCGATAACGCAGGACCCCTTCCGAACGAATCATCGAACGAAAGGGGTCCTGAATCATGGCTATGCTCCTTATGCGGCGCTATTCCTCCCGGTAAGCGCACGCGCAGGTGGCGTACTCGGGAAACGCTTCGCGGTCGGCGAACTTGGGATCGACGGCCGGGAACTGGCGGTGAGCGACGATGTCGCCGAGCGAAACGGAATCGAGGTAGTCGCGCATCAACGCCTGAGCTCCGGCCCACAGGGGATGATAGCAGCACGCGCCCATGCGCGCACAGTCACCATCGGGCGCGGTGCAATCGTTCATAACCATAGGACCCTGAACGGCCTCGACGACCTGGCGGATAGTGACGTCGTCCGGACTGACCTTGAGACGCATGCCACCGTGGACGCCACGCAGGCTCTCCACAATACCGGCCTGGACCAAACCGTGCTGAATCGAACGGGCAAACGAATACGGAACATTGACCTCTTCGGCGGCAGTGCGAACAGAAAGCAGGCGCTCCGGGTCCTCGGCAAGCATCGCCAGCATACGAAGGGCGTAATCAGTCTTCCTCGATATGTCCATTTTTCCCCTTTCAAGGAATACGAACAGCTTGAACGAGCTCCGGGGCCGAGCTTGTGTCGAGACGCTAAATGACCGCCAGGACATCCAAATGGTAAATCGGATATCCACTGAGTGCCGCGCTTGGAGCGAAATGCATCAGATGCGGCGCACAGTGCAATTTAGTATAACCTAACCCCCTGTCTCGTTGAACAGGTGTTGCGCAACAAAGCTGTTGTTCAGACAGATATACTTATTGGATTTTACTTGCGTTCCCGAAGGCGCGAGGATTCTGGGCGAAGATGCACCAGGGCGATCGTTCTATCGAAACAAAGTGCATCAAACGCAAAAAGCCACGTCCGAAGACGTGGCTTTAATTGCGTTGGCGGGAAGTACGGGGCTCGAACCCGCGACCTCCGACGTGACAGGCCGGCGCTCTAACCAAACTGAGCTAACTCCCCAGGCAGACGTTCGCGTTTGTTTCCGCTCGCGTGCGCTGCGAGGATTAGTATACACAGAAGTCTGTCCGCCGCGCAACAACTTTTTTGAAAAATTTTTCGGTCCCTCCGGGAGGGTCTCCGGGGCCGGCTGGCGCGGGTTAAGTTTGCTGCTCTACAGTCCTGCGCAAGACGGAAAGCACATTAAGTGCTTTCCTTTGCGTGCGGAACTCGCGACAAACTTAACC
>JAXJMV010000050.1:0-47867 GCA_036312985.1 Collinsella sp.
GCCCGCGGATATTAGCTTGCCAGGCAAGCGTCGACTAAGCCATGCAGCGTGCGCGGGCTCTCCCGACGGGAAACGAAAAAGCCCGGTTTCAAACCGGGCTCGAACGAACATGCCTATTGACAATGGCTTTCTCATATTAGATTTAGGCCCGGTGACTTGAATCAGCGGTCATCCCGGGCCCATCAGAGCTCGTAGAGCTCTTGGTTGCTTTGGTCTCGCTCTTCACGGCGCTTATCGAACTTTCCGAGGCACTCAAGCAGCATTCGAAGCATAACAAGTCGCTGCCATTAAGGCACTGACCTCTTGACCAAGCAACGGCGCTGCCCAGCTATCACCCTTGGGCTGCCGTCAACTTTATTCTATCCGCGAGCATCTGGTTTACCAAATGGATTTTCGGTAAAGGAAGCACGGCACGCCCGCAAAACCACTACGCCCCAAGTGCCGCCATGGGAATCACCGCCACGCCGTCGTCGCGTGTATAGGCAATGCTCCCCTTTCCAACCACGACCGCCAAAAACGCCGGCGCGGCATTCTGGGCGGCAGGATTGGAGAGCACTTTCCTCTCCAGCGCCTTGAGATTTCTCGCTCCATCGTCTGCTTTCGCATCACTCAGCTTGACCTCGATGGCTCCCCATCGCCCGTCGTGCTCAACGATCAGATCGACCTCAAGGCCCTTCTCATCTCGGAAATAATGGACACTGTTGTCGACACCGCCGTAGGTGGAAAGGAACACGCGCACGTCGCGCAGGACGAGATTCTCAAAGAGCATCCCCAGCGTTTGCATATCGCCAAGCAGCCGCTCAGGGGTAGCCCCCAGCAACGCCGCCGCAAGTGACGGGTCACAGAAGTAGCGCTTGGGGCGCACGCGAACGCGGGCCTTCGAGCGCATGGGCTGCTCCCATCCGCACAGGTCCTCGGTCAGCTTGAGCCTGTTGAAGAGGTCCAAGTACGCAGCGATGGTCCTCTCGTCGGGGCCCGCCTCACCGTACGAGGCGTCCTTTACGAGCGTCTTGTACGTGACAGCCTGGCTCTCGTTCATGGCAAGAGCTCGCAAAAGGCCGTGTGCAAGCTCGGGCGACATGCCCTCGTCCAGCACGTTGACGTCGAGCACCGAGTGCACGTACTGGCTTGCCGTCTCTCGCGCAAGATCTTCCGAAAGCCCAAGATTTGCAGGCCAACCGCCCCTGCAGCACCAGCGGGCGACGTCATCCACCGTGCTCTCGCGACGCTGAGGGGCAAAATCCTCGCCCTTAAAGAGGCTTGCCAGTGACACGAGCGGCTCGCCGTCGCCCGACTCACACAGGGCCATGGGGCGCATTGACAGACGGGCGATCCTACCCGTGCCGGAATGACGAACATGGCTGCGCTCCTCGCTTTTGAGCGCGGTCGAGCCCGTGAGCAAAAGTGTCCCCCGTTCGTTGCCGCTCGCGTCCACGAAACGCCGGGCGGCATCCCAAACCTCGGTCACCTCCTGCCATTCATCGACCAGGTGTGGCGCATCGCCGATAAGCGCCAGGCTTGGGTCGACCTCTGCCGCCGCACGCTGCGCAGGCTCATCGAGCCTGGAGACGCTCGCCGAGCGAGAGAGCGCCGTCCAGGTCTTGCCGCACCATTTGGGGCCGTTGATCTCCACACAGCCAAACGCCCGCATAAGGGTGTCGAGGCGCTCCTCTATGAGCCGGGGCCTATATCCCTTTTGGGTCAATCTCTTTGGTGCATCCATAGACGGCCGTCCCTCTCTATCACGCGATATGCGAAATTACGCCATTCTCAATGCTGATTTTACGCTACTTTCAATGTAGTTTTTACGCCATGACAGATGTAGTTTTTACGCCATTTTCATTGAAGGTTTTACGCTTGGCATCCTTAGCGCGACCCATTCCGAGCATCACATCAGAGCGTGCTTGGTTATCTCCGCTCGCACATCTCGGCAAACGAAATCAGCTTGGCATCTCCCCTGCTCGCCGCAGCTTCCTGACATCCTTGCGTAAAGCCTCGCTTCGAGAAGATCGCATAGCTTTTGTGCTGCCGCCTAAAGAGCTCGCTTCGATGCACGAGCTTTTGCAGCACGTCTTCGCCCACCGGTTCATTGCGCCATTTGCACTCCGCAAACAGAGCAGTGCTCTCGCCATCGTCAACAATCAAGTCGATTTCTTCCTGCGTATGCGTGCGATTATCCGTCCCCCACCAGCGCCCGACGCTCGCCGGAACCACATCGAGCTGGCCCGCGCGCGCGAGTTCGTACACGTATTGTCTGCATATAAGCTCAAAGACCGTACCCATGTAATCCGATACGTGTGGCTCAATGCGCTTATACGCCATCTCGGCCATATCGTTTTGAATCAGCCCGATGTTCTGCGGAACAAACTTGTACCAGAACCTAAACATCTGATCGCTCAGCAGATACACGGCTCGCTTATTACTCGTCTCGTTTAGGGGCAGCTCGCGCTCGACAATCCCAAGCGACGCCAGCTTATCCACATAGCTCTTTACGTTGCTCGCAGGGATTCCCGTAGAGCTCGCAATCTCCGAGATCTTCGAGCGCCCCTGAGCAATTGCTTGCACAATCGCATCATATTGCTCGGGATTGCGGCACTCCTGCAATAGCAGGTTACTCGGCTCCTCAAAGAGATAGCCCGTAGGAGTAAGAAAAAGACGTTTGATGTTGTCCTTGAGCGGTGCGGCAGGATCGACTTTCTCGATATATGCAGGAATGCCACCCGTCATGCCATAGCAAACTGCAGCGTCTTCGCGACCCATGCTCTGCCACAGGCCGAGGGTCGTCATAAAATCGAGCGGCATGATCTTAAACTGGGCCGTACGCCTACCGTATAGCGGACTCTCGTAGCCCAACACCTGCTCTTCCATAAACGAAAGCGACGACCCGCACAGGATAAGCATAAGCTTGGTCTCTTTGTACAAGTGATCGATCTTGTCTTGCAGCAACGAACTGATCTCGGGATTCGATTGGGCGAGATAAGGATACTCGTCGATCACGACAACCAAACGTTCCGTGCGAGCCATGGTAGCCAATGCATCGTACGCCTCGTCAAAACTACGAAACGACACGCCAGCAACACCAACGGAGCCCGCAAGTATCGCCTGGCTAAAGCCATGCAGGTTTGCCTCTGCATTGGTACGACGAGCTTGAAAGTAAATAGCCTTCTTGCCTTGGATGAACTCTGTGATAAGACGCGTTTTGCCCACGCGACGGCGGCCGTAAATCACAGGCATCTCAAAGGAGCCCGTGCCATACAGTCGATTGAGCTCGGACATTTCCGCTGTTCTTCCGATAAACATAGGACCATCCTTCCTTTACGTTATAGCTAGCTATATTATACCTTCCTATAATATAGCTAGCTATAACGTAATTCGACAAGCGGCGCACGCAAAAGGGGCGGTACACCCCCGCACGTGGACCGTTCCGGAAAATGTATCCCGTTCTGGAGCCAAAAACTGGGCCGTAGTTTCCGCCAAACATGCCATCCGGAAAGCGTGTCCCATTCCAAGCGGCAATTCCGGGTCACAGCTTCCGCCGGCACAGACTACGATCCGCCGCCCTTATCACATGCCTTCAAATATGCGATCCAGAAACACAAAACAGCAGATAGATTGCTCTTTTTCGAAAAAGTAAACGTCCCTAAACTTACCAAGGCTTCATAACTAGCTACCGTTCACGGGTGCCGATTACCGCCCACCGATTCAGCTTCAAAAAATGACGTCAAAACCAGGCCATCTACCCGCATGGTTAGATTTTGGTCAGCTTTTGGTCAGTTGAGCGGCAAGTTCCGGCTGATACGTTTTTGCTACCAAAAAGGAGGCGGTAGCTCATGACACATTGCAATGACCAGCTCATCGACCAACTGCTCACTCAAGCCGAACAAGAGGGGCGCTGTCTGATTCCCCCGAGCACGGCGATCCGAAAAGCGCTCCTTCGGCGCACCGGCGGCACGGTTGTCTCGCCCATGCCGGGGTTGTTTGCGCGAAAAACGCGCTGGGATGAACTCAACCGAGCGCAACGCCATTGCGAAATCCTCCGCGCCCTTGCGATCATCCACCCCGATTGGACGTTCTGCTCGTTTTCGGCCGCCTGTCTGCTGGGGCTCGAGGTCTCGTGGCGACACCTGAATGTCGTGCATGCCTGCAGCTCGACAAAGCCGTCGGCTCGCCCGGGCGCGCATATTCAGCGGCACCAGATTGAGCCGGCCGGAGCAATACGCAGAGCCGGCATATCGGTAACGCCGCCCATCCGAACGGTCACAGATTGCCTGCTGCAAACTGGTTTTGCCGACGGCATGCCCATTGCCGATTCGGCGATCTCAAAGCTCGGCCTTACGCGAGAGCAGTTGATGGAGGCCGTCGAGCAACGAGCGACCGCCCGCAATGGTCGCGCGATTCGTACGGCCCTCACAACGCTTCGATATGCCGACGTCCGCGCAGAGAGCGGTGGGGAATCGGTCGCCCGAGCCGTCATGATCGAGACGGGCTTTGC
The DNA here is from genome assembly GCA_036312985.1 of Collinsella sp. Lineage (GTDB taxonomy): Bacteria > Actinomycetota > Coriobacteriia > Coriobacteriales > Coriobacteriaceae > Collinsella. The sequence continues at coordinate 4,493 of JAXJMV010000050.1, forward strand.
GCCCGACTGGCTTCAATACGAGTTGACGGATCCCTTCGATTCGGCCAAGAGCATGCGAACAGATTTTGCCTGGGAGCGTCAAGCTAGGGAGCTCACGCTGGGCGAACTCGACGGGATTGTCAAATATACCGACCAGGCCATGTTAGCCGGACGCACCACCGCCGAGGCGCTCGTTGCCGAACGACAGCGCGAGGCGCACCTATCGCTCTACGGTCATCCTCTGCTGCGCTTTACCATAAACGAGGTCCGCTCGGCAGGAGTGCTCGCCAAAAAGCTGCAGACGGCAGGCATCCGACAGACCGCGCTACCGACATGGCTCAATGACGTGGAGCTGTAGGAGCTGTTGAACGGCGCATTGCTGGATCGCATCCACCCTATCTGGGCCGCGTTTTCCCAACGGCCACGCCAACGGAAAGCGTGTCCTAGCCTGGACGCTCAAAACGGGATGCACTTTCCGGATGGCGGGCCTAGCGGAAAGCGCGTCCCGGAATCCCGTCTCAGAGTGGGACACGGTTTCCGGTTGAGTCCTTCAGCGGAAACTGCATCCCGGAATAGACGCTCAAACTGGGATGCGCTTTCCAAACGACCGGCCAGCGGAAAACGCATCCCATTCTGAGGCATGAATCCGGGACACAGCTTCCGGTTGAGGACCAATCCGGAAAGCACAACCCGTTCCGAGGCTGGATTCTGGGACGTAGTTTCCGCTCCAAACAAAAGGCCCCGGCTCGCGATGGAGCCGGGGCCAAAGGCGCAGCGTATGTAGTTGATGCTGAGCGCGAACAGCCCGTCAGCAATGGCCGTGCGCGTCCTACCCTACCCGCGGTGACGGGCGCGGCTGTACGGCGTATCCACCATGGGCAGATCTGGACGCAGCTTGCCGTCAAACGCGCGGTAGGCGTTCTGTACGGCGGGCGCCGTGGGGATCGTTGCGATCTCGCCGATGCCCTTGCCGCCATATGCCACAGGCAGCAGCTCGTCCTTCTCCACGTAGATGGCGTGGATATCCGGAATCTCGGGCGCGCGGAACAGTCCGAGCGTGCCGTACCTGGCCTGGGGTACGCAGTCCTTGAGCGGCCAGTCCTCGGTAAGCGCATAGCCCATACCCATGAGCACGCCGCCTTCGATCTGACCTTGAATCGAGATGGGGTTGACCACCTTGCCGGAATCGTGTGCGGCATAGACCTCGCTCACGCGGCCGTCATCATCCAGAATGACCACATGCGTGGCAAAGCCGTAGCAGATGTGGCTCTTGGGGTTGGGAACGTCGGCGCCCAGCTTGTCGGTCGGCTCCAGGTACACGTAGCCAAACTCGCATCCCTCGAGCGCCTTGATGGCGGCCGCGGGATCCTGAGGATGCATACCCTGGCCGGCGACGAGCTCCTGCGTGTGCAGCTGATAGGCGCGACCGTCGTCGTACTCGATCTTGACGCCGTCGCCATGCGCATTCACGGGAGCGGCGGGCGCAGACTTGCCGGCCTCGATATCAAGCATGGCATCGCGCAGCAGGAAGGCGGCACCGCGCACGGCCTCGCCGGTCACGACCGTCTGACGTGAACCAGACGTGGTGCCGGAGTCGGGAGCGTTCTCGGTGGAGCACTCGCCGTTGGCAATGCAGCGAAGCGGCAGGCCGCATGCCTCGGCAACGTCCTGCAAAAAGACGGTGTTGCAGCCCTGGCCGATGTCGGACGTGGCGGCATAGACCACGGCGCGGCCATCCTCGACGCGAATCTTGCAGCGGCCGGCATCGGGCAGGCCAACGCCCACGCCGGCGTTCTTCATGGCGCAGGCGATACCGGCGTGTCCGGGATGCGCATAGTAGGCATCCTTGACCTCGAGCAGTGTCTCCTTAAGCGCCGTGGAGCAGTCGGCAATCTGACCGTTGGGCAAAACCTCGCCCGGCTCGATGGCGTTGCGGTAGCGAATCTCCCACGGATCCAGGCCGACCTTCTCTGCCAGCAGGTCGATCAGGCTCTCGAGCGCAAACTCGGACTGGCAAACGCCAAAGCCGCGGTACGCACCGGCGGGCGGGTTGTTGGTGTAGTAGCCAAAGCCGCGGATGTCGGTGTTCTGGTACTTGTAGGGGCCGACGGCATGCGTACAGGCGCGCTCGAGCACCGGGCCGCACAGCGACGCGTAGGCGCCGGTGTCAAAGTTGATCTCGCAGTCTAGGCCGGTAAAGTTGCCCTCGGCGTCGCAGCCCAGCGTAAAGGTGCCGTCCATGGCATGGCGCTTGGGATGGAAAGCGAGCGACTCGGCACGCGTGAGCTTACACTTCACAGGACGTTGGAACTTATAGGCGGCGAGCGCGGCCAGGTGCTGGATGGACACGTCCTCCTTGCCGCCAAAGCCGCCACCCACGAGCATGGTCTCTACAACCACGCGCTCGGGTTCGCTATCCCAGCCAAACATGTGGGCACACTCTTTGCGCGTATCATAGGCACCCTGGTCGGTCGACTGCACCTTGACGCCGTTCTTGTACGGGAAGGCAACGGCACACTCGGGCTCCAAGAAGGCATGCTCGGTAAAGGGCGTGGTAAAGCGCTGCGTCACGGTGAACGCGCTTTCGGCCAGCGCCTTGGCGGCGTCGCCGCGCGTCACGTGGCGGCTCTGGCACACGTTGTCCTTGAGCTCCACCGTGTTGCCAAAGGCAAAGAAGCTGTCATGCAGGCGCGGAGCGTCGGCGGCCCTGGCCTCGACAATGTTGCGCACGGGCTCCAGCGGCTCGTAGTCAATCTTTACGAGCTTCTTGGCCTTCTCGAGCGTCGCCTCGTCCTCAGCGACCACCAGCACGATGGCATCGCCCACGCAGCGGGTGATATCGCCCTGAGCGATCATGACGTCCCAGTCCTGGATAAGGTGGCCGACCTGGTTGACCGGCACGTCCTCGGCGCGCAGGATGCCCACCACACCGGGCAGGGCCTCGGCCTTGGAGGTGTCGATGGAGAGCACGCGGGCGCGCGGATACTTGGAGCGCACGGCGCTGGCATAGGTCAGGCCCGGCTGATCGAGCTCGTCGATGTCGTCGGGATACTTGCCCTCGCCGAGCACCTTCTTGCGCGCGTCAATACGGAAGGCGCGCTTGCCCACGCCGTAGTCATCGCCGCGCTCCAGGTCCTCGTCGATCTGCTTTTCGCCGCGGAGCACCGCAGCGGCCAGCGAGATGCCCTCGATAATCTTTTTGTAGCCGGTGCAGCGACAGACGTTACCGCGAATGGCGTACTTGATCTGCTCCTCGGTGGGCTCGGGGTCCTCGGCGATGAGCGCCGCACCCGCCATGACCATGCCGGGGATGCAAAAGCCGCACTGCACGGCACCCACGGCGCCAAAGGCGTACACAAAGGCCTCGCGCACGTCCTCGGGCAGGCCCTCGACGGTCACGATGTTGCGACCGGCGGCAAGAGCGGTGGTCAGCACGCACGCCTTGACGGCCGCACCGTCCACATGGATGGTGCAGGTACCGCAGGCGCCCTCGGAGCAGCCGTCCTTGGCGGAATGGATATGCAGGTCGTCGCGCAGGTAGCGCAGCAGCGGTTTGTTCTGAGTCGTCGTGCGCTCGACGCCGTTAACGGTAAAAGTGAATTCCTGTGCCATGGTGATTCCCTTCTACACGCCGGCGGCAATGCCGGTGCGATCGTGGATGGCGCCATGCGGACAGACGACGGCGCACATGCCGCACGACAGACAGTCCGTGCCGTCGATATGGGCGCAGTTGTCCTCGATGCGGATAGCGCCGGCAGGGCACTTTTTGGCGCACATGCCGCAACCGATGCAGCTCGTGTCGCAGATCTTGCGCGCAATGGCGCCCTTATCGGTGTTGTTGCAGCGCACCAGAATGTTCTGGTAGCCGGGAACGAAGGCAATCACGCGCTGCGGGCACGCCATGCCGCACAGGCCACAGCCCGTGCACTTGGAGCGATCCACGCGGGCGATGCCATCGACCAGCGCAATGGCACCGTGGGGGCAGGCCGTGACGCAGACGCCACAGCCAATGCAGCCTTCGCTGCAGCGGGCGTCGCCGCCTGCGGAGGCGCAACCGCTTCCGCAGGCAACGTAGGCCACGTTATGTTGAATGGATTTGGCCATAAGAGACTCGCCTATTTCTTAAGAAGGTACGAATAGTTGTCGCGCACGGCCCTGATGGTCAGGCGGACGGCCTCGGGAAGGCCGGTGTTGACGGCATCGACCGAGACGGTGCGGACCGTGCCGGCGACGCGGACCTTAAAGTGATCCTCGTCCACGGCCAGGAAGCCCTCGTTCTCGGAGTTCTCCATGTCCTCCTCGCTCCAGAACAGGGTGAGCTTGTCCTTGTAGGGACGACCCTCCTGGTAGGGGCAGAACACGGCGCAGTTGCCGCACTCGTTGCACATGCCGTCGATGTGAACGACCTGATGCTTGGCGAGACCCGGCACCTTAATGGCAACGTTGGCGCGGTTGGGGCACACGTCGCAGCAGACCTCGCATACCGAGCCGCAGCCCAGGCAGCGGGTCTTGGTGCAGTTGCGCTTGTCGCGGCACAGCGACCCCTTGCGCTCGTAGCAGGCGTCCTCGCGACCGGCCTGAGCATTCTGGTCGGCGTACTTGTTAAAGTCCACGCCGGCGATGGCACGGGCGACTTCGGCGGCGTCGGCGATAGCCTCGACCACGGTAGCAGGACCGCGACGGCAGTCGCCCGCAGCCCAGACGCCCTCGACGCCGGTGGAGGTGGCGGCAAGGCGGCCGCGACGGTCGTGCTCGACACCCGCGGCGTCGTACAGGCTGGCATCGATGCCCTCGCCCACGGCGCAGATCACCGTGGTCGCGGGAAGCTCGACGGTCTCGCCCGTGGCGACGGGGCTGCGACGGCCGCTTGCATCCGGCTCGCCAAGCTCCATAACGTCGCAGGTCAGCACAGCGCCGTTAAGCGCCTTGGGGGCCAGCAGCTCGCAGAACTCAACGCCATCGCCAAGAGCAAGATCGAGCTCTTCCTCGTCGGCGGGCATCTGCTTCTTGGTGCGACGGTAGACCAGGCGCACGTTCTTCACGCCGGCCAGGCGCTTGGCCACGCGGGCCGCGTCCATGGCGGTGTTGCCGGCGCCAATGACCACGACGTCCTCGCCCAGCTCGAGCTTCTCGCCCTTCTTGGTGGCCTCGAGGAACTCCAGCACGTCGAGCTCGGCGCCCTCGCCCAGGCCCGCAGAGCCGGGCATCCAGGCACCGGTGGCCACGACCACGTCGGTAAAGCCCTGGGCCTTGAGCTCGTCAATGGACTCCACGCGGACATTGAGCTGCACCTTGGCACCAAAGGCTAGGCAGAGCTCGGCATCGTGGGAGATGTCATCGCTCGCAATGCGGAACTCGGGGATGACGTGACGGACCACGCCGCCGAGCGAATCGCGGGCCTCGAAGATGGTGACGGGCACGCCAGCGCGCGTCAGGAAGAACGCCGTCGCCAGGCCGGCCGGGCCGCCGCCGATAACGGCAACGTTGCGCTCGCCGTCGTTGGCGATGGCCTGGGCGCGCAGCTTGGGCAGCACGGCGGTCATGGCCTCGCGGGCGGCCTTGAGCTTGCTGGCGCGGATCTGGGCGCCCTCGGGCTCGTAGAACGCACGCTCGCAGGCACGGCCGCAGGGATGCGGGCAGATAGTGCCGGTAATGAACGGCAGGGCGTTGCGCTCGATGATGATGTTGAGTGCGTCCTCGTAGCGGCCCTCGTCAACAGCCGCCAAGTAGGCGGGAATATCCTGCTGGATGGGGCAGCTCGTGCGGCACGGCGTGGTAAAGCAGTCGGAAAGCGGGCTCTTGCCGGCAACCTTGCGGTCGGGTAGCGGGCGCAGCGGCTTCTTGTAGAGCGGATTGGTGAGCGAGTCGGTCTGGATCGCGGTCACGGCCTCGAGCGAGACGCCCTCAAACGGCTTGCCGTCCAGATCGGTGAACTCGCCGGCCATCTGACTAAAGCGCTCGTAGCCACCGGGCTTGAGCACATCGGTCGCCAGGGTGACGGGCCAAATGCCGGCATCGTACAGGGCGCGGATGTTGTAGACCGTGGCACCGCCGGAGTAGCTGATGCGCAGTTTGCCATCAAACTGCTCGGTAATGCGGCGGGCAGCCTCGATGGTCAGCGAGAACAGCGAACGGCCGGACATGTACATCTCGGTGGAGGGCAGCTCGTCCCTGGTCACGTCGACGGGGAACGTGTTGGTGAGCTTGACGCCAAACTCCAGGCCGTGCTCGGCGCACAGGGCAATCAGGCGCTCGAACATGGGCACGGCGTCGCCCCACTGCAGGTCCTCGCGGAAGTGCGTGTCATCGAAGACGATGTAGTCAAAGCCCAGCTCGTTCAGACGCTGGCGGGCAAACTCATAGCCCAGCAGCGTGGGGTTGCACTTGATGTAGGTGTTGAGGCCCTTCTCGGTGATCAGATAGGTCGCGATGCGCTCGATCTCCGCCGGCGGGCAGCCGTGCAGGGTAGACTCGGTGATGGAGTTGGAGACGCGTGCCGGGATGGATTCGACAAATGCGGCGTCGACATGCTCAAACTTGTCCAGGTTGGCAAGCGCCCATGCGCGGCACTCATTCCAGACGTCAGAGCCGCTGGCGTCCTTCATGCCCTCGATGTAGGCGTCGACCTTGGGGCTCTTAATGCCCTCCAGGTCATAGCCCACGGACATGTTAAAGACAAAACCGTCCGGGCTGCCCAGGCCGTACTCGCGAGCGATCAGGTGGCAGGCAAACCATGCCTTCACGTACTCGGCAAAGGCCTGCGGAACCTCGAGCTCGGTCGACCACTCGCAGTTGTAGCACTCGTCCTGCGCCACAATGCAAGGTTTGTTAACGCATTTGGAGAGCTCCTCGCCGTCCATAACCTGAACGGTCTTAAGCTCAAAGAAGCGGGAACCGGCCACATAAGAGGCCACGATGTTCTGGGCAAGCTGCGTGTTGGGACCGGCGGCCGGGCCAAACGGAGTCTCGATGCGCTCGTCAAAAATGGGAAGCGCGCCCTCCTGGTTGGTCTTGACCATCTTGCGCACGCCAAAGATGGCGTCTTGGGTCTTGTGCTCCTCGATGATCCAGTTCATCAGCTGCGAAAACGGGATCGGCCTCATGATGTCGCTCATAATGAGCTCCTCTCTGTAACGCCCGGCGAGACCGCGCGACGGGCGCAAATACGGTGTAGCGCTAGCACAGCGCCGGCGACCCCGCGGAGGTCGCCTATACGCGCGTCGGATGCGGCGAAACATCCGATGCGCGTGAATCTACTTGTAATTAGTAGGCGCGATCGTTGAGCGTGCTCCAGAGCTTCTTGGACTCAGCCATGGTCCACGCGTTGATCTTGTCCTCATCGATACTGACGAACTCGCGATCCTTGTACAGGACGCGGCCGTTGATGATGGTGGTGCGGCAGTTTTTGCCCATCATGCCAAAGAGCATGTGGCCGTCGATGTTCTCCTCGCTCAGCGGCGTAAAGGGTTTGTAGTCCATAACGATGACGTCGGCGGCGGCGCCGGCCTCGAGCACACCGAGCTTGCGATCGAAGTACTTGCTCGCCATCTTGGCGTTGTTCTCGAACAGCATGGTCATGGCCTCGCACCAGCCCACGTTGGGCATGGCGGCGTTGTGGCGCTGGATAATCAGGAAGACCTTGAGGCTCTCGAGCATGTCGTGGGTGTAGGCGTCGGTGCCCATGCACACGGGGATGCCACGACGGAAGAACTCGAGCACGGGAGCGCAGCCCACGGCGTTGCCCATATTGGATTCGGGGTTGTTGACCAGCCAGGTGCCGGACTCCTTGACGATGTCCATCTCGGCGGGCGTCACGTGGATGCAGTGGCCCAGCATGGTGTCGGGACCAAGCAGGTTGTGCTGCAGCAGGCGCTCGACGGGGCTGATACCACCGCGGTTGAGGCGGGAATCCCACACGTCGTTCATGCCCTCGCACACGTGGATGTGGAAGCCGGTCAGGCCGTTGTTGGCCTCTGCCATCTTGTCCATGGTCTCGTCCGACAGTGTAAAGGTGGCGTGACCGCCAAACATTGCGGCGATCATGTGGTTATCGTTATCGCGACGCTCCTTGGCGGCCCACTGGGCAAACTCGGCGTTCTCGGCAATAGCCTGATCGCACTTTTCCTGGCCACGGCGGTCGGAAACCTCGTAGCACAGGCACGAACGCATGCCCAGCTCCTGAGCGGCGTCCTTAATGGTAAAGAGGCTTCCCGGAATCTCGCAGAAGCTCGCATGGTGATCGAAGATCGTGGTGACGCCATCACGGATGGAGTCCAAAATCGTAGCATAGGCGCTGGCCTTGGTGCCGTCGAGCGTCAGGTTGTCGTCGATCTTCCACCACTGCTGCTCGAGATTCTCCAAGAAGTTGGTGGGGTTGCAGCCCTTAATGGCAAGGCCGCGGGCCAGACCCGAGTAGATGTGGGTGTGGCAGTTGATGAGTCCGGGCATGATGAGGTTGCCCTGGGCATCGACGTACTCGGCATCCGGGTACTTGGCCTTGAGCTCGCGCTCGGGGCCCACTTCGACGATCGTATCTCCGTCAATGGCGACCGCACCGTTTGGAATAAACGGGGTCTGAGCGTTGCGGGTAAAGACGGAACCGTTAGCGACCAGAAGCATGGATGCTCCCTTCAACATCAGAGGCGGGGTTTGACACCTCTGACATGGCGGAGTGCGAAGCGCCGGCCTACACCGGAAACGGGCCCTCTCCCGTCAACGCTTCACCAAAGGGACAAACCCTTTGAAGTGCGGCTTGGTGCCGCATGGCGTCGGCGGACGAGGCGATGCGTCCGCCGACGAATAGCACCGAATTGGTTACTTCTTGCTCTCGGGCAAGACCAGATCCACGGCAGCGTCCTTGGCAGCATCGATGTGCTGAGCCACGACCGGCGTCTGCGGAAGGATCAGGTTAAGGACAATGGCCATGATGGCGGTGGGGGTTACGGCATTGGAGCCGATGACGGTGGACACCCAGGCGGGCATACCCTCGCCGGCAAGGCAACCGCTAGCCATCCAGATACCCAGGCCAAAGACGACGGAGGTGCCGACGATGGTGGTAGTGCGCTGCGTGAGGCCCTCGCGGGTGAACATGCGCACGCCGTTCATGGTGATGGTGCCAAAGACGCCGACGGTCGCGCCGCCGATGACGGGCTGCGGGATAGCGGAAAGGACGGCAGAGAGCTGCGGGAACAGACCGGCGATGGCAAAGACGGCCGCAATGATCACAAAGACCCACTTGTTGACGACCTTGTTGGAGCAGATGATGCCCACGTTCTGGCCAAGGGCGCTGGTGGGAAGACCGCCCAGCAGACCGCCGACCATAGAGGTGAGGCCCTGGGACACGATAGCGCCGGAGAGCTCGCGCTCGGTGGGCATACGGTCGATGGAGCCCAGGCAGGCGGCGGAGACGTCACCGATAACCTGGATGGCAACCATGGGGAACACGACGGCGAGGGTAATGCAGACCTCGGGATCAAACTCGAGCGCGTAGGGCATGAGCTTGGGAAGAGCGAAGACCTGAGCGGTGGCGACGCTGGAGAAGTCGATCATGCCAAAGGGGATGGAGACGATCATGCCAACGATCATGCCAAAGAACACGGATCCCAGCTTGAGCGTGCCCTTGCCAAAGTTGGCGAGCGCAAAGACCACGGCGAAGGTGATAAGAGCGACGCACCAGGCCTGCGGGGTGCCCCACAGCGGCGTACCCATACCGCCGGCCATATACTTGACGGCCGTGGGATACAGCGAAACGCCGATGGAGAAGATGACCGTACCGGTCACGACGGGCGGGAACAGCCACTTGATCTTGCTGTAGGCCAGACCAAAGAGGACCGCGACGGCGCCGCCGACGATCTCGCCACCCAGCAGCGCACCAAAGCTAAAGCCCGAGGCACCCATGGCCTGCAGGGCCGGCAGGAACGCGAACGAAACGCCCATGACGATGGGCAGGCCGCCGCCGATGCGACGGAAGGGAGCGAAGGCCTGAAGGGCCGTGTCGATCGCCGAAAGAATGAGCGCGACCTGGATGATGTCGGTACTCTGCTGGCTATTAAAGCCGTAGACGCCGGCCATGATGACCGCCGGGGTAATGATGCCGGCAAACGATGCCAGTACGTGCTGAAGGGCACACGGGATCATTTCCTTAACGGGAGGCATGCCTTCGCGAGTGAACAGGGCTTCAGTGCCGTTCGTAACCGTCTCCTGGGTCATTTGACCACCAATCCTCGAAGTAGTTGTTTTCGCATCTGACGCTCTATTGTGACGCAGTGCGGGGTTGAGGTTGTGCCTTCATCGCATATCTTATTAAAGATGATTCTCATTCTCAATAATAATTTTTTGTTATCAGACTATTCTTCAGCTGAAATTACGCATTTCCGCAGGTCAGGAAAGTGTCTGGTCAAAATAACATCTAACATTTCTTTTGGTCAACCGTTTACCGCTAAATTCCTACCGTTCGTCTGCATTACGCAATGTACCTGCGGATATACGAGATGATGGGCAGCGTGTTACCATGAGAAAAAATTGTTATGAACATTTCCGATTTCACCCAAAGGAGTTGCCCGTGAACGAGACCGTACGTCGCTTTTTGCCGATGGTCGATTTTCTGGAGCAGATACTCGGCAAAAACAGCGAAATCGTGCTGCACGATTTCTCGGATCCCGACCACGCCATCGTCGATATTCGCAACGGCATCGTGAGCGGCCGCAAGGTCGGCGGTCCCGCCACCGATCTGGCACTCAAGATCATGCACGACGCCAAGTATCGCGACCTGCCGTTTATTACGGGCTACGAGGGGCGCGGTGCCGGCGGCAAGACGTTGGAGTCAGCGACGTACTTTATCCGCGAGAATGATGAGATCGTCGGTATGCTCTGCGTCAACACCGACCTCTCGACCGTGCGCTCCATCAACGCCATGGCGCAGCAGCTCATGGCGTGCTTCGACGCGGCGCCGACGCGCACGGAGCCCGCCCCTATCGAGGTCGAAAGCCTTTCGGAGTCTACACAGGAGCTCATCGACCGCAGCATTGCCGAGTTGCTGAGCGCGCGCGGGCTGGATGTAGCGTCGCTTGGTCAGAGCGACCGCGTGGACGTCATTCGCCACCTCAACGGTAACGGGGTGTTCATGCTCAAGGGCGCCGTGGCCTGCGCCGCCACCGCGCTGGGCATCTCGGAGCCCAGCGTCTACCGCTACCTGCACAAAGTCCGCAAGGAGGGCTAACGAGCAAAATGGAGCGCGGCTCCACAAGCGATCCGTCACTTAACAAAAGACCCTGCAGCTCGCACGCGCTGCAGGGTCTTTTTGCATGTCATGTTTAGTTGTGGCCAACGCCTTAGAGAGCGGCGACGACCTCGATCTCAACCAGACCGCCAGCCGGAAGGGCGGCAACCTGGAAGGCGCTGCGCGCGGGGAACGGGGCCTCGAACTTGGAGGCGTAGATCTCGTTCACGGCAGCGAAGTCGGCAATGTCGGCCAGGTAGACCGTGGTCTTGACGACATCGGCAAAGGTGGCGCCGGCAGCGGTCAGCAGGGCCTCGACGTTGGCGAGGGACTGCTTGGCCTGGGCCTCGACGCCCTCGGGCATCTTGCCGGTTGCAGGGTCGATGCCCAGCTGGCCGGACAGGAACACCATGTTGCCGGTCTGGATGCCGGGGGAATACGGTCCGATGGCTGCGGGTGCGTTATCGGAAGACACGACGGTCTTGCTCATGTTTATCTCCTTACGATCAGTTGAGGAAGCGTGAGCGCGGCGTTCACACCGGGAGGCACAGTTCGGTCTGAACACCGCGCTTGATTGGGATAGTACTCAAGGTTTCCGCGCGATGCAAGATTATTATCACGCTGCGAGAATATTTTATCGCCCAACGGCGCCCGTTGGCAGCTGAACGGTTCTCCACGGGGTCAGCCAGCCCAAGCTGCTGAAGACTTTATCCCGCTTGGAGCACGGGCATCGCCTGCCGCAACGGCGCCACTATACTTTTGATTATCTGAGCATTTTGAAAGGCAGGATATGACCGCAACCGCCAGTCGAACCACCAATCGCAGACCCGAGCTCTTGGCCCCCGCCGGAGGCCCGGAGCCCTTTGCCGCCGCGCTCGCTGCCGGGGCAGACGCCATCTACTGCGGCATGGGCAGCTTCAACGCCCGCCGCAAGGCAACCAACTTTACCGACGAGGCCTTTGAGCAAGCCTGCCGCGCCGCGCATCTAGCCGGGTCGCGCGTCTACGTCACGGTAAACATCGTCATCAAGCAGTCCGAGATGAGCGATGCGCTGCAGCTCATCCATCGCTGCTCCACGCTGGGCGCCGACGCCTTCATCATCCAGGACTGGGGCCTGTTCTTTGAGGTCAAGCGCACCATGCCCGGCATCGAGACGCACATCTCGACCCAGGCGAACATCCATGATGACCGCGGAACGCTTTGGTGCCACGAGCAGGGCGCCGACCGCGTGACCCTCTCGCGCGAGCTCTCCATCGACGAGATCGCCGTCATTCACAACGCCGCGCCCGATGTCGACCTCGAGGTCTTTAGCCACGGCGCCATCTGCTTTTGCTACTCGGGCCTGTGCCTGCTGTCGAGCTTTGCCATGGCGGGACGATCGGCAAACCGCGGCATGTGCGCCCAGCCCTGCCGCCTGCCCTACGAGCTGATCGACGAGAGCGGCCGCTCGCTCTCCCCTGCCGGTCGCGAGCGCGCGCTGTGCCCGCGCGACACCAACACGTCGCAGCTTGTTCGCCGTCTGTATGACGCCGGCGCCGCATCGCTCAAGCTCGAGGGCCGCATGAAGGCTCCCGATTACGTGTATTCCATCGTCGACGTGTATCGTCATCAGATTGATGACATGCTGGCCGATGTTTCGACCTCCAAGGATGAGGATGCAGCCCGCCAGCGACAGCTCAAGCGCTGCTTTAACCGCGACTTTACGCACGCCTACCAAGACGGTACCTCGGGCGACGAGATGATGAGCTACGAGCGCTCCAACAACCGCGGCCAGATTGTGGGCACGGTGCTGGGCAGCCGCCTGGCCAACCGCGATGTACGCGGACTCAAGCCCGACGATCGCCGTCGCCGCGCCGCCATCGCCCGCATTGAGCTGTTTGAGCCCGTGGGCAAGGGCGACCTGCTGGAGCTTCGCCATGATAACGAGTTTGACCAGTTCCTGACCACCATTGCCGCCGATGATGCCGCTGCCGGCGATGTTATCGAGTGTCGCGTGCCCCGTAGCATGCCCGAGGGCTGCCGCGTGCGCGTGATTCGAAGCCAGCGCGCCATTGACGCCGCCGGCGCCGCGCTCAAGCGCGATGTGCTGCGCCGCCGCGCCGTAGACGTGTCCGTTGTGGCGCGTCTGGGCGAGCCGTTTGCCGTTACGCTCACCTGCTGCGACGACCCCGCGCTCACCGCCACCGCCACCGGCTTTACCGTCGAGGCCGCCAAGACTCGCGCCGTCGAGGCGGCCGATCTGGTTGAGCACGTCGGGCGCATGGGCTCCTCTCCCTTTGAGGCCGCAAGCTTTGACGTTTCGCTCGACGCCGGCTGCGGTATGGGCTTTTCCGCCGTGCACAAGGTGCGCGCCGCCGCTTGTAAGGCGCTGGAAGAGGCCATTCTGGCACCGTACGAGGAGCGCGCGAAAACGCTCGAGCTACCGGCGATTGTAACCAGTGATTCCCGCCCCGCGCCCGAGCACTACCGCGATGAGCCGCAGATCTGCGCCACCGTCACCTCGCTCGAGGCCGCCGAGGCCGCTCGCGCCGAGGGTGTAACGCGCATCTACATGACCACCGACGCGCTCGATGCGGCCGAGCTCTCCCCCGCCGATGCATTTGAGCAGGGCATCGTACCCGTACTCGACGAGGTCTGCCGCGCCGTTGACCACGTACGCGTCGACCCGTGGGTTGTTGCCGGCGCCACGGTCGCTATTGGCAACATCTCTGAGCTTGCCCTGGCCGCCCAGGTTGGCGCCACGGCCGAGATTCGCTCTTGCCTGCCGGTGCACAACACGCCCTGCATGGAGGCGCTTGCCGAGCGCGGAGCCGGTGCGTTTTGGCTCTCGCCCGAGATCACGCTCGACGAGATTGTCTCGCTCGGCGCCGCCGCGCCCGCGGCTCTGGGCATCACCGTCTTTGGCCGCCCGCGCGTTATGACGAGCGAGCACTGCATCCTGCAGGTGGCCAATGGCTGCATCCACGATTGCGTCAACTGCCGCCTGCGCGCCCGCAAGCTGTCGCTCAAGAATATCGACGGCAAGGTCATGCCCGTGCGCACCGACATCCATGGCCGCTCTCGCTTGTACGACGCCTACCCCATCGACCTTACGCCGCAGGTACCGCAGTTGCTCGACACCGGCGTCCGTCGTCTTATGGTCGACGGAACCTTGCTCGAGGCCGATGAGATTGGCCGTGCCGTCGCTCGCGTCCGTCGCGCCGTCGAGGCGGCTCAAGCCGGCCGCAAGCCCGCCGCCCGCCTGCGCGGCGCCACCTCGGGCTGCATGTTTGTGGGAATTAGCTAACCGAAAGGCTTACACGTGAACGAAGAACCTCAAGTCCTCTACTGCGACGCCTGGCTCATGGCCATCGACAAGCCCGCTGGCATGATCGTCCACGGTGACGGCACCGGCGAGCGCACACTTACCGACTACGCTAGCGACCTTTTGTTGGCGATGGGCGACGGCTTTGCCGCGACTGACATGCAGCCGCTCAACCGCCTGGACCGCAACACCACCGGCGTGGTGTTGTTCTCGCTCGACAAGCAGACGCAACCCGCTTTTGACCAGATGATCATCGACCACGCATTCGAAAAGCACTACCTGGCGCTCGCCGAGGGCAAAATCGACTGGAACGAAAAGCTCATCGACAAGCCCATCGCCCGCGACCGCCACGATAGCCGCAAGATGCGCGTTGGCGCCAGCGGCAAGCCGTCTCAGACGCGCGTCAAGGTACTCAAGCGTCTTAAGAGCCGCCGTGGCCTGCCCACGCGCTCGTATATCGATGTCGAGTTGCTCACCGGCCGCAAGCACCAAATCCGTGTGCATCTGGCGAGCGAGCGCCATCCCCTGGTTGGCGACGACCTGTACGGAACGCCGCGCCCCTGTGGCCTGATGCTCCACGCCCACAGCGTGTCCTTCACGCATCCCGTAACCGGCGAGCACATCCACATCGAAGCCCCCTGCCCCTGGGAGCCCTAAAACCTGCCAATAAGGGACAGGCACCTTTGTGGTGGCTTTGTCGCAATGGCTCAGCCGCGGTCCCAAAACGTCTCGATCTGTAACAGTTAGAGCTCATTTTCCGGCCTATCTGTTACAGATCGAGACATTCGAATCCCCCTTAAGGGAAAATCTCAATCTGTAACAACAACTCGGCAAAATCGGCCCAAGATGTTACAGATTGAGACAAAGGGACGGTGCGGTTCGGAAGTATCTCACTCTGTAACATCTAACCCACTTTTAACGGTCCAGTTGTTACAGACGTAGACAAACCGGTAGACAACGAAAGCGGCAACGCCCGTGATGGACGTTGCCGCTTTTCTATTGAGAAAACTACTCGGTTTCCGTTGCTAACCACCACAATGGGGACAGGCCCCTTTGTGGTGGTTTTGGCCTTAGCCCGTCCCCTGCTGTTAGACCGTGATGACGTTGTCCATTGCCCGGTACTTGGCGGGGACATCGCCTGCGGTAATAATCGTTGCGTCACGGAAGTCCGTGAACTTGACGGGCGCCACCATGCCAAATTTACTGGCGTCCGAGATTACGAAGCGCTTGGCCGTATGACGCATCGAGATACGCTTTACTTGCGCCTCCTCGATATCAGGCGCCGTGAAGCCCTGCTCGGCGGCAATGCCGTTAGAGCCCCAAAAGCCACAGTTGAAGTTGTAGCGGTCTAAGGTTGCCAAGGCATCGGGGCCAACGAGCGCCTCGGTCTCGGGTTTGAGCTCGCCGCCCAACACCACGGTACGCATGCCGCGCAAAGCAAGGTGCTGAGCGTGGAGCACGGAATCGGTCACATAGGTGACATCTTCAAGGTGTGGAAGATGCTCGATGAGCCTGAGCGTCGTCGAGCCCGAGTCGATGTATACAAAGCTCTCAGGCTCCACAAGCGCCGCCGCACGGGCGCATATACGCTCCTTGTCATCGTTATGGAGGTCGCTGCGCTCATTAAGCGTTAGGTCGCGCGTCACGTGCGCGCGCTCAAGACTCGTCGCCCCACCGTGGACCTTGGCGATACGGTGCGCTCGGTCGAGCGTCTGCAGGTCGCGCCGAATGGTAGATGCCGTCACGCCCAGGGCCTCAGCAAGCTCCAGCACGGTAACCGAGCCGGCTCGCTGCACCATCGACACAATCGCGTTGAGCCTATCTTCCGCAAGCATCGCTTACTCCTCCTCGGGGTACACGACTCCCCAGTCGGCGCGGAGCTTGGTCATAAGCTCCATAACATCAGAAGCATAATCCAGCAGCTCGCGCTTGGAGTCGTCGCCGGCAACGGCCTGCTCAAGATCGGCCATCTCATAGCAAAGGGCGTAAGCCTCGGTGCCGGCGTGGACCTCCTCGCGGTGACCGTCCGCAGTCCACACGATGGTCGCGTGATCGGCACGCGGATACTCGTTGACCTCGATATAGCACTTGTCAAAGCTGATGACCGAGCGCTTGGGCTGCTTGGAGTGGAGCGTAAGGCTCACAACACCCAGCTGCTGCTCGGCATTACGGCAGACGATGCCGCCCGCAACGTCCACGCCGGTCTCACAGGTGTTGCCCAGCGAAACGACCTCGGCGGGCTGGCTTGCCATAAAGAGGCGCATGACGGACAGGGCATACACGCCAATATCGAGCATGGCACCGCCAGCAAGGTTGCGATTGTAGAAACGATTGGTCAAATCGCCGTACTCCTTGTAGCTGCCAAAGTTGAGCTGGGCGAGGTTCATGCGGCCAAAGTCGCCCGCATCCATGCGACGGCGCAGCTCCTGATACAGCGGCATGTGGAGCACCGTGGTAGCATCCATAAGGACCACGTTGTGCTCGTCGGCGATGGTACGGGCCTCGTCGAGCTCGGCAGAGTTGAGGGTAATGGCCTTCTCGCAGAGCACGTGCTTGCCGGCGGCCAGCGCGGCACGCAGATAGGTGATATGCGTGTTGTGCGGCGTGGTGATATAGACGGCGTCGATATCCGGATCGGCATAGAGGTCCTCAACCGTTTCATAGACCTTCTCGATGCCATACTGCTCAGCAAAAGCCTGGGCCTTGGACAGCGTGCGGTTGGCGACGCCCGCAAGCTTGCGGCCGGCCAGCGCGAGGGACTGGGCCATTTGGTTGGCGATAACGCCACAACCGATCACAGCCCAGCGAAGCTCGGGAGCCGTAAAGATGTCGTTAGGGAACGGCTTATCCTGGACCGAAGCGAACGCTGCTTTTGCGGCTGCCGCGGAGTCGAGTGGAGCCTGCTTGGAATCTGCCATATGTGCCTCCTGAGTCATCGGAAGTTCTTCATTTCCAACAGCCTTATATTCGCACAAATGCGCGCGCATTTGCTTGTATTTGCGTGTTTATTTGTTTATCGGTCATTATTTAGCCATATTTTGCACATTTTTACGCGGTCATACGCATTAACACGCAATGCTATGCGCGATAATGCGCATGCGAGGATCCTTGTAAAGGATAAAGAAGCGGAACACCAAAGCCCAAAAAGGCAGAGCAGGCTGTCTTACTCTTCCCCTCTAGGGGCATCAGGCATCAATGGACCGTCCCAAACTGCCGACACATGGGGACTGTCCCCAACTGCCGGGACTACTCATTTAAGTCTGTCCCCAATGAGCACAATCACTCATGTAAGTCTGTCCCCAATGAGTATCCCCAATGAGTAGGGATAGAAAAAGGCCCGGGTGCCGTGGCATCCGGGCCTTTGCTGGCAACTTGTTGTTGCGAGCAGCTTAGAACTTGTGGCCGCACTTCTTGCAGACGCGCAGCTTGTTCTTGCCGTCCTTCTCGTGACCGACGCGGGTAACCTTACCGCACTCGGGGCAAACGAGATTGACGTTGGAGGCGTCGATGGGAGCCTCCTGCGAAACGATGCCGCCCTGCTGGTTGGCAGCGTTGGGCTTGACGGCCTTCTTGACGACCGAAACGCCCTCGACAACGACCTTGTTCTCGGCGGGGAGAGCACGCAGGACAACGCCCTGCTTGCCGCGATCCTTACCAGAGAGAACCTGGACCTTATCGCCCTTCTTGATATACATATATCTCCCCTAACTACAGGGTCTCGGGAGCGAGCGAGACGATCTTCATGTACTTCTTGTCACGAAGCTCGCGAGCGACAGGCCCGAAGATACGGGTGCCGACGGGCGAACCATCGTTGTTGATGACAACGCAGGCGTTCTCATCAAAGCGAATGTAGGAGCCATCCTTGCGGCGGATCTCCTTAACGGTGCGAACGACGACGCAACGGACAACGTCCTTCTTCTTGACGTTGGCGCCAGGAGTAGCCTCCTGGACAGCACCGATGAACACATCGCCGATGCCTGCATAACGACGCTTGGAACCGCCAAGCACCTTGATGCAGCGAATCTTGCGAGCGCCGGAGTTGTCGGCGACGTTCAGCATGGTTTGCATCTGAATCATGGTAGATGTTCCTCCGAACTAAGAACCGAAGAGAGGTGCGCAGTCTTTATACAGCCTGTGGTATGCAAGCCAGGCATACGCACATCTTCGGAAACGTACAAGTCGTAAGAGCGACTGCTTATTTAGCGCGCTCGACGACCTCGATGAGGCGCCAACGCTTCATCTTGGACATAGGACGGGTCTCCATAACGCGGACGGTATCGCCCACGCCAGCCGTGCACTCCTCGTCGTGAGCGTGCAGCTTCTTGGAGCTGGTCATCATCTTGCCGTACTTGGGGTGACGCTTGCGCTCGGTGATGGTGACAACGATGGTCTTGGCACCGGAGACGGAGGTAACGACACCCGTACGGACCTTACGCGAGTTACGCGAATCAGTCATGTTCTCTCCTTAGGTCCTACTCGGCGACAGCGGACTTCTCCGCTGCGATCTCGCGGGCGCGCTGCTCCGTGAGGACGCGAGCGATGTCCTTCTTCACAGTGTTGACGCGAGCGGTGTTGTCCAGCTGGCTGGTGGCCATCTGGAAACGAAGGTTAAAGAGCTCGGCGCGCATTTCCTTCAGCTTCTCAACGAGCTGAGCGTCCGAGAGCTCACGAATCTCTGCGGGCTTCATTAGTTCTCCTCCTTGGCGGCGGCGGCGTCCTCAGCAGCCCACTTGGCCTCGAGAGCGGCCTCCTCAGCCATCTCCTTCTGGATGCGCTGCTCAGCGTTCTTGGCAGCAACAATCTTGGTCTTGATGGGAAGCTTGTGCTGTGCAAGACGCAGAGCCTCGCGAGCGACCTCCTCGGGCACGCCCTTGACCTCGAACATGATGCGGCCGGGCTTGACGACGGCCACCCACTCCTCGGGGTTACCCTTACCAGAACCCATGCGAGTCTCGGCAGGCTTCTTGGTGATGGGCTTATCGGGGAAGATCGTGATGTAGACACGACCGCCACGCTTCATGTAGCGGGTCATGGCAATACGAGCGGCCTCGATCTGACGGTTGGTGATCCAATGGGCCTCGAGAGCCTGGATACCAAACTCGCCGAAATGCAGCTCGGTATTACCCTTGGCCTGGCCCTTCATGGAGCCACGCTGCACCTTGCGGTGAAGAATACGCTTAGGGGCAAGCACTACTGACCCCTCCTCTCGGAGTTACGACGACGAGGACGGGAAGAGCCCTCGAGTGCAGGGTTGGGAACAGGCTGGCCCGGGAGCTTCTCGCCCAGGTAGATCCAGACCTTCACGCCGCAGGCACCCATGGTGGTGCTGGCGACAGCCGTGCCGTAGTCGATCTTGGCGCGGAGGGTGTGCAGAGGCACGCGACCCTCACGGTACCACTCACGACGGCCCATCTCGGCACCGCCGAGACGACCGGAGCACTGGATACGGATGCCCTTGGCGCCGGCCTTGCGGGCGGACTGGACAGCCTTGCGCATAGCGCGACGGAAGGCAACGCGGCCCTCGAGCTGCTCAGCGATGGACTGAGCAACGAGGTTGGCGTCGAGCTCGGGGCGCTTGATCTCGACAACGTCGACGGAGAGCTGGCCCTTGGAGACGCCAGCGACCTTCTCGAGCTCGGTGCGGAGGGTATCGATCTCGGCACCCTTCTTACCGATGACAACGCCGGGGCGAGCGGTGAGGATGATGACCTTCACCTTGTCGCCAGCGCGCTCGATCTCGACGCGGGAGACAGCTGCGCGGGAAAGACGCTTCTCGAGGTACTTGCGGATCTCGAGATCGTTACCGAGGGTCTTAGCGTAATCCTTCTCTGCGAACCAGCGGGAGCGCCAGTTCTCGGTGATGCCAAGACGGAAGCCGGTGGGGTAGACTTTCTGACCCATACAGCTTTACGCCTCCTTTCGAGGAGCAACGACGACGGTGATGTGGGAAGTACGCTTCAGAATGCGAGAAGCGGAACCCTTGGCGCGGGGACGGATGCGCTTAAGCGTCGGACCCTCGTCAACATAGGCAGCGGCGACAACCAGGTTGTCGGCACGCAGACCATTGTTGTTCTCGGCGTTCGCAACGGCGGAACGGAGAACCTTCTCGACATCCACGGCGACGGCGCGGTCGCAGAAGTGGAGGATGTCGAAGGCCTGAGCGACAGGCTTGCGGCGGATCAGATCGACCACCAGGCGGGCCTTGCTGGGGGAAACACGCACGTACTTAGCGACGGCGCGAACCTCGGTGGCCTCAGTTTCAATAGACTTAGTTGCCATTTACGGTTAACCCCCTATTTGGCCTTGTGGCCACGGAACGTACGAGTCGGCGCGAACTCGCCGAGCTTGTGACCAACCATGGACTCGGTAACATACACGGGCACATGCTTGCGGCCGTCGTGGACGGCGATGGTGTGACCAACCATCTCGGGGAAGATGGTGGACGCGCGGGACCAGGTCTTCACGACGTCCTTCTTGCCAGCCTCGTTCATCGCGGTGATACGCGAGAGAAGGCGAGTCTCCACGAACGGGCCCTTTTTGAGACTTCTGCTCATAAGTGCTTTCTCCTAAAACTCGGTATCCGAAATTACTTCTTACGGCGACGAATGATGTGCTGGTTCGAGACCTTCTTCTTCTTGCGCGTACGAAGGCCCTTCGTCGGCTTACCCCAGGGGGTAACAGAGGGACGACCAGAGGTGTGGTTCTTGCCCTCGCCACCGCCGTGCGGGTGGTCGACAGGGTTCATGACGGTACCGCGGACGGTCGGGCGCACGTTCATGTGACGCTTACGGCCGGCCTTGCCGATGACGATGTTGGAGTGATCGGCGTTGCCGACCTCACCGACGGTGGCGCGGCAGGTAACGAGGATGCGGCGCATCTCGGAGGAAGGCATACGGACGATAGCGTACTTGCCCTCCTTACCCATCAGCTGGCAGGAGTTACCGGCGGAACGGGCGATAGCAGCGCCCTTGCCCGGCTGGAACTCGACGGCGTGGATGAGCGTACCGACGGGGATGTCGGCGAGGGGCAGAGCGTTGCCCGGCTTGATGTCGGCGTCAGAACCGGACATGACGGTCTGACCGACCTCGAGGCCCTTGGGGGCCAGGATGTAGCGCTTCTCACCGTCAGCGTAGTGCAGCAGAGCGATGCGAGCGGAACGGTTCGGATCGTACTCGATCGTGGCAACCTTGGCGGGCACGCCGTCCTTGTTGCGCTTGAAGTCGATCACGCGGTAACGACGCTTCACGCCGCCGCCCTGGTGGCGGGTGGTGATGCGGCCGTTGTTGTTACGACCGGCCTTCTTGGGCAGGGGCTCGAGAAGAGACTTCTCGGGCTTGGTGCAGGTGATCTCGGAGAAGTCGGAGATCGTCTGCCAACGCCTACCAGCGGAGGTCGGCTTAAGGTGCTTTACAGCCATTACAATCCCTTTCAATAGGAATCCGTTAGCCATCGCAGACAGGGATTCGAGGTTCTGCCTCGGGTGCGATGACACCGGACGTATACACGGCTCCGGGCGTGTCCATTTTATACGCCCAAAACCTTGAGCTCTCGCCTCCCCTATTTGGGAGGCATGAGCTCACTCAACAGCAGCGAGTCTTAGGCCTGGTTGCCAAAGACCTCGATGGTGTCGCCCTCGGCCAGCGTGACGATGGCCTTCTTCCAAGAACGGGTCTTGCCGGCGACATAGCGCACGCGCTTGGTCTTGGGCTTGACCGTCAGGGTGTTCACGCGAACGACCTTGACGCCGAAGATCTCCTCGACAGCGTCCTTGATCTGATACTTGTTAGCATCCTTGGCGACCTCGAACGTGTACTTGTTCTGCTCCATGCCGGAGAAGGAACGCTCGGACACGATCGGACGGATGATGATCTCGTGGGCGGTCATTTAAGCAAGCACCTCCCCGAAGTGAGCGGCGATGTCGGCGGGCATCAGCACGGCGTTGTTGTTGACGAGATCGTAGGTGTTGGCCTCGTCGGCAGTGATGATGAACGTCTTGGGAATGTTGCGGAACGACAGGTAGGCGTTGACGTCCTCATCGCGAACGATGATGGTCAGACGCTTGCCCTCAAGGCCGAGAGCCTTGAGCATGGCAACGGCAGCCTTGGTGGAAGGCTTCTCGAAGCCGTAGTCGTCGACGAGCACGAGCTCGCCATCGGCCAGCTTGGCGGACAGCGCGGAGCGCATAGCCAGCTTGACCTCCTTGTTGTTCATACGCTTAGCGTAGGAACGGGGCTTGGGGGCGAAGACAACGCCACCGTGACGCCACTGGGCAGCACGGATGGAACCCTGGCGGGCACGGCCGGTGCCCTTCTGACGCCAAGGCTTCTTGCCGCCACCGGAAACCTCAGAGCGGCCCTTAGCGGACTGGGTGCCCTGACGCCAAGAGGCCATCTGGCACTTGACGATGTGGTGCATAACGTGGATGTTCGGCTCGATGCCGTACACCTCAGCGGCGAGCTCGGCCTCGGCGACCTTCTTGCCCTCGCTGTTCTTTACTTCAAACTTTGCCATTTAAGTGTTCTCCTTGGTATGACGCTGGGCTAAATGGGCTGGGCCCTTAGGCCATACGGATGGCGACGAGACCATTCTTGGCACCCGGGACAGCGCCCTTGACCAAGATGAGGTTCTGCTCGGCATCGATGCGGACAACGGAAAGGTTCTTGACGGTAACGCGCTCGTTACCCATGTGACCGGCCATCTTGACGCCCTTGAGGACGCGCGCAGGATAGGCGCACTGACCGATAGAACCGGGGTGACGCTGGAAGTGAGAACCATGCGTCATAGGACCGCGGCGCTGACCCCAGCGCTTGATGCGACCCTGGAAGCCCTTACCCTTGGAGGTACCGATGACGTCGACCTTCTCGACATCAGCGAAATCAGCGACGGTGACGACCTCGCCGACCTTGTGCTCCTCGCCGTTCTCGACGCGGACCTCACGAAGGAAGCGGACAGGCTCGACGCCAGCCTTGGCGAAGTGACCAGCCATGGGCTTGTTCACGTTCTTGGCCTTGATGTCGCCGAAACCGATCTGGACGGCGTCATAGCCGTCGGTTGCCTGAGTTTTAACCTGCGAGACAGCGCAGGGGCCAGCCTGGATGACCGTGACGGGAACGACGTTGTCGTCCTCGTCCCAAACCTGGGTCATGCCAATCTTGCGGCCGAGAATCATGCTGATCAAGATATGATCCCAACTCTCGCGTGGTCTTGGGACAATGCGTACACCACCGAGCGTACGCCCCTAGAGGACCACTACTTACACGACGTGCTCCCCAGTCTTGTATTGCGTCCGGACTACCTGACAACCCTATTAAGCAGGCATTTTGTCCAGCCAGAATACTCCCCTGGTTTCACACAGCTGTTTAGTATACACGGCTGCGGGCGTATCCATCGAGATTCATATTTCACTCACATTGTTTACGCAGGTAAAGTGCGTGGCACGTCTCCCGAGCTTTGGCGGAGGGGCGGGGCCGAGAGTAGTTAAGGTTGCTGCTCTACAGTCCTGCTCACGACGGAGAGCACATTAAGTGCTCTCCTGTTCGTGCGGAACTCGCGACAACCTTAACTACTCTCGGCCCCGCCCCTCCGCCAAGCTCGGGAGACGACACGTTGATGTCTGCTTAACTCTGCTCGCTCAGCTAATTACTTTGTTGGGGGTCCACTATTTGCTGGAGGGTGAACTTGCATTGCATTGGCTCGCCTTCTGCTTGTGGCTTTGCCTCATCGAAATCGAAGATCATGATGGCGCAGTTGGGGAGTTTTGTTGGGAGCTCGAAGCCCTCTGGGGCTGCGGCCTTGATAAATTGGCGGCTGGCGCTGCCGTGGCTTACTGCTAGAAGGGTTTCGATGCGCTCGGAGCCCATGATATTGGTAAGCGCATCCACCATACGTTCTTGCAGCGCCTGGCTTCCTTCTCCTCCGAAGGGGACCAGGTCCTCGCCCGGATCCCAGACGTCGGTGGGCAGCGCGCCGTGCGGGCCTTCTTCGAAGGAGCCGTAGCAGCGCTCGATAATGCCTTCGCAGGGCTCGGCTGCTGCGTCCGGGCCGAGGAGCTCGCATGCGACGAGACTTGCCGTGTCCATGGCTCGGCCTAAGGGTGATGAGACCACTTTGTCGGGGACGACGCCGTGGGCTTTGAGCCATGCGGCTGCCATCCCGGCTTGCTGACGGCCTAAGTCGGTGAGCGGTGAATCGCAGCGGCCCTGGACCAGCTTTTTGACGTTGAACTCCGTCTGACCGTGGCGGAGTAGATACAGCTTCTTCATGCTCTCCCCTTCTGCATAACCTGCTTTGCCGGCATAGCCTTACTCGTGGGTATGCCCTACGTAGTCTTCGTCGATCGTAATCTTGGCAATCGACTTGGGATATTCCGATTCGACCCGTTGTGCCAGCGCGTGCTTTAAGTCTTCGGCACTCATCTGCAGATCCGAGGGACGCACGCAGTCAAAGATCACGTTGGTGTGCGTAGGACCCGGCACACAGCGTAGGTCATGAATCGAGAGGCGGTTATCGATCTCCTGAGCCATGGCGTGAATGCGCAAGCGCATGCTCGCCACCTTGGGGTCATCGGTCACGATGGGATCGTAGTGAAGCGTGACGATCATGCCGTCTTCGTCCCTAAACGACTGCTCGATGTTATCGAGCGTGTCGTGGCTTTCCAGCGGGCTGGCCTCGGCCGCCATCTCGGCGTGCGCACTTGCAAACTTCCTGCCCGGGCCGTAGTCGTGAACCATCAAATCGTGAACGCCCAAAACGCCGGGATAGCTCATGATCTTGTCTCGAATGTGCTTGACCAGCTTAGGATCGGGTGACTGGCCCAAAAGCGGGCTCACCGTATCTTGAATAAGTTCAAGGCCGCTCCAGCCAATATAGGCGCCAACGGCAAGGCCAACCCATGCGTCAAGATTGATGTGCGTCACCTGCGAAACAATCGCACATGCCAGCACGGCGCCTGTGGCAAGGACATCGTTCTTGGAATCCTGCGCGGTCGCATGCAGCGTCTCGGACTCAATGCGATCGCCGAGCTTTTGGTTGAGGGCCGCCATCCAGAGCTTTACGACCATCGAAAGCACTAGAACTGCCACCAGGGCAAGCGAGAACTCGACAGGTTCGGGGTGGATGATGCGCTCAACCGAGGACTTCACCAGCTCAACGCCGATCAGCAGCACGAGCGCCGCCACGACCAGACCCGAGAGATACTCGTAGCGGCCATGTCCGTAAGGATGCTCGGGGTCGGCCGGCTTGCTCGCCAGCTTAAAGCCCAGCACGCTCACGATATTCGAGCTGGCATCGGACAGGTTGTTCATGGCATCCGCCACGATCGAAACCGATCCCGAAACCACGCCAATTGCGCCCTTCGCAGCACATAATGCCACATTGGCGAGAATACACACAACGCCCGTCAACGTGCCCACGCGCGCACGGTCGCCCTGTGCACGCTTAACAATCCACTCGACCATCTACATCCGCCCCCACGGTACTACCTATATATCTATTGCTCAAACGGATTGTAGTGTAGCCACTTTGTCCCCCAGATACAAAAAAGGCCGCAACCCACACGGGCCACGGCCTTGGAATATGGCAAAGGAATCGTCCTTGTGTCGCACAGGTTTACGCGCTTACTTCGGCCACGCTCTTCGAGGTTTCGGGTGAATCGGCTCCGTCCCCCGTCGCTCGCCCCTTCGTCGGCACCACGCCAAAGCAGTAGCTCAGCGCCGCAGACGCCGCAAATGCCGTGCCGCCGGCAACGCAGCACCACAGCAGGTTCAAAATACCGCCCGTGGCAAAGCCAATGACCATGAGGACATTCGTCATGCCGATGGTATAGGCCGTAACGTGGCCCACGGCTGCAACAAGGCCTCCGACGGCGCCGCCAATGGCCATGCACGTCAGGCACCTGCCATATTTAAAGCCGCAGCCGTACAGCGCCGGCTCGCTTACGCCGCCAAGCACGCCCGAGATTGAATAACCCAGCATGAGCGCCTTCTCATCCTTATCCGCAATGCGGAGCGACGCACCGAAGGGCATGCCCCAAACGGCGAACGTCGCCATTGTCGCGGCAATGAGAATGCACGAATCCGTTCCCACGCTCATAAACTGCGCGTACGCAAGCGATAGGACAACGTTGCTGACGCCCGCGATCTTTAGGAACTCCCAACCCGCGGCAAGCCCCATGAGCGTGAGCAGCGACACGATGCCACCGGAATTGCCAAGCATAAACATAAGTTGGCCCAACAGCATGCCCAGATAGCTGCCCGCCGGCGCCGTAATACACAGCGAAACCGGAACCATAACGAGCATGGTCGCAAACGGAACGAACGAAAACGCCACGGCCTTAGGGATAACGCGCTGAAAGAAACACTCCACTCGCCATAGCACGGGCACCGAGATGAGAACCGGAATAACAGTCGTCGTGTAATCGTTGACCGGCGCGGGAAACAGACCATACACGGAAGTCATCGATGCCGCCGTCGTCGATGCGACATCGACGAGCTTAAGCAGATCGGGCGCAATCAATACGCCGCCCAGCATCATACCCAGCTGCTCCGAGCAACCGAGCTGGCGGGCGGCCGCCCAACCAAGATAAATGGGCAAAAAGTAGTAGCCGGCGTTATAGAGCCAACTGTAGAACAGGCGATAGATATCGGAATCTGCAGACCACAGACCCAGCATGCCTTCGCCCATAATGACGGCGACGGTGCGAAACAACGCCGCGCAGACAATAAACGGCAGCGCCGACATCATGCTTTTGGACAGATAGTCCACCACGGCCATGGCGTTTGATGAGACCGTCGTTGTAAACGAGGTGTTAGAAACTTGTGACATGGAACGCCTTTCCCAATGTGACATGCGGACTGTCCCTTTGTCACATCGTGCGGTACTGACCGATTGCGCGGTACTTTTCGTAGCGGAGGTTTGTGAGGGTCGCGTCGTCGAGCCGCCCAAGCGTATCGAAGGCATCAAATGCCGAGGACATGACGGCACCGGCGATCTCCTCATGTGACAGGCCCCTATCGTCGACAATGCCGTCGATGATGCCGAGCGCCAACAGATCGGGGGCCGTGAGCTTAAGCGCCTCGGCGGCCTCATTCGCACGCTCGGTATCTTTCCACAGGATCGACGCACAGGCCTCGGGGCTCACGACCGAATAGGCCGAGCTCGAGAGCATCAGGATGCGGTCGGCCACGGACAGCGCCAGCGCGCCACCAGAGCCGCCCTCGCCTGTCACCACCGAGACAATCGGCGTCTTAAGGCCGCTCATCTCCATGAGATTCTGGGCAATCGCCTCACCCTGGCCGCGTTCCTCGGCACCGATGCCGCAAAACGCGCCCGAAGTATCGACCAGGCACAGAACCGGTCGACCAAACTTTTCGGCCTGGCGCATCAGGCGACGCGCTTTGCGGTAGCCCTCGGGATGTGCCATACCAAAGTTGCGACGCATGCGCTCTTTGGTCGTGGTGCCGCGCTCGATGGCGATGACCGTTACGGGGCGTCCGTCTTTCCAGCCAATGCCAGCCACCACAGCAGCGTCGTCGCCAAAGTAGCGGTCGCCGTGCAGCTCCACAAATCCATCCAGGCCCAGCGAGATCATCTCGCCTGCCGTGGCGCGATCTGCTGAGCGGGTCTGCTTGACAATCTCGAGCGCGGTTTTTGGTGCGGCCGAGCGCTTGAACAAGTGTCCCAGCTTTTTGCCACGGCGACCCGTATGCACGATCTCATGCGGTGCCCCCAGGCCGGGCGCGTGCCCTTCGTGCAGCGCCAGCAGCTCGCCTACCGTGAGCGCAATCTCGCCACGCGGAACAACGGCATCGCAAAAGCCGTGCTCCAGCAAAAACTCGGAGCGCTGGAATCCCTTGGGCAGGCGCTTGTGCATGTTCTGCTCGATCACGCGCGGGCCGGCAAATGCCGTCAGGGCATCGGGCTCGGCCAGGATAATATCGCCCTCCATGGCAAAGCTCGCGGTTACACCTCCGGTCGTGGGGTCGGTGAGCACCGTGATATACAGGCCGCCCGCCTCGCTATGGCGCCTAACCGCCGCAGAAATCTTGGCCATCTGCATGAGCGAGGTCACGCCCTCCTGCATGCGGGCGCCACCCGATACGGTAAAGCCAACGACCGGCAGTCCCAGCTCGGTCGCACGCTCAAATGTGCGGCAGATCTTCTCGCCCACCACGGAACCCATCGAGCCCATCATAAAGTTGGCGTCCATAAAGAAGAGCGCCGTATCGCAACCGCAGATTTTGCCCTTGCCGCACACAACGGCATCGCGCTCGCCCGAACGTTCGCTCACGCTCTTGAGCTTGTCGGCATAACCGGGAAACGAGAGGAAGTCCTCCGGCGCCAGACTGGCATCCCATTCCTCAAACGTGCCCTCGTCAATCGTCATGTGCATGCGGTCGCGCCCGCTCACGCGAAAGTGTTTGCCGCAACGAGGGCAGACCTCGAGGTTGTCGTGCAGGCGCGCCTCATCGATCACGCGGCGGCACTCCGGGCACTTGATAAACACGTGGCGCGCGGGAAACTCGGCGCACGACTCGGTCATCGGTCCCTCGAGGACGTTGACCGTCTTCGCTTTTCTATTCATCAGCATAGAGATGCCCCATTAGATCGGTGTGATACATGCCCGACAAGAACTCGTCGTTTGCCAGCACGTCGAGCTGAAGCTCGCTGTTTTCGCTCACGCCCTCAATCACGAGCTCGCCCAGGGCCGAGCGCATCTTGCGAATGGCGCCGTCACGCGTGGGCGCACACACGATGAGCTTGCCGAGCATGGAGTCGTAGTACGGCGGAACTTTCGCACCGGCAAACATGGCGGAATCCCAGCGCACGCGCGGACCACCCGGCACACGCAACGCGGTGACCGTTCCGCATGACGGCAGAAAGTCCGGCGTTTCGGCATTGATGCGGCACTCCATAGCATGGTTGCGGACCGGCATGTCCTCCTGCTCAAAGGGCAGAGGCTGGCCGGCTGCCACGCGCAGCTGCCACTTGACCAAGTCGGTATCGGTCACAAACTCCGTAACCGGATGCTCCACCTGCAAGCGCGTGTTCATTTCCATAAAGTAGAAATTGCCGTCGTCCGAATACAGGAACTCGATGGTACCGGCTCCTTCGTAGCCGACGGCACGAGCCAGGTCACGCGCTGCCTCGTGCATGCGAGCACGAATGTCGTCGTGTCCGTCGAGGCACGGCGCGGGGCTCTCCTCGATCAGCTTTTGGTTGCGACGCTGCACCGAGCACTCGCGCTCGCCGAGCGAAAACACATGGCCCTGCTTATCGGCCATAATCTGTACCTCAACGTGATGCGCCGGCGCGACGAACTTCTCCATGTAGCACTCGCCGTCGCCAAAAACGGCCTCGCCCTCGGCGCGTGCTTCAATAAAGGCCTTTGCCGCATCTTCCACGCGCTCGACCTTACGAATACCGCGACCGCCGCCGCCCGCACGCGCCTTAATAAGCACGGGGCAGCCAATGCGCTCAGCCTCGGCCGTTGCCTCCTCGGGACTTTTGAGCAAATCGCAGCCCGGCACGATGGGCACGCCCGCCGCGGCAGCCGTTCGACGTGCGGCGTCCTTGTCGCCCATGCTGTCGATCACCTTGGCCGAAGGACCAACAAACGCCAGGCCATACTTGTCGCAGTCGCGCACGAAGCTCGCCTTCTCGGAGAAAAAGCCATAGCCGGGATGAATTGCCTTAGCTCCCGACTTTACGGCACAGGTGAGCACAGCATCGTCGTTGAGGTAGCTCTCGGCAAGACGCGGACCGCCGATGCAATACGCCTCGTCGGCAAGCTGCACGTGCAGCGCGTCCGCATCGGCCGTGGAATAAACGGCGACGGTCTTGATGCCCATATCGCGGCACGCGCGGATAACACGGACCGCGACTTCGCCGCGGTTGGCGATGAGCACTTTGTCGAACATGAAGCCTTCCTTAACTTTCGTGCATGAGTGCAAAAGACATATCGGCGCGGCAGCAAACCTCACCGTTGACGCTCGCAGTACCCGTCGCAAAGCGGAACGGCCCGCGCGCACGCGTGATGGTGCACACCAGATCAACCGTGTCGCCCGGGCGCACCGGACGCTTAAAGCGCACCTTGTCCAGACTCGTGTAGAACGGCGTCGCGCCGCGCGCCTCCTCATCGCCCATCAGCAGCACGCAGCAGTTTTGGGCGAGCATCTCGCACTGGATCACGCCGGGGACCACCGGGTTTCCCGGAAAATGCCCCTGCAAAAAGTATTCGTCGCCCGTAATCGTGATCTTGCCGTGGGCCTCGTCGCCCACCAGCTCGGCTTCGTCGAGCAAAAGCATCGGCTCGCGATGCGGTAACAGCTTCTTGAGCTCTTCTTTGTTCATGGATATCACCTATCCGATCCTCATGAGGCAGCTGCCGAACTCCACGAGGTCGCCGTCGGCCACGCAGATCTCGAGCACCTCGCCGTCTGCCTCTGCCGTTACCTCGTTGAGAACCTTCATGGCCTCGATGATGCAGAGCGTCTCGCCGGCCTTGACCTTAGAGCCCACGTGCACAAACGGCTCGTCGCCCGGCGCCGGGGCAGCATAGAAAACGCCGACCATGGGAGCGGTCACCTCGGTGCCCTTGGGCTCCGGTGCGGCGGCAGGTGTCTGCGCGGCGGGCTCCGGTGCGGCAGGCGCGACTGTGGGAGCTGCAACTGGAGCGGCCATAGCGCTCGGCATGGGCATGGGCACGGCAACCGGCTGCGCGGCGCTCGCGCGCTCGAGTTCGACCGCGGTGCCATCGGGCTCCTCAACGCGTACGCGCGTGAGGCCGCGGTCCTCCATAACATCGGCTATCTCGGCAAGTCTTTTGGAATCCATGCTCTAGCTCCTCGTATATCTACGCAGCGCGATGGCGGCGTTGTGTCCGCCAAAGCCCAGGTTGGTCGAAAGCGCCCAGGTAAGGTCGGCGCGAACCGCGCGATTGGGCGTGTAATCAAGATCGCAGGCGGGATCGGGTGTGTGGTAGTTAATGGTCGGCGGCACCACGCCCTGCTCGAGCGCCATGGCGCAGGCCATGACCTCGATGGCGCCCGTGGCACCGATCATGTGGCCGGTCATCGACTTGGTCGACGAGACATGCGCGGCGCGCGCCGCGTCCTCGCCGAGCGCTCGTTTGATGCCCGCCGTCTCGGACGAATCGTTGAGTTTGGTCGAGGTGCCGTGAGCGTTGATGTAGAGGCCCTCGGAAGGCTTAACGTCGCCCTCGGCCACCGCCAGCGATATCGCACGGGCGATACCTGCCGCGTCCGGGTCGGGACTCGTGATGTGGTAGGCGTCATCGGTGTTGCCGTAGCCCACGACCTCTGCGTAAATGTGCGCACCGCGGGCCTGTGCGTGCTCCATACCCTCGAGCACGAGCACGCAGGCGCCCTCGCCCATCACAAAACCGTCGCGGTCTGCATCGAACGGGCGGCAGGCCGTCGCGGGATCGGGGTTGGTGGTCAATGCGCGGCAGGACGTAAAGCCCGCAACGGCATCGGGGATAATGGCGGCCTCGGCGCCGCCGGCCAGGATTGCATCGGCATAGCCGTGCTTGATGGCGCGGAACGCCTCGCCCACCGCATGGGCAGAAGTCGCGCACGCGGTCACCACGGGCAGGGTCGGGCCCTTTGCCTTATGGCGAATCGCAATGTTGCCCGAAGCCATGTTGGGAATCATCATCGCAATCATGTAGGGCGATGCGCGACGAGGCCCGCGATCGGCAATCGTGTGGACGTTGTCGACAAGCGTCTGCATGCCGCCCACGCCCGAACCCACATAGACACCCAGGCGATCGCGATCGACCGCGCCCTCAACATCGAGGCCCGCATCGTGCATGGCCTCGTCCGACGCCGCCATCGCAAACTGAACACAGGGGTCGAGATGCTTGGCGTCATGCTTGCCAAAGTACTCGTTGCCGTCAAAGCCCTTGACCTCGGCCGCCACTTTAACGGCGAACGCATCGGTATCGAAGTGCGTGATCGGGCCGATACCGCACGTGCCGGCGCACATGGCCGCCCAGGTGGCAAGCGCGGTGTTGCCGAGCGGCGACACGGCACCGATACCGGTGATTGCAACTCTCTGTTCCATCATGGTCTCCTCATCCAAGCCGCTTAACCGGCTTGCTTTCTATATCGCCATTCCGCCGTCGACGCGCACGACCTCACCCGTAATGTAGGCCGCCGCATCGCTTGCCAAAAAGCGCACCACGCCGGCCACTTCCTCGGGGCGCGCCATGCGCTTTAGGGGAATCTGCTCCTCGGTTGCCGCGCGAACCTTCTCCGAGAGCTTTGCCGTCATATCCGTCTCGACAAACCCGGGGGCGACCGCGTTCACTCGTACGCCGCGGGGCGCAAGCTCGCGCGCCACCGCCTTGGTAAGCCCTATCACGCCCGCCTTGGAGGCAGCGTAGTTGGCTTGCCCGGCATTGCCCATCAGGCCCACGACCGAGCTCATGTTGACGACGCAGCCGCCGCGCTGGCGCATAAAGGTCTTGGTGAGCGCGCGCGTCATATTGAATGTTCCCTTGAGATTGACATCGAGCACGCGGTCGAAGGCGTCATCGCCCATGCGCATGAGCAGGCCATCGCGGGTGATGCCGGCGTTGTTGACGAGCGCCCAAATGGAGCCAAAGTCGTTGAGGACTGCCTCCACGCACGCGTTGACGGCAGCGGGATCGGCCACGTCGCATTGATATGCACGTGCCGCGGCGCCAACCGCCTCGCAGGCTTCGCACGTCTCGCGCGCCGCATCGACGCTACCGGCATAGACGACGGCGATATCAAAGCCGTCCTCCGCCAGACCGACAGCGCAGGCGCGGCCGATACCCCGCGAGCCGCCCGTGACCAGTGCCACGCGACGTGAGTCGTTGCGCTCGAGCGCGCCGTTGTTCAAGTTGCCCATGTCATTCCTTTCGGGTTACAGCCCTGTGGACTATGCGAGCTCGTCGGCAATAGCTGCGACCTGCTCGGCCGTTTCGCACGAATACACGCGAACGTCGCTCAGCGTACGCTTGACCAGGCCCGACAGCGTTTTGCCAGGGCCGACCTCAATAAACGTGTCGATGCCCTGATCCTGCAGAGTATGCAGCGTGTCGACCCAGCGCACGGCATGGCTCACCTGGTTGACCAAGACATCCGATGCCGCTCGCGGGTCCGCCGGATAGGGCGCCGCCGTCATATTTGCCATGACCGGAATCAACAGCGGAGATGGCGCGTGGCCGGCTTGGATATACGTCGCCAGCCCCTCAGTCGCCTCGGCCATATAGGGGCTATGAAATGCACCCGACACCGCGACTTCCATAGCGCGGCCGCCAGCCTCTTTTACGAGGACGTCGAGCTCCTGCAGTGCCTCGGGCGCTCCGGCAACAACCGTCTGCTGCGGGCTGTTGTAGTTGACCGGCCAGCAGTCCTCGCCGGCCTGCGCAGCCAGGCCCTCGACTTGCGCCGCATCAAGCTTGATGACGGCGCGCATGCCGCCCGGATGGCGCTCGGCAGCCGCGGCCATCAGCGCCGCGCGCTCGCACACGAGCTCAAAGCCTGCTCGCGTATCGAATGCCCCCGCAAAGGTGAGCGCGGCGACCTCGCCAAGCGAAAAACCCGCACAGGCGGCAGGTGCCACGCCGCGCTCGCGCAGGGCGGCAGCTGCTGCCAGGTCGTGCACGAACACGCAAGGCTGCGTGTTCTCGGTCTGCGAGAGCTCCTCCTTGGAGGCGCTCCGGCACTGCTCGCTCGTCCCCGGGCGCACCTCATCGGCAATGGCGAACACCTCGGCGGCCGCCGGCGATGTCTCGATCAAGTCGACGCCCATCGCGGGGTGTTGGGCACCCTGGCCGGCAAACAAAAACGCTACGCCACCCATGCGCACGCACCCTTCAGGACGTGCTCGGCGCCATCGACCAGGTCGTCAACGATTTCGCGTGCGCTCTGGCGCTCGTTGACCATGCCGGCAATCTGTCCACACAAAAACGAACCCTCTTCGTAGTTGCCGTCCTTGGCGGCCTTACGCAGCGCACCGGTTCCCATAGCACCGAGCTCCTCGGCACTCGCGCCGGAACCCTCGCTCTTGGCATAGGCGTTGGTGAAGGGGCTCTTGAGGGCGCGCACTGGATGTCCCGTCGAGCGACCGGTCGCACGCGTCGAAGTGTCGTTGGCCTTCAGGACCATCTCTTTGTACTGCTCCGAGACGGTGCACTCATTCGCAACGAGAAAGCGCGTACCCACCTGGACGCCGGCAGCGCCCAGCATAAAGGCGGCCGCCACGCCGCGGCCGTCGGCAATACCGCCGGCGGCCACGACGGGAATGTCGACCGCATCGACGACCTGCGGCACCAGTGCCATCGTCGAGGTCTCGCCAATATGGCCGCCCGATTCGGTACCCTCGGCAACAACCGCCGTGGCTCCACGACGTGCCACGAGGCGCGCCAGCGCCACCGAGGCAACGACCGGGATGACCTTGATGCCCGCCTCGTTCCACGCCTTCATGTACTTGGCGGGATTGCCGGCGCCCGTCACGACGACCGGCACTCGCTCGTCAATCACGACCTGCGCGACCTCGTCGGCAAACGGGCTCATGAGCATGACGTTGACGCCAAAGGGCTTATCCGTCCTGGCGCGCAGCTCGTGAATCTGGTCGCGCAGCCAGTTGGCATCGGCGTTCATGGCCGCGATAATCCCTAAGCCGCCCGCCTCGGACACTGCGGACGCCAGCGAGGCGTCGGCAATCCAGGCCATACCGCCCTGGAACACGGGCTTTTCGATGCCGAGCAGATCGCAGAGAGGAGTCTTGAGCATCTCTACTTCTCCAATGCCGCCTCGACCGTATCGGCGAACTCGCCGACCGTCTTAGGGTTCTCCTCGGTATCGAGTTGGATGCCAAACTCGTCCTCGACGGCGACGAGGATCTCGACGGTGCCCAGACTGTCGAGACCAATCTCCTCGAGCGTGGACTCGGGCTTCATCTCGACGTCGTCAAGACCGGCGGTCTCGCGGATAACGTCGCAAACGCGCTCGAAGGTCTTCTGATCTGCCATGGTAGTTCTCCTTTGGTTGTGCCCTAGGGCGTTTTTATTTCCTATGTGCGACTACTTCCAACGAAGCAGATAGCCACCTATATCCAGACCGGCGCCAAATCCAACCAAGGCGATGGTGTCGCCTGTGTGAAGTGCACCGGCGTTTGCCAGCCGGTCGAGGGCAAGCGGAATGCATGCGCTCGAAATGTTGCCGGTCTCGCGCAACGTGCGAACCACGCGCTCGTCCGGCACGCCCAGGCGCTTGACCGCCTGGCTCAGGATTCGTTCGTTAGCCTGATGGAATACAAAATGATCGATGTCTTCGACCAAAATGCCCGCATCGATCGCAAGCTTATGGACCGTGTCGCAGATGGCGTTGACGCCGAACTTGAACACGCGGCGGCCGTTCATGGAAAGCACACTCTGGCAGTCCGAGGGAACCTTGAATGGCGAGGTGCCATCCAGCCCGGGAACGCGCAACGTCTCGACATCGGGTGCGGTCGAAAGCTCAACGGCAAGGGGATTCTCTCCCCCGGCCTCCATGACTGCAGCGCCCGCGCCATCGCCAAAGAGCACGCACGTGGCACGGTCAGTCCAGTCGAGCGCGCGCGTCATCTGCTCGGCAGCAACAACAAGCACGCGCTCGGCACGGCTGCGGGCGATATAGCCCTCGGCGACATCGAGCGCAAATACGAAGCCGGCGCAGGCCGCCGAGACATCGAAGGCAGGGCACGTCGCGCCCAGTCGCTCAGCAACGGCACACGCCTCAGCGGGAACAAGGTGGTCACCCGTCGTCGTCGAGCAGACGATCAGATCCAGCTGGCTCGCGTCGATTCCGGACACCTGGAGTGCCCGCTCGCTTGCCGCTACGGCAAGGTCGTCAAGTGACTCGCTGGTGCAGACGTGGCGGCTCTTGATACCTGTGCGGGTAAAAATCCACTCATCCGAGGTATCGAGGAACTCGGACAGCTCGTCATTGGAAACACTGCGCTTAGGAAGCGCCGAGCCTGTTCCAAGAATCGTGAAACCCATCACTAACCTCCTTTGAGTTGTTGACGTGTTTACATCGACCAAGAGAGGATAGCGCATTTCAGTCGTTGTTGACGTGTTAACATTAAATTGTCCAAATGCGACAAAGGCTTCACATTGTGTCTGTCTCTCGACACCATTGCGTTATTCACTTATTCATTAAGGAGGTAGCAGCCATTATGGATGCCAAATTAACGATCGTCGACGTAACCGGATCGACCAACGATGACCTGCTCGAAGCAGGAAAACAGGGAGCGCCGCACGGCACAGGACTTGCCGCCCGGGCTCAGACAGCAGGACGCGGCCGGCGCGGCCACAAGTGGGATTCAACCGCCGGCAACCTATTGCTTTCGATTGTCCTGCGTCCATGCGTTAATCCTGCAAAGTACTCTGGTCTTGCCGCCGTCAGCGGCCTAGCGGTGCTCGAGGCGCTCGAAAAGCAGGGTCTTGCTAACGAGATCGACCTCAAATGGCCCAACGACCTCGTCGCACGAGGACATAAGCTTGGCGGCATCTTAGTCGAGGCGGCTCGTGACAACGAGGGCAGGCCCTTCGCCGTCTGCGGCATTGGCGTCAACGTAAACTACACGCCCCAGGAGGTGCCCGATGGCGGCCTGGCGGCAATTGGCCTCTCAGACCTCAACGAGAAGGTTCCCACCGTCGATGCGCTCCTCGATGAGGTCTATCACGCGGTCATGAACGCTGTAGAAACATGGGCAGAACGTCTCAACGCCATGGAAGAAGACGCCGGACCGCTCGCGCCCGTCCACAGCGAATATATCGCTCACCTCAATTGGATTGGGGAGCACGTTATCGCCCGCTCCCCCGCTGGGGACGAGCTGGCGCGAGGCATCTTTAAAACCGTCGATGACTTTGGTCGAGCGTGCATCGAGACGGAAGGCGACTTACGATCCTTCCATTTTGAGGAGGCATCGCTGCGCCCTTTGAGCAAATAGGGCGCTGCAGCCACCTACTCGGCAGCAATGCCCGGCAGTCCAAACCATCATTCAAAACAAAAGAGCCCCGCTACCAAGATGGCAGCGGGGCTCTGTAAGCTATGAGCGATATCGCTTAGAGCTTGATGTCGATGTCGACGCCAGCGGGAAGGTCGAGACGCATGAGCGAATCAACGGTGCCCGAAGTGGGGTCGAGGATGTCGATGAGGCGCTTGTGGGTGCGCATCTCGAACTGCTCACGGGAGTCCTTGTTCACGTGCGGCGAGCGGATAACCGTGTACAGGTTGCGCTCGGTGGGCAGGGGGACAGGACCGGAAACGCGAGCGCCGGTCTTCTGAGCGGTCTCGACGATGAGCTTCGCGGACTGATCGACGACCTCGTGATCATAGCCCTTGAGGCGAATGCGGATCTTCTGGGTAGCCAACTTAAACCTCCAAAGAGTGCGAGAGATGTTCTCGCGGATTACGTAACAGGGAGCTCGAACTTAGGCGTTCTTGCTCATGACCTCGTCCACGATGGACTTGGGCGCGGGCTCATAAGAGTCGAACTGCATCGTGTAGGATGCACGGCCCTGGGTCTGGGAGCGAAGGTCGGTAGCGTAACCGAACATCTCGCCCAGCGGCACCTTGGCACGGATGAGCTTGCTGTTCTTGCGATCCTCCATGCCCTCGATCTTGCCGCGGCGACCGGAGAGGTTGCCCATAACGTCGCCCATGTACTGCTCGGGGGTCTCGACCTCGACAGCCATGATCGGCTCGAGCAGCTGCGGATCGGACTTCTTGAGGGCGTCCTTGATAGCCATAGAACCGGCGATCTTGAAGGCGGCCTCGGAGGAGTCGACCTCGTGGTAAGAACCGTCGAACAGGGTGACCTTAACGTCGAGGACCGGGAAGCCGGCGATAACACCGGTGTTCAGGGCCTCCTGGATGCCCTTGTCGATGGACGGGATGTACTCCTTGGGCACGACGCCGCCGACGATAGCGTTGACGAACTCGTAGCCGAAGCCCTCCTCCATCTTCTCGAGCTTGATGACGGCGTGGCCGTACTGACCGCGGCCGCCGGACTGACGGACGAACTTGCCCTCAGCCTTCTCGACGTCGTGACCAGCGGTCTCGCGGTAGGCAACCTGGGGCTTACCAACGTTAGCGTCAACCTTGAACTCGCGGAGCAGACGGTCGACGATGATCTCGAGGTGCAGCTCGCCCATGCCGGCGATGATGGTCTGGCCGGTCTCGTGGTTGGTGGACACCTGGAAGGTCGGGTCCTCCTCGGCGAGCTTGGTCAGAGCCAGGGACATCTTGTCCTGCTCGGCCTTGGTCTTGGGCTCGATGGCAACGTCGATAACGGGCTTGGCGAACTCGATCTTCTCGAGGACGATCTCGTTGCCCTCGGCGCACAGGGTGTCACCGGTGGTGGAGTTCTTGAAGCCGACGCAAGCGACGATGTCGCCGGCGGCAGCGTCGTCACGGTCGATACGCTCGGCGGCGTTCATCTCGAGGATGCGGCCGAGGCGCTCGCGCTGACCGTTGGAAGCGTTGATCACGTAGGAGCCGGACTCGGCACGGCCGGAGTAAACGCGGACGTAGGTGAGCTTACCGACGAACGGGTCGGTCATGATCTTGAAGACCAGGCCGGAGAAGGGCTCGTCGAAGGAAGGATGACGCTCGATCTCCTCGCCGGTGTCCGGATCGGTACCGGTGACGGCCTCGACGTCAAGCGGGCTGGGCAGGTAGTCGACGACAGCGTCGAGCAGCTCCTGGACGCCCTTGTTCTTGTAGGCGGAGCCCACGAAGACGAGGTTGAGCTCGTTGGCCAGAACGCCCTTGCGCAGAGCAGCCTTGAGCTCCTCGACGGTGAAGTCCTCCTCCATGAGGATCTTCTCCATGAGCTCATCGTCAAAGCTGGCAGCAGCGTCGAGGAGCTCCTCGCGCTTGGTGGCAGCGATGTCAGCGAACTCAGCCGGGATCTCGTCCATCGGCTCGGGGTAGGTCATGCCCTTGTCGTCGGCCTTGAAGTCCCATGCAGTCATGGTGACCAGGTCGATGACGCCCCAGAAGTTGTCCTCGGCGCCCATCGGGACCTGAGCGGCCACGGCGTTAGCGTCGAGACGATCCTTCATGGTCTCGATAGCGTTGAAGAAGTCAGCACCCACGCGGTCATACTTGTTAATGAAGGCGATGCGGGGGACGTTGAAGGTAGAAGCCTGACGCCAAACGGTCTCAGACTGGGGCTGAACGCCGGCAACGGCGTCGAAGACGGCGACAGCGCCATCGAGGACGCGCAGGCAGCGCTCGACCTCGGCGGTGAAGTCAACGTGGCCCGGGGTGTCGATGATCTGGATGCGGTAGTCCTTACCGTCCTTGTTCCAGAAGCACGTGGTAGCAGCGGAGGTAATGGTTACGCCGCGCTCCTGCTCCTGAACCATCCAGTCCATGGTGGCAGCGCCCTCATGGACCTCACCGATCTTGTGGGTCTTACCGGTGTAGTAAAGAATACGCTCGGTCGTGGTGGTCTTACCGGCATCGATGTGAGCCATGATGCCGATGTTACGGGTATCGGAAAGCTTGTACTTAGGCTTAGCCATGTTAGTTCCTTACCTTAACTTACCAACGATAGTGAGAGAACGCGCGGTTGGCCTCGGCCATCTTGAAGACGTCCTCACGCTTCTTGACGGAAGCGCCCAGGCCGTTGGAAGCGTCGAGGATCTCGTTGGCGAGACGCTCGGCCATGGTCTTCTCCTTGCGAGCGCGGGAGAAGTTGACGATCCAGCGGATACCCAGAGCGGTGGAACGACGGGAGTTAACCTCCATCGGGACCTGATAGGTAGCGCCACCGACACGCTTGGGCTTAACCTCGAGCGTGGGCTTGACGTTGTCCATAGCCTTCTTGAAGGTAGCGAGAGCGTCGCCACCCTCGGACTTCTCGGCAACGATCTCGAAAGCGGTGTAAACGATGCGCTCAGCGGTGGCCTTCTTGCCGTCAAGAAGGACCTTGTTGATGAGCTGAGTCACCAGGCGGTTGTTGTAAACGGCGTCAGGCTGAACCTCACGACGATTAGCTGCTGCACGACGCGGCATGTGAAATCTCCTTAAGTGTCTACCGTGCGGCGCTTAGGCGGCACACGGCGAAAGTATCAAAACGTTATCTGGCTTATTTAGCCTTGGGGCGCTTAGCACCGTACTTGGAACGGGCCTGCATACGGTTCTGGACCGGA
Source organism: Collinsella sp. (assembly GCA_036312985.1). Classification (GTDB taxonomy): domain Bacteria; phylum Actinomycetota; class Coriobacteriia; order Coriobacteriales; family Coriobacteriaceae; genus Collinsella. The sequence continues at coordinate 45,197 of JAXJMV010000050.1, forward strand.
GCAGCGTCGTAGGCGCCACGGATGACGTGATAACGGACACCAGGGAGGTCACGGACACGACCGCCGCGGACGAGCACGATGGAGTGCTCCTGCAGGTTGTGGCCCTCACCCGGGATGTAAGCAGTAACTTCGATGCCGTTGACAAGGCGAACACGGGCAACCTTACGAAGAGCCGAGTTCGGCTTCTTGGGGCTCGTGGTGAAGACGCGGGTGCACACGCCGCGCTTCTGGGAGTTGTGCTGCAGAGCAGCGTTCTTGGACTTCTTGGGCACGGAACGACGGCCCTGGCGAACCAGCTGGTTAATAGTAGGCAAAGCGTACTCCTTCTCGAATGATTCCAGCTTTCTGTAAAGTGCAACGGCTTGAATCGAGGGGTCAGCATCCCCCTACGAAACACGCAGTTCGATAGGATACGTGCCGTTAGCTGTGTCGTCAACAGACCACGCCGCCGGGCGTATCCCAAAATTGGCACATTTCCGCAAAGCCTACACAAAAGGAATCCCCTTCTGTGCGCGGGGGCGGATTCCCGGTCCGGGCGGCCCGCTGTTTAAGTTTGCTGCTCTACAGTCCTGCGCAAGAAGGAAAGCACATTAAGTGCTTTCCTTTGCGTGCGGAACTCGCGACAAACTTAAACAGCGGGCCGCCCGGACCGGGAATCCGACGTGCTCGTCGGGGCAACGTTCCCTACCAAAAAGGGACAGGTTTATTTTGGTCGGTTTTATCTGGGGAAACGTCGCGCTCCAGCGGTGATCTGCTCTCATCTGTCGCATGGAAATCGGCGGCGTTTCCATTTAACGCAAAAGAGGCCGCTTCCCCTAGTAGGAAGCGACCCCAAATCTTACGAATAGACGATGGTAAAGGGCTCTTTCGTTTCGGTCTCCCCTGTTGATGTATACCTCACAATTTCAAGGGTTACCGAGACAACTTGATCGACATCAATCAACTTCGTTGGCACCCAGATGTTCTCTCCGCTATTGCGCCCATAAGAAAAATATAAGTTGAACACCCCTGCGTCGTCATCTTCGATAATCTGCTCCGATCCATCCTTGTAGCTGACGGTCAGCTTATTATCAACTGCTTCATAGCCCAAATCATCGATGTGCGTCTGGATGGAAAACGGGCTAATCTCAAGAGGCGAGTCACCGGAGCGGAGTTCCTTTGTATCGACGTACGCTCCAATATTGAACTCGGGTGTCGACGCCTCAAACCGCCTCGCACTCTCACCTTCACCCTCGGTCCAATGGATATTCCAGGTGACAGCATGTTGCAAATCTCGCTCGCGATCCATAGCGGCAAAGTACATCGTGCCATTAATGACAGTATCGCTTGATGTGTCCTTATCAATTGTGCTGCGTGTGTCAGGCCATTCCTCGCCGAACTTCATATCGGGCGTGCCGATGCCCTGCTCTTCTTCACCATAGAGAACAAGTTCGCCAATCTCTGCTGCTGGCTTGTAGTAGTTAACACCATTTGGATTGGACAACGTAAACGTCACGGCTCCGCAGCCGTTTTGGTCGATTGCCATCTCATGGATATCAAGCGTATAGCCGTTGCCCTCGACGGACAGATTAACCTCCTGGACTGCGCCTTCCAGGCTTTGGGGCGCGATGCCATCGCCAAACTCTCTGGTGTAGGTATATTTAGTTCCCGATGAGCCGCCGTTGGTCCAGGTAATGGAATCCCCGTTGCCGTGGTTTCCCCAGGCTGAGGCAAAATAGCTGGAATTGATAACGGCGTAGGCGACCCCTCCGGTCGCCAACACTCCGGCAAGACATCCGATTACGGCAACATACAGAGGCTTCGCGTGACCCTTTCGACGAAGCGGCTCTCCAGCCGCAGCATCAATAACACGGTCGGCAAGGTCGCTATCGGCTTGGATGGACTCGAAGGCCTGCTTGATTTGATTGGATTTCACGGTCGCCCTCCTCTAAGATGAATTTGAGCTTCGATCGACCGCGAGCTAAACGCGTTCGAACGGTCGCGGCTGGTACATGCATCAACTCGGCAATCTCTGAGGTCGAAAAGCCCAGGTAGTAATAGAGCACGATGGGAACGCGGAATCGCTCCGGAAGTCGCATAACGTCTGACAGGACCGCCTTGGTCTCATCCTGCGCCGCCGAAAGCGAATCGGCCAGATTCTCAATATCCTCCACACGCCTCCATGGCTTTCGAAAGAGCGATTTGCATTCATTGATCGTGACCCGGACAAGCCAGCGGCGAAGATGTTCCCAACTTTCAAAGTGCCCATCGCTTTTAAGCAACTTAAGAAAGACATCTTGGGCAACATCGTCGGCATCGGCACGATCGCGCAGGTACGTCAATGCGATTCGAAACACGACATCACGGTGATCCTCGACCGCCTGTCTAAATGCTTGTTCTTCCATAATCACCTCCCGGTGATGCTGATGTTTCTTGCTGAGGCCCTCACCATAGATACGCTTTGACCGAACGGAATGTTTCAAATTCAAGCAGGAAAACCCTATCAAAATAAACCTGTCCCTTTTTGGCAGGGGATCAACGGAACGCAACAGGCTTATAGGACAAAATGTGTGTCCACGTTGGGGGCATCGGCGCAGGTCGATGCCCCTTTTTCAGCCGTTTAAATTCCGTGCCCGCTTTTAACCGCTCGGACAGAATGTGTGTCCGGTTGCCTATCGTTCCCGCAGGTAGA
>JAXJMV010000051.1:0-31717 GCA_036312985.1 Collinsella sp.
GGTTAAGTTTGTCGCGAGTTCCGCACGCAAAGGAAAGCACTTAATGTGCTTTCCGTCTTGCGCAGGACTGTAGAGCAGCAAACTTAACCCGCCCCGGCCCCCGATGGCCCCAGACCGGCGGGATGGACCAGTTCAGATGGGGCTTTGATGCATGGGTGGTCTGTTGTTGTGCAAATGGGTATCATACTGTGGTTATTGCATCGACTCTGTGATGCATGTTTGTACGTTCCCGGCGGTCGGTTTGCCAGAAGCGCCCCGTCGGTTGTTCCAGACCCGTTTCGAAGAAAGGAAACCACACTCACCTATGGCAGCTAAAAAATCATCTCCCTTGAAGATCATCCCGCTCGGCGGCCTTGACGGCATCGGCAAGAACATGACGGTCTTCGAGTTCGGCGACGACATGGTGCTCGTCGACGCCGGCCTCATGTTCCCGGATGACTCCCAGCCCGGTATCGACCTGGTGCTTCCCGACTACACCTATGTTTTGGAGAACGAGGAAAAGCTCCGCGGTATCGTCGTCACCCACGGCCACGAGGACCACACCGGTTCGCTTCCGTATCTGCTGCAGGACCTCAACAATAAGGTGCCCATCTTCTCGAGCAAGCTGACGCTTGGCTTTATCGAGGGCAAGCTTTCTGAGTTCCGCATCCGCGCGCCCAAGTTCCGCGAGGTTAAGGGCGGCAGCCATGTCAACCTCGGCGGCATCTCGCTCGACTTCTTCTCGATGACGCACTCCATCCCCGGCGCTCTGGGTGTGTTCATTCGCACCAATCAGGGCACCGTTATGCACACCGGCGACTTTAAGCTCGACCAGACGCCCATCGATGGCGTCACGCCCGACTATGCCGCTATCAGCCGCTTTGCCAAGCAGGGCATCGATCTGCTGCTTTCCGACTCCACCAATGCAACGGTTCCCGGCTTTACCAAGTCCGAGGCCGAGGTTGGTCCCAACTTGCTGCACGCCATCAAGAACGCCCCGGGTCGCGTGTTCGTCGCGTCGTTCTCGAGCCACATCCATCGCCTGCAGCAGATCTGCGATGCCGCCCGCAAGTGCGGCCGTAAGGTCGTTGTGACCGGTCGCTCCATGCTCACTAACACCCGCGTGGCGCGTGAGCTGGGCTACCTCAACATCGACGATGCCGATATCATCGATGCCTTCGATATCGATAACCTGCCCGACGACAAGATCGTCGTCATGTGCACCGGTTCGCAGGGCGAGCCGCTGTCGGCCCTGTCCCGCATGGCCAACGGAGAGCACAAGACGCTCTCCATCCACGAGGGCGATACCGTCATCCTCTCGGCAACTCCTGTTCCCGGCAACGAGAAGGCCGTCCAGCAGGTCATCAACAGCCTGGCCAAGCTCGGTTGCGACGTGTGGGATAAGAACCGCGCTCTTGTCCACGTCTCGGGCCACGGTAGCCAGGAGGAGCTCAAGCTCCTGATGGCCATGGCCAAGCCCACGTACTTTATGCCTGTTCACGGTGAAGCCGTGCATCTGCGCGCCCATGCCCAGCTGGCTCGCAAGATGGGCATCAAGGACGATCATATCTTTATCCTCGATAACGGCGATACGCTCGAGATGCGCGGCGGTATCGTCAAACGCGGTACGCCCGTCGAGTCCGGCGTCGTCTACGTCGACGGCCTGCGTATCGGCGATACCGACCCCATCGTCCTGCGCGATCGTCAGAAGCTCGCCAACGACGGTATGGTTACCGCTGTTGCCATCGTCTCGCTCAAGCACAAGAAGATCGAGGCCATCGAGTTCTCGGGCCGCGGCGTCTCGTTTGCCATCGACGACCAGTTCTCCGAGGATGCCTCCGCATCCATTATGAAGACGATCGAGAAGGGCAAGTTCAGCTTTACGAGCAGCGGTTCCGATGCCATTCGCAAGGCCGTGCGCGATTCGCTCTCCAACTTTATTTGGAGCCGTACGCGCACCCGCCCGATGATCATTCCGGTCGTCATGGAGGTTTAGTTTGGCGCGCGGATCTGCACAAAACGCCAAAGGCAATAAGGCCAACAACCAACCGGCATCTGCTAAGGGTGCCGGTTCCCATCTGCGTGCCAATAAGGGCCACGAGTCCGAGTTCGATGATTTCGAGCCCTTGGTCGAGCCCTCGGCCAACCGCGATATCGCCGGCGTGGTCATTGCCGTTTTGGCGATTGCGTCCTTTATTGCCGTGATTTCGCCGGCGACTGCGCCCGTTACGGCTGCGGTTGCCGGTTTCTACCACTTGGGCTTTGGTCTGGGCGCCTACGTGCTGCCGATCGTCATTTTGCTGTTTGCCGCCACGCTCTTTTTAGGCGAGGACTCGCCGCTCAACATTCGCTCGGTCGCGGGCGGAGCCGTGGTTTTTATCGCCGTCGTCTCCATTCTTTCGCTGGTGGTGCCGGGTACGAGCGACTCGTGCGATCTTATGTTCACGCCGCAAAATCTGTCCGCTTCGGGTGGCTACATCGGTGCGTTTATTGCGAGTGCGCTGCAGAATGCCCTGGGTAAGCCTATCGCGATGGTAGTCCTGTTGGGTCTGGCCGTCGTTGGTTTTGTCATCATCGGCTTTTCGGTGGGTGGCGTGCTGCGCTCTGCCCGCGATCGTGCGGCCGATTTTGCCGAGCGCCGTCGTGCCGATGTTAACGCGAGCCCGTGGGGTGACGATGAGGCCCTGTCGGTTCCCGGCGTTGCCCGTCCGCACCTGAGCATTCTTCGTCAAAAGGGCTCCGATGCTGCCGTGACCACGGTCATGGGCAACGATGTGGACCCGGTTTTGGACGAAGACGATGAGGACGAGGATCCGTTTGTCGACGTGTCCGATGCCGTGGAGGCCGAGCGCGCTAAGACGACGCTGCTGCCACGCCGTCATGTTAAGAAGGGCAAGGCCACGCCCAAGTTGAATACGAGTGAGCCCGACCCGTCTTGGTCCGAGAGCGAGATTGAGCTCACCGAGGGTGATGACGAGGACGACGAGGCTCCGATTGAGACCGCAAAGACAACTTTGCTGCCGCGTCGCCATGCAAAGCGCGACCAGGTAACCGGTCAGCTTTCGATGGAAGACGACCCCGATAAGATCGACGAGTCCGAGCCGCCGTTTGCCGTGAATCCTGTCTCGGCAGCACCTCAGATCCCCGACTTCTTGAAGCATCCCAAGGTTGCCGATGCGCCTGCCTTGAGTGCTGTCGAATCGGCTGCGGCCAGCGATGGGGGAACGGACGGCGGCGCCGCAGATAACGAGGGCGAAGAAGAGGACGGCCTCAAACTTCCGCCACTTGAGATTCTGCATGCCAACCCGCAGTCGGCTTCCGCTGCGTCTTCGGACAAGGAGCTGGAGCAAACTGCCGAGTCGCTGCAGTCGACCCTGCTTGAGTTTGGCCGCAGCGCCCGCGTGGTCGGCTGGATCGCCGGCCCCACGGTGACGACCTTTAAGCTGCAACCTGGCGAGGGCGAGCGCGTGAGCAAGATTTCGAGCCTCGAGGACGATATCGCGCTTTCGCTCGCAGCTCAGTCGGTTCGTATCTTTGCCCCGATCCCCGGCACGTCGCTCGTGGGTATCGAGATCCCCAATCGCAAGCGCCAGAACGTCAACCTGGGCGACGTGCTGCCCTATGTGAAGGGCGGTCCGCTCGAGCTGGCCATCGGTCGCGATGCCGAGGGTACGCCGGTCGTCGCCGACCTCGCCAAGATGCCCCACCTGCTGATCGCCGGCACGACCGGTTCTGGTAAGTCGGTGATGATCAACTCCATCATCACGACCCTGCTCATGCGCGCCCTTCCCGAGGACGTTCGCCTGATCATGGTCGACCCCAAGCGCGTCGAGCTTGCGGGCTATAACGGTCTGCCGCATCTTTACGTACCGGTCGTTACCGAACCTAAGCAGGCCGCGAGCGCCCTGCAATGGGCTGTGTCCGAGATGGAGCGTCGCTTGAAGGTCTTCGAGCGTCTCAACGTGCGTAAGATCTCGACTTACAACGAAAAGCAGGCCGCCGGCGAGTTTGAGCATTACGACAACCCGCCGCAAAAGATGCCCTACCTGGTCATCATTATTGACGAGCTCTCGGACCTGATGATGGTCGCCGGTAAGGATGTCGAGGCCTCGATCGTGCGTATTGCACAGCTGGGCCGTGCCGCCGGTATTCATCTAATCGTGGCCACGCAGCGCCCCAGCTCCAACGTGGTGACGGGCCTCATCAAGGCCAACATTACCAACCGCATCGCCTTTAACGTCGCCACGGGCATCGATTCGCGCGTCATCATCGACCAGATGGGCGCCGAAAAGCTCACCGGTTTGGGCGACATGCTGTTCTCCAAGGTCGACTGGGGCAAGCCCCGCCGTATCCAGGGCTGCTTTGTCTCGGATGACGAAATCAACGAGATTGTCGAGTTCGTCAAGTCGCAGAGCGAGCCCGACTACCACGAGGAGATCCTGTCTGCCGTGGCGCCCGCTTCCATGTCCATGGCGGGTGGCGGCGGCATTGTCCGCACCGGAGTAGCCGAGCCGCAAGACGATGATCCGCTCATTTGGGAAGCCGCCCATATTGTGGTGGAATCGCAGCTGGGCTCCACATCTGGCCTGCAACGTCGTCTGAAGGTTGGCTATGCGCGTGCCGGGCGTATTATGGACATGCTGGAAGAAAAGGGTGTCGTCGGCCCGCCCGACGGTTCCAAGCCGCGTGAGGTCCTGTTGGACGAGGAGGGGCTTGCCGCGCTGGAATCTGTCGACGCCGAGATAGCACGTGAAGATCGTGAGTTTGGAGGATTCTGATGGCTGCACGCTTTGGTGACATGCTGCTCGAGCAGCGTCGCCGAATGGGCCTTTCCATTCAGCAGGTCGCCAACACCATCAAAATCAGGCCGCAGATCATCGAGTTTTTCGAGACCGGTAACTTTGCTTCGATGCCGCCGCGCGGCTATGCGCAGGGCATGATTTCGAGCTATGCTCGCTTTTTGGGCCTCAATCCGCGCGAGGTCGTCAATGCCTACTTTGACGACCTGATGGCATACGAACGCGAGACGTCGCAGCAGGGCGGTCGTTTTCAGGACGCCGCCGGCTACGTCAACTCGCGTTCCTCGGTCGATAACGGGCGCTTCCTGATGGTTCAGGGCGGTCGTTCGACCCGCTATGGACAGCGTCCTCAGCAGGCCGGTTATATTACCGAGACGGGTTCGGGCGAGGAGATTCGCTCACAGCGTGACCGGTTCCGCAGCACGCCGATGCCCGAGGACCGTGCACTTCCCGCCGCCCGCGGCGTGGCGCGTGATCCTCGTGCCGGCTATGGCGACGGCGGCTATTCCGATCGCGGTTACCGCGGTGTCTCCACCGGACGCTCTCGCGGTGGCTATGCGGATGCCGATACCACGCAGGTGACGCCGCGTCTTCGCTCTCAATCACAGCCGTATGGCCAGCGCTCTTCGGCTCCGCGCTCGGGCCTACGTGGCTATCAAGGCCGCGGTGAACTTGCGCCCCGCTCGGGTCAGCGCAGCCTTCAGGGCCAGGGCGGCTATCGCGGCCGTTCCGATAGCAATCGTGGTCGTATGCCTCAGGGAGGCGGCCGCAGCAGTTCCGGTCGTGGACACGGCGGATCCCGTACTCCTCAAAACAACGGGCTCGATCCGCGTATCGTCTACGCCGGCATCGGTGCCGTGTTGTTGCTGCTGATTGTGCTCATCGTGGTGCTTCTGCGCGGCTGCGCATCTTCGGCGCCCGAGAACACGCCCGAGACGCCCACTGCTACCAAGACGACGACCAAGAAGTCTTCTAAGAAGACCGAAACGGTCGACGAGGACGAAGACACCGATGAGGCGACGGATGAGTCGACTGATTCGGACGCCACCAAGACGACGGCCAAGAAGGAAGAGAACGAGGTCACGAAGGTCAAGGTCTCCGTTGCCAAGGGAAAGACCGCGTGGATTGAGGTCAAGGTCGACGGCAAGTCGGTCTATGGCGCCCAGGCGACTGGCCCCTTTGAGCAGGAGTACACGCCCGAGTCCTCAATCGAGATTACCACGTCCAAGCCTTCCGATGTCACCGTTACCAAGAACGGTGAAAAGGTCCGTTACGATACCAAGACCTCGGGCGTGGCGCGCGTGACGATCACCGTTCCCAAGAAGGAGACGTCTGATTCCGAGAATGGTGAAAGTTCTGATGGTACCGACACCACCGATGGTACCGATACCACCGATGGTACCGATACCACCGACGGTACCGATGCCCAGTCCACGGATGGCGCCGATACCGCAACTGACGGTCAGACACCCACCGATTCTACCGACAATTCGTACGATAGCTACTAGGCCGCTCGTACGCGAAAGGAAACATCATGGCTAAAGATTCCAGCTTCGACGTCGTGTCCGAGGTCAACATGCAAGAGGTCGACAACGCCTTCCAGCAGACCACGCGCGAGATTTCCCAGCGCTATGACCTTAAGGATTCCGGCGCCACGATCGAGCTTTCGAAGGGCGATAAGCTCTTTACGATCAACGCCCCGGCCGACTTTGTCTCCAAGCAGATTGTCGACGTGCTGAGCTCCAAGCTCATCAAGCGCGGCATCGACCTCAAGGCTGTCTCGTGGGATACTCCGCAGGCGGCATCGGGCGGCACCGTGCGCGTGCTCGGCCATATCGTCGAGGGTATCGACCAGGCGACCGCCAAGAAGATCAACAAGGACATCAAGGACCAAAAACTCAAGGTCAAGGTGACCATCGAGGCCGACAAGCTGCGTGTTTCCTCTGCTTCGAAGGACGCGTTGCAGACCGTGATTCAGTTCCTGCGCGACCAGGATTACGGCCAGCCGCTACAGTTCACCAACTACCGCTAATATCAATCGAAAGGACTGCTCTCCAACATGGATACACCGTTGGGCTCCGTGCTCTACATCACCCTCGGGTGCGCTAAGAACGAGGTTGACACCGACCGCATGCGTTCTCTTTTGACCGCCGCGGGCTACGAGGAGGCATTCGACCCGCAGGATGCCGATATCGCCATCGTCAATACTTGCTCGTTCCTCGCCTCTGCAACGTCCGAGAGCATCGAGACCACGCTCGAGCTCGCCAACGAGGTTCAGGACGGCGTTCGTTCTTGCCCCATCGTCATGTGCGGCTGCGTGCCGTCGCGCTATGGCGATGACCTGCCTGACGAGCTGCCCGAGGTCGCTGCCTTTGTGAAGGCCGACGAGGAAGACGGCATCGTGTCGGTCATCGATGGCGTGCTGGGTGTCGAGCGTGAGATTGCAGCCTATATCCCGCAGGTCAAACGTACCGTCGAGGGTGCTGTCGCCTACGTCAAGATTTCCGATGGCTGCAACCGCTTCTGCAGCTTCTGCATGATTCCCTACATCCGCGGCCGCTATCATTCGCGCAATGCCGAGAGCATCATCTCCGAGGTGCGCGACCTGGTTGCCGGCGGTGTGCGCGAGATCGTGCTGATCGGCCAGGACACGGGCATCTGGGGTACCGACTTTGCCGACGAGGACGTCGCCGATGGCTCACCGCGCAATCTGGCGCAGCTGCTGCGTGCCGTCGCCGAGGCCGTGCGCCCGCACAACGTCTGGGTCCGCGTGCTCTATCTGCAGCCCGAGGGCATGACTGACGAACTCATCGAGACGATTCGCGATACGCCCGAAGTGCTGCCCTATATCGATATCCCCGTGCAGCACTGCGACGCGCGCATTCTCAAGGCCATGCGTCGCTCCGGTTCGCGCCAGGAGCTCGAGGATCTGTTCCGCGACCTTCGCGAGCGCATCCCCGGCATCGTGATTCGTTCCACGGCCATGGTCGGCTTCCCGACCGAGACCGACGACGAGTTCCGCGATCTTATCGACTTTATGGACACCGTCGGCTTTGACTACATGAGTGTCTTTGCCTACTCCCGTGAGGAAGGCAGCCTGGCCGCTAAGATGGAGGGCCAGGTCGACGAAGAGGTCAAGCTCGAGCGCGCCCAGGAGGCCATGGACCTGGCCGAGTCGCTCGGTTTTGCCGCCACCGCCGCACATGTGGGCGAGCGCGCCCAGGTGATCGTCGACGGTATCGAAGAGACCGAGGACGGCGCCGAGCTGATCGGCCATGCCTGGTTCCAGGCGCCCGATTCCGATGGAGCGGTGCATCTAGACGCCAGCGAGGCGTCCGTGGGCGATATTCTGACCGTCGAGTTTACCGATAGCTTCTGCTATGAGCTTATCGGTCATGTTGTGGAGTAGGAGAGCGTCGTGGCTAACGAGAGCAATAAGGAACTGACGAGTGTCTGGACGCCCGCCAACATCGTGACGTGCGTGCGCATCGTCTTTATCCCGGTGTTCATGATTGTGTCGGCGCTTTCTCACACGAGTGTTGCCGGTACGGATTGGAGCACCTTCGACGGCCCGCTCGCTGCCGCTGCCTTCATTCTGTATGTGATTCTGTCGTGCACCGATAAGGTCGACGGTTATCTGGCGCGTTCGCGCAACGAGATCACCGACTTCGGTAAGTTCTTGGATCCCATCGCCGATAAGCTGCTGGTGTTCTCGGCCCTGCTGCTGTTCTTGGATTTTGGCGCGGTGACCGTGTGGTCCGTGTTCATTATCCTGTTCCGTGAGCTGCTGGTGAGTGCCCTTCGCATGGTCGCGAGTGCTGCCGGTGTGGTCGTTGCGGCCGATAAGCTCGGCAAGTACAAGACGGCAACCACGATGGTCTCCATCTGCGGTTACCTGTGCGTTTTTGCTATGGCCGGCTTGCACCTTGGCCCGGTGGCGCTGACGCTCGGCATCTACTCGGTGTCGCGCTTCCTGTACGCCGTTGCCGTTGTCCTGACCGTTATCTCGGGCGCCCAGTACTTCTGGAACTGCCGCAAGATCGTCTTTTCGGTCTAGGTCCTGGTGGGTATGACGGACTCTTTTGAGCAGATTTCCGCACATAACGAGGAGCTGGCGCGTGATATTGTCGAGCGCGCGAGCGCTCGGGGCGTGACGGTTTCGACGGCTGAGTCGCTGACGGCGGGTATGATCGCCTCGACGATTGCCGATATCCCGGGCGCCTCGGCGGTGCTGCGTGGCGGTGCGGTGACCTATTGCGATGAGATTAAGCATCGTGTTCTTGGTGTTGAGCAGGAGACGCTCGACCGCTATACCGCGGTGTCGCATCAGACCGCGCGCGAGATGGCGGTGGGTTCGCTGGAGCTGTACCAGAGCGATATTGCAGTGAGCGCAACGGGTTATGCCGGCCCCGGCGGTGGCACTGAGGACGATCCGGCGGGCACTTTCTATATTGGCTGGGCGCATCGTTCCGCCGATGGGGGCGTGCCGGTCGTGGACTCTGTGCGCTGCCACTATGAGGGTGACCGTTCGTGTGTTCGTGCCCATGCGGTCACGGAGGCATTGGGTCGCATTGCCCTTGTGCTCAACTCTATGGAATAGACGTGTTTTAAGGGGCCTCCGAGCCCCTTAATTGTGGAGATAGGGACCTTAGGCTCATTTGGCGTTTGTGCTGGTTGTAGATGTATTTTTGCCTGCCTTGTTCATATTTGGTCCTTTGTGGTCAAGCATTTGATCAGTGTTTGGTCGGCGTTTGGTTGGGTTTTGGAAAGACCGCCTGCATATGATTGGCCTGAACGGTTGACCACGAACAGCCGTTCGTTTATTATCGATGCAGGTTGTTAAGAGGAGGGCTATTCATGGCCAAGAATTCAGGTCCCGTACGTACCGTTCATGCTCGCACGACGGGTAAAGAGCGCGATGAGATGATCGCCACCACCAAGGCCGAGATCGAGAAGAAATTCGGCCAGGGTTCCATCATGAGGTACGGCGACGGTGGTCCCGAGCTCGAGGTCGAGGCCATTCCCACGGGCGCCCTGGCCCTCGATGCCGCGCTGGGTATCGGCGGCGTGCCGCGCGGCCGTATCGTCGAGATTTACGGTCCTGAGTCCTCCGGTAAGACGACGCTTTCGCTCGAGATCCTGGCCGAGGCCCAGGCAATGGGTGGCGTTGTGGCATTTATCGATGCCGAGCACGCGCTTGATCCCACGTATGCCGCGCGCATCGGCGTGGATATCGACGAGGTGCTCATTTCCCAGCCCGATACGGGCGAGCAGGCGCTCGAGATTGTTGACATGCTCGTGCGTTCCGGCGCCATCGATGCCATCGTCGTCGACTCCGTCGCCGCGCTGACCCCGCGTGCCGAGATCGAGGGAGAAATCGGCGATACTACGGTCGGTCTTCAGGCTCGCCTGATGAGCCAGGCGCTCCGCAAGCTCGCCGGCTCGCTGTCCAAGTCCAACACGACGTGCATCTTCATTAACCAGCTGCGTGAGAAGATCGGCGTCATGTTCGGCAACCCCGAGACTACGACGGGCGGCCGCGCCCTTAAGTTCTTCTCTTCGGTGCGTATCGACATTCGCCGTATCGACAGCATTAAGCTTAAGGACGAGGTTATCGGTAACCGCGTGCGCGCCAAGGTCGTTAAGAACAAGGTGGCAGCTCCGTTCCGTTCTGCTGAGTTCGACATCATGTACGGTACGGGCATCTCTAAGGAGGGCTCGATTCTGGACATGGCTGTCGAGTGCGGCATCTGCAAGAAGATGGGCTCCTGGTTTGCCTATGGCGAGGACAAGCTCGGCAACGGTCGCGAGGCCGCCAAGGCGTTCCTGCGCGAACACCCCGATTGCGCTGACGAGATTGAGCATAAGGTCCGCCTTGCCTGCGGACTTGAGTTTGATGACGATGCTCCGTCCGTGGTCGAGCTGACCGATCAGCCTGCGCCTGAGGAGTTTGACGAGCTTTACGCCATCGATGGTTCCGCCATGCTCGATGATGACGACGAGTAGCGGTTACGCTCATGTCGTATACGGTGACCGAGGCCACGGTCGTCTTTCCCGATAAGAAGGCGGCCTCCTCGTTCTCGAGCGGGTATGCGTCCAAAAAGCCTTGCGCACATATCGATTGTGAGCTTGAGGGCGGTTTTGAGCGGTCCATTTGGATTCCCGTGCGGGTCGCGCGCCTGTATGTCAAAAACCGCCCCGATCTTCCCTGTGATTGGGACAACTTTCGTGAGGCGGTGCAGCTCATCGAGCGTAAATGTGCACTTACCATGGTGACCGAGATGTTATCGCGCCGCGACCATGCGACGGGCGAGGTCCGTGACAAGCTGGCTCGCTACGGCTTTCACCAGCCCGCAATCGATTTCGCCGTCGAGCGCGCTACCGAGTATCACTTTTTAGACGAGAACCGCTTTTGCTCGTACTTTATCGAGGAGCGCAAGCGGCGCGGTTGGGGACAGCGCAAAATCGAGACCGAGCTCAAGCGCCGTCATGTCGTGCTCGATGACATTCCCGGTTATCCCCAGGATTATTTTGCCGTCGAAGACGATTTGGCGCGTGCGTCAGCCCTGCTCGCCAAGCGGCGTGTTCCAGAGACGCGCGGATTCGAAAAACTGGTTCGGTTTTTGATGGGCAAGGGCTTCTCGTATCACATCGCCGCCGATGCCGTTAAGGCACGTCTAGATGCCGAATGCGAGGAATGTGCGGTTTAGGCGTATGCGTTATGTGGCCCTGCCGTTCACCGCGTTTTAGTCGCCGTGCCGGGGCCATTTATTTGACAGTTGTTGTGGTTCAACGTACGATAAACACTGTCATTTGCTTTGTGATATGTGCTCATCTGTGATGAGTTTGTTTATATGTTTATCTGTATCCGACCCGCATAAGCTGCGCCCATATTACTCAAATGTCGCGAGCCGTTCGTAAGGACGGTTCGCTTTGTTGTGTAACGAATCCATAAAAAGGAGTGAGCATGCCTATCATCGCAGCGCTCGTTGGCATCGTTTTGGGTGCCATCGCCGCCATTGCCTACATGCGCACCGCCAAGCAGGGTAGTCTTCACGAGGCCGACGAAAAGATTCAGTCGGCACACGCACAGGCTGAGTCCCTGATCGGTGATGCAAAGCGTCAGGCCGAGACCCTCAAAAAAGAGGCTCTGCTTGAGGCTAAAGAGGAAATCATCAAGAACAAGCAGGCCGCCGAGGCCGAGGACAAGCAGCGTAAGAACGAGATTCGTACGCTCGAGAACCGCGTGATGCAGCGCGAGGAATCCCTCGATCGCCGCAACGACGCTCTCGACAAGCGCGAGCATCAGCTGTCCAGCCAGGCCGGTCAGGTCGAGAAGCGCTCCCGTGAGCTCGAGGAGCTCTGCGCAAAGCAGACCTCCGAGCTCGAGCGTATTGCCGACCTTACCCGCGAGGACGCCCACAAGGAACTCCTCGATAAGGTTCGCGGCGAGGTCACCCACGAGGCCGCCACGATCATTCGCGAGTCCGAGCAGCAGGTTCGCGCCGAGTGCCACAAGACCGCCCAGGAGATTCTGTCCCTGGCGATTCAGCGCTGCGCTGCCGACCACACTGCCGAGGTCACCGTTACCTCCGTGCACATTCCCTCCGATGACCTCAAGGGCCGTATCATCGGTCGCGAGGGTCGCAACATCCGGACCTTCGAGCAGGTTTCCGGCGTCAACCTCGTTATCGACGACACGCCCGAGACCGTCGTTCTTTCGAGCTTCGACCCGGTCCGTCGTGAGACCGCCCGTGTCGCCCTCGAGAACCTCATCGCCGACGGCCGCATTCACCCTGCCCGCATCGAGGAGATGTATCACAAGGCTGCCGACCTGGTTCAGCAGCGCGTGCGCGAGGCTGGCGAGCAGGCTGCCTTCGATACCGGCATCCACGATCTGCACCCTGAGATCGTCAAGACCCTTGGTGCCCTGCGCTACCGTACCTCGTTTGGTCAGAACGTGCTTCAGCACTCCCTCGAGGTCTCTGATCTGTGCGGCGTGATGGCTTCCGAGCTTGGCCTGGACGTTGTGACCGCCAAGCGCGCCGGCCTGCTGCACGACCTGGGCAAGGCAATCGACCACGACGTCGAGGGCCCGCATGCCGTCATCGGCGCCGAGCTTGCCCGCCGTTATGGCGAGAAGCCCGTTATCGTCCACGCTATCGAGGCTCACCATGCCGATGTCGACCCCAACACGGTGCTCGATGTCCTGGTGCAGGCCGCTGATGCTGTCTCTGCTTCTCGCCCCGGTGCCCGTCGCGAGTCTGCCGAGAACTACATCAAGCGCCTTGAGAAGCTCGAGGAGATCGCCAACTCCCATGACGGCGTCGAGCGTACCTATGCCATGCAGGCTGGTCGCGAGGTCCACGTCATGGTTCAGCCGGACAAGATCTCCGATGCCCAGTCCACGGTTCTGGCTCACGATATCGCCCATCAGATCGAGGAAGAGATGGAGTATCCCGGTCAGGTGCGCGTCGTCGTGATTCGCGAGAGCCGCGCTGTCGATATCGCTAAATAACATGAGCGACGCGAACGAGCTCATCTCATTTATCGCGTCGATGTCGGGGGAGGGCAACCTTCGCGTCGAGGAGAACCTTGGCGAGGGGTATGTCCGCCTCCGCGTTTCGGAGGCCGAGCGGCGCCAGGCAAAGCACGACATTCAGCATGTCGAGGATATCGTCATCGAAATGCTCCGTAATGCTCGCGATGCCGGCGCCGACAAGGTCTATCTCGCCACGACCAAGGAAGATGGCGTCCGGACGCTTGTCTTTCTGGATAACGGCTCGGGTGTTCCGCAGGATATGCAAGAGCGAATCTTCGATGCTCGCGTTACCTCAAAGCTCGAGAGCATGAAGATGGACCGTTGGGGCGTTCACGGTCGTGGCATGGCATTGTTTTCGATCAAGCAGAACACCGACGAGGCCCGTGTGGTCACGTCCGGCGTCGATCTTGGTTCAGCCTTTAAGGTGAGCGTTGCAGCCGACCGCCTCAGTGAGCGTGCCGATCAGTCCAGCTGGCCCCAGGCCGTCAAGGATGAGGACGGACGTTATGTCTGTGCTCGCGGTCCGCATAATATTATTCGCGCTGCTTGTGAGTTTGCGCTCGAGGAGTTGCGTGGTTGCGATGTCTATCTTGGTTCTCCGTCTGAGATTGCCGCGACCCTTTATGCTCAGGCGTCAAGTCGGCTCGATACGTCTCGTCTCCTGTTCATTGACGACGAGAGCGAGCTTCCGGTTGTCGATCGTTTAGGCCTTGCCTCCGATGCCGAGGACTTTATCCGTATCTGTTCGGGTTTGGGCCTTGAGATGTCCGAGCGTACGGCGCATCGTATCTTGGCGGGCCAGATTAAGCCCGTTCGCGGTGTGACCGCACGTCTGCTACGCGAGCGCGATTCGTCCTCACATGCGTCTGCTCCGGTTGATCTCGCCAAAGATCGTCGCGGGCTGCGTATCGCCAAGGACGACATGGCGCAGTTCTCGCGAGCCGTCGAGCGCGACTTTAACGAACTTGCATCGCGGTACTATCTCAACCTTTGCGGCGACCCCAAGATTCGTGTTTCGCGTGATCGTATTACCGTGACGTTCGATCTTGCCAAAGAGGAATAGCATCTTTACCGAGTCCGTTCGGTACGATACAGTTATTGCAGTTAAAACGTACTTTTAAACGCAGGAGTTTCTTCATGGATTGCCTGAAGGTATCAAGCAAATCATCGCCCGCGTCCGTTGCCGGCGCCATCGCCGGCATGGTCAAGGATGGTGTACCCGTCAACATCCAGTGTGTCGGCGCCGGTGCTGTCAACCAGGCCATTAAGGCCGTGGCTATCGCGCGCGGTTTTTTGATTCCGACCGGGTTTGATATTTCCTGCGCGCCGGTGTTCTCCGACATCCTCATCAACGGGGAGTCGCGCACGGCCATCCGTCTTTCTATTTACGTTCATCAGATTAATCGAGCTGCTATGGATAACGTTGTAATGGACGACGTTAAGCCTGTGGCATAGCTTCTGCTTGCCTCGATTCGCTCCCCATCGTTAGGACTTATACACATGGACCAGCGTTCCGTACGCGATATTCTTGCCGGTAAAACCTACTTTATCCGCACATTTGGCTGCCAGATGAATCAGCACGACTCCGAGCGTGTGAGTGGCCTGCTTGATTCGTATGGCTGCCTCATGGCGCTCGATCCCGAGCATGCCGATATCGTTGTGTTTATGACGTGCTGTGTGCGCGAGGCTGCCGATACGCGCCTGTACGGTCAGTGCAATTCCTGCAAAAGCCTGCCGCCTTCGCCTTCGGGCAAGCGCGTGGTTGCCGTTGGTGGTTGCATCGCGCAACGCGATGGCGAGGGTCTGCTCACCAACGTCGATAACGTCAATGTCATCTTTGGCACGCATTCCATCGCACATGTGGCCGAGCTCATTGCCGAGGCGTTCCTGGACGGCAAGCGTCATATCCGCACCAATGAGCATGAGGATACGGATGCCATGAGTATGCCGTGGCACCGTGAGACGCAGTATCACGCCTGGGTGCCCATCATGACGGGCTGCAATAACTTCTGCACCTACTGCATCGTGCCGTACGTGCGCGGTCGCGAAAAGAGTCGCCCCTTCGAGGAGATTGTCGACGAGGTGACCGGCTTGGTGCGCCAGGGCGTGCGTGAGATTACGCTGCTGGGCCAAAACGTTAACTCATATGGCCGCGATTTGTTTGGTAAGCCGCGCTTTGCCGACTTGCTGCGCGCCGTGGGCGATACGGGCGTGGAGCGCATCTTCTTTACGTCTTCGCATCCCAAGGACCTGCTGCCCGAGACCATCGACGCCATGGCCGAGACGCCTGCCGTTATGCCGCAGCTGCACTTGGCCGTCCAGTCAGGTTCGACGCGGATCCTCAAAGAGATGAATCGCCGTTATACACGCGAGGACTATCTGGGCCTGGTCGATCGCATCCGCAATCGCATGCCCGATATCGCGCTCTCGACTGACATTATCGTTGGCTTTCCGGGCGAGACTGAAGAAGACTTTGAGCAGACGCTCTCACTTGCCGAGATGGTCCGCTATGCTCAGGCCTATACCTTCATCTATTCCAAGCGCGCCGGTACCCCGGCCGCCGAGATTGACGATCCTACGCCGCATGAGGTTATTCTCGAGCGTTTCAACCGCCTGGTTAAGGTTATCGAGACCACGGCACATGAGTATAACCAGGGTGAGCTTCATACTGTGGTGCCGGCGCTCATTGAGGGCACGAGCAAGAAGAACGATGCGGTCCTGCTGGGCAAGAGTCCCAAGAATCAGACCGTGCATGCGCCTATCCCCGAGGGTTACAGCATCGATCAGCTTGTTGGCAAGATCGTTGATATTGACGTTGACGTTGCCAAGACCTGGTATTTGTCCGGCTCCGTTGTGGGCGAGCCGCGCTAATGGTTGCTCCAGGGGCAGGTTTTTCCGCCGTTGCGATCGTCGGTCCGACGGCGGTTGGTAAGAGTGATGTTGCCGACCGTTTGGCCGCTCGTCTTTCGTCCGAAGTGCTGTCGTGCGATGCGATGCAAATCTATCGCGGCATGGACATCGGTACCGCAAAGATGGCGCCCGATGAGTGTACGGCGCCGCTGCGTCTCGTCGACATTGTAGAGCCGGGTGTGGCATATTCTGCTGCGCTTTATCAGGCTGACGCTCGCGCGCATGTTGGGGGTTTGCTTGGCGAGGGCCGCCTACCGGTGTTTTGCGGGGGCACAGGCTTGTATCTCAAGGCCGCCCTGGATGAGATGGATTTTCCCTCGGGCGAGCTTGAGGACGATCGTCGCGCGGGGTATCAGGAACTTGCCGAGCGCATAGGCGAGGAAGCGCTGCACGCGCTGCTTGCCGAGCGTGACCCCGAGTCCGCTGCGGTCATCCACCCCCATAATGTTCGTCGCGTGATTCGCGCGCTCGAAATGCACGATGATGGTGTGTCCTACGCGCAGCAAAAGTCGCAGTTTAGTGTTCCGCGCGAGCATTATCATGCTCTATGGTTTGGTCTGACGCGTAATCGCGAGGTGCTCTACGAGCGCATTAATCTGCGCGTCGATCTGATGTTTGAGCAGGGTCTTGTCGATGAGGTGCGCGGTCTTATGGACCAGGGACTGGGAGATGCCCTGACGTCGATGCAGGCTATTGGCTATAAAGAGATCATTGATGCTTTCAATGGCGTGATTTCTATGGATGAGGCTCGCGAACTCATCAAGATGCGTTCGCGTCGCTATGCCAAACGTCAGCTTTCGTGGTTTAAACGCGATGATCGCATCGTGTGGTTCGATATGGATGAATGTACGATCGATGAGGTCGTTGAGGAAATCCTGCATCGTATTGAGGCTGCCTAATGGCCCGTTTCCCCCTTGTTCCCACGGCACCCGAGCCCGAGCGTGCCATATTAGTTGGTGTTGAGTGGCGCGACAATGCATGGCCACTCGATCGATCGCTCGATGAGCTGGAGCGCCTTGCCCACACGGCTGGTGCCCAGTGCGTGGCTCGCTTGTCTCAGCGTTTGGTAAAGCCGTATCCCAAATCATTTATCGGTTCCGGTAAGGTAGAGGAGCTGTGCGGTCTGGTACATCGCATGGATGCCGATGTCGTTATTTTTGACGACGACCTGACGCCCTCGCAGCAATCCTATTTGGAGAAAGCCGTGGGCGAGCCGGTAAAGATTATCGATCGTACGGCACTGATCTTGGATATCTTTGGGCTGCATGCTCAGACGCGTGAGGGACGCCTACAGGTACAGCTGGCGCAGCTTCAATATCTGTTGCCTCGTCTGCGCGGCATGTGGAGCCATCTCGCCAAGGAACAGACGCGCGGCGGCATCGGCTCACGCTTTGGTCAGGGCGAAAGTCAGCTCGAGGTCGACCGTCGCCTCATTCGTAATAAGATCGCTGCGCTTCGACGTGAGATCAAGCAGGTTGAACAGCGTCGTGATGTTCAATCCAAGAGTCGTATTGAGTCACCGGCGTTTCGCGTCGCGTTAGCCGGTTATACCAATGCCGGTAAATCGACGTTGCTCAATCGTCTGACCGGTTCTACGGTACTTTCGCAGGACAAGCTGTTTGCTACGCTCGACCCGACGACGCGTTCATATCGCCTGCCTGGCGGTCGCGGCATGACGATTACCGATACCGTCGGCTTTATTCAAAAGCTGCCGTATGGTCTGGTCGATGCCTTTAAATCGACGTTGTCCGAGGTGTTGGGTGCCGATTTAATTCTCAAAGTCGTGGATGCGTCTGATGAGGACTATGATCGACAGCTTGAGGCTGTCGACCGCGTGCTTGATGAGATCGGTGCCGGAGAGCGTTTAACGCTTACGGTGTTCAATAAAATCGATCTTCTCGATAGCGTCGATCGATTGAGTTTCCGTCGTCGTTATCCGGAAGCTGTTCTGTTCTCGGCCCAAACGGGCGAGGGGCTCGACGATCTCGTCGATCGCATTGCTCGCGAGGCGGCCGTCACCGATGTGCTGCTTTCCGCCGACATTCCATATCGTGAAGGTGCACTCATCACAGTCGTGCATGAGCAGGGGACCCTTTTGCACGAGGAATATCTTGAGGATGGCGTTCGTATTGTGGCGAAACTGCCGGCTCGTATTGCACCGCGGCTCGAGCGTTATCGCACCGAGTAGGCGAGCTCCAAAATGCCCAGTATGATGGGCTGATGTAGCAGATAAAAGGGGAGTGCATGACGTCCAAGGCTGGCGAGCGCCGGCAGGGGGTTGGCGTAGGCCCAGCTTGGGGCGGGATGTTCGCATATTTGAGCGGTGCGCGCAGCAAAGTATCCTGTGAGATACATGAATATGAACGGGATGATTGGATAATAGTCGCCTGAAACAAACCGGGGGCCGGGTAATCCTAGCCACGCCAAATAGGGGAATGAATAGGTCGATTTCGGGATGCCCCATGTCGCTGCAAAGAGAGCGAGGCATATCGCAATGCCCCACGTGCTGGGCACTTTCTTAAGCATCGGTCGTGCTACGGCTGTCACAGCGGTACACGCCGCCATGCAATAAATGATGCCAAAGTTCACTGAATCGTCGACCGATACGAGCGTTGTTGCGATCCAGACGACCAAAGCTGCGGCAGCGTACTTGGCCGCTCGTTTGGCATTGTTGCGTGAGAGCGTGCACATCCAACCCGCGATAAACAAAAATACCCAGCTGATGCTGGCGCGCCAGATGTCTTGAAAGACGGTCTGGGTAAACCAGGGCATATCCCAGTCGTACAGGTAGGCGAGATCGTAGCAAGCGTGAAAACCTGCCATTGAAATCATCGTAAACCCGCGGACGGTATCAAAGATGGTGATGCGTTTTTGCATTACGAGAACCGGCGCATCAAGCCGACGACTTTGCCCAAGATAACGGGATTCGTTGCATAGATAGGCTCCATGGTGTCATTCTCTGGCTGCAGGCGTACGCGTCCCTGCTCCTTGTAGAATGTCTTGACGGTCGCTGAACCATCAATCATGGCCACGACAATTTCGCCGTTCATGGCACTCTTTTGTTCACGGACGATGATGTAATCGCCATTGAAGATGCCGACATTGATCATTGAGCTCCCATGCACCTCAAGGATAAAGGAACCCTGATCAGTGGCGATTTCGGTCGGGATAGTAAAAGTGTCTTCTATATTCTGCTCGGCCAGAATGGGAATCCCAGCCGCGACGCGACCAACGAGCGGTAGCGAGACCGTTCCGCGAGGTGCGGTGGGTTCGTCAGATTTAGAAATTGAGACAGAGGAACCGTCCTCGTTAAAGAGTTCCAGGGCGCGCGGTTTGGTGGCATCGCGCTTGAGTAGCCCGCGCGCCTCCAGGGCAGATAGATGGGCGTGCACGGTGCTGGGGGAGGAAAGGCCCACGGCAGAAGCCATCTCGCGCACGCTGGGCGGATAACCTTTCTCCTGCTGATATTCCTTGATGAAGTCGTAAATTTGCTGCTGACGCTTGGTAATTTTGCGAGCCATCAGGGCATCCTCTCTACCCATGTCAAACAAATGTTCGGATTTTGCTTGACAGGAACAACTGTTCGAAGATAATAATAACCGAACATTCGTTCTCGCGCTAGACATTTTTGTCCGCGCGGCTTGATAAAACTGTTCTCAGCAAAACACGCGAGAGGAGAACATGATGAACGCAACGAATATGGTCCAGGGAAACCTTGCCCTTAAACTCGAGACGCCTGCAGAACCCACTTTTACGGTTGTTCAGGGTGGCCGCTCCGGCTTTCAGCCTTTGACCGTAAAGCCTGCTCGCAATCAGCAGGCTGTAGTTGCGTCGGCCCGCGTTGCCCTGAAGGTTCCGACGATTGTCGCCGTTGCCGTTGCGCTTACGCTCTTCGTTGTCCTCGCTACGTCGGTCTTTAGCGCTCGTCACGCCGCGTATGCCGAGTCCGTTTCTAACGTTACCTACGAGACTATTCGCGTTCAGCCTGGTGATTCTCTTTGGTCGCTTGCCGAGGAATATCCTATCGAAGGCCTTTCCACGCAAGAGACTTCCGACATGATCCGTAACGTCAATCATCTGGAGCATGGTTCGCTCGCCGCCGGTGCGCATCTTAAGGTTCCTGCTCGTTCGTAATCATTATCGCGCTGCGCATGGTACCCTTGTTATCGTTTAAGAGGAGGTACCATGCGCTGTCCCAAATGTGGCAAGGCACATACCCGCGTCGTTGATTCCCGTATGCAGGAGTCAAATAACACCATTAAGCGCCGTCGCGAATGTTGCTCGTGTAACTATCGCTTTACAACGTTTGAGCGATGCGAAGACCCAATCGAGGTCATTAAGTCGGACGGAACCAAGCAGCGGTTCGATCGCAATAAGCTGCTCGTCGGCTTGATGCGCGCCACCATCAAGCGTGATATCGACACTAAGAAGCTCAATGAGATTATCGACGATATCGAGGTCGAGCTGCGTTCTCGTACGCTGACGGCCGTCACGTCCCATGAGTTGGGTGACATGGTGCTCAAGCGCTTGGCCAAGATCGACAAGGTGGCGTACATCCGCTTTGCCTCGGTCTACCGCGATTTCAAAGACGTCGATGAGTTTCTGCAAGAGCTCGACAAGCTAAGGTGATTCCATGTCCAACATTACCGTCAACATAAAGCGTCTTGACCCCACCGTCGAGCTTCCCAAATACGCCCATCCCACCGATGCCGGCTTGGATCTGCGCTCCAACGAGGACTGCGTCCTGAAGCCCTTCGAACGCCGTCTGGTCTCTACTGGGCTGGCCATCGCCCTGCCCGACGGCTACGCCGGCTTCGTCCAGCCCCGCAGCGGCTTGGCCATCAAGCAGGGCCTGTCTATAGTCAACACGCCAGGCCTCATCGACGCCCACTACCGAGGAGAACTCAAGGTTATCCTCATCAACCTGGACCCCTCCAACAACATCCAAATCAACAAAGGCGACCGCATAGCCCAACTCGTCATCCAAGAATTCCCCACGGTCAACCTCGTAGAAGTAGAAGAACTAGACGAAACCGACCGAGGCAACGGAGGCTTCGGCTCCTCCGGCGTCGCCTAGGGGCACTCGTACCTCTCCCGCCCGCCTCTCACACATATCATTCCATGCTCAAACATTCTCGCTTCGCAGGGGCGCACGGATCCCGCTTTCGCCTGAGCCCCATACATATCATCCCGTGCTCAAACATTCTCGCTTCACTGCGAAACTGCGCGCGGGACGATATGTATGGGGCTCAGGCGAAAGGGCTACATGCTTGACATAAAACAATCTTTCTAGTTAGCCGATGCGATAAAGGGATGCCTCCTTTGTCGCATCGACTAACTCTATTTATATTTTCCTGTTTTACCTTTGCAGGTTCTAATGGAGGGGATACCGAAGTAGCTGCTAGTAAGTAAACGTAGCTGCTCAGCGGGAGCCGCCCATATATCGTTCCACGCGCAGTTTCGCAGCGCAGCGAGAATGTTTGAGCATGGAATGATATATGGGCGGCTCCCGCTGAGCAGCGGACTTTCGTCTACCTGATATGAGCAGGTTTTCCGCCCCAGTAGAAGCGGCAGAAGGCTCGTTTGCGCTTTTGGGGTTTGCCTACGAGCTCCATGGTGGCGATGGCTATGTCTTCGGCTGCGTGGGGGCGGCGTAGTACTTCGCCGTTGATGAGTAGCGCTTTGAGCGACTCAGGGTGGTCGTGCAGGTGACGAAGCGTCACGATGAGTTCTCGTGCGGTGGTGACATGCATGCTGGCGCCCATGCCGGTGAGCATCGTGGTGTTGGCCTTTTCCTGACCGTATGATTTGCCCAGTAGGATCATCGGCAGATGCGCGCACAGGCACTCGGTGACGGTGAGCCCGCCCGATTTGAGGATTGCCAGGTCGCAGCCGTGCATGAGGGCCGCCATGTCATCTACGTAGTCCAGTACCGTCACGTTGTCGAGCTTCATGGCGTCGAAGAGCGTCTTGAGGCGGGTGGCGTATTCCTCATCCTTGCCCGGCAAAAAGACAAAGTGCATGTCCTCGAAGCTGCGCAGGAAGGGGAGTGTGCGGTCCATCTCCGCGCGAAAGCGAACGTACGGTTGAGGCAAACTGGCACCGGCCATCACCAACACAACGGTCTTGTCAGCGGGGAGATTGAACTTCTCGAGTTCTTCCTCGCGATTGTAGTCCGTATCAAACCCGGCGCGAATGGGGATGCCTGTAATGCGGATTTTGGTCTCGGGAACTTTACGGGGGCGAAGTGTCTCGGCCATAAATTCGTTGGCTACGCAGAACAGATCGGTGTCCTTGTGGGGCCAAAAGCCTTCGACTTCATAGTCTGTTGGTACGCAGATGACGGGATAATCGATACCCGTGATGACGCGGGCACCCACAGCGACGTTGGCCGCCGTGATGTGTGTTGCGACCACGGCTATGGGCCTGCGGGTGCGGACATATTCGTTGAAGGCAGGGAACATAATACGTGACCATGCCGTGCCTCCGCCCCAGAGCAGATGTCCCGTAAACGTGTATCGCCAGGTTAGGTCATATATGGGACGCGTGGCGCCGGTAAACGACGCTGCTGTTTTATTACCATCGAACCTAATGCGTCCAAAATCGAGGATATCCAGGACTTCGATCTCAACATCCTCAGGGATTCCCTTGGTGCCGCGGATAAGGTCAAATGCTTGTGCAATCGCGTTGGCGGCGGCTTTGTGGCCCGATCCAACCGATGCGTGTACAATGGTTACTAGGGGTTTTTGTGCAGGTGAAACGGTCATTTGCTCCGATTGGGGAGTGCTGTGCGTGGGCAGGGGAGCGTCGTTGCTCGTCTGCGTTTGATCCATCGATAACTCCCCTTCATCTTTGTTTCGCAATGAATCATTGTAGTGCATGAGTGTCACGTTCGCCTAAATTTGGGTATGAGCGCAAAGAACGCCAATCTTTCGACAGGAGGTCTCTTCATGACTACCCATCAGCCGATCGATGTTGCGATTATCGGTGGCGGCCCTGCGGGCTATGCTGCGGCCATTTATGCGGCGCGCTCCAACCTAACGACGACCGTGATTGAACAGGGCATGTCGGGCGGACAGATCGCCACGACCAATGAAGTCGAGAACTATCCGGGCATTCCGCTCTTGAGTGGCGCCGAACTCGGCGAGCGTTTTCAGCAGCATGCAGAGGGCCTGGGAGCGCAGGTCGCATGGAGCATGGTTACGGGTATCGATTACGATGCCGATGCAGCGCTGTTTACAGTGCATCACGACATGGGCGATACGCTGGCCTCGAGCGTTATCGCTTGCATGGGTGCCACGCCGCGTCCGGCAGGTTTCGCTGGCGAGGATACCTATCGCGGTCGTGGCGTTTCATATTGCGCAACATGTGACGGCATGTTCTTCCGCGGCAAACAGGTCTTTGTAATCGGTGGTGGCAATTCGGCATGCGAAGAGGCACTGTTCCTGTCAGACATTGCCAGCAGTGTGACCATCGTGCTGCGCCGCGACCAGTTCCGTGCGCCTGATGGTGTTGTTCAGAAAGTACTCGAAAAGGACAATATTACAGTTAGGTACCAAACTAGTATTGTGGAGCTCTCGGGCGAAGCCATGCCAACGACGATCGCCTTTAAGGACAATTCATCCGGGGAAATTCATACCGAGTCATTTGAGCCCGGCTCTTTCGGCATCTTTGTCTATACCGGGACGCAACCCCATACCGAACTTGTCGAGCATCTAGTCGATCTGGCGCCTGATGGCGGCATTCTGACTGATGAATCCATGGCGACCCGCACGCCGGGTCTATTTGCCGCTGGCGATATCCGTTCCAAGCGTTTGCGTCAGGTTGTGACCGCGGTTTCTGACGGAGCCATAGCGGCAACCAGCGCATACGCATTTCTCCGTAGATAAGTACGATAATATATCTTATGTTAGGTTGTTATCAATTAACTAAATGGTGGGATGATGCATCAGTGCGTTGTCCCACCAATTTTCTTGCCTGCTATGTGGTATGCAAAACTAGATAACGTAGAATACAATGTAGAAAATGAACGGAGGACCTTTATGAACCACGTTAAACACGTTATCCCGATGTCTGATTCGTTGGTCAGCATTAAGCCTGAGGATATTCAGCCCACTGTGCTGCCCGATGCATTTATTCAGTCCGATATCGTGCGCAAACTAAATACGTTGAGTCTGCCGCGCTATAACCAGTTGCCCAATGTGACGCTCTACCGCGACCAGGTTATTGAGTATGTTGCGCTGTGGATGGAGCCGCTGTCCATTTGCGTTGAGCAGCCTGTCATTACGCCATCGATGATTAATAACTACGTAAAGGTTGGTTTGGTGCCTGCTCCGATCAAAAAGCAATATGGCCGCGAGCAGATTGCCCGCCTGATCGCTATCTGCATCTTTAAGCAGGTGCTACCTATTGCTGCGGTGCAGGCACTCTTTAACATTCAGCGTTTGAGCTACGATGCCCCTACGGCCTTTGATTATGTGGTCGATCAGCTCGAGGCATCGATTCGTTCGGCGTTTTCCGTCGAGCAGACGCCGGTTCCCGATACGGCGCATCAGGTAACGCGTGAGTCGCTGCTTGTGCGCAGTGCGGTGTCGTCCTTCGTTTCGAAGGCGTACCTGATGAGCTATCTCAAGTTCAACGGGTTTAATAGCTAGCGGACGTATAAAACGGGCGGGACAAAGAGCCATCTGTCGCTTTGTCCCGCCCGTATTTTTTGCTTGGTTTGACTTTATTGGCCCGAAGCTACGCCCATGCCGTAGCCGATGATGAGGCCGTGCATCTCGGCGTAATAGGAATCCAAGCCGTTGCAGGGCATGATGATGGTCTTGGAGCCGGGCCAATGCTCAATAATGCGATCGGCCAGCGCCTGGGCGTTCGATGCGTTCTCCACATGGTCGATGACGACCTCACCGCCCGTAAAGCCCTCGGCTTCCATGGTGTCGATGATCTTGTTAAGCATTTTCTTTTCGCCACGCGTGTGCCCGACGAGTTCGATTTTACCGGCCTCACTCGCCGTGCCCAAAATGCGGATATTGAGCTTGTTGGCAATGACGCCGGCTGCCTTAGGGATACGTCCGGCTTTGGCGAGATTTTCGTAATTGCACAAGCTGAAGAGGATTTTGCTGTTCTGTTCAAGGCTATCGAAGTATGCGCAAGCGTCCTCGAATGAGACATCCGGATTGCTTGCAAGATAGCGGTCGAACAGCAAGAAAATGAGGTCCATTTTGCCGCCAGCTGCGCGTGAATTGACTAGATGAATCTGTCGGTCGGGCTCCTCGGCAAGAATCATATCGCGAGCCGTGGCTGCCGCGTTGTAGCTGCCCGACACGCCCTCAGAGATCGGCATGCAGATGGTCTTGTCTGCCAATTTGAAGAGCTCGGCCCACTCCCCCACGCTGGGACAAGCGCTCGAAGAAGCGTTCGTCTCCGCCTGAACAGCGCAGTTGAGCTCATGAACATCGAGCGAAAGGTCATCGATGAATTCACGCTCCCCCACTCGAATTTTGAGGGGCGCAAATGCAAAGGTGGTATGGGGCGCGGTCGGTTGCCATTCGCGGAGGTTGCAGCTTGAATCGGAGATAAGTGCCCAGCTCATAGAGGGTCCTTTCTAGTTGTTCCTCAACAATTATAGCTATCTTTTGGACAGACGTTGTGCATATCTAGTATTCAAAACTAGATTGTTGCTTAAACGCAAAACGGGCGATCGAGATAAAAGAATGGACCTCGCTCCCAAAGGATACGAGGCCCATTGTTGTTTGCTGAGTTAAAACACTTAGTAGCGAACGAAAATGTAATTGTTGTTCATACCGGCTGCGACGGAGCTGATGATAACGCCCGTCTTGTAGTCGGAAGCATGGATCATCTGGCCGTTACCAATGTAGATGCCGGTGTGGTAAGAGTTAACCACGACGTCACCAGGCTGGGGATCGGACACGCGGGTCCAGCCCATAAAGGTTCCCGTGGTGCCAAGGCGGCAATAACGGCCGGTGAGGCAGTAGCTTACAAAACCGGAGCAGTCAAAGCTGTTCGGTCCAATGCCGCCCCAAGAATAAGCATAACCGAGCTTGCTGTAGGCGCGCGAAACAACGGTACCACCGTCAACGGACTGGCTCGGTGCGGAAGGCGTCGGAGCCGGAGCGGGCGTCACGGGCTGCGGCGTGGGGGCAGGAGCGGGAGCGGGCGCAGGCGTATTGCCGCCACCATTGTTGGTCGTGCCGCCACCATTATTGGTGTTCTCGGTCGTACCGGCGGTGTCGTTGCTCACCGTGGCCTTTTCGGCGGTGCTGGCATTGATGCCAGCCTGAAGCGCGGCGTTGGCCTCGGCCTCGGCAGCAAGCTCGGCCTGCAGCTGTGAATCCAGGGAGTTCACGACACTCTGGGCCTCAGCCTGCTGGGCATTGAGCTCGTCGACCTTCTTCTGCGTCACGGCGACGTTCTTTTCCTGCTCGGTCTGCTTATCGGTGAGCTGCTGCTTAAGGTCCTTGACCTCCTGAATGGTCTGGGCCTGCTTGTCGGAAACCTTGCCGTAGTAGAACAGACGGTTGAGCATGTCGCCCAGATCGTCGACGCCCGTCAGAACCTGAAGGAGACTCAGGCCACCGGTCTTGTACTCACCGGCAACGTAGCTCGAAAGCTTTGCCTGGCCCTCGGCAATCTCCTGCTGCTTTTGCGTGATCTCGCCTGCAGTCTGATCAAGCTCCTGCGTCTGTGCGGAGAGTTCTTCATGAATTTGCTGGGTTTGGGTGCCAATCTGCTCGAGCTTAGTACGGGCAGCGGCAAGGTCGGATGCGGTATCGGCATAGGCCGGAGCCACGAGGCCCAGGCCCAAAACACAAGCGAGGGTTGCCGTAGCAGCGCAGCGTGCCATGTTTTTGTGCGTGTTTGCTGTGCGCATGGAGCTTCCTTTCCGGTATCTAAGGGTAACGGCTAGTCCACCGTTACCAGGCTAAAGAGCTCAACGTCCTCGTTGGGAGGCGTGAGCTTCTTGCGCGGGTTGAGAAACGCAAGCTCAAGGATACAACCGTAGCCCACAAGCTTTGCGCCCATATCTCGCACAAGTTTACCTGTTGCCTCGACGGTTCCGCCCGTCGCGACCAAGTCGTCCAGAATCAACACGGTATCTTTAGAGCTGATAGCGTCGGCGTGGATCTCAATAGAATCCGTTCCATACTCGAGCTCGTAGCTCTCGCTCACCGTCTTGCGCGGCAGTTTGCCGGGCTTACGTGCGGGAACAAAGCCGGCGCCCAAGGCGACGGCCACGGGCACACCGACCATAAAGCCGCGGGCCTCGGGGCCCACGACCTTAGTGATTCCCATGCCGGCAAAGTGCTCGGCGAGGGCATCGGTCATGGCTTTGAGCGCCTCGGGATTACCAAAGAGCGGCGTGATGTCCTTAAAGACGACTCCGGGCTCGGGATAGTCGGGGATGTCGACGATATGAGATTCGAAGTCGTACACTGTGTGACCTTTCATGGATTGCCGGGTGGGCGGCGGTTATTTACCCGCGTTGGCAGACGAGCTATGTGAGGGGACGACAACCTTGGACGGCTGCACGAGCGACTCGTCGTGCGCGGCAACCGCGGGGACGCTTGCCCCATCGCTTTTAGCCTTGGTGGATTCGGAACGCGCGATCTCCTCATCGAGGGCATCGATGTCAGCGTCCTCGACCACGGCGTTGAGCGACTCAAAGACACGGTTCTTAAGTAGCGCGGTGTGAACACCCTCGGTGAGGTCGTGCAGCTTCTTAAAAGCGCGCTCGAGCTTGGCGTCGCGCTCGTCATCGGAGGTATCCATGCCGAGCATGCTCACGAGAACCTGCTCAAACATCGAAGACTCGCGATTTGCCGACGATACGTACTGACGCAGGTTGCGCGGCTCAATGTGGAAGCGCGACAGCTCCGAGCAGTAACGGATAATCGGGAAATCTCGGCCATCGACGAGCTCACGGTTCTGCGGGCTCTTGATGATGCGGATTAGATCGTTCTCGGCAAGGGAGCGGATAAACGAAATCTCAACACCGAGCATGTCGGGAATAGTCTCGATGGGATGCAGCTTTTGCTTCGTCTCCTTGGGCTCCGTCTTAAGCGGAACATCAGACAGAAGACCAACCTCGTAAGCCAACGTGGACAGGTCCGTTGCGTTTTCCAAGCGCTGCTTAATGACGTTGAGCGGCATGTAACGGGTCTTCTGCAGGTGCAGGATAACCTCGAGACGGTCAACGTCTTCCTTGGAGTACTGGCGATACCCCTTAGGCGTACGATGAGGGGTGATGAGCCCCTCATCTTCTAGAAATCTAATTTTTGAGTTCGATAGATCGGGGTATGCGCCTCGAAGAAGGTTGACGACTTGGCCGATACTCAGATAGTTGCGTTCGGCCATTACCTACTCACCGGTTTCGATGCGCTCCGGCGTGCTCTCGTGGTAGATGAGCGTGAACGTACCGATCTGAACGGAAGAGCCGTCGTGCAGCGGAGCACCGTTGACGATGGCGCCGTCAACCCACGTACCATTGAGCGAGCCCAGATCCTCAATACGGGCGCCCAGGGCCTCACGAATAATGCGTGCGTGGCTGCGCGAGACGGTCATGTCGTTGAGGAAGATGCCGTTCGCGGGATCGCGGCCGATGGTGGTCACGTCGTCCTCGAGCTCAAAGGCAGCTCCGGTCTGCGGACCCTTGACGATGGACAGAACCGGAGCGGTGATGCGCACGTTGGCCATAAGGTCGGGAACGGTGAC
Organism: Collinsella sp.; assembly: GCA_036312985.1. Classification (GTDB taxonomy): domain Bacteria; phylum Actinomycetota; class Coriobacteriia; order Coriobacteriales; family Coriobacteriaceae; genus Collinsella. The sequence continues at coordinate 28,966 of JAXJMV010000051.1, forward strand.
ATCGCTCGAAGGAACGCGGAAAACGCAGGTAGCGTCCGCGGTCTTATCGTTCTGAGGCATATTGTTAACCTTGTTGTCCATGACAACCCCTATCTAACGCGGACGTGCCGCAAAGAATGAACCGTACGTAATCATACCCCAATGAATCAGTCTTCGATTTCGGGGTTGAGAAAGTCGGTGTCCTCGTCCTCGGGATGCGCGATGGCCTGTTTAATGGCCGCCCCTCCCTTAATGGAATAGATGACAGCGGTGAGCATGGAGAAGATCACGCCGCCGTACACAAAGAAGATGCCGAGGGGCACCGAGCTGCCGTTGAGGCCCGGGAATGCCGTGAACGTGGCGGGCAGCAGATGCCAGCCGTCCACGACGGGAAAGCCCAGCAGCATGAGCGAGAAGCCGGTCATGAGCAGTGCCGTGGCAATTTTCCCGGGAAAGACGACGTCGATGGGGCGACGGTGGTAGTGGCGTACGATGAGCGTGCCGATGCCCAGGTAGATATCGCGGCCGATGATGAGCACACAGACCCAGATGGGCAACTCGCCGCGGACTACCAGGCCCAGAACGCCCGTAAACAGCAGCGCACGGTCGCAAATGGGATCCATGACCTTGCCGAGCCACGAGACCGTTTTGGTCATGCGGGCAATTTGACCGTCCATCCAGTCGGTGGAAGCCGCGATGGCATAGATGACAATGGCGACGACACGGTTGTTGTCCGTCACAAACAGGTACAGGAAAACAAGCGTGAGGACCAGGCGCGTAAAGGTAATGAAATTGGAGATCGTGAAGATCTTATTCGACGGGTAATCGGAAGTGCCGATAAGCTCCTTTTTGATCTTCTTCTTGATGCCCACAGGACTCCCCCGCTGGTAAACGACAAAACTTTCGATACTATACCCGTTCTGGCGATGTCTATCCAGCGTAAGCATAGAGAGTCCAGACATATGGAGGACGGTATCGGGCAGGGTGTCTATCGCTTTTGTGTACGTCAGCCTCCAAACATGTCATCAATTGTCGTATTTGGAGGGTGACGTACAAGTTTTTGTTGAGCGAAAGTATCGATTAATAAAGCCGTTGATTCTTCGTTGCTTACTTTATTGATTCTTAACAAAAAAGGTCAGGCACTAGGTGCCTGACCTGCAAACTTCTTGGCAGGACGACTGGATTCGAACCAGCGACCCCTTGACCCCCAGCGGGGTCAGAATGACCCTGACCTGTGCTTATTTTGTTAAAACACGCGCAGATAGCGCAAGTAGCGCATTTCCGTATTTGTAAATTTTACCAGCTCAGCGCGGTCTGTCCAGATAGCATATTATCGGCTTCGAGGAGCGCGGTGCAGCCGATGATTTAATCAACGGGGGTAGGAGCCCCGAATCGTCGCCTCTCCGGTTTCCCGCAGGTGGGCCCATCTGTTTCTAATCAACTGCGGATTTAGGAGCAGACATGCAGAACGAGAAATGCAGCAATAAAACCTTACGCGTATGCGGAGCCGGCGGCGTGAGGAAGAACAAGGGCAAATGGCAGGCTGTCGTGACGGTGGCCGACGAGATGACCGGGAAGAAGGTCCAGAGGACCAGGAACACCGGCGTGCCCTGCCTGAAGCAGAGCACGCGGGGAAAGGCGGCGGCGATGCGCGTCCTCGCGGAATTAAGGTCGGAGGTCGAGCTGGAACTCGCCGAGGCCGAGGAGGCGAGGGCCGCTATCGGCGCCGGGCTTCCCGCCGAACTGCGGGATGACTACGCCGCGCTGCCGCTCTCCGAGGCGCTCGAGAAGTTCATCGACTTCTGCCTGGAGATGAACAGGATCACCCCGACGACCCGCGACGACTACCACTACAGCGCCCTGCACATCGAGCGAGACGAGCTGGGTCTGGTCCCCGTGAACGAGGTAACGACCGACGACGTCAACGCGTGGTCGAGGCGCAGGATCGCCCTAGGCACGGCGCCGGACACGCTCAACAAGTCATTCAAGCTCGGCAACCGGCTCTACGCCGTGCTCCTCAAGCGGAGCAACGACACGATCGGGAGGAACCCGTTCGACGGCGCCCTCGCGCCCAGGGTCATCGCCAGGCCCAGGAACGCGCTGCGCTCCGACCTCGTGCCGAAGCTCAACTCGGTGACGTCGATGATGTCGGACTCGACCTTCAGGCGGGCGGTCGTGCTCGCCCTGCACACCGGGATGCGCATCGGCGAGGTCTGCGGCCTGCGCTGGTGCGACGTCGACTTCGAGTCGGGACTCATCACGGTCAGGCACTCCGTGGCCTACGTCAAGGACAGGGGCTCCTTCATCAAGGACACCAAGAACCACGACCTGAGGACGATCCCCATCGACCCGGTGGGCCTGCTCCCCTTCCTGAAGGAGATACACGAGATCGATTCGCAGAGGCTCCGGGAGGCGTCGACCCTCGGCCTGCGCGACCTCGCGGACAGCTACGTCGTGTCGCGGCCGAACGGCTCCTTCGCCACCACCAGCTACATCCGCAGGGCGTTCAAGACGTTCTCGGAGACCAACGGCCTCATGGGCACCAACGACGAGCTGATAACGTTCCACGGCCTGCGCCACACCTTCGCGACGCAGTGGATCCGCCACGGCGGCGACATCAAGGCGCTGCAGTCGATCCTGGGGCACAAGGACGCCATGGTCACGCTCAACGTCTACGCCGACATCGAGCCGATGTCCAAGATCCAGAACATGCTGCGCGTGTCGCCGAGCCTGTGGCGCGGCTATCTCGGCCTGAGGGTGGACCCCGGCCCCA
>JAXJMV010000052.1:0-13702 GCA_036312985.1 Collinsella sp.
ACGTCGAGGCCGATGAAGGTGGTAGTATCGAGCATGGGAGCCCCTTCCATGAATGCGGCGTGGCCGCCACGGTTGGATTAGACACTCACCATTGTCGGCCTAATCCGCGGTCTTTCATGCAGCAGGGGCTCTCAATGTTTTTATGTTCTGCTCATATCGTCTCTGCTGGCAGCTTGGAACAGTCCTTAAAGCCCGCATCAATCAACTGCGGAAAGCGCATCCCAGAATGAGCGTCCAACATGGGACATAGTTTCCCTTGAGGGCCTCAACCGGAAAATGCATCCCGGAATGTTGCCGGAAAGTGGAACGTAGTTTCCCAAACGGGCCGCTAACGGAAAGTGCATCCCGCTATTGAGCTCCAAAATGGGATGCGCTTTCCGTGTCGGCAGTTCCTGGCAGCCTGGGGCTACTCATTTAAGTCTGTCCCCAATGATTATCCCCAATGACTAGTAGTAGGCCCACATGGCTTCGGCTTCATTGAGGACCTCTACGGCGCCCCAACGGCGGGCGCTGCGGCTGGCCGAGTTGGGGTCGTAGACGCCAATCTGGTCGGCGTCGTCAATACCGTAAAGCACAATGTAGTGGCCCACGTTGGTAAAGGTGCCCGGCCGAACGGCGGCGATGACGGGCGCTCCCGAACGCAGCGCCTGAGTCATAGAGTCGCGATCGTTATGGAGCTCCGTTCCGTTAAGTCCCAACTGCCATGCGCCGCTCGTCATAAACGACCATTCGGTTGCACCGGTGGGGGCGTAATTGCCCGCCTCGGAAAGCGCGCACATATCGACGGGGGTCATATTGGTGCGTCCCGTCTTAAAGATGTAGACCATGGTGAGGCACGTGGGCCCGCAGGCATTTTGGCGGATGGTGCCGCCGGCGTAAGGCAGCTCCGACCACGCAGGGTCGATCTGATAGATATGGGGCATCGTGCCGGCTTGCCATTGCGAGCGCGGGGTCGAAAAGGCGAAAGAATAACCGGGTGCGACGGGGGCCTTGAGCAGCTTGTCCTCGGCGGTGGGCTCGAGACCGGCCGAACCGTGGGACATACAGGAGCTCATAAGCACAAAGACCAGACAGGTAAGGATAGAGCACAGTGCGAGGCGAAGTCGACGAGCCGGCAGGGCGGGGGCATTCGCGTGCGATGCCGAGCGGTAGGGCTTGCCGTCGCGTCCGCCTTGGGGATGCGAAAAGAAGCGGTTGATATGGATGCCGGGCTGACGTGCGCCGTTGCGGCGCAGTTGCGGAACCTCGGCCTGACGCTGTCGAGTGCGCGCACCCAAGCGGCCATCTTGCTGCGCGCTTGTGCCCGTGCTCAGACGGCCACTCTGCCGCGTTCTGCTTGCCTGCTGCCGAGACGAAGGCCTGGGTTGCTCTTGAGGACGTTGCGGATTGCTGTTCGTGGCACTTCTGGGCGTCGGCGTGGTACGGCCAGCAAGGCGAACGCTTTGTCGCCGTTGATCACCGTCGTTGTATCCGTATGCCATTCGTACCGCCTTGTCTCATGTATAACCTGTCCATCCTACAAAAAAGATGTGCAACAAATGGGTCTGCGCGTCAAAAGCTCGGTAAACGGTACGAAAGGCGCAAAACACACGGCCTCAAAAACAACTCTATATGCGTCCGATGAGCGTACGCCCGTCGGACGGGCGGCAACAATGAACGGCAAACCGTGCCGTTCGTCCCAAAAACGGCGCCGCTCGTTTTGCAGTTCTGCCTTCGGTCGAGCTACAAGCGGAGCTGCTGCGCCAAGGCCGTATCTTAAAGCCACGAAATAAAAGAGCGCGGCAAAACAGACCGCGCAAGGGGTGACGTCAAGGGGCGTCAAAAAGGAAAGGAGGGGAACAATGGCGGACAAGAACGCAGAAGTTGCAGTCGAGGATAACGGCGGCATGAAGAAAACGCTTTCGCTCTGGAACTTCTTCACCATCGGTTTCGGTGCCATCATCGGTACCGGTTGGGTTCTGCAGGTCGGCGACTGGATGGTCGTGGGCGGCGGTCCCGTTCCCGCTATGATTGCATTCCTCTTGGGTGCAATCTTCCTCGTGCCCGTCGGAGCTGTTTTCGGTGAGCTCACGGCTGCTATCCCCATCTCGGGCGGCATCGTCGAGTATGTCGATCGTAGCTTTGGCCGTACGCTGAGCTACATCACCGGATGGCTTTTGGCCCTGGGCAACGGCATCCTGTGCCCGTGGGAGGCCATCGCCATTTCGACCCTCGTGTCCGAGATGTTCGGCAGCCTGCCCGGCCTTGAGTGGCTGCGCGCCGTCAAGCTCTACACCATACTGGGGGCCGACGTCTACCTGTTCCCGACGCTGATCGCGCTCGGCTTTGCAGTCTACGTCATCTTCCTCAACTTCCGCGGCGCCAGCTCGGCTGCCAAACTCCAGGCCTTCCTGACCAAGGCCCTGCTCTGCGGCATGCTGCTCGCCATGGGCGTCTCGCTGTTCACCGGCTCGCCGGACAACGCCATGCCCGTGTTCTCCCAGGTCGCCGGCGCTGGCGGCGGCAAGGCCGCTACCGAGAGCACCAGCCTGTTCGCCGGCATCGTGTCGGTCTTGGTTCTGACTCCGTTCTTCTACGCCGGCTTCGACACCATTCCTCAGCAGGCTGAGGAAGCAGCCGAGGGCCTCAACTGGAACAAGTTCGGCAAGATCATCTCCCTGGCACTGCTGGCCGCCGGCGGCTTCTACATGGTCTGTATCTACTCGTTCGGCACCATCCTCGACTGGCATGAGTTCGTTAAGAGCCCGGTTCCCGCGCTCGCCTGCCTCAAGGGCATCAACATGCTCCTGTACCTGGCCATGCTCGTCATCGCTACGCTTGGACCCATGGGTCCGATGAACTCCTTCTACGGCGCCACGAGCCGCATCATGCTCGCCATGGGCCGCAAGGGCCAGCTGCCCGAGCAGTTCGCCGAGGTCGACCCCAAGTCCGGCGCTCCCAAGCTTGCCTGCGTCGTCTTGGGCGTCATCACCGTCGTCGGTCCGTTCCTGGGCAAGAACATGCTCATCCCCCTGACCAACGTGTCGGCTCTCGCCTTCATCTTCTCCTGCGGTATGGTCGCCCTCGCCTGCCTGCGCATGCGCTTCACCGAGCCCGATCTGCCTCGTCCCTACGAGGTGCCCGGCGGCAAGTTTGGCATCGGCCTCGCTATCGCTGCCTGCGCCATCATCATCGGCCTGCTCGTGATTCCGTTCTCTCCCGCCTCCCTCAACATGGTGGAGTGGAGCATCGTGATCGGCTGGTTGGCTATTGGCCTGGCCCTCATGGCTTTCACCAATTCCCGCAAAAAGTAACGCCTAGCCGGGGCGGATCGGGTGCGCGGGGCCCTCTCTCCCGCGCACCGAACCCGGCACCACTTGGGTAGCTTTGTGAGGCCTTAACCCAACACGGCCTCGCCCACTATATGGATCCATAAGGAGGAACCATGTCCACTAAGTATGCAATCGTTGGCGGCAAGCTCATCGACGGTACCGGTGCCGAGCCGGTCGAGAACTCCCTCGTTCTCGTCGACGACAACGGCAAGATCGAGTACGCCGGCGCTATGCAGGACCTTCCCGAGGGCGTTGAGGTCATCGACGCCGCCGGCAAGACCGTCCTTCCCGGCCTGATCGACACCCACCTGCACTTCTCGGGCAACCTGACCGACGATGACACCGATTGGGTCATGCAGCCGCTCCTCGAGAAGCAGGCCGTCGCCGTCAAGCAGGCCTACGACTGCCTCACCCATGGCCTCACCACCGTCTGCGAGATCGGCCGCTTTGGTATCCAGATCCGTGACTGCATCGACAAGGGCGTCTTCAAGGGCCCGCGCGTTCTGGCCACCGGCCTCGGCTTCTGCCGCGTTGCCGGCCACGGTGACTCCCACCACTGCACCCAGGAGCTCAACAAGGAATCCCATCCCTGGGGCGACCAGGTCGACGGTCCTTGGGATCTGCGCAAGGCCGTCCGTCGTCGCCTGCGCGAGAACCCCGATGCCATCAAGATCTGGGCTACCGGTGGCGGCATCTGGCGCTGGGACTCCGGTCGCGACCAGCACTACTGCTCCGAGGAGATCCAGGCCGTGGTCGAAGAGGCAAAGATGGTCGGCATCCCCGTGTGGAGCCACTGCTACAACAACCACGCCGCTGCCTACGATTCCGTTCGTTTTGGCTGCGAGCAGCTGATTCACGGTTTCGATATCGATGAGCGCACCATGGACCTCATGGCCGAGCAGGGCACCTTCTTCACCCCGACGATCGCCTTCCTGCCCACCTGGTACGCCACCTATCCGCCCGTCTACGTCCCCGAGCTGCACGACAAGTACGAGGGCACCCTGGTCGAGAAGGAGCTGCAGCGCAACTACGACTGCCTGCGCGAGGCCAAGAAGCGCGGCGTTGTCATGACGATCGGCTCCGACTCCTTCTCCTTCGTCACCCCGTACGGCACCTGCTCCATCGAGGAGATGTACGAGTTCGTCGACAAGATCGGCTTCACCCCGGTCGAGACCATCACCTGCGCCACCCTCAACGGTGCCAAGATGTGCCACATCGAGGACGAGACCGGTTCCATCGAGGCCGGCAAGTGCGCCGACCTGCTGGTCGTCAACGGTGACGTCGCCGCCGACATCCACGTGCTCAACACCGACAACATGGACGTCATCATGAAGGACGGCTGGATCGTCGAGGCTGGCACCTTTGGCGAGGCCAACAAATACAGCGCCTAAACTACCGTTCATCGACGACTGGATGTAAAACACAGTATTTGATTGCATAATGCAATGGAGAGGGTCGCTTGCGGCCCTCTTTATTGCTATGGGTGCGATAGATAAAAGGGGATGACGGTGGATTTAAACAGGCTGATTCTGGGCAAGAGCTACAACTCTACCAAGGTCTTTCGTACGGCCCAGCATGTGGTCCAGGCCATCCTGCTCGGCGTTGTCGTTCCGGCGCTTATCCTGCTGCTTATCTGGGATTTAACCGATAACCCCAATCCCGTTCCGGGCGTTGTCGTTATTGCCGGCATGGTCATGCTGTGCTTCTTTTTCTCGTATGTCTTTGTGGTCCCCGACGACCTCACATCGAGCGCAACCGACCGTACGCTTGCCATCGCATCAAAAATATTCGCCTACACGTCGCGCGGCCTTACGCCCGAAGCGGCCCTGGGCGCCTCTAAAATTATCCTGTCCGAGACCATCGCCTCTGCCATCTGCTTTACCGATGGCAAACAGGTGTTGGCAAGCTGGGGCGAGGACTCGGCAAAGTGCCCCGCCGGCACCCCGGTCGTGCTCAAGACCACGCTCAGTGTGATTGAGACGGGCGAGCAGAGCGTGTTTTCGCGCGACACCTCCAATGAGACGGGCGGCTATTTTCCCCGCCTGCGCGCCGGCATCGTCGCGCCGCTTACCGTGCGCGGGCATTGCGTGGGCACACTCGAGCTGTATTACCCTCGCCTGAGCAGCATCGATATGCGCCAGACGGCCCTTGCCTCGGGTTTTGCCGACCTAATTTCCACGCAGCTCGCCAGCTTTGAGCTCGAGCGCCAGGACGAGCTCACAGCCCGCGTTGAGCTTCGCGCCCTGCAGTCGCAGGTCGATCCGCATTTTCTATTCAATACCATTAGCACGATCGTGTCGCTCGTTCGAACCGAGCCCGACAAGGCGCGATCGCTGCTGATCGACTTTTCCAACTACTATCGTCAGACGCTTTCTGATTCCGATACGCTCACCACGCTCGAGCACGAGGTGGAACAGGGCACTCGTTATATCAATCTTATGCAGGCCCGGTATGGCGACGGCCGTTTGCGCGTTTCGGTCGACATCGACTTCGAGGTGCGCGACAGCCTGGTACCGCCGTTTATCTTGCAGCCGCTGCTCGAAAACTGCATCAAGCATGCGCAGCGCGAGACCGAGCCGCTTTCTATTCGTGTTAGGGCTTTCGAGACCGATGACGGCTTGGAGATCATCGTCGAAGATGACGGCATCGGGATGAGCGAAGAAGTCTGCGCGCATCTGTTTGAGCAGCATCGCCGAGAGGAGCCCGAGAGCATTACCGCCGACGGTTCCGTCAAGCGAGGTTGCGGCCTGGCGCTCTTCAACGTGCTTCAGCGCATCCATTTCTTTTACGGAGAAGATTCTGGCATGCGCGTGAAGTCCCAGGAGGGCGTGGGAACACAGGTCATCGTTGAGTTGAACGGCGAGCCGCATGAGCCGGCGCCGCTAACGGTGTAGCACGCGGTTGGATCGAGAGAAAAAGAGGGGAAGCGCATATGTCCGAAGGCTGGAACATACTGGTGGTTGATGACGAGCCTCCAATTAGGGCTGAGCTACGCTATCTGTTGGAAAAGGATACGCGTGTGGGTCAAATTGCCGAGGCGGGCAATGTCACCGAAGCCGTGGAGTCGATTCTGTCGAACAAGCCCGACGTGCTGTTTTTAGACATCACGATGCCCGGTCGCTCGGGAATTGAGCTTGCCGAGACGCTGCAGAACCTAAAGACGCCGCCGGTTGTGGTGTTTGTGACGGCATTTGCCGAGTATGCGGCCGATGCCTATAACCTCGATGCTGTCGATTACATCGTCAAGCCGGTCGAGGATGCCCGCTTGTCAAAGGCGCTCGACAAGATCGAGACTGCCCTGGGCGCTCGCCGTGTCGTCCATGCTCCGCGCCAGCCTTTGCGCCTGACGGTGGATCGCGGGGGCAAAAAGGTGTTCATTCCCGTGGCGGATGTCTGCTACTTTGAGGCGCGCGCCGATTTTTGCAACGCCGTCTGCGCCGAGGGGACATATCTGATCAATGAGTCGATTTCATCGCTCGAGCGGCGCCTGGCCTCCGAGGGCTTTATCCGTGTCCACCGCAGCTATCTGGTTAATTTGGAAGACGTGCACAATGTCGAGATCGGTTCCACGGGTCTTATGGAGCTCAGACTCGATCGCGTAACCTCGACGGTGCCCGTGTCCCGCCGTCGCGCTGCCGAGGTTAAAGCACACTTGGGGCTTGCGTAGACGGTCTGCGTGCCGTCGTTTACCATCGCAGGTTTGGCATGGGCGCGCGGTGGGCATAATGGGTGGCATCGAATGAAATCGAAAGGATCATTATGCCCGCGCTTATCACCCATCATCTGTTTGGCGAGGAAAGCATCGACCGTCTTCCACAGGGCGTCATCACGTCCGATGAAGAGCGCATTGCCTTTATCTTGGGCAACCAAGGCCCCGACCCGTTTTTCTTTCACATTCTGACACCGCGTGTTTCCGACTGCACGCTGCTGGCGCAGGTCATGCATCGGTCGCGCATGTCTCGTCAGTTTGCGTGCCTGCGCGACGGCGTGTCGCATCTGCTGCCGCGCGACGCCAGCTTGGGTCGTGCCTTTGCGCTGGGCCTGCTGTCTCATTACGTGCTCGACCGCAACGCTCATCCCTTTGTCTATGAGCAGCAGTTTGGCATTGTCGAGTCCGATCCCGAGCTCGAGGCTTCGAGCAGTCAGGTCCATGCCGTGATCGAGAGCGACCTGGATGTGCTGATGCTGCAGCTTAACCGCGATGGCGCTACGGTTGACGATTACCCGCCGGCGGGCGAGATCGTCACCACTGATCGCATCAATCGCGTGGCCGGCGTGCTGATGAGCTATGTTGCCGGACGCGTGTACGGCATTGACATTCCGGCGGGGGAGTACGGTGCTGCCGTTGCCAATATGCAGCGACTTTACCGCGCGATTGAGCCGGCCGGCTCCGCAAAGACGCGCGCGATCTCGCTGGTTGAGGGCTTGGTGCACGATTACTCGCTGCTCGACGGCCTTGCTCATCGCGTGACGACGGAGTTGCCCGAGCGCACCGGTAACCTGGGCCATCTGACATGGAAGAATCCCTTTACCGACGAGGTCTCGAACGAGAGTTTCCCCGAGGTCTTTGATCGCGCGCTGGGCGATTACGAGTGCACGGTCGCACGTTTTATCGAGACCGGTGACATGGATGCCGTGACCAGTCACGTCAACTACAGCGGTCGCGTGCTCAATGCCGATGAGGAGTTCGACCGCGAGGAATAGGGCCCGTGCGTGCCCCTTTGCCGAATCCTTACCGGCGGTTCTGGACAATTGGGGTACGATGAACTAACTGCATATCGGGCGAATACGAAGGGTCCCTGTCCATGAAATACACCAAGCTCGAGCGTAACTGGGTTATGTATGATGTGGGCAATTCGGCCCTCGTGCTGCTCAATACCTCGGTGGTGCCCATTTACTTTAACGCCATCAATACCGGCGCTTCCTCGGCCGACCTGGTGGTCGCCTGGGGCAATGCACAGACGATCGCCTCGCTGGTCATTGCCATGCTCATGCCCATTCTGGGCGCGCTTGCCGATTACGCCGGCAACAAGATCAAGTTCTTCTTGGGCTTCTTCCTCACGGGCCTGGTTCTTTGCCTGGCGCAGGCTATCCCAATGTCCGCCATGGCATTTTTGACCGTGTACGTGCTGTGCACCATCGGCCTTAACTCTTCTATGACGTTCTACGACGCCATGCTGCCCGACATTACCACCGACGAGCGCATGGACGCCGTGTCCAGCTCGGGCTATGCCTGGGGCTACATCGGTTCCACCGTGCCGTTCATCATCTGCCTGGCGCTTATCATGGGTGGCCCCGCTCTTGGCGTCCCCACCATGCTGGCAACGCGTCTGTCGTTTGTCATCACCGGTGCCTGGTGGCTCATCTTTACCCTGCCGCTCATTCGCACCTATAAGCAAAAGTACGGTCGCGAGCGCGGTCCCGAGGTCACCATCGGCCACATCGTGGGCGGTGTGTTCTCCGAGGTCGGACACACCATGCGCGAGATCGCCCACAACAAGACCGTGCTGGTCTACATGATCGCGTTCTTCTTCTATATCGACGGTGTGCACACGGTCATTTCCATGGCAACCAGCTACGGATCGGCCTTGGGCATCGATTCGACCCAGTTGGTCCTGGCGCTGCTCGTCACGCAGTTCGTGGCCTTTCCGTCCGCCATCATCTACGGCAAGCTTGCCGGACGCGTGGGCACGCTCAACATGATCTTGGTGGCAGTCGCCGCCTATATGGGCATTGTGCTGTTCGCCGCGTTCTTCCTAAAGACCGCCTTTGAGTTTTGGGTGCTTGCCATTATGGTCGGCCTGTTCCAGGGCGGCGTGCAGGCGCTCAGCCGTAGCTACTTTGGCCGCATCATCCCCAAAGAAAAGTCCAACGAGTACTACGGCTTCTTTGACATCTTCGGTCGTTATGCAAGCGTTATGGGCACCTTCCTGGTGTCGGTCGTCACCTCGCTGACCGGCAACCCGTCGCTGGGCGTCCTTTCCATTGGTGTGCTGCTGGTCGTTGGCTTTATGCTGCTGGTCCGCCTGTCCCGCATGACTCGGGCGGCAGAGCATGCCGCATAGGAGCGAGCGGCTATTGTGCCTGTCCACGGTACTCTTTTGGGGTTATCCGCAATAAACATTGCGACTTGCGAGCAATGATTTGCCCAAGTGGGTATGATGGAATCAGCTAGGTCGCGGGGCGTCGCCTGTGTTTGGCGGCGTCCCGTTTTTGTGTTGCAGGGAGGGTAAGGCATGAACGCCACAGTCGTGATTCCAACGTATTGGGCGGGCGATGACGCTTGCGCAAACGCCCCTGGCACCTATGACCATTCGACGCGACTCAACGCCGACAATCCCGAACTCGACCGCTGCCTGGCCTCGCTTGAGCAGGTACGTGACATCCCGCGCATCATCCTTTTGGTGGTCTGTCCCGTTTCTGCCACAGCCGATGTGTCGCTGCGCGTGCACGAGATTGTCGACGCGCATCCCACGCTCAAGGTCACCGTTGTCACCAACACCCAGGCCTCGCGCATCGCAGACCGGGTTGCTCAGATCGCGCCCAAGGGTTCGGGCGAGTGCGTGAGCCTGCGAGGCTACGGTGCCATCCGCAATATGGGGCTAGCCTGTGCCGCTGTGCTGGGGCATGACGCGGTTATCTTTTTGGATGACGATGAGACTGTCATCGACGCCGACTTTATGAAGCGCGCGACCTATGCGTTGGGGCAGCAGACACGTCAGGGCTTGCCGATCTTGGTCAAGAGCGGCTATTTCTACGATCGCGACGGCTCGCCGCTGGCTCCCACGGACAAGGCGGGCATCTGCCATCGTTGGTGGACCAAGCGCATCGAGTTCAACCGTTGGATGAAAAAGGCGCTCTCGGGCACCCGCATCTCGCGCTCCAACTACGCGTGCGGCGGCCTGATGGCCCTGCACGCCCGCGCCTTTACGCGTGTGGCCTTCGACCCGTTTATCACCCGCGGCGAGGATCTGGACTACCTGTTTAACATGCGCATGTTCGGCTATGACGTGTGGTTCGATAACGAGTGGACTGTGCGCCACCTGCCGCCCGAGTCCGAGAAGCGCTCGCCGCGCTTTATGCAGGACGTGTACCGTTGGTACTACGAGCGGGCTAAGCTGACGTTCGCTGCGCATCAAAAGGAGCTCATTCCGGTTACGGCCGCATCGCTCATGCCCTACCCGGGCCCGTGGATTTCGCGCGAGCTCGACGACCGCGTGCGCAAGACCGCTATGGTCCGCAGCGTGTTTACCCGCGAGCATGAGGGCTACCTGCGCATCTGGCGCCATGGTATCGGCGAGGCAAAGGCCTATGCGCGCCAAAACGCTGCAAGCTACCTGCGTTTCCAGAGCTTTTGGCCCAAGATCATGGACGGGCTTTGGCGTGACGCACAACTGATCAGTATCCTGGAGGGGGCCGAATGATCGACCGCCGCGCCCAGCGCGATAGTTCAATATCAATCTTTCGCATCATTGCCGTTGCCTGCGCCATTTGCGTGCTGGTGTACTTTATTTTTGCCTTGGTGACCGGTATCGAGCCGATCGCCACGGTGATTGCCTGCGCGCTGCTGTGCATCTTCCTGTGCATCTTTATCTATTTGACGCTCAACCCCGATTCGGTACGCTCCCAGTACACCGAGGAGACGCTCTCGGTGGCCTCGGCCATGCTCGAGGACATTAAGGGCGGTCTGACGCAGGAGTCGGCGCTTTTGGTGTGCCGGCGTATCCTGCCCGAGACGCGCGCCATGACGGTGGCCATCACCGACGAGGGCAACGTGTTGGCCTGCGCGGGCGAGTTTGAGGAAAAACTACTGCCAGATTCTCCCATCCACACGCTTGCCACACGCTACGTTATCGAACATGGCATCGTGCAGTCGTTCAACCGTATGGTGGATGTCGTGGGCTCGGATGGCTCGCACAACCAAGTCCCCGCCGGCATTATCGCCCCCATCAAGGTGGGCGATCGTACCGTCGGCACGCTCAAGTTCTACTACAAGACCCCGCGCGCCGTCGACCGTACCCAGTACGCGCTCGCCTCGGGCTTTGCCGAGATCCTGTCCACGCAGCTCGCCATCCACGAGCTCGAGGTGCAAAAGGAACTCACGGCGCGCGCCGAGGTGCGTGCGCTGCAGGCGCAGATTAACCCACACTTCCTGTTCAACACGCTGAACACCATTGCATCGTTTACGCGCACCGACCCGCTGCGGGCTCGCGAACTGCTTCGTGAGTTCTCATCGTTCTATCGTGCCACGCTCGACAACTCGGGATCGCTTATTCCGGTCTCGCGCGAGGTCGCACAGACCAAGCGCTACCTTACCTTTGAGAAGGCTCGCTTTGGCGAGGACCGCGTGCTTGCGACGTTCGATGTGTCCGAGGACGTGGAAGATACGCTGGTGCCGGCGTTCGTGATCCAGCCGATTGTCGAGAACGCCGTACGTCATGGTATGGGCGATGACGACGCCCTGAGGATCGACGTGACCGTTCACCAAGACGGCGAGGATGCAATCTTGATTGCCGTGGCCGATAATGGCGTGGGCATGGATGAGGGTACCGCCGCCAGACTGTTTGACGAGCGTTCTGCCCGTCCCGACGCCAGCTCTCCCCAGGGTGGCGGCGCCGGTGTGGCCATGCACAATATTTCGGAGCGCATCCATCGCTTTTATGGGCCGCACTCCTATACGCGTGTCGAATCGGCGCCGGGCAAGGGCACCAAAGTGCTCCTTCATCTTGATTTGTCAGAGAGCATCTTTGACATTCAAGAGTAAAATAAAAGGCTACGGGCTCAACGTCATGCGACGGATGCCCGGCGTAGTTAGTTGACGAAAGGTTTTATCCCTATGCTGCGTGCGATGATTGTGGATGATGAGGCGCCGGCTCGCTCGGAGCTTCGCTTCCTGCTCGAGCAAACGGGCAAGATCGGCACGATCACGGAGGCGTCGAGCGTCCGCTCCGCCATCGAGATGCTTATGGAAAGTCGCGTGGATGTCGTGTTTCTCGATATCTCGATGCCCGGTGCCTCGGGCCTGCAACTTGCCGAGGCGCTGCATAAGCTCAAAAATCCGCCGGCGATCGTGTTTGTGACTGCGTATAGTGACCATGCGGTCGAGGCATTCGACGTGGATGCCGTCGATTATCTGATGAAGCCGGTCGAGGAAGCTCGCTTGGATCGCGCGATCGAGAAGGTCATGCAACGCGCCAAGCCGGTTACGGACAGCAAGGTGACCATCGAGCGTATCCCGGTGGAAAAGGGTGGCCGCAAGGTGCTCATTCCCGTGGACGACATTCGCTTTATCATGGCCAAGGACGATTACTCCTGCATCTATACCGTCGATGATCGCTTTTTGTCGACGACCTCGCTGGCGCAGTTTGAGGCCAAGCTCTGCGACTTTGGCTTCTTCCGTGTTCACCGCCGCTATATCGTCAACTTGGCGTGCGTCACGGACGTGGAGACGGTGCCCTCGGGTGCCATCCAGCTGGGCATTACGGGCGTCGACGAACGCGTGCCGGTTTCGCGCCGCCGCGTCGTGCCGCTCAAGAAGGCCCTGAGTCTCTAGCACACTGGCCCCGCAGCCCTGTAGACCCATCGTCTGCGGAGCCGTGGGGCCTTTTTTGCATGTATCTGCCGAATCGTTTTTTGCGGAAGGGATCCCATGAACAGTGCAAGCGCCAAGCGCATCGACATCATCTCGGACACCCACGGCTATCTTTCGCCTGCGCTCCTGGATGAGCTTGAGGGCGCAGACCTGATTATCCACGCTGGCGACCTTACGTCAGAGATGGACTACGAGCACCTATGCACCATCGCCCCCGTTCGGGCCGTACTGGGCAACAACGATTACTACCGCGACTACGGCCCCGATGTAGACCGTCTTGCGCTCTTTACCTACGAAGGCCTTAAATTCGCCGTAGCCCACTACCGCGAAGACCTTCCGGTGGGATCCGTAGACGTAGCCATCAACGGCCACACCCACGTAACCAAAGAAGCCCAAGTGGGCCGTTGCTTAGTCCTCAACCCGGGCAGCGCCAGCTACCCCAGAGGCACCCGAGGCCCCACCATGGCCAGAATGCTCGTCAAAGACGGCAAGATCCTAAGCACCAAGTTTATTGACCTAGACTAACCGCAACAAAAACGGGGGATGCAGATGCGTCCCCCGTTTCCATTTGAGCCAAAGGCAGAGCTTCAACAAAAACAATCAGACCAACCCCGCCGAGGAGCACGCGGGCTAGCCGCGCAGCGGCGCACGCCCGCAAAACTGGTTGAATAATGTGACGGCAGGGAGGGTCTCCGGGGCCGGCTGGCGCGGGTTAAGTTTGTCGCGAGTTCCGCACGCAAAGGAAAGCACTTAATGTGCTTTCCGTCTTGCGCAGGACTGTAGAGCAGCAAACTTAACC
>JAXJMV010000053.1:0-8326 GCA_036312985.1 Collinsella sp.
GGCCAAAGGGAGCTCAAGCCCATAAGGAGGGCCTACGAGGCATGGGTCGAGGCCGGACTTCCGCTCGATTGGGACAGGCAAGCCTTCGAGGCCGAGCGCAAAATGGATTCTAAAAAACACCTTGCCAAATAGGAGCGTCAGGACGCAAAGAGGCTCGCCGCACGAAGTGCGCAGCGAGCCTCTTTGCATGTCCGAGGACACCAATTTAATTTAGCGTGGTTCCCTAAAGGACGACAACGCAGGAGACCCGGCAAGGCCGGGAGCACTTTGTCTCGCAAACATTCCGCAGCCGCGAAGCGGCGAGGACGTTTGAGAGGCAAAGTGCGTAGGCCTTACCGGGTCTCCGGTGGGAGTTGAGTCCCTTTAGAACTTGTCGTGGAAGGTACGCGCAATGACCTCGTCCTGCTGCTCCTTGGTGAGCGTGTGGAAGTTCACGGCGTAGCCGGAAACGCGGATGGTCAGCTGCGGGTACTTCTCGGGGTGAGCCTGAGCGTCGAGCAGCGTCTCACGGTTGAAGACGTTGATGTTCAGGTGGTGGCCACCCTTTTCGGCGTAAGCGTCGAGCATGTGGACCAGGTTATCGGCCTGAGTCTCGGAAACTTCAGAAACCTTCATAATGTGTCTCCTTCGATCGATAGGCGCCGGCCGAAACCGGCGCGCTAATCAGTAATCGTTATTGTTAGTATAGCACTAACAATAGTTACTCGCCCAGCTGATCAAGGTCGATATCGCCAAAGAACACCTGGTCCTCCTTGCCGAGCGCACCCGGGATGATGGAGAAGGTGTTGGAGATGCCGTCCTGAGCATCGCGGAACGGGAGCTTGGAAACCGAAGACAGCGAAGCGATGGCGCCGTGGCTATCGCGCTTGTGCATGGGGTTAGCACCCGGGGCGAACGGCTGGCCAGCCTTGCGGCCGTCGGGCGTGGAGCCGGTCTTCTTACCGTACACGACGTTGGAGGTAATGGTCAGAACCGAGGTCGTGGGCACGGAGTTGCGGTAGGTGTCGTTCATGCGGATGTACTCCATGAACTGGTGCACAACGTCGTGAGCGATCTGGTCGACGCGGTCGTCGTCGTTACCGTACTTGGGGAACTCGCCCTCGGTCTCGAAGTCGACGATGATGCCGTTCTCGTCACGGACGGGGTGGACCTTGGCGTACTTGATGGCGGACAGGGAGTCAGCCACGACGGAAAGGCCAGCGATGCCCGTAGCGAACCAGCGGTGCACGTGCTTGTCGTGCAGAGCCATCTGAATGCGCTCGTAGCAGTACTTATCGTGCATGTAGTGGATGATGTTCAGCGAGTTGACGTACACGCCAGCGAGCCACTTCATCATGTCGTTGTACTTGGCCACAACGTCGTCGTAATCGAGCGTATCGCCCTCGACGGCGCGATACTTGGGGCCGACCTGCTTCTTGGAGACCTCGTCAACACCGCCGTTGAGCGCGTAGAGCAGGCACTTGGCCAGGTTGGCACGGGCGCCGAAGAACTGCATCTCCTTGCCGATGCGCATGGAGGACACGCAGCAGGCGATGCCGTAGTCGTCGCCGTGGTAAACGCGCATGAGGTCGTCGTTCTCGTACTGGATCGAGGAGCTGGCGACAGAAGTCTTGGCGCAGAACTTCTTGAAGTTCTCGGGCAGACGGGTCGACCACAGAACGGTCATGTTGGGCTCGGGGCTGGTACCCATGTTCTCGAGCGTGTGCAGGTAGCGGTAGCTCATCTTGGTAACGAGCGTACGGCCGTCAACACCCATGCCGCCGATGGACTCGGTGACCCACTGCGGGTCGCCGGTGAACAGGGCCTGGTACTCGGGGGTACGGGCAAACTTGACCATGCGGAGCTTCATGATGAAGTGATCCACGAACTCCTGGATCTGCTCCTCGGTGAAGGTACCGTTGGCAAGGTCGCGCTCAGCATAGATGTCGATGAACGTAGAGGTACGGCCGATGGACATAGCGGCGCCGTTCTGCTCCTTGACGGCAGCAAGGTAGGCGAAGTACATCCACTGGATGGCCTCCTGCGTGTTGGTAGCAGGGTTGGAAATGTCGAAACCATAGGTCTCGGCCATCATCTTGAGCTCGCCGAGGGCGCGGATCTGCTCCTGCAGCTCCTCACGGTCGCGGATGTTGTCGGCGGTCATGACCGTCGGAGTGGAAGCCTTCTGGGCCTCCTTGTCCTTGATCAGGTAGTCGACGCCGTACAGGGCAACACGACGGTAGTCGCCGATGATGCGGCCGCGGCCATAGCCATCGGGCAGACCGGTGATGATGTGAGCCGAGCGGCAAGCACGCATCTCGGGGGTGTAGACATCGAAGACGCCGGCGTTGTGGGTCTTGCGCTCGAAGGTGTAGCGCTCGACAACGTTCTCGTCGACCTTGTAGCCGTGCTGGCTGGCAGCCTGGCAAGCGATGCGGATACCACCGTTGACGTGCAGCGCGCGCTTGAGCGGCTTGTCAGTCTGGAGGCCAACGATGGTCTCCTTCTCGCGGTGGGCGTTATCGATGTAGCCAGCGGGGTGGCTCACGATACCCGTGACGGTCTTGGTGTCCATATCGAGGACACCACCCTGCTCGCGCTCCTTAAGCAGCAGGTCGAGAACCTCGCCCCACAGCTCCTTGGTACGCTCGGTCGGACCTACGAGGAACGACTCGTCGCCCTCGTAGGGGGTGTAGTTCTTCTGGATGAAGTCTCGGACGTCAACCTCTCCCGTCCAAATGCCTTCCTTGAAGCCTTCCCATGCCTCCTGCATTGTGTAACCACGCTCCTAGTTACGTGTAATGCGGCGCTCTCTCACACCGCTGCTTATTGAATTCTTGAATGTTCGGCTTGCACTACCGGCTTCTTCCGTTCTTCACCACACGTTGGTGCAGGGAACACGTTTGTCCACCTTGGAACTACAACCCAAAACCCAAGATTTCACCCGTCTGAGAAGGATAACATAGCGACCCTCTCCATCTGGGCTGTTATATGTTTCTTTTTTTATATCATAAGGGCGTTTTTTACAAATCCGCAGGAAACGCGAGCGTGAACAACTACCGTTCACCGATTTGTTTGGTATTTTTCCTTGCCTTTGTACGACGTTCACTCTAGCTGTTATGCCAGCTTTAGCAGGGTAAAGTGCCTCTGAGTAGGCTTTGGGACATGCCTAGAGATCTACCCCTAACTTTGCTGGTACCGACGGTGCACGGAGGTCACCTAAAGGTAGTTTTCTAGACATGTCCCAAAAATCTACCGTATAGGGTGCGCGTGCAGGGGTATCATCTTCCACCGAAAATAGTTTCTAGTGTTAGGGGTTTTCGGTGGAAGATACCGATTTCCATGAGCTTGGGCGTCAACTCTTAACTGAGTTTGGCAGCATGCATCAGCGCATTTCGCGCTTTGCGGACAAAGCTCTCGGCGGCGAGATGGCTGTCATGCGCGCTCTCATGCTCGCTGGCGGCTCGCTCACGCCGAGCGAACTCGCCAATCGTGCCTGGGTCTCGAGCGCCCGCATCGCCAATATCCTACGCGCTCTCGAAGCCAAGGGCTGGGTTGAGCGTGAGCACTCAAAGACCGACCGCCGTCGCGTACACGTCATAGTGACCGACAAGGGATTCCAGGATCTCGAAATTAAACGTCGGGAATTCGAGGACCGTACCGCAGCTTTCCTCGAGCAGCTCGGCGAAACAGATACCCAAGAGATGGTGCGCCTTCTAAGACGTGCCAACGAAATTATCGACCGCAATCAAGAAGGGAGAGATACCGAGTGAGGATTCTCAAGCTCTTTAAAAAGCATGTCCTGGCACTGTTCGCAGCTATCATACTTATCGTAATCAGCTGCAACGCCGACCTGGCACTGCCTACCTATATGAGCGACATCGTCGACGTGGGCGTGCAGCAAGGTGGCATCGCCTCGCCCGTGCCCGACACCATCCGCGCCGAATCGCTCGACGACCTCAAGCTCTTTATGAGCACCAAGGATGCCAAGACGGTAGAAGCTGCGTTTGGCAAGGCAGACAAAAACGGGATTCGCACGTACAAGGGCACCGAGGACGAGCGCGCCGACGGCAGCAAGCTCGCCGACATTATGAGCCTGCCCGAGACTGTCGTGCTCGCCTTCAACCAGGGCATCGACGCCGACTCCCTGGGCGACATGACTGGCACGTCCAGCGAGAAAGACAGCGACGCCGCCCAGGCCATGCCCGCCCCCGAGCAGATGGCGACGATGACGCCCGAGCAGCTCGCCGAGATGCAGCAAAAAGCCGCAGCGGCGCAGAATATGCAAAAGCAGATTGATGCCGACGACGGTAAGATCACCATGAAGGGCCTGCGTCTAGGCGTTGAAGGCGGCCTAATCGACCAAAGCAAGCTCGTCGAAGGCGCCAACGAAATGGCGGATAAAATGGGCTCCATGTCGGGGTCCATCGTCACCCAGCGCGCCGTGACCTACGTACAAGAAGAGTACAAAGCGCAGGGCATCGACCCCGCCGACGTGCAGAACGCCTACCTGAGCCGCATGGCGACCACGATGTTTGGTCTGTGCCTGGTGTCGCTCGTCGCCACCATCCTGACCGGTGCCGTGGCTTCGCGCACTGCCTGCTCCATCGCCCGCGATCTGCGCCGCGAGACCTTCAACAAGGTTATGCACTTCTCACCGGCCGAGGTGGGCAAGTTCAGCCAGGCCTCGCTCATCACCCGCTGCACCAACGACATTCAGCAGATTCAGATGGCCGCAACCCTGTTTATCCGCATGTGCCTGATGGCTCCCGTCATGGGCATCGTCGCCGTCATGCGCGTCCTGGCCAACCACACCGGCCTGGAGTGGACCATCGCCGTGGCCATCATCGCGGTCTCGGCCGTCGTCGGCGTGCTCATGGGCCTCACCATGCCCAAGTTCAAGAAGATGCAGAGCTTTGTGGACCGCGTGAACCTTACCGCCCGCGAGCTACTCGACGGCCTTATGCCCATCCGCTCGTTCAACCGCGAGGAGCATGAGCTCGAGCGTTTTGACAAGGCGTCGCTCGACCTGATGACCACGCAGCTCTACACCAACCGCGCCATGAGCTTTATGATGCCGCTCATGATGCTCGTCATGAACTGCATCACCGTGCTTATCGTCTGGTTTGGCGCGCAGGGCGTGTCCGACGGCGTGATGCAGGTCGGCAACATGATGGCGTTTATCTCCTACACCATGCAGATCGTTATGGCGTTTATGATCCTCACCATGGTTTCGGTCATCCTGCCCCGTGCCGAGGTCGCGGCCGAGCGCGTGGAAGAGGTCATCACCTGCCCCACCAGCATCAACGACCCCGCCTCGCCCAAACTGCCTGCCGCCAGCGCGCCGCGCGGTGAGCTCACCTTCCGCGACGTGAGCTTCCAGTATCCCGATGCCCGCGCCGATGTCATCAGCGGCGTGAACTTCACCACGCATGCCGGTCAGATGCTCGGCATCATTGGCTCCACGGGTTCGGGCAAATCCACGCTCGTGCAGCTGATTCCGCGCCTGTACGACGTCACGGGCGGCAGCATTTCGCTCGACGGCATCGACGTGCGTGACATGACCCTTTCCGAGCTGCGCCGCCGCATTGGTTACATCCCGCAGCAGGGTCGCCTGTTCTCGGGCACTGTCGAGAGCAACCTCAGGTTTGCCGGCAACATGGTGAGCGATGATGACATGCACCGGGCGGCACGCATCGCCCAGGCCGAGGACTTTATCGCCGAGCGCGAGGGCGGTTACGACTCCCCCATCAGCCAGGGCGGCTCCAATGTCTCGGGCGGTCAGCGCCAGCGCTTGGCCATCGCCCGCGCCCTGGCCAAGAAGCCCGAGGTTGTGGTGTTCGACGACTCGTTTAGCGCCCTCGACTACAAGACCGATGCTCGTCTGCGCGAGGAACTGGCCAAAAACGTCACCGACGCGGCACTCGTGGTCGTGGCTCAGCGCATCGCGACCATCATGCACGCCGATCAGATCATCGTGCTCGACGACGGCCACGTGGTAGGCACCGGTACGCACGAGGAGCTGCTGCACAGCTGCCCGGCGTACCTGGAGATCGCACAGTCGCAGCTTTCCGCCGAGGAGCTGGGGCTTACCCAAGAAGAAATAGCAGCCGTCATGGAAGGAGGCGAGCGCTAATGGCAGACGAGACCAAGACTCAGATTCCCAAGCCCACCCGCCAGCGTGGTCCCATGGGCCGCATGGGTGGCATGCGTCGTGGCGAAAAGGCCAAGGACTTTAAGGGCACCATGAGGCAGCTGCTCGGCTATATCGGCCAGCACAAGATTGCCGTGTTTGCCGCCGTCGCCTTTGCCGTGTGCTCGGTCATCTTTAACATTGTGGGACCCAAGGTGCTCGGCCAGGTTACGACCAAGCTGTTCGAAGGCCTGGTCGCCAAGGTCAACGGCACCGGCGACGTTGACTTTGACTGGATCGCCAAGACGCTCGGCTTTTTGCTCTGCCTGTATCTGGCGAGCTCTGTCTGCAGCCTGGTCCAGGGCTGGCTCATGACCGGCGTCACGCAAAAGATCTGCTACCGCATGCGCAAGGAAATCGCCGCCAAGATTGCCGTCGTGCCGATGAGTTACTTCAACGGCCACAGCAAGGGAGACGTACTCAGCCGCATCACCAACGACGTCGATACGCTGGGTCAGTCGCTCAACCAGAGCGTGACGCAGCTCATCACGTCGGTGACGCAGATTATCGGCGTGCTCGTCATGATGCTTTCGATCAGCCTGCCGCTTACCGGCGTCACCGTGCTCACGCTGCCGGCCGCCGCGATTATCTTGACCGTAATGATTCACTTCTCGCAGCCGTACTTCCGCGAGCAGCAGCAGGTTCTGGGCGCCGTCAACGGCATTATCGAGGAGGACTTTGCCGGCCAGAACGTCATTCAGGTGTTCGACCGCGCCGAGGCCTCGATCGAAGAGTTCGACCGTCAAAACGACCGCCTCTTTATTAGTGGCTGGCGCTCGCAGTTCCTGTCGGGCCTGATGATGCCGCTTATGAGCCTGGTGGGTAACATGGGCTACGTGGGCGTTGTCGTGGTGGGCGCACAGCTCGCACTGACCGGCAACGCCACGCCCGGCGACATCCAGAGCTTTATCCAGTACGTTCGCAACTTTACGCAGCCCGTGCAGCAACTGGGCAACGTGAGCAACACGATGCAGTCGATGGCAGCCGCCACCGAGCGCGTCTTTGAGTTCCTGGCCGCGCCCGAGGAGGAGCAGAAAGCCGACGCGCAGATTCCCGAAAAGCGCCCCGGCCATGTGGAGTTTGATCACGTCAAGTTTGGCTATACGCCCGACAAGACCATCATCCACGACTTTAGCTGCGAGGCGCAGCCCGGCCAGACCATCGCCATCGTCGGTCCTACCGGCGCCGGCAAGACCACGCTCATTAAGCTGCTGCAGCGCTTCTACGATGTGGACGGCGGTTCGCTGCGCGTCGAGGGTGTCGACGTGCGCGACTGGGACCGCGCGGCGCTGCGCGGCGAGTTTGCCATGGTGCTGCAGGATACCTGGCTGTTTAACGGCACCATCCGCGAGAACATCCGCTACGGACGCCCCGATGCAAGCGACGCCGAGGTCGAAGCCGCTGCACGCGCCGCACGCTGCGATCACTTTATCCATACGCTCGCCGGCGGCTACGACTTTATGATCAACGAGGAAGGCACCAACCTGTCGCAGGGCCAGCGCCAGCTCGTGACCATTGCCCGTGCCATTTTGGCCGACCGCCCGGCGCTAATTCTGGACGAGGCAACCTCCAACGTTGACACTCGTACCGAGGAGCTTATTCAGCGTGCCATGGATGCGCTAATGCAGGGCCGTACCAGCTTTGTCATCGCGCACCGCCTGTCCACGATCCGCAACGCCGACGTAATCTTGGTAATTCGCGACGGCGACATCGTCGAGAAGGGCACACACGACGAGCTACTCGCCCAGGGTGGCTTCTACGCCGACCTGTATAACTCGCAGTTCGACGAGGCAGCGTAACAACCGGCGGCAAACAACCGCAATGCCCAGAAAACGGGGGCGCAGGACAACCTGCGCCCCCGTTTTTGCTCTGCGACCCTCAAACCGCCTCCCCTGGGACCTGATTGACAGCCCCTTCGAGGCCCCGTGGGCAAAAAAATGGCAAATATGAGTACTGTTACCCTTTTAGTAACAGCCAAAACAGCCCCAAATGCCGTTTTCACGGCTTGCACGCGGGTAGCGCGCAGAGATGTGGTGTAAGAGGCGGGGCATACCCCGCCTCTTCCCTTTCTTGAAAGGGAGGGGACACCGCCTAGAATTCGTCGTTGGAGTAATGAAGGTGACGAATGGAAGGAAAGGCGATGCCCCAAGAAGA
>JAXJMV010000054.1:0-1944 GCA_036312985.1 Collinsella sp.
GTAGTATCGAGCATGGGAGCCCCTTCCATGAATGCGGCGTGGCCGCCACGGTTGGATTAGACACTCACCATTGTCGGCCTAATCCGCGGTCTTTCATGCAGCAGGGGCTCTCAATGTTTTATGTCCTGCTCATATCGTCTGGTAGGTGGAGAATGGGGTAAAGTAAGTGTTGGTTAACTAGAGGAGGCTTGCTATGGCACCTATCGATATTGTTGTACTGGCTGTTATCGGCGTTGCGTTTGTCGCCGTGTGCGTGCGCATCTACCGCAAGGGCACCTGCGCCGACTGCGCTCAGGGTGGCGTTTGCACGGGGCATTGCTCCAACAAAAAGACGTGCGCTGCACTTAAGGGCGTAGACAAAATCGCCGAAGACTTGGGTCGCGGTATCAAATAAGGTCCGGACATCCAAGCGCTCCGCGGGCATCCGTTCGCGGGGCGCTTTGTGCATTTGAGGGAGAGCACGGCGAGTCGAAGAGTATTTTTGGGGTATCGTTAACTGGACTATTAATTGGCAACTTATCTATAACGGAGTAACCGCATGAGCGCTCGCGTAACCATGAAGGACATAGCCGCCGAGCTTGGCGTTTCCATCAATACCGTGCACAAAGCCCTGACGGGAAAGGCCGGCGTGAGCGAATCCGTGCGCGCCAAGGTGAACGCTAAGGCCGAGGCCATGGGCTATCACCGCAACACAAGTGCCTCAAGCCTGCGCCGCAAGGATATCAATCTGGTGTTTTGCCTGCCCCGCGCATCGCGCGAGGGAGCGTACTTTTTCCGTTACCTGTGGGAAGGCTGCAATCGCTTTGAACAGGAGGTCATCGACCGGGGCATTACGGTTGAGCGCGTTGAATTTGGCGTGGGCGGCTACGCTGATGCACTCGAGCAAATCGACGAGCGTCTGCAGGTGGGCGAGAAGATTGATGGCTTGCTCGCCTATGCGCCGGGCGACGATCGTGCGACTGAGCTTTTGGGGCAGATCGCCGAGGCGGGCGTGACGATTGAGCTTGTCGACGGCGACCGTCCGCATTTGAATCGTTTGGGTGCGAGCTTGGCCGATTATTCGACGGCAGGCAGCCTTATGGCCGAGCAGGCGGCAAACCTGGTCCATGCTTCTGGGGCCGACGCCCGCGTGCTCCTTTTGACAGGCGACCCATATACCGATTCGCACTATCTAACCGCCCGCGCCTTCCACAATTACCTGCGCGAACGTGATATTCCATGGCAGGTTGAGGATCTTGCAGGTGCCCATGCGCAAGTCAAACAACTCGAGCATGAGCTCGAAAAGCGCTTGAGTGCGCCGGACGCCCCCGAACTTATCTGTAGCGTTTTTGCCGTTGGTTCCGAAGTGGTTGCCGACGCGCTCGTCTCGACCGGCAAGGCCGGTCAGGTCATGGTGATCGGCAACGACCTGTTTCCCGAAAGTGCTCTGGCCTTGCGCCGCGGTATCTTTACCAATATTGTCTATAAGGACCCGACGAGCCTGGCGTATCGCGGCGCTAAGACGCTGGGCGATTATCTGCTGTGGGGAAGGACCCCGACGGTGCCCGTCCAGAAGGGTGCCGTCGAGATGGTATTTGCCAGCAATGTCGACCGCTACTGCGAACTTGCGGGTATTTAGCCGATTGAGCAGGTACCCCCTCTTGCGACGTGCATTTTTGGGAGTATTCAGCATTGGCATGCCCTGAATGAGGTGCAGAACGACTGTTTTAAGTGCCCCCGATGGCGTAATTTGCCATCGGGGGCACTTTTTATGCCGATCGGGCGCTATCTGCGTTCCAAATAGGACGCTGAGGATGGCGCACGGGGTAGCGCGCAGAGATGTGGTGTAAGAGGCGGGGCATACCCCGCCTCTTCCCTTTCTTGAAAGGGAGGGGACACCGCCTAGAATTCGTCGTTGGAGTAATGAAGGTGACGAATGGAAGGAAAGGCGATGCCCCAAGAAGA
>JAXJMV010000055.1:0-17500 GCA_036312985.1 Collinsella sp.
GACAGGGTGCCTTACGCAGCCTAGCCGAAACGCACCGAGCAGACTGAAGCCCACCGGCCTAATGGCTTGGCGTCAGCATGCCGCGATTCGGTCGCACGGAGAGCATTTCCCAGTTGACAAAACTATAGGAACACCCCCCTGCCGGCGCGGGGATTATCGTTTCAATATGACGTGCAGAATGACACGTATAAGTAAAAACACCATTTGTGCGTCAAATTTGATGACGCATAAAAATTTGCGCGTCATTTTACGCGTCAACGTGACGCGATATGACACACAAATGCGCTCGGGCCAAGTATTCCACTTGTGTGCTAGACCAGACGGACGTAGTCCTGTGACTGATGAAAGACGTGGGCGATATAGATCGTTTCGTGCTCAAACTTGTAAAGACACACGTAGTTGTTGACGGGAAACGATCGGTAATTACGTGCCGCCAGCTCTTGCATGTGCGGGAGGGGACGTAGGAGTGGCTGCTCGCGAAGCAGATCAAGCTGATATTCAAACTCAGCGACAAAATTGCCTGCTGCGCGCGGATTCTTGAGAATCTGGGCAAGGTATCCGACGATACTCTCGTACTCATATCGCGCGCTTTTGAGTATGACGACGTTATAGGTCATATTTGTCTCGTATCGCGGTCGCGAAGGAGTCGTAGTCGCTGTAGTCGCCTTGCGATATTTCGTCTTCTGCCAACATCATACGAGACAGCAGTTTTGCCTTGGCGATTTCTTCTTGCATGAGGCGATACTGGTCGCTGCTGATGCAGTGCATGGCCTCGTAGCCGTTCTTGGTAACGGTAACGTCGCGCTCAGACTCAACAAGTGCGGTGAATGTGGCAGTATCCTTCATATCTCGGACGGGCACACAAGCGGACATGGGAACCTCCTTTGCGTCGTGCCATAATTGTACCACGGTATATTAAAACGTCGGCGTCGTCGAATTATCTCAATCTGTAACAGTTGGGAGTAGAAAACCGAGTTAGATGTTACAGATCGAGATATTCTGCTTCGGGCTACCCGTTTGTCTCGATCTGTAACAGGTAGACGTGAAAAACCGGGCTACGTGTTACAGATCGAGATCTTCAAGTTCGGACCGCTCGTTTGTCTTGATCTGTAACAGGTAGGACCGAAAATCCCTGCTAGATGTTACAGATCGAGACAGACGGCCTGCTCGGGCCGAGCCAAAACAAAAAGGCCGCATACGAACCCGTGGAGGGATTCGTATGCGGCCGACAGGGGGTATGTGGCTGAAACTAGGCCATGAGCAGGCCGGTCTCCGCGACGTTCTTGTACCAGTACGCGCTCGCCTTGGGATAGCGCTTCTGGGTCTCAAAGTCGATGTAGAACAGGCCATAGCGCTTGTTATAGCCGTTGGTCCAGGAGAACTGATCCTGCAACGACCACACAAAGTAACCGTCGACGTTCACGCCGCCGTCGATTGCCTTGAGGATCCACGCGAGATGCTGACGCATGTAGTCGATACGAGGGGCGTCGTCGATAAAGCCATCCTCGAAGTCGTCCTTATAGCCCATGCCGTTCTCGGTGATGTAGATCTTCTTGTAGTTGGGGTAATCGTTCTTAATGCGGAGCAGCAGGTCGTAGAGGCCCTCGGGATAGATAATCCAGTCCCAATCGGTGGTGGGTACGCCTTCGCGCACGCATGACTCGCCCACGCCCTTGAGGAACCAGCGCGAGGAGCCCTTGTCGCCGGTGCCATTGTGGTTGATGTCGTTTTCGCCCTCGGCGGCACGCAGGAACTGGCACTTGTAGGTGTTGACGCCCAGGCAATCGTTGTAGGGGAGCGCGGCGGTCAGCGCGGCGATGTCCTCGTCGCGGACGTCGAGTTCGCCGCCGGCGATATGGGCCAGCTTGGTCGCAGCCTCCATGGTGTCGGCTGCATAGTGGCCGCGGAAGGTGGCGTCGAGTACCCAGCGGTTGTTGATGACGTCGGCCATGCGAGCTGCCTCGCAGTCGGCGGCGTTGTTGGGGTCGAGGGGATACTTGGGCTCCAGGTTCTGGACAATGCCGATCTCGCCCTCAAAGCCGCCCTCATGGAAGGCGACGACAGCCTTGGCGTGGGCCACCATCATGTTGTGCATGAGCTGGAAGGCCTTGTCCAGACGATACTTCTCGCCGTGCGGCCAGTTGCCGACGATAAAGCTGCCCTCGGCGGTCGCGGGAATCTCGTTAAACGTGAACCAGTGCTTGACCTCGGTGAACTCGGCAAAGCAGAACTTGGCGTACTCGACAAAGGCGTCGATCGTCGTGCGCGTCAGGAAACCCTCGCCGCCGTTCTGGTAAAAGGCCTCGGGCGTATCGAAGTGATCGAGCGTGACATAGGGGATGACGCCGGCTTTATTGCAGGTGGCAAAGAGCTCGTGATAGAAGGCGACACCCTCGGGGTTGATCTCGCCGGTGCCGTTGGGGAAGATGCGGCTCCAAGCGATGGAGACGCGGATGCCGTTGATGCCGAAGCGCTGGCACAGGTCGATATCGACCGGGTACTTGTTGTAGAAATCGCTTGCGGGGTCGGGGGAGAAGCGACCCTGAGCAGCCAGGAAATCGTCCCAGGGCACTTTGCCCTTGCCGTGCGTACGGGTCTCGCCCTCAACCTGGTAAGCAGCGGTGGCGCCGCCAAACACGATGCCGTCGGGGAACTGCATGGGGTTGGTCATGAGTTATCCTTTCTGTGGGATACGAATAGGGAGAGGTGCCCGAACTGGGGATCCGGGCACCAACAGAGGGAGGAACTAGTCGAGGTTCTCGCGGAGCCACTTGATGGCGCCAGCGGGGTCGCGAGTAAGGTCGATATATTCCTTACCGCGCGGAGCGAGCAGCTTAATGCCCAGGCGATCGGTGTCGGCCTTCATGTCGTTGTAGTAGCTACGGACCTGCGGGGCAAGCACGATGACGTCGAACTGATCCATGATGGCAGTGTGCTGGCCATAGGCGCCTGCGGAGGAAGCGATGTTCTCTCCGGTCTGCGCAGCACCTTCCTTGATGGCGTTGGCGAGCATGGCAGAGGTGCCGGCGCCGGCGCACAGGACGAGGACCTTCAGGCCATCGACATCCTTCTTAGCGGATGCGTCGGAGGCGGGCTCGGGCTGATCGGCGACAGGCTTGCTGTCGGCGGCAGCGGCGGTCGGCTCGACGGAAGCGGTAGCCTGCTCGACAGCGGGCGTAGAGGCGTTGGCGGCGATGGTGGCAGCACCATCGGACTCGAGACCCAGCTCGGCGGCGCGCTCGGCTTCCTGGTCGCAGAGCAGCTTATCGTATGCCTTCAAGAACGGCAGGTAGATGATGGCGTCCAGCAAGATGATGATCGCGACAAATACCAGGGCGATAAGCTGGAAGTTTGTAGTGATGAAGATGCCGATGGGGGCAGGGGTGGCCCAAGGCACCACGAAGGAGAAGCCGTTCATGCCCACGTTGTCGATAAAGAACTTGGCAACACTCACGTTGACGCAGCCGGCGGCAACAAAGGGGATGAGCATGTAGGGGTTAAGGATCATCGGCGCGCCAAAGAGCAGCGGTTCGTTGACGGCGAAGGCAACAGGAACAATCGAGGCCTTGCCGACGGCTTTGAGCTGTTTGGACTTCATAAAGAGAATCAGCAGAAGCGGCACGATGAACGTGGCGCCGGTGCCGCCGAACTCACCCACGAGCGACATGTTAAAGGTGAGGGAATGGGCGGGGTGACCACCGGCCAGCAGAACCTGCAGGTTCTCAGCCTGGTTGGCAAGACGGATGGGGTCG
Organism: Collinsella sp.; assembly: GCA_036312985.1. Classification (GTDB taxonomy): domain Bacteria; phylum Actinomycetota; class Coriobacteriia; order Coriobacteriales; family Coriobacteriaceae; genus Collinsella. Next base: position 3,753 of record JAXJMV010000055.1, read on the forward strand.
ATGCCCGGCTGGACGATCGAGGGGCCGTGGACGCCGATGAACCAGAAGAACGCGGTGGCCGCCTGGATAAGGATAAGGCCAGGATAGGTTTCTGCAGCGGTAAAGAGCGGGGAGAGCAGTTTGATAAGCAGCTCGGAGAACGGAACGCCCATGAGGTTACGCACGACGACATCGATGATGCCGCAGATGATGACGGCGCCGCCAAAGGGGATGATGTCGCGGAAGTTCTGAGCGATGGCGCCCGGGACCTCCTTGGGCAGCTTAATGGTCAGATCGCGCGAGACACAGAACTTATAGACCCAAACGGTAATGAACGCGGCGATATAGGCCGAGAACAGACCGCGCGTGCCCATGCTGGTGCAATCGAAGACCGAAAGATCGGAGCCGTTGAACTTGGTGGTGAACTGCGTAACAGCGAGCAAAAGCATGCTGCACTGGGCGGCCACCATGGTGGAACCGTCGTTGAGCACTTTGCCGGCGGGCATACGACGGTTCATGGATGCCGTGAAGTTCTTGGCAGTGGTGCCGGCAACCATGATGCCCATGACGCCCATGGTGAAGTTGTACAGCTTATTGCACCAGTCGATGAGCGGCTGGGGCAGCGTGATGCCGACTACGCCGGGAAGGGTGGCAATGAGCAGAAAGATCGAAGAGGTAAGGACAATGGGCATGCACCCAAGGAATCCGTCCTTGATGGCCTGGAGGTAGATGTTCCTCGAGATTTTCTCAAAGAACGGTTGATGCTTTTCGAGCATCTTTACGATGGCGTCCATAGAGCTCCTTTGCTACTTAATGCGCGATGCATGTGGATGGAACTGATCGTCGATGGATGGTCAGGACTGCCCGGAAACCTTCCTGCTTAAGGAAGGCATTGCGAAATGACAACGTAGGACATTTCGTTAATGACAACGTAAGACATTTTTGGAAGAGCAACAAGGATTTACGGGTGAACGGTCGATATTGTCCGATAAACGGCTGATTTGTCAGTCGGGCAGGTAGTGTATGCTAGAACGCAAAAAACAAGCGATGCGAAACCGACTGGAGAAGTAGTGGCAACGATGGACAAGAAAAATGTCTCAATGAACGATGTGGCAGTTGCCGCGGGCGTTTCTCTCAAGACGGTGTCGCGCGTGATCAATGAGCCCGATAGCGTGCGCGAGTCGACGCGCGATAGGGTCCATGCTGCCATGGAGGCGCTTGGGTTCCGGGCGAACTTTGCCGCGCGTTCACTCAAGTTGGGCCGTTACGGGTGCATCGGCGTGGTGATGTTCCACTTGTCGGGCGGCGCCGTGGACATGATTGACGGTATCGCAGATGCCGCCGAAGAGCGTGGTTTTGCGCTTACGATGATCAAAAAGCGGGCGGGGGAGAAGATGACCCTTGCCGATGCTGCGCGTAGGATGTCGCAGCTTCCCGTCGACGGCATGATCTTCAACCTGCGTCAGATGGTCGATGACTTTGATACCTTTGAGGCGCCGAAAGACCTCAAGACGGTGATTATCACGCCGATGGAACATCCTACCTGCTCTACCGTTAGTGACGATCAAGAGGGTGGTGCGCGCATGGCGTGCGAGCACTTCTTAAATCGCGGGCACAAGAACGTGTATTTCGTCTCTGGTAAGAAAGAGTCGCTGTCGAGCCAGTGCCGTATGAAAGGTTGGCGTGCGGCACTCGAGGCGCGTGGCATTGAGCCGCCCGAGCCTCTGCAAGGCGATTGGAATGCGGATAGTGGCTATGCCGCGGGCCTTGCGCTTGCCGATAAACCCGATTGCACGGCGGTCCTCGCTGCTAACGACTGCATGGCAAACGGCGTGATGATGGCTCTGCGTGACAGAGGGCTCAGGGTGCCCGACGACGTGTCCGTGATCGGCTTTGACGACGAACTCTACAAGACGATTCCCAACTCGATTCTGACGTCAGTGAAGTTTCGCCACCGCGAGCTGGGCATCCGTGCGCTTAACGAGGTCGTCGCAGGTCTGGAAGCCCCGAGCTCCAGAAGCCGTACGCTTGTGTCGGGCGTGCTGGTCGAGCGTTCCAGCGTGAAGGACCTGCGGGCGTAGACGTGCTCGGCCTGTTCGTCTAAATCTGTAATAGGTAGGGCCGAAAATCTCAGCTAGATGTTACAGATTTAGACAATTCGGTCCAGCTTATTCCGTTTGTCTCGATCTGTAACAACTAGACGGTCAAAAGTGGTCTACATGTTACAAATCGAGATTGTTCGGCCCGGGCCGCCCGTTCGTCTAAATCTGTAACAGCTTGGACCGAAAAACTCGGCTAGATGTTACAGATTGAGATGAACAGGAGGACGGGTGCGGTCTAAACAAAATGGCCCGCGCATCACACATCGATGCACGGGCCATTTATTGTCTGCGAGCGGCAGGTGGTGTCAGCGTCTTATGCCTCGAGGTTTTCCTCGATCCAGGCGACGGCACCCTTGGGATCCTTAGTGAGGTCGATGTACTGTTTGCCCTTGGGCGACAGCAGCGTGATGCCCAGGCGGTCGGTGTCGGCCTTCATCTCGTTGTAATAGGTGCGAACCTGCGGAGCCAGGACGATGACGTTGTACTGGTCCATGATGGCGTAGTGGCTGCCGTAGGCACCGGCGTTGGCGGTAATGTCGATGCCCAGCTCGTCGGCGCCTTCCTTAAGCGCGTTGGCGAGCAGTGCAGAGGTGCCGGCGCCAGCGCACAGAACCAGAACCCTCAGATCCTTGCCCTTAAGGGCGGACGGAGCTGCGGAGGCCTCGGTGGCAGAAGCGGTCTCGACAATAGGAGCCTCAACGGCGGGGGCGGCAGCGGTCTTGACGGCCTTGGTCTCCTCGGCCTCTTCTTCGGCCAGGGTCTCGGCCTCCTGCTTGCACAGGACGTTGTCGTAGGCCTTGCAGAACGGGTAGTAGATCAAGAAGTCAACGACCAGCAGGACGACAACCAGGACCAGAGAGATCGGCTGGAAGTTGGTGTCGATGAAGGTGCCGATCGGTCCGGGGAGTGCCCACGGCATGGCATAGATAAAACCGTTCATGCCCAAAAAGTCGATGAAGAACTTACCAATGAGGACGTTGGCCACGGGGGCAAACAGGAACGGGATCAGGAAGTACGGGTTGAGGATGATGGGCGCGGCGAACAGCAGCGGCTCGTTGACGGCGAACATCACGGGTACGACAGAGGCTTTGCCGACGGCCTTGAGCTGCTTGGAGCGCATAAAGAGCAGGAAGATGATCGGGACAATGAACGTGGCGCCGGTGCCGCCGAGTTCGCCGATGTAGTTACCGAAGTTCTCGGTCAGGGCGAGGGCGGGGTGACCGCCGGCCTGCAGCGTGGCGAGGTTGGTGGTGATGTTGCCAAACAGCGCGGCGTTGAGGGCAGGCTTAACGACCGAGGGGCCGTGGATGCCCATGAACCAGAACAGCGGGATCATGAACCAGATGAGGGCGAGGCCGGCGTAGGAATCGGCAGCGGCGAACAGCGGGCTCACCAGCGTGGAGATGACGTTGGCAAACGGGACGGCCAAGCAGGTGCGGCAGATAACGTCGATGACGGCGACAAACAGGATGGAGAAGCTGAAGGCGAAGATGTCGCGGAAGTTCTGGGCGATGGCGCCGGGGACTTCTTTGGGCAGCTTGATGGTGATGTCTCGCTTAATGCAGAAGGCATAGATGTTGACCGTGGCAAATGCGGCGACAAAGGAGCTCAGTAGGCCCTTGGTGCCCATGTTGTCGGTAAAGAACACCGAGACATCGGCGCCGTCGATCTTGGCACTCGTCTGGGTAACGGCCAAGATGAGCATAGCGCACATGGCGGCGACCATGGTGCTCGTGGCGTTGATGGCCTTGCCGGCAGGCATGCGGCGGTTCTTGGAGCCGGTCAGCGCGCTTGCGGTGGTGCCGGCGACCATGATGCCCACGACGCCCATCGTGAAGTTGTAAACCTTGTTGCAGAAGTTCACGACGTCGACGTTCCACCAGTCGGGCAGCGTAAAGCCGCCGACCGTGGCGACAACGCCCGGCAGGGTCGAAATAAGCAGGAAGACAGAAGAAGACAGGATGATGGGCATTGCTGCCAAAAAGCCGTCTTTAATGGCCTGAAGGTAGATGTTCTTAGAGACCTTGTCGAAGTACGGCTGACCTTTCTCCAAGAACTTAACGATCGATTCCATAGTTCACGCTCCTCTTTGCATGAAATCTTAATGGCATGGACGTTGAAAACCTATATGGTCTCCCGCTTGCTAAAAGCCCGGGTGCAGGCGGGGTCGGTCCCAGGGGGAGAGAGGGGAGCGGCTGGGTTTGTATCGCATAGGGCCGCTCCCCTCTCGGGGGAAAGCGAGGCGATGCGCTACTGCGCGTCCGCCATAGTGTCGGCGAGCTCCTTGTACCAGAGTGCCGACTGCTTGATGTAGCGTTTTTGCGTGTCGAAGTCGATGTAGAACAGGCCGTAGCGCTTGTTATAGCCGTTGGCCCACGAGAACTGGTCCTGCAGGCTCCAGATAAAGTAGCCCTGGACGTCGACGCCCTCGGCGCGCGCCCGGAGCACCTTCTCCATGTGCTGGTCGACAAAGTCGATGCGCTCGGGATCGGCGACGATGCCGTTTGCGTCGGGCTCGGGGTCCTTGTGGCCCAGGCCGTTTTCGGTGATATAGATGACGGGGAGGTTGGGATAGGTGGCGCTGATGTGCTTGAGCGTGTCGTAGAGGCCTTGCGGGTAGATGAGCCAATCCCAGTCGGTGGTGGGGATACCCGGCATATCGACCTGCTGCCCGACGCCCTTAAACTTAAAGCACGAGGTGCCCTTGTCTCCGGTGCCGTTAAAGCTGTTGGTGGACTCGCCATCGTAGGCGGCGATAAACGCCGACTGATAGTAGTTGAGGCCGAACATATCGTTGCGGGGCGCCGCCTTGGCGAGCTCCTCCATGTCGCTGTCCTCAACCGTAAGCGTGGCGTTGTTGGCACGCAGAATCTCGTTGATGAGCGCAAGAGTGCGCGCGGAGTAGTGACCCAGGAAGGCGCCGTCCATGATGAAGTCGGTGTAGAAGGCGTTGTACAGGTCGGCGGCGTGCTGGTCGGCAGGCGAGTCGGTAGCGGGATATGCCGGCGTCAAGACGTTGACCATGCCAATGCGGCCGCCCAGGTGCTCGGTCTCGTCCAGATCTTTGTACAGGTTGACGGCACGGGCATGGGCAACGAGCTCGTTATGCTGGCTCTGGATGCCGCTCGTCACGTCAAAGTGATGGTTGGGCGGGAAGTTGCCCTGGATGTACTGGGAGTGCGATAGGCTGATGAGCTCGTTGATGGTGAACCAATTCTTGACCTCGCGGAACTCGCGGAAGCAGAACTCGGCATAGCGCACATAGGCGTCGACGGTCTTGCGGTTGAGCCAGTCGCCCTGGTTGAACAGAGCGGCGGGGGAGTCAAAGTGATGCAGGGACACGTAGGGCTCGACGCCATACTTTTTGCAGCAGGCGAATAGCTCGTGGTAGTGCTTCACGCCCTCGGCGAGCGGTTCGGCGTCGTCGCCGTTGGGGAAGATGCGGGTCCAGGCGATGGACACGCGGATGGCGTTGAGGCCATGCTCGGCAGAAAGGCGGATGTCCTCCTCGTAACGGTTGTAGAAATCGCTGGCCGGATCGGGCAAAAAGCGACCCTGGGCGACAAGGTAGTCATCCCACATGGTCTTACCCTTGCCTGCCACCTTCGTGGAGCCCTCCGTTTGGTATGCGGCGGTTGCGGCGCCCCAAACAAATCCCTTCGGCAGCTGCTGTACGCGGTTGAGCAAAGACATACGCATGCATCCTTTCGTCTCGCTGTTCGACCTTGTGCGTTTGCGCTCAGAAGGTTCTTGGGTTGTCGCTCAACGGTAAAACTCCCGATGAGTGCTGTCTCAAAATGAGTAGAACCAAAATGAGCACGTGAACATTTGACAATGAGCACGTTAACATCGGGATGGGATGAATAGATATAAAACAAGTTCAAACACCTGCGAATGGTCGAATTTGTTCGGTGAGCGGTTTTGATCGACCGAAGTTTTCATGTCGCGCTAAGCGGCTCGGGTATTATGAGCACGTTATCAATGCATATGCGATGCGTCACGGGCGCGGGGATTAGTTGGGAAAGCAGGCTAGAGTGGAAAGTATGGCTCAGCAGACAAAGAATGGTCGTTCGGCGAGCGCGGCAGAGGTCGCGGCGCTCGCTGGCGTGAGCCGCCAGACTGTATCTCGCGTGGTCAACGGCATGCCCAACGTGACGGAAAAGACGCGTAAACGTGTGCTGGCTGCCATGGAAGAGCTGGGCTTTCGTCCCAATTTTGCTGGAACGGCGTTGCGCGGCGGCTCTTACCGTTCCATTGGCCTGTGCATGTACAACATCACGCGCGCCGGCAACCTGGCAACACTCGAGGGCATTATGCAGGCGGCGCGCGAGCACGATTTTGCCGTCACCATGATCGAGATGGGCGGCGACAAGCCCTATGCACTTTCCGACGCCTCGCGCCGTATGGTCGAGCGGCCCGTCGACGGCATGATTCTCAATATGAACCGCATGGCTCCCGATTTTGAGGAGTTTGCTCCCCAGCCGGGGGTGCGCACGGTCATTCTGTCCATGCTCGCGCACCCGCGCTGCACGACGATTGACTCCGACCAGTATGGTTCGTGCGAGCTGCTGACCAATTATCTGCTTGAGCGTGGCCACTCGAATATGCGGTTTGTGGCGGGCCCGGAAAAGTCTATTTCCTCGCGTTTCCGTGAAGCGGGTTGGCGCGATACGCTCAAGCGTGCGAGCGTCGATGTCGCTCCTTTGCTGCGCGGCGATTGGAGCGCGGACAGTGGTTACGCCATGGGCGAGCGCATCGCGGCCGAGGTGCTTGCCGGCGGGTCGCAGGCGCCGACTGCCGTGATAGCGGCAAATGACCAGATGGCGCTGGGCGTTATCGCCGCGCTCGAAAACGCGGGCCTGTCTGTGCCCGACGACGTGAGCGTGGTCGGTATCGACGACGCGCTCGAGGGGACTATTCCGCACAACCGCTTGACCACATTGCGTTTTGATTTGTGCGGTATCGGCAAGCTTGCGTTTGAGGCAGCGATTGGAGATAACCCGTCTATCGAGGCGATTCGTGTACCGAGTACGCTGGTCGAACGCTCGACTGTTAGGGACATACGGGCCTAGGCCCTACTTGCTCCGTCCGTTCATCTCAATCTGTAACAGTTAGGACCGAAAAGCTCGGCTGGATGTTACAGAAATGGCATCGTTGACATAGAAAGATCGACCTATGGCCGCTGTTAAAAAATCGGTATCCGTCAAAGACGTGGCGCGTCTCGCGGGCGTCTCGGAGCAGACGGTCTCGCGCACCGTGCACGATTCGCCCAGTGTGCGCCCCGAGACCAAGGAGCGCGTGCGTGCCGCCATGCGCGAGTTGGGGTATCGCCCCAATTTTGCCGGTCGATCGCTGCGCCGCGGCAAGTTTAAGACCGTCGGCGTCGCCATGTTCAACATTACCGGCACCGGCAACCTCGACCGTATGGAGGGCTTTGCCGCCGCGGCCGACAAGCACGGCTATGCCATTACTCTCACTAAAGTAGATGGACATCCCTATACCCTCGAGAGCGCATCGTCGCTCATGAGCGCACTGCCGGTGGATGGCATGGTTGTGATCATGAACCGCATGCCGGCGGACTTTGGCACCTTCGAGCCGCTGCCCGGTATGCAGACGGTGCTCGTTACCATGCTGGAGCACCCGTTCTGTTCAACGGTCGATAACGACCAGTTCGATTGCTCGCGCCAGGTGGTCGAGTACTTGCTGGGGTAGGGGCACAAGACCGTGCACTTTATCTCGTGTCCCGAGCGCTCGCTTTCGGGCATGCGGCGCGAGGAAGGCTGGCGTGAGTCATTGCGTGCGCATGGCATTGAGCTACCGCAGCTCGTGCGCGGTGACTGGACGGCGCAGAGTGGATATGCCGCCGGCCAGGTGCTTGCGGATGATCCGACTTGCACGGCTATCTATGCCTCCAACGACGCTATGGCCTACGGTTGCATTCGCGGGCTCGAGTCGCGCGGAAAGCGTGTGCCCGAGGACATAAGCGTGGTGGGCGTTGACGACAGCCTGGGAGATATCGTGCCCGATCGGCATCTGACCACGGTGCGCTTTGATAACAAGCGCGTTGGCATGTGGGCGGTCGATAAGATTGCCGGTGCCGAGAGCGTGGCGCCCGGCGTGGAGCACATGCTGATCCCCGGCGCGCTCATCGAGGGCGATACGGTACGCGATTTGCGCTAGGGTGCGGACCTGTTTGGGTTGCGGCTTGTTATGTTCGATATTGTTCGAACTAGTTTAAATACCGTTTACGGGTGAAAAACGACCGTTCATGGTTCGATATTGCGTTTTGCGTTGGGTTCACATGTGAAAGGAACGCAATATGGCAACCAAAGAAGAAATCTCGATGGTTGGATTCGAAATCGTCGCATTCGCGGGCGACGCCCAGACCGATTTGCTTGCAGCGCTCGATGCTGCTCGCGAGGGTGATTTTGAGAAGGCCGAGCAGCTGCACAAGGATGCCAGCGATGCGCTCATCGGTGCCCACGACACGCAGACCAAGCTGCTTTCGCAGGAGGCCGGCGGCGGCGAGATGGAGATGACTTTCATCATGGCCCATGCTCAGGACACCCTTATGACCACCATGATGCTGGAGAAGCAGGCCCGCTTTACCATCGATGCCTACAAGCGCATCGCCGAGCTTGAGGCCAAGCTTGCCTAACGGGCCTTCACAACCAAGTCCCCTTCCAAAAGCCCTGCCGCTACCCGCGGCGGGGCTTTTTCTGTCCTCCTCCCGTTCGGTTTTTCGTTGGGTGGGTATACTTCCGTCCGCAATACAGGCCGGACTGAGGAGGTATCCAAATGCCGGATAACGGGTCAATACAAAAAAGAGGCGCGCACGAGATGGCTCATGGGCGTCCTGTCCAGATAACCGAGCACACGACGGTAACCGAGCTGCAGCCCAGCCTGTCCGATGTCGTGTGCGCAAACAAAAAGCTGCAGATTGGCTTTATCGTTGCGCTCGTGGTACTGGCGCTGCTGTCGGGCTTTGTAGCTCGTCCGCATTTCGCCGATATCAAAACTTGGGACTCCACCATCGAGGGCATCGACCAAAAGAAGGGCAATGTTTTGGCGCTCACGACCTCGTGCGTGGCGCTGTCTGCGGGCATTACCGCGCTGCCGGGTGATACGGGAACGCCGGTTGCCGAGCAGCTCGCGCAGCTTTCGGGTAACTTGGGCATCGTGCTTGCCGTGCTCTACCTCGAGAAATACCTGTTGACCATTTTGTGGTCGGTTGGCCTGGGCATCCTGATCCCGTTTGCGCTGGTGCTCTTTGCGATTTCACTTGGTGTTCACGGGCGGTGGAGTACGAGCGCCGTCCTGCGCCGCGTGGCGACTCGCGTGCTGGTGGTCGCCATGATCGGCATGGCGTTGGTGCCTGCAAGCGTATGGGTGTCGCAAAAGATCGACGAAACGTATCGAGTGGGCATCGAAGCGGCGGAGCAAAAGGCGGCCGACGCTGCGGGTACGGCAGATAGCGACAGCTCCAAAGCAAGCAAGAAAAAGACCGAGTCCACAGAGTCCAAGAACGTGCTTGAGCAGCTTGCCGACGGTGCCTCGAGCCTGGTCACGTCGGTAACCAGTGGTGCCAAGCAGATGACCGACGAGATCGTGCAGCAGGTGACCGACCTAATCGAAGGCGTCATCGTGATGATCGTGACCTCGTGTGTGATTCCTCTACTGGTGCTCGTGGCGTTCCTATGGCTAGGACACGTGCTGCTGGGGATCGATGTCTCCGGTCCCGCGAACTATTTGATGGGCCGTTTTCTGAGCGCTCCGTCCAAACATGCCAAGAAGGGCGGACAGCCTGAGTAACTAAAACAGCTGTATATACAGGGGAATACCGCTGAAGGGCGGCCGAGACACATTCTCGGCCGCCCTTTTTGTCTGTTGAACACATGGTCGCCACGTTCGCGCCGGGCCAAACGGTCAGTAATCATCCGTGAACGGTAGTTGCTCAAAAAAGAACAAAGATAAACAAAAAGTTGTTGCAGTTGATGTTCGAATGTGTTCAAATAAACATGAACAGTGAAGAACCGCGCATTCAGATGCCCGGACCTGAACGCGATTCAACACTTCCAAACAGAAACTACGCACCTGCGTATCTCTCAAGGAGGATGTCATGAGGGTTGTAATCGCTTCCGATGCCGACGGTATGTCGATGAAGGAGTCCATCAAGAAGATGCTCATCGCCGACGGTCACGAGGTCGTCGACTATTCCGAGACCCCTGCCGCGGACTTTGTCGATTCCGCGACCGCCGTCGCCAAGGACCTGCTGGAGCACAAGGATTCCCAGGGCTTTGCCTTCGATAAGTACGGCGTCGGCTCCTATATGGCCGCCGTCAAGATGAAGGGCATGGTCGTCGCCAACATTTCCGACGAGCGCTCCGCCTACATGACCCGCGAGCACAACGGTTCGCGCATGGTCACCATGGGCCCGGGCGTTGTGGGCACCGAGGTCGCCAAGAAGATCGCCCGCGAGTTCCTGCGCGCCCAGTACGCCGGCGGTCGTCACCAGATCCGTGTCGACATGCTCAACAAGATGGCCTAACGAGAGCCACCGAGAACCCGAACTTCTATCTCAACTTGTGAATTCAGACGAAAGGACGTTCTGATGAAGAAGACCATCGCAATCGGTTGCGACCATATCGTTACGGACGAGAAGATCTATCTCGCCGACCGTCTTGAGCAGGCCGGCTACCAGGTGCTCGACTGCGGCACCTATAGCCACAGCCGCACGCATTATCCCATCTACGGCAAGGCCGTGGGCGAGGCCGTTGCCAGCGGCAAAGCCGACTTTGGCGTGGCCCTGTGCGGCACCGGCATTGGCATCACCAACGCCGTCAACAAGGTCCCCGGCGCCCGCTGCGCCCTGGTCCGCGACATGACCTCTGCCCTGTATGCCCGTCGCGAGCTCAACGCCAACATCGTGGGCTTTGGCGGCAAGATTACCGGCGAGTTCCTGATGGCCGACATCATGCTCGCCTTCCTGGAGGAGCCCTACGAGAAGACTCCCGAGCACGATGCCCTGATCGCCAAGATCGATGCCTGCGACAAGGCCGACGCCGAGGCCCAGACCGACCCGCACTTCTTCGATGAGTTCCTCGAGAAGTGGGACCGCGGCGAGTACCACGACTAGTGGGGTTACGCGGTTTTACCAAACCGCGTAACGGGTCGACGCTGCGCGGCGCTCAGGCACCCCATCTCGCCGTTCAAACCGTCGCTCGCGTACATGAAGTACGCGTCGCTCCTCTTTCGCGGCGACCTGGGGCACCTGAGCGCCGCTCGCTGACGTCGGGGGTACCTGCAGGGTTACCGCTGTTGTTACGAAGCTTTCTGGTTCGGTAAGCTGCTCCGATAACACGTTTGCTTGGCTTGACTTGGATGCTTCACCCCTGGTTGTATTTGACTATTTGCAGCTTTTCAATTGACGGCTCGCGTTTCTGTTAGGGGGCGCGGGCCGGTTTTCTATCAGTCCCAATGACTCGGCGGGCTGACGTAAGAAAGGGAAGGCTCTATGGAGTTTGTTCTTGATAACGGTTCTATCCGCGTGGCGCTGAGCACGGCGGGCGGATCGTTTACCTCTATTGCGGCCAACGGCCGTGAGTATCTATGGCAGGGCGATCCGGCGGTTTGGTCGGGCCAGGCCCCCATCTGCTTCCCCATCTGCGGTGGCCTTCGTGACGGTCGCGCGATGACTATGGGCGGTCGCGAGGTCAAGCTCGCCCGCCACGGCTTTGCTCGCAAGCAGGAGTGGAAGCTCGAGGAACAGGGCGACAACATGGTTGCGCTCAGCCTGAACTCTTCCGATCACGCCGAGCTGCTCGAGCAATACCCGTATCCGTTTAAGATCGTTGCGCGCTATACGGTCGATGCAGCAAAGGTGAGCGTGTCGTACGAGGTGACCAACGAGGGAACCGAGGACATGCCGTTTTTTGTAGGTGGCCACCCCGGCTTTAAGTGCCCGCTCGACGAGGGCGAGTCTTACGACGACTATGAGCTCCGATTTGAGCAGCGCGAGGTCGCGGAACTCTGCACCGCCGTTCCGTCCACGGGCCTGATCGACGTCGAGTATCGCAGCAAGAACCCCATGATCGGCCAGAACCTGCCGCTAACCCACGAACTCTTCGACTTCGCCGAGACCATCTTCGACGTGCTCGAGAGCCGCGTGGTCACGCTGACCAAAAAGACCGAGGACAAGGGCGTGCGTCTGACGTTCCCCGATATGCCGTACCTGATTGTATGGAGCAAGCCCGAGGGCGACTTTGTGGCCGTGGAACCGTGGGGTGGCCTGTCCACCTGCTCCGACGAGGACGATATCCTGGAGCATAAGCGTGGCTGCCTGGTTGCCAAGCCGGGGGAGACCGTCGCTCGAGGATTTGAGATCGAGATCCTTTAACGAGCTATCGTATGTTTGGGGCCGCGCATATCGCCCCGGAAACAGGAGTTCAACATGATTCTGACCGTTACCATGAACCCGTCGATCGATACGCGCTATCAGCTCGACAAGCTGATCATCGACGATGTCAACCGCGTAACGCCCGAAAAGACCGCTGGCGGCAAGGGCCTCAACGTGAGTCGCGTGCTGCTGCAGCTGGGCGACGATGTGCTCGCGACCGGTCTGCTCGGCGGCCACATGGGCGCCTATATGGCCGATCTCATGGATGCCGACGGCGTCAAGAATGACTTTGTGCCCATCGCCGGTGAGACGCGCATTTGCCTGAATATCCTGCACGAGGGCAATCAGACTGAGCTGCTCGAAAGCGGCCCGCAGATCGTCCCGGCCGAGCTCGAGGCCTTTACGGCCAAGTTTGCCGAGCTTGCGGCGAAGGCGGACGTCGTGACGCTTTCAGGCTCGCTGCCGCGCGGCGTCGATGCCGGTTACTACGCCAAGCTCGTGAAGATCGCCGAGGAGGCGGGCGCCAAGGTGCTGCTCGATACCTCGGGCGCATCGCTGGAGGCCGCGCTGGAGTCCGACGCCAAGCCCGAGCTCGTGAAGCCTAACCTGACCGAGATCAATGGCCTGCTGGGTACGTCCTTTACGACCGACGATGTCGATGCCCTGCGCGATGCTGTTGCCGCCGACGGCCGTTTTGCCGGTATCCCCTGGGTTGTCGTCTCGATGGGCGCCGCCGGCTCGGTGGGCTTCCATGAGGGCCGCGCGTTCCGCGCCAAGGCTCCCGCGATTGAAGCTGTGAACGCGACGGGTTCCGGTGACTCGACCATTGCCGGCTTTGCGCATGCCATTGCTGCTGGTGCCGACGACGTCACAGTGATCAAGACTGCCAATGCCTGTGGCAAGCTCAACGCCATGGATCCCAAGACCGGCCACCTGGTCATGGACCGCTGGGACGAGGTCTACAACAGCGTCGAGGTTACAGAGCTGTAGGGTTACGCGGTTTTACCAAACCGCGTAATCAGCCGACGCTGCAAGCCCGCCAGAGCGGCAATCTGCCTTTCAACTTCGGCGGCATGACCAAAAGGTCAATGCCGCCTCGCTTCAAGGCACCTTGCTTGCTCTGGCGGGCTTTCGCTCATATGACCCAATCCGCTGTCAAGAGCCACAATGGCCCCGCCGACCGCTTGCAATCGGTCGGCGGGGCCTGCCGTTGAACCCGTCCCGGTCCGCCCCCGGCATGTCATCGACGCCTTCGGCTCAGTCTCATATCC
>JAXJMV010000056.1:0-2882 GCA_036312985.1 Collinsella sp.
AGCAGGCGGTGACTACGGGGGCGGAGTAGTTCCGCATAGCGGATCTACGTAGCCCTCGTTCACCGGCTGCGGAATTGACGCGGCGGGCAAGCAACAAAACCAGACTTGATTGAGGGTCGATGACGCACTGCGCCATCGACCCTTTCCTCGCTCTAGTCGCGGCGAAGGAAGCCCATCAAATCGGGGCACGTATATATTCGGCTACTACGACCGAATATATACGTGACGTGTGACGTGTGACGAACAGCCGCGACAAGGGGGAGTTTGAGGGGGCTTGCCCCCTCATTCGGCGCTTGCGCCGATGGCCCGCACCTCATGAGCGACGCCGCGAATGAGTAGGGCTGGGGGGTCTCGGGGGGAACGCCCGAGCGGGTTAAGGGCAGCGCCCTTGCACGGCCAAACGCAGTTTGGTATACCGTGACTATACCAAAGTCGCTAACGCACCTTTAGGCGGTTCGAACTCGGGAGTTTGACATGACCGTAGCACCCTTGATTGCCATGAAGTCGACCAAATGCGAGAGCCTTGAAGCCGTGGGCAAGGAGCTGGACAGGCGGGCGCACACCTACGCCAACGATGTTGACCAGAGCGGCCGGCATGTCGGGTACCTGTGCCGTGCGGGGGACGAGAGTCCCGTTCCGCTCGAACAGGCCATCGAGCGCCGTATGGGCGAGCTGAACACGAAGAGGAAAATCAGGGACAACCAAGTTCGCGCGATGGGGTTCATCGTGTCGACAAACGAAGCGCTTCCGGACGAGGAGACGGCCAAGGAGTTTCTTGACAGGTCGGTTCAGTGGTTCGGTGCGCGGTACGGCTATGAGAACTTGCTCGCCGCCCAGATTCATCTGGACGAGGGCACCCCGCACGTGCACATCTGGGTCGCTCCGGTCATCCACGGCGAGGACGGCTACGATCGCCTGTGCGCCAAGGAGCTGTTCGCGCCCGACAAGCGGCGCAAGAACGCCGAGGGCAAGTGGGAGGTGACGGCCCAGGGAACCATGAGCAGGCTTCAGGAGGACTTCTGGGAGCAGGTCGCGAAGCCCTACGGGTACGAGCGCCCAATGCGCCACGAGCTGCGCGCGAAGGGCTACAGGAGCCTTGACGCGTACAAGGTGCAGGTCGGCACCACGAGGGCGCTCAAGTCCGAGATAGAGACCCTTGAGGGCGAGAGGGACAAGGCGAAGCACGGGGCGATAACGGCGAAGCGCGAGCTGGACGGCCTTGAACAGCTCAGGGTTGAGTCCAGTGTCAAATTGGGTGCCGTGAACGCCAAGGTCGATGAAAAGCGGGCGCAGGCTGCGGAAATCGACCGCCGAATCGCGGAGAAAATGGCCGAGCTTGACCGCTTGAACGGCGAAATCGGCGAGAAAATCGAGCTGCGCAACGAGGTGGGCGATGACCTTCAGCGGGAGTCCGCGCGATTGGAGTCTCTTCGGCAGGGAACGCGAGCAGCTGAGAGAGACGTTGAGGAGCTTCGACCCATCGCTGCCGAGGTTCGCAGGTACGAGGGTGCGGGACGCGCTGAGCGCGGCACAATCCTCGATTCAATCGCTGCTCGATGCGCAGGAGCGGCGAGAGCAGCTAGAGCGGCAATTGAGGAGCTTGGAGACCGCATCTGGGCGCTGACGCGTCCCAGGAAGGCGCAACGCACCGTGGGTGATGTGAAGAGGGAAGCCACGGAAGTCGCGCGTGCGGCGAAAGCGTTGAGCCGTAACCATGTTGCGCCGACGAACGGCAGGCAGCGCGGGCAGGCTCGGTGAAACGTAAACTATAGTTTACGTTTTGGGAGTCCATGATTGTGGACTCGAAAGCGCAGGTAGATGCGCAAAATAAAAGGGCACCGCGCGATGCGATGCCCTATAATGTTTGTTGCTGGTCGTTGGTTGCCGCCGACAACCAGCTAATGGAAACGGAAGGTGGTTTCCGTCCCGTACATGACTATTCTAGCAAGACCGCGAGGTCAGGGCTATAGATAGACGTAAAAACGGAGCCACCTTCCATGATTTTGGAGGTGGCTTTTTTCATGGCAGACGAGACGACCGAGAAGGCTGAGAAGCCAATCGACACCAGCGTGAAGGCGCGTTACTGGTGGGCTGTGCTCTATCAGGAGAACATGGTCGATGGTTGGCGCGACAACATCGAGGAGCTGTTGCAGCTGCCCTATGCCTACTGCGAGCACGTGGCAGACGTTGACGGCAAGGGTGAGCATCGCAAAGACCACGTGCACGTGATTATCGTCTTCGGCAACACGACCACCTACAAGACGGCGATGTCCGTTTTTAAGCGGCTTGGCGAGAAGGCGTTGAACAAGTGCGAGCGTGTAATCGACATTCGCCACTGCTACGACTACCTGATTCACGACACGGACAAGTGCCGCAAGCTCGGCAAGCATCAATACGACCCGAGCGAGCGCATTACTGGCAACGGCTTCGACATTGGCAACTACGAGCAAATCAGCACCGCCGAGAAGCAGCACATGCTAAAGGAGCTGACGTGGTTCATCATGAGCGAGGGCTACGAGACGATTAACGAGTTCACGCAGCCCGCGCTCGAACGTTTCGGCGAGCAGTACTGGGAAATCATGGTCTCGTATTCGGCGTTTCTCGTTAAGTACCTGAACGGCAACAAGATGATGCGTGAGAAGGCCGAAATGCAGAAGCGCTTGGCATGGGAAGAAGCGATGCGCGAGCGCTGCCGCAACAACGAAGCCGATTCACATTCGGGCGAGTAGGCGGGTCAATGGAGCAGGCGGTGACTACGGGGGCGGAGTAGTTCCGCATAGCGGATCTACGTAGCCCTCGTTCACCGGCTGCGGAATTGACGCGGCGGGCAAGCAACAAAACCAGACTTGATTGAGGGTCGATGACGCACTGCGCCATCGACC
>JAXJMV010000057.1:0-36444 GCA_036312985.1 Collinsella sp.
CCATCAGCGCGTTCATCACGCCGCCCAGCACCCTGCACGCGAACTCGCGCGCGTCGCCGCACTCCTGCCAAAGCCTCGCCGCCTCGAGGGCCTCGTCGCGGCCGATGCGCAGTACACTCTCTTCTTGGGGCATCGCCTTTCCTTCCATTCGTCACCTTCATACTCCAACGACGAATTCTAGGCGGTGTCCCCTCCCTTTCAAGAAAGGGAAGAGGCGGGGTATGCCCCGCCTCTTACACCACATCTCTGCGCGCTACCCCCAACGCCTCTAGAGCCGCTCGTTTTTTTACAGAATGCGGCCCGCGGCGCCTGTCTCTCGCCCAAAATCCAGTATGCAGGCACCCTCGGCTGCTGAATACTCCCAAAAATGCACGCCGCATCCTACCCCAGGCACCCGCAGCAAGAAGACGAATAGTCTCGGCCTCCCCAGTCACCGCAGGAGGCCCCAGGGCTTACCTCCCAAATCTTTCCGCAGGACGGAAGGACCCCGCCGTGCGAAGCGCACGGCGGGGTCCTGACATGTCCGAGGACGATTTGGGAGGTAAGCCCTGGGGTCTCCGATGGGGGCGGTTCCAGCCGAGGCTATTCGTCGCCGAAGCTGATGCCCAACGCCTTGGCCTCGCGCACCAGATCGCTCTGGGGGTCGACAAACTTGAGCTTGCCGGCGACCTCCTCGAGCGGCATGTGGCACATCTTGCCGTCGCGCAGGGCAATCATGTAGCCAAACTCGCCGCGCAGGCAGCCGAGCGCCGCTTCGACGCCACACTGGGTCGCAAAGATGCGGTCCTGAGCGTCGGGCTGGCCGCCACGCTGCGTGTGACCGGGGATGGCGACGCGGGTCTCGCGGCCGGTCTTAGCCTCGATCTCCTTGGCGATGTCGTAGACAATCGACGGGCTCGTGCGTGCGGCAAGCTTCTTCTTGTACTCCTTCTTGGGCAGCGCCGCGTCCTCCTTAGAGATGGCGCCCTCGGCGACGGCCACGATGGTAAAGCGGCTGCCGGTTTCCATGCGATGCTCGATGGTCTTGATGACGTTATCCATGTCGTAGGGGATCTCGGGAATCAGGATGACATCCGCGCCGCCCGCGACGCCGGCATATAGCGGAATCCAGCCGACCTTGTGTCCCATGATCTCGATGACGAACACGCGACCGTGGCTCGAAGCGGTGGTGTGAATGTCGTCGATGCACTTGGTGGCGACGTCGATGGCGCTCGTAAAGCCAAACGTCATCTCGGTGCCCCAGGTGTCGTTGTCGATGGTCTTGGGCAGGGCGATAACGTTGAGGCCCTCTTCGCGCAGGCGGTTGGCGGTCTTGGTGGAGCCGTTGCCGCCCAGCATAAACAGGCAGTCGAGCTGTAGCTTGTGATAGGTGTGGACCATCGCGGGCACCTTCTCGACGCCGTCGGCCTCGGGAATGTCCAGACGCTTGAACGGCGTACGGCTCGTGCCCAGGATGGTGCCGCCGCGGGTGAGGATGCCGCTAAAATCGGCGGGCGACATGACGCGGAACCTGCTGTAGATAAGGCCCTGGTAGCCGTCCTCAAAACCGTAGATCTCGATAGGTTCTTCGCTATTGGTCATGAGCGTTTTGACGATGCCGCGCATGGTGGCGTTGAGCGCCTGGCAGTCGCCGCCACTGGTAAGAAGACCGATCCTAAGCATGATGAATCCTTCCGGGCAAGTTATAACATGCGCATAAGTTTACCCCCGCACACTGTTGATACGGGGGCAAAACGTGTTAGCTCAAGCGTATAGAAATGTAAGCAATGTTAGAAATTCGCAAGCCGGTGGGCAACGCGGAATTAAGCACGGAATGAAGAGTGCGGCGCTGGCGTGGCGGGGTATGCTGAAGGGGACCATCAGCCCAGCGAAAGGGGAGAGCATGACGGATCAGGAAGCGCCCGAGCGCGCGCACGTGACGGCCGACGATATCGAGGCCGCCAACGACCTTATCGACTTTATCGAGGCATGCCCCAGCATGTTTCATACGGCGGCGACCATTATGGCCGAGCTCGACGAGGCGGGCTTTACCTACCTGCCCGAGAATGCGGCGTGGGACATAGAGCCGGGCGGGCGTTATTACACGCAGCGCAATACCTCGAGCGTCATCGCTTTTAAGGTGGGCGAAGACCTGGCCGCTACGTGGGGCGAGGACGGCGTTGCCGGCGACTATCATTTTCAACTCACGGCGTCACACAGCGATTCGCCGACGTTTAAGGTTAAGGCCGTGCCCGAGCTCGACGGCGCGGGCGAGACGCTGCGCCTGAACACCGAGGCCTACGGCGGCATGATCGACTACACCTGGTTCGATCGCCCGCTGGCGCTCGCGGGTCGCGTACTGGTGCGCGAGGGCGACCGTATTGAGAGCCGCCTGCTTGCCACCGAGCGCGAGGTTGCCATTATTCCGAGCCTTGCCATCCACATGAACCGTGGCGTTAACGAGAGCTTTGCGCCCAACCGAGCCATTGATCTGTGCCCGCTCATCAGCGCCGGTGACCTTAAGCAGGGAGATTTTGACGCCCTGATCGCCGACGAGCTGGATGTTGAGCCCGAGCAGATCCTGGGCCGCGATTTGTTCCTGGTTAACCGCCAGGATGCGCGCATTTGGGGCTGGGCCGATGAGTTTATCTCGACGCCCAAACTTGACGACCTGGCCTGCGCCTATACCTCGCTACAGGCGTTTTTGGGTGCCGAGAACGCGCACGACGTTTCGGTCTTCTGCTGCTTCGATAACGAGGAGGTTGGCTCCGAGACCAAACAGGGCGCCATGTCGACGTTCTTGGCCGACGCGCTGCGCCGCATCAACGGATCGCTGGGCTTTGACGATGAGTCGTATCATCGCGCACTTGCCGCTTCGATGCTTGTAAGCTGCGACAATGCACATGCCGTGCACCCCAACCACGCCGAGAAGTGCGATGCCCGCAATCAGGTGGTGCTCAACGGCGGCATCGTCATCAAAGAAGCCGCCAACCAGCACTACTGCACCGATGCCTTTAGCCGCGCGGTGTTCCAGGCCATCTGCGATGACGCCGACGTGCCAACGCAGGCTTTCGCCAACAAGAGCGACATGGCCGGCGGTTCCACCCTGGGCAACCTGTCGAATATGCAGGCGAGCATGCATGCCGTGGACGTGGGCCTGCCGCAGCTGGCCATGCACTCAAGCTACGAGACCGGCGGCGTGCGCGACGTGATGTACGCCATCCGCGCTCTCACCGCCTTCTACGAGCGAAACCTAACCATCAACGGCGCCGAAAGCGTAGAGCTCTAATACCTGCCAAAAAGAATGTTAATTTCGACGGGTTTTATCTGGGAAAATGCCAGTGGCATTGCAAGCCGATAGGGCCCTAAAACGCCGCAGGTCGAATAAAAGTCAGCGAGAGCCCGCCGTTTGAGCCAAGGTGCCGTGAAATGAAAAGGCGCTGACCTTCTGATCGCGCCTTTGAAATTGAACGGCAGATTGGCCAAACGGCGGGCTCGCAGCGTCGACCGGTCCGCCGTTCGTTAGAACGGCGGAACCCTAATGTTCGATCCAGCAGCGCAGGGTCTCGTCGGCCTGCAGGTGACGCAGGTTCTCCGCTGCGATGTCGACGACGTTGTTGAGCGTGGCGGCCAGGTGGAACCAGCCCGAGATGTGCGGCGTGATGAGCATGTTGGGCGCATCCCACAGCGGGCTTGTTGCGGGCAGTGGCTCAGGGTCGGTGACATCGACCGCGGCGCCGGCGAGATGTCCCGACTCCAGGGCGGCAGCCAAGTCGTCGGCAACCACAAGATCGCCGCGGCCGCCGTTGGCAAAGAAGGCGCCCGGTTTCATCGCGGCGAAGAACTCGGCGTTCGCCAGGCCGCAGGTCTCGGGTGTGCTCGGCATAAAGGATGCGACGACGTCTGCCTCCGCCAAGCGCTCAGACAGGGCATCCATTCCGTCCATGTCCTCAAACACAATGGGATAGACGAGCGGATGACGCTTGATGCCGCGGACGTGCGCACCCATGCCGCGGCAGAGCGTGGCAAAGTGGCCGCCGATATCGCCCGCGCCCAGTACCAGCACGTTGGCGTTTTTGAGCGAGGTGACCGGCCCCAAATCCTCCCAGCGATGCTCGCGCTGCAAATCGTGATAGCCGGGCAGGCGCTTCATCATGGAAAGGACCATGGCAAACATATGCTCGCTCACGGCCTGACCGTAGGCGCCGATTGAGCAAGACAGCTTGGCTTCAGCCGGCACGGTGCCGGCGGCGAGATAGTCGTCATAGCCGGCGGTCTGCAATTGCAACAGCTGGAGATGCTCGCATGCCGTGAGCATGTCAGGGTCAATGTTACCCAGGATCACGTCGGCATCGGCGACCTGTTCACGTGTGGCGGCGTCGGCGCTCGTGTAGATAAAGTCCTCGCCCGGAGCGCTCGACTCGAGGATCGCGCGGTGACGATCGTTGATGGGCAACAAAACCAGGATGTTCACAAGTAGTCCTCTCCGCTCAGCCTGCCAAAAAGGGACAGGTTTATTTTGGCAGGTTATATCTGGTAAAACGCTATAAAAACGCCGGGCTTCGCGATGGTTAACATATCCATCGCGAAGCCCGGCGCATCTGCGGCTACCAGCTCAGCAGCTCGTAGCCGTCCTCGGTCACCACGAGCTGTACCTCGCACTGGGCCGAATCGCTGCCGTCCTTGGTGCGCACGCACCAGCCGTCGCCCTTGCTAATCTTGATGTCGGGCGCTCCGGCATTGACCATGGGCTCGATGGTAAAGACCATGCCCGGAGCCATGATGGTGTCCACATCGGGCGCCTCGGTGGTAAAGCCCACAAACGGGTCCTCGTGGAACTCCTTACCGATTCCGTGTCCGCCGTACTCGCGCACCACGCTAAAGCCGGCGTCCTCGACGGTCTTTTGCACAGCCTCGGCCATCACGGACAGCGGCAGCCACGGCTTGACGGCGGCAAGGCCAGCCTCCACGCTGGCGCGGGTGACGTCGACCAGGCGCTGGCGCTCGGCAGAGACCTCGCCGATGCAGAACATACGGCTCGAATCACTAAAGTAACCGTCCAGGATCGTGGAGCAGTCCACGTTGATGATGTCGCCCTCGTGCAGCACGTCCGTATCGCAGGGGATACCGTGACAGACCACATCGTTGATCGAGGTGCATACGCTCTTGGGATAGCCCTCATAGTTGAGGTCGGCCGGCGTACCACCGTGCTCGACGGTGTAGTCATAGATCATCTGGTCGATCTGGTTAGTGGTCATGCCCGCGGCGATACGCTCGCCCACGTAATCGAGCACACCCACGTTGATGGTGGCCGAGCGCTTGATGCCCTCGATATCGGCAGGCGTCTTGTAGAGCGTGCGGGGCAGGACGTTCCAACCCTCTTCCCACAGGCGCTCGAGGCGCTCGTCGAAGGCGCTGTGACATTTCTTGTATTTTTTGCCGCTGCCACACCAGCAAGCGTCGTTGCGGCCGGGTACGGGTCCTTTGTCATACATGGCTAACTTCCTTTCATCCGAGGCTAGTATAGCCCACTCGCGGAGCAGCTTATTTGGGACGGGGTTTTAGCTGCTGGCGGGCGGCCGCGCTAGTAGCTCACCTGGCAGGGAATGCCGAGGGCGCGCACGCGTGCGGCAATGGCGTCGAGCACCTCGGGCGCCGCTTTGGCAAGGCCGGCGATCGGTGTCTCGCGCGCTACCGTGTAGATGGTCGCCTCCTGCGGACGAATGCGCTCAAGCGCCGCGAGCCAGGGGGCAACGTACTCCTCGCCGGTGTTGTCGATGAGCTTGCCCTGATACTCGCCGGTCAAAAAGATCGTCTGGATAATAACGTGACCGTCAAAGCTTGCGAACGTCTCGATCTGGTGCTCTACATCGTAGGGGCCAACGGGCTGGTCGAGCAGCTGGATAAATGCCGGGTCGACCGTATCGAGTTTGAGGATGTTGTCGTCGACCATCATGAGCGCATCGTGTACCTGGGGACGGTCGGCGCGTGTGCCGTTGGAAAGCACGGCAATCTTGGTGTTTGGGGCAAGCTGGTCGCGCAGCGCGACGGCGCCGGCAATAGCCTGCGGAAACTCCGGTGCGGCGGTGGGCTCGCCGTTGCCTGCGAAGGTGATCACATCGGGGAGCTCGCCCTCGGCTGCCATCTCGCGCAGCTTTGCCTCGAGCGCGTCGAGTACCACGGCAGCTGTGTTGTACAGCTCATGGCAGGGGCGCTCGGCGTTGAGGCCGTTTTCGCAGTAGATGCAGTCGAACGTGCAGATTTTGCCGCTGGCCGGCATCATGTTGACACCGAGCGAGAGACCAAGGCGACGGCTGCGAACGGGCCCAAAGATGGGGCTGGCATTCAAAAACGTAGACATAGGCATATGCTCCTCAAGACAATTGTGCCTAAGCATAGCATCGGCTCCAAAGCAAGGTGCGGGCTCTTGCTTTACAAGTTTCGTTTTTTCACGTCGCTCATGATGCCGTGCCATGAAAAGCCCCAGGTCGGGTAAAGTTAATCTGTTAACAAGGCGTAAGGCAATGCGGGTCCATCCAACCGTGCTGACGTGCAACTGGATGAGCATTGATGATGGGGGCACAACATGGATTTTACGGTCGAGAATGCGGGCACCACGATTGCCTGTCGCGAATATGCCGGCCCGGATGTGTCGCCTGATGCTCCTGCCTTGGTGTGCGTGCACGGCGCTTGTGTCGACGGCACATTTTTCAACGGCATCGCTTGTGAACTCAGCCGCAACTACCGCGTAATTGCCTACGATCGCCGCGGCTGTGGCGGCAGCAGCGAAGCGGCGGACGGCAGCTATGATCTTGCCGCTCAGGCCGCCGACCTGCAGGCCGTGATCGAGCACGTTGGCGCTCCGACAAATGTGCTTGCGCACAGCGCCGGTACGCTGGTGGCGCTGGAGCTTCTTCGCACCGAACCTCATCTCGTCGCCCGTGCGATTCTGCATGAGCCGGCTGTATCGGCCGAAGGCGTCGGCATGGGCGCAGCTCCGGTTTTGCTCGATATGATTGCGGCTGGAAAGGTTTCAAGGGCGCTCCGGCTTTTCTTGGGAGCCCTCGGCGACTTGGACCCCGAGGCTCCTGGGACGACCGAAGCGGAAGCCAAACATGCCCTGCGCAATGGTCGTTGCTTCATGGCCAATGAATACGGAACAAATATGACATATGCTCCCGACTGGGAGCGTGCCCGCGCGTCAAAGGCGGTGTCGGCCGTGTTTTTGGGTGAGCTTTCGGTCGGTACGCCCCGCGAGGCTGGTACGCGAGCGGCTGCCGAATATCTCGATTGCTCTCTCGTGACGATCCCGGGCGCGCATAACGGTCTGCGCGATCGCCCCGTTACGGCGGCAAACGCCGTTCGCGATGTCTTGGAGCGTTAGCACGCTCGATGACCTGCGGGGAGAGGGGCTGTTAGCGTTTCGTCATTGTTAACGAATGCGCCCATAGCCGCACGCCCGCGGCTCCATTACCGCCGTTTGCCAGGTCATAAAAATGTAACGATAATCGCGCGTTTGCCTGCAGTTGTTAGATGTTACCCTTGTACGAATTGATGTACACCGTTGCCAAGACAACGATGGAAGGAGCCAAGATGCTCAATAATCACGAGGTCAACCTAACCGACGAGGAGGCTACCGCCGAGGTCGCCCGCGTCGCGAAGACCTACCCCGTGGTGCGTTTGCTGTCGGCCGATCAGATTAAGAGCGAGCCTAACTGCTTGCTCGCCGGCGATCGCTGCCCTTGTCTGCGTCAGTCGAGTCTTGAGGCCTTGGCAGGTTCCGATGATGTATCAGAGCAACTGCTCAACGATGGTGTTGAGTACCGCGCCCGTCTGCGCCCTTTAAAGGTCGAGGGCGAGCCTCGCGTCCTGCTGATGGTGCGTCCGATCGATGAGCAAGAGGCTGCAGAAGAGGACCTTGTCTACACCGACGTGCTGACGAGTGTACGCAATCGCCGATATTACGAGGAAAAGCTTCGTGGCGCCCGCATGAATGCCGGCGTTGCGGTGATCGACCTTGATGATTTTAGGGTCTTCAACGATACGTGTGGCCGTCATGCCGGCGACCTTGCGCTTGGTGCTGTGGCGACAGCCATACGCAGCGGAATTCGTTCGACTGACGAGCTCGTACGCTATGGATGCGACAAGTTTGTTGTCGTCATGCCCAATATTCCCTCCGATGACTTCACCCGTCGCCTGCACCAGGTGTCCGATGCCGTTCATGCCACGATTGTTCCGGGCCATGAGTACGTGAGCTTGACGGCATGTGTTGGTGGCGTTCGCATTCATGGCGAGACGGTCGATGAGGGCGTTGGCCGCGCTGTCCAGTTATTGAGCCGCGCTAAGGCAAAAGCCGGTACGGTCGTGACCGATGCCGATTCCATCGAAGCCTTCCAAAGCGAAAAGCCTTTGGTGCTTATTGTCGATGACTCCGACATGAACCGAGCCATTCTCAACGAGATGCTCAAGGACGAGTATTGCATCCTCGAGGCCGACAACGGTCGTACGGCGCTCGACATGGTCGACCGCTATGGCGATGAGTTGTCGCTCGTGCTGCTGGATATTGTTATGCCGGGCATAAGCGGCTTTGAGGTGCTGGCCGATCTGTCGCGCCGATCGGGTATCGACAATCTGCCTTTCATCATGATTTCGAGCGAAGATTCCGATGATATGGTTCTGCGCGCGTACGAGCTGGGCGCCTCGGACTATATCAACCGCCCGTTTGACTCCCGTGTCGTGCGCCGCCGTGTAAGCAACACCATCCGCCTATACGCCAAACAGCGCCGCCTGACGAACCTGCTGTCCCAGCAGTACAACGAGCGCGTCAAGAACAGTCGCATGCTCATCGACATCATGGCCGGCGTCATGGAGCTTCGCAACGGCGAGAGCGGCAGGCACGTTACGAACATCGAGAAACTGACCGAGCTGCTGCTTGGCTGTCTGGTCCGGCGTAGCGACACGATCTCCCTTGACAATGAGGAACGCTCCACGATCGCCCTGGCTTCGGCGCTGCACGATATCGGCAAGATGTCGATTGACGATGCGATTCTCAACAAGCCCGGACGCCTTACGCCCGAGGAGTTCGAGATTATGAAGACGCATACCACGATCGGCGCCGACATGCTGCTTGAGCTGGGCCGCCATCACGCCGGCAATGCGCTTATGGAATATGCGTACCAGATTGCGCGTTGGCATCACGAGCGCTGGGACGGCAAGGGTTATCCCGATGGCCTTAAGGGCGACGAGATCCCTATTGCCGCGCAGGTGGTCTCGGTGGCCGACGTGTACGATGCTCTGACGATCGTGCGCGTGTACAAGGACGCTATCCCGCACGAGGAGGCAATCCAGATGATTCTGGACGGTAAGTGCGGCACCTTTAACCCGCTGTTGCTCGACTGCCTGCTCGAGGTGCAAGACCGTATTGCCGAGACGTTGGCACGCCCCGCCGATGTCGTCGCGTTTCCCACGATTTAGTTTGACCAAAGGAGTTTTAATCCATGATTTCCATGCGTGAGGCGTATGAGAAGATCGGCGCTAATTATGATGACGCGTGCGCTCGGCTGATGGGCGGGGAAATGCTTGCCCGCTTTGCCCTCAAGTTTTTGGATGACGAGAGCATGGACAAGCTGGAGGCCGCCATGGCGGCGGGAGACGCCGAAGGTGCGTTTATGGCAGCGCACACACTCAAGGGCGTGAGCCAGAACCTGGGATTTGATAATCTGTACGAGCCGGCGGTTGTGGTGACCGAGGCGCTGCGCGGCGCCGATGCCGTTGACGGCGCTCGCGAGGGAATGCATGCGCTGCAGCAGCAATATGCGGCTACGATGTCGGCCCTGCGCGAGGCGGCCGAATAAGAGGCTGCGAGCCTTGATGACTATGAGAGTGGATAATCTCCCGTTTTAGGCCCGGTGGTGGCCTCGAAGTGGGAGATTATCCACTCTCGTTCGATACGTGTCCAAAAATCCACTCTCACCCCTTCTGATTAGTGAATGGGCTATGCGCACTGGCGGGGCTTTCCGCATGCAATCAATATCGTTGTTCGATAAACTGTTCGAATAACGATAGAGTCGATGAGGGTGAGTGTATGTCTAACAGCGTTCAGCGTATGGCCAAAGCGGGCGAAAATATCAGGAAGCTTGGCTTTTGCATGGCAGCCGTTTTTGCAGGGATGCTCGTCGCTTTTGCCGCGTTGGTTGTTTACGTGATCTGGTATGCGGTTGCAAACGTTGCTTCTGTCGATTCTTTCGGCGTCGTGACGCTTCTCGATGGCGGGTGCATCGTTATCCCAAGCGGACTGTGCCTGGCACTCGTCGTGGGTATTTCGCTTGTCGTTCTGTGTGGGATCAGCCGTAACATCTCGCGAGGCGTCTCGCCCTTTACCAAGACGCATGTGCGGCTTATCCGTGTTCTTGCGCTTGCCTTTGCTGTTAACGCCGCGGTTTCGCTTATTGGTGCCTACGGATCGGTCAATCTTACCATTGGTGGGCTGGAGCTTTACGTCGTGCCTCATTCCTTCGTTATTGAGATTTGCCAAGGCGTTGCCTTTGATGCGGGGTCGCTTATCGGCGCGGCTGTCTGTCTGTGTATCTCGGTGATCTGGAGTTATGCCTCGCTGCTCCAAGAGCAGTCTGACGAGCTTGTGTAGGAGGAAGCATGAGCTATCTCATCATTGAGCTTGAGACGCAGCTGCTTAAGACCGGAAAGACCAGTGCTGATCTGATTCGTGCCACGGGGCATACTCCGGCTAATATTTCTAAGCTAAGAAACGGAAAAATTAAAGCTATTCGCCTTAAGACGCTTCTCGATATTTGCGATGAACTTGACTGTCAACCGGGAGATATTATTCGGCGGGTGAGTGAGAAAGAGCTTGAGGAGCTTATTGTTGAGCGTGCAAAAAATGTCGTGAGACAGATGCGGAATGGTGGAGGCAATGAGGCGTCGCTTCCGACATCAGTCTTTGCTGTAGATTTGAGCGACGAGTAGCATATAGCGAGCAGCTATAACGAGATATTGGTGTGATGGGGCCCGTGTCTAGCGCGGGCCCCATCTCTTTAAATTATCTTGACAAATATAAGTTATCGATAAACAATAACACAAAGTAAAAGCGATAATAGAAAGGAGGAACGATATGAGCTGGATTGTCAAACCGAGTTATGTGGACCCTGGTGGTGGGTGCAACGGTTACTGCAAGACATTCTGTGGAGCACGCACTTGCGTCAATAACTGCAGCAAAAACTTCTGTTTAGTTAATCTCTAGCAGTTGCGGCTGCTGCCAGGCGACAGTCTGGCAGCAGCGGTTTTGCTATCAAGCAGAACGGGAGGCCAATGAGTGCATCAGCGATAAAGCTATCAAAGGTGTCAAAGCGCTATGGAAAACGGCGTGTATTGCATGACGTTTCCTTCGAGGTGGATCAGTCTGAGCTTTGCGCCCTTGTTGGTGCAAACGGGGCGGGCAAAAGCACGCTTATTAAAATAGTGCTGGGCCTCTGTGAGCCATCGTCGGGGAGCGTGGAGCTCTTTGGAGGCAAGTCGAAAAAAGAACTGAGCCTGATGCGGACGCGTGTCGGCTATGTGCCAGATTCCTGCGGAGCATACCAATCCCTCAGTGCGGCTGAGAATCTTCGGATCCGATGTGCGGAATGGGGGCTCGATGAGAAACGTGAGGTTCCTCGCGTCTTGGGCCTAGTCGGGCTGGACGTCGATGAGAAAAAGAGCGTGAGCAGTTTTTCTCTGGGAATGAAACGGCGACTGGATATAGCTACGGCTTTATTGGGCGACACCGACGTACTAATTTTCGATGAGCCGGCAAATGGATTGGATCCGTTGGGCATCGAGAGTATATGGGCCCTTATCGGTCGATTGAATCGAGAGCAGGGTAAGACCATGCTCATCTCTAGTCATGATTTGGATGAGTTGGCATCGGTTGCAACAAGCTGCCTGTTTATTCATGACGGCGAACTGCAAAAAAAGGAATCGATGGACGTCATAAGGGATGAGGCGTCGTCCCTAAAAGAGTATTACAGGCGCTTGATGAAGGCGGTCTCGCTATGAAGCGGGCGATCCATCCCATAAAGGCAGATATGATGCGTTTGCACAGGATATTTCCGGCGAAGTTTGGTCTTGCGCTCATGCTGGCGTTCGGCCTTCTCTTCGGTATCTTTCTAAAAAACGGAACAACGTTGCTCGCCTTTGGCAATAGCGTTTTTGGGGAGGATATTGGCTTCTGCTGGAATGTAATCGATCCTTCTGCACCCGAAGAGTCCCTTGTGCGTAGCGCCTTTGCCGGCACATCTCTGCTTGTGCCGCTCATCGTTTGCCTGGTAATTCTACAGGAGCGTGGCTATGAAGAGGGCTGCCGAATTTCTTTGGCAAAAGGTCTCAGCCGCTTTTATGGGGCTCTAGCCCATGCATTTTCGTCTGCTTTAATAATTGGCGCAGCATATAGTGCGCTTTGCCTTCTTCTTTTTGCAATAGCCATAATACGTGGAGGGCATAACTACTCGCACGACATGCTAACTGTATTTTTGCCCGCAATGATAGTCAACGCCGTATTGGTGATATCGGTTGCGTTGGAGACGACGACCATCTATCGGATTACAGGCAGCGCTGTATTGAGCGGGGCTGCGATAATTATTGGATTTGTCATGAGCTTGACGCTCTACGGAACTTACCTTCAGACGCCCATACCGTCCTTGCGATGGATCTTCTTTCTTCCGGGGCCGTACCTTGGAGTCGGATGTGCCCTTGGGTATAGCGATATGGGGCAGCTGACGCTTCTGGGGTATGGCGCGGCAGCCAGCTGCCTATCGGTATTGATTTACGCTCTCGTGAGCTTTTGTGCTGGGGGTGTGCTCAATGGCTCGTCAGACTAGAAGATTCCTTCATTCAGAATTGAAGCATGTGAGCAAATGGACGTACGCCTTAATCTTGGTAATTTATGCGTGCATGGTGGTATTGCAGCTTAATTCTTTCCCGATGTGGTTCTGTAGCCTCCGTGAGAACAGTTTCTTGGGCTTTTTCCCAGACCCGACGCTTCGGCTATCGGTAGAGGATGTCCTTCTATTTGGTAATTCAGAGGTTTTTCGCGGTCTGCTGTTCAACGTAGCCCCGTTGGCTCATGCGTTGTTCTTTCCGTTCATCGCGGCTTGCATTGTGCCGCGCTTTGTCAGTTCGGGCTTTATTGAGGAGCCGTGGGGGTTGTCGGAGGCTCGGGGAGGGAAGCGTGTGTGCGCTATCGTTGCACGAGTGGTGCTGTCTTCTTTTGCCCTTTTGGGCGCTTTTGTCTTGTCGAGCGTCGTTTTGTACTGCCTTAACTGCGCAATCGTTTTGGATGCTCAGCAGTGTTTCAACCTGAATATGTTTTGCGATCGACTTCTTCTGGCGAGTGCGGTCTGCCTTGCATACGTGGTCTCTTGCGTGATCGTTGTTTCCTATTTTGGGTCCGGCTTCGGTCCTATTGGCATGCTGTTGCTTGTCAATGTCGTAACGATCTACATACAGCTCGGAGCCAATTCCATGCTTCCGTTTCCGTCCTCGATGCTCATGTGGATTTGCGGCGTGACCCCGTTGGAGGATGGTCAATGCACCTCGATTTTAATTGACTGCCTGATTAACGTAGCAAGCGTTCTTGCCATTTGCTTTACCGTCGACCAATTGCGGTCGAGATTTCTTTGATTGTTTGTGAGGGATAATCATACCGAGCATACCAAATACAGCGGGGCGGGCACCGTTGCTGGTGTCCGCCCCGCTGGCATAGGAGGCTTTAACCTGAGTGGTTCGCGAGTTAACGAGCCTGCTTGACCTTTGCCGCTGCCTCGACAAACGACTTCCACAGGTTAAAGTCGGTCTCGAGCGTCTGCCAGGTGTACTCAGGGTGCCATTGCACGCCCAGGCAGAACGGCTGGCCTTCGACTTCGATGCACTCGGGAACGCCGTCGGTTGCCTTGGCGACCAAGCGCGTGCTTTTACCCAGACGATCGACGCAACAGTGGTGTGCGGAGTTGGTCTGGATCAGCCTGTGCCCGCCAACCGCGCGTTCCAGCAGCGAGCCCGGCACGACCTCGACGGGGTGCACGGGATCGTTGAGCACGTGAGTGTGACGCCACTGCGTGCGACCCTCGCGCGCACCCAGGCTCGGCACGTCCATGCACAGGGTGCCGCCAGTGGCGACGTTGAGCAGCTGCGTGCCGCGGCAGGTGGTAAAGAGTGGCTTTTTGGCGCGGAGCACCTCGTTAACCAGCTTAAACTCAAAACGGTCGCGAATCTCGCAGCACAGTGTGGGGTCGTAGGGGCGCTCGTCGCCCCAGCGCTTGGGATTGACATCGGGGCCGCCGGGGATGGCGATGCCGTCGGCGATATCGACGTAATGACGGATAACCTCAATGTCCTCGGTGATGGACATCTGCAGCGGCAGGCCGCCGGCGGCAAGAATGGCATCGACAAAGACGCTGGCGATTTCCTCGTTGGGGGAGAGCGTCTCGCTCAAAAACGGCTTCGCTTCTTCCCAACGCGGCGCGACGAGGATGAGCGGACGGTCGGCGGGGGCGACGTCGACATGCGGGGTGTAGGACGATGAAGTACGGGTTCCGATCATAGGTGTTGCTTTCGAATCCGGGTGGACATGGCACAAGGTGGCGCGGGGCAAACGTTACTGATGAATTTGCCCGCTGGCAATTGGGCTAGTGGCCCTTGATGGAGTTGAGGAAGTCCTGGGCACGCTTGGTCTGGGGGTGGTCGAAGAACTCGTCGGGCGTGCCGGTTTCCACGATCTGGCCGTCAGCCATAAAGACGACGCGATCGGCCACGCGGCGGGCGAAGTTCATCTCGTGCGTGATGACGATCATCGTCATGCCCTGCTGGGCAAGACGGACCATGACCTCGAGCACCTCGTTGATCATTTCGGGATCGAGGGCGCTTGTGGGCTCGTCAAAAAGCATGGCCTTGGGCTGCATGGCGAGTGAACGGGCGATGGCCACGCGCTGCTGCTGGCCGCCCGAAAGCTGTGCGGGCACCTTGTCGGCCTGCTCGGCCACGCCCACGCGGCTCAGCAGGTCCATGGCGCGCTCGCGGGCCTCGTCCTTGGAGACACCCAGCACATCGACCGGTCCCAGCATGACGTTCTGCAGCACCGTCATATGTGCGAACAGGTTGAACTGCTGAAACACCATGCCCAGTTCGGCGCGCATGCGGGCAAGATCCTTGCCTTCTTGCGGCAGGGGCTCGCCCTCGATGAGGATCTCGCCCGAGTCGATGGTTTCCAGGCGGTTGATGGTGCGGCACATGGTCGACTTGCCCGAGCCCGAGGGGCCGATCACAACGACGACCTCGCCGCGGTCGACCGAGAGATTGATGTCGTTGAGGACGTGCAGATCGCCATAGTGCTTATCGACGTGTCTGAGCTCGATCAGCGGCTGATTGCCGGTGGAAGAGGTGCTCTGTGCCATGGTGCTCGGCTCCTTATGACTCGAAATGGTAAAGCGTTAGCGGATGATGGTCGCGCCGGTCTTGTGCGAAACATAGACAGCGGCCTTGTTGATCGCGACGTTGATGAGGATGTAGATGACTGCGATCACCAGGTAGACCGACACGAGGGCGTCGTAGTTGGTAATGAGCACGCGGGCATTTTGCATCAGGTCGGGATAGCTCACCACATAGGCGACGGTGGTGTCCTTGACCACGACTACAAGTTGTGAGATCAACGACGGAATAATAAACCGAATCGCTTGGGGCAATACGATTTTAAAGGTGGTTTTAGCCTTGGAGAGACCGAGCGCCTGGGCCGCCTCGACCTGCCCGCGCGGTACGGCGTTGACGCCGGCGCGGAAGATCTCGGCAAGTACGCCGGCTGCGGCGAGTGCGACGGGAAGCGTGAGCATCCAAAACGACGGTAGCGCGATCTTGTACTGGGGCAGCACCAAAAAGAAGAAGTAGATAAACAGCAGGCTCGGCACACCGCGGAAGAAGTCGGTAAGCACGCGGCAGACCAGCTGCAGCGGCTTAATGTCGCTGGTGCGGCCGAGCATAAGGGCTAAGCCCAGCACCAGCGCGATGGCGCCAGCGGTGAGTGCGACTTTAACGGTGCCCTCAAAGCCGGCAAGCAAGAACTTCCAGGTGGTGAGGTGCGTAAAGAAATACCAATAGTGGACCGAAAGCTGGCCGGTCACATAAAAGCGCTGCAGTACCAGGGCGACGAGCGCGGCGACGGCGACGAGTGAGATGGCGGTGCCGATGCGAATCTTGGCGCGCATCTTGGGGCCGGGAGCCTCGTAGAGCGCATCGCGCATGGTAAGCGCAGGGGAGGAGTGCTTGCTCATCGGAGGATCCTCACCTTCTTATCGATGTAGTTGCCAATGTGGCTCACCACAAAGGCCGTGCCCAGGTAGCCGAGCGCCGAGATAAAGAACGCGGCGACGCCGCCGAGCGAGCGCGTGTTGATGTAGCTCACCACGCCGGTAAGCTCTTGCGGCTTAAGCGGCACCTGGCTGCCCAAGGCGGTAGTGAGCATGACGGCGATAAAGAGGTTCGTCATGGGCAATACGCTTGAGCGCAGTGCCTGCGGAATCACGATTTTGGCGAGGATGCGGTTAAAGCTCATGCCGAGCGAGCGGGCGGCTTCCACCTGGCCGACGCCGACGGTGTTGATGCCGCTCATAAAGTTTTCGGAGCCAAAGGCCGAGCCCAAAAGGACCGTGGCGACGATAACGCAGGTGCGGTAGGGCAGAACGACCTTGAGCGGCGGCAGCGCATAGACGACGATGATGAGCAGCGCGATGCCGGGGATGTTACGGAAGACCTGGACATACAGGTCGCCAAAGACGCGCAGTGGCTTGAGCGGCGACACGCGCATCACGGTGACGGCGACGGCCAGTACCATGGCGATGGCAAACGACTCAAGCGTCATGCCCCAGGTTGCTAGCAGCGCGTCGATATAGTTCTGGCCATAGAGCGACCAGAGCTCGGAGAGACTCATGCGGACCTCCCGCCGGTAAGGAAAGGGGCTCCCGTGTGTACGGAAGCCCCGACAACTCAGTAAGGAAACAGTTTACCGCAATAAAGCGCATCATGCGTTTCCATATGGTTTCGTTGCGGCCGTTACCAGGCTCGCTGCCTAGGCACCGATCTCGGGCAGCTCGGGAACATTGGTGTCGCCCGTGCGGTCGCCAATGCATATCTGCCACAGCTCGGTCCAGGTGCCGTCGTCCTCGATCTTCTTAAGGAAGTCGTTGACAAAGGCGACGCCGTCGGAATCGAGCGGTAGACCGATGCCGTAGGGCTCCTTGCTGCCGAAGGGCTTGCCGGCGATCTTGTACTTGCCGGGCTCGCGGACCAGGGCGCTCTGCTGCATGTTGTTATCGATGACGTAGGCGTCAACGCGGCCCTGCTGGAGTGCCTGGCGGGCCTCCTCGTCGGTCTTGAACTCCTGCTGGCTGGCCTTGGGAGCGAGCTCCTCCAGGATGGCGGGGCCGTTGGAGCCGGACTGGACGGCGACGTTCTTGTCGGCCAGGTCGTCGACGCTCTTGATGTCGTCGTTATCGGCGAGCACCAGGATAGCCTGCTGCGTGTAGTAATAGGGACCGGCAAAGGAGACGAGCTTCTTGCGCTCGTCAGTGATGGTGTAGGTGGCAAAGACAGCGTCGACCTGGCCGTTCTGCAGGACGGACTCGCGCGTGTCCGAGGTCACCTGGGTGATCTCGACCTTGTTCTCGCCCAGAATGTAGTTGGACAGGAGCTGTGCGATACCGGCATCGAAGCCGCGGGTCTGACCGTCTTTCTCGTTGAGGAGGGAGAAGAGCGTGGAGGTCTGAACGCCACCGATCGTAAAGACGCCGGCGTCCTTGACGGCCGTGGCCCAGGTGCTGGCGGTGATGGCGTCGCCATCGGCCTTGGGGCCGTCGTTGACGAGCTTGTCGAATGCCTTGGCATCGAGCGTGGCGGAAACCTCGGTATCCTCGGAGCCCTTGGAGGAGCTAACGGCGGAGCCCTTGTCGGCCTCGGCGCTGGTGTCAGAGCAGCCGGCAAGACCAAGGCCGGCGACGGTTGCGAAGGTAGCGGCGACAAAGCCGCGGCGGTCGAGAACGACCTGCTGGGAGAGGTTCTTGCTCATAGTAGAACACCTTTCTCAATAAAATCCCTAGCGGTTGAGTAGAGTTATACCCTATCGCGCTCAAATGGGTCAACACGAAATAACTCAGAAACATACTTGCCTTATGGGTTATTCTACCTACCAAAAAGGGACAGGCACCTTTGTGGTGGTTCTTGCAGATGTGGTGGCCTGTCTCGCTGCTTTGTCTCAATCTGTAACAGTTAGACGAGGAAATGGGTTCTACCTGTTACAGATCGAGATTTTCACTTCAGGGGAATTCGAATGTCTCGATCTGTAACATCTGGATGGCTAAAAGGTCTCTATCTGTTACAGATTGAGACAAAGGTCAGGGACTAAGACGTCTTGTCTAGATCTGTAACAGTTAGACGGGAATTCGGGCCCTGGATGTTACAGATTGAGATAATCGCGTCGCGAAAACAAAAACCTCCGCAGGGATGCTTCCCTTGCGGAGGTTTTCTTACTCGTTGAGTAGTCTTGCGGCTTCGGCGGCCATGTTCTCGACCGTCATGCCGTTTTGAGCGAGCAGTTCGTTGGGGTCGTAGCGGTCGGGGAAGCCCTTGGCGATGCCGAAGGTGCGCGTGCGCAACGGCGTGCATGCCAGATAACATGCCACGCGCTCACCCCAGCCGCCGTCCAAGACGCCATCCTCGAGGGTGACGACAACGCGATGCTCGGCGGCAAGGCTGTCGAGGAACTCGCGATCGAGCTCGGTTGCAAAGCGCGGGTTGACGAGCGTGGCCTCGATGCCGTACTCGGCGGCCAAGCGGTTTGCCACGCGCTCGCCCAACTCAAAGAAGTCGCCGAGCGCAAGCACGGCAACGTCGCGGCCCTGACGCACCACGTTATAGCGAACGGCGCTGTAGTCGGTGTCTTCGGCGGGCGCAAGGTCGGGACGGCTCACCAGGCCGATGCCCGGTACGCGGATTGCCACGGGATGCTCGCGGTGGTCGAGCGACCAGCTCAGCATGGACAGATATTCCTCCATGCAGGCCGGCGCCAAGTAGTGCATGTTGGGAAGACCGCCCAGCATGGAAATATCAAAGAACGAGAGGTGCGTCTCGGATGTGGTGCCAAAGATCGACGCACCAAACACCAAAATGGTTGCGGGGGCGTCGTTGAGGCACAGGTCGTGCCACAGCTCGTCGTAGGCGCGCTGCAAAAACGTGCCGTACACACCAAAGACTGGCTTGGCGCCCGAGCGCGCAAGCGCGGTGGCAAAGGTCACGGCGTGCTCCTCGGCAATGCCCACATCGACGAACTGTTTGCCGGCGGCAGCGCGAAGCTCGGGTGTAAAGCCCATAATGTAGGGCGTGGCGGCCGTGATGCCAACGACCTGTGGATCGCGCTCGATGGCGGCGCTGAGCGCCTCGCCCGTAATGTCAGCATAGGTGCGCGGCGCGGGCTCGCTCGGATGGCCCGGGCAAAGCTTGCGCCCAGTCGCCATGTCAAACGGACCCACGTGGTGCCAGCGTTCGGGGTCGCTCTGGGCCGGCTCAAAGCCCTTGCCCTTGGCGGTGGAGACGTGCAGCACGATGGGATGATCGATATTGCGCAGTTCCTGCAGCGCGTCGACCAGGGCCAACACGTCGTTGCCGGCGTCCAAATAACGGTAGTCGAGTCCCATCGCGCGGAAAACGTTGCGCTCACAGGTGCCGTTGCTGGTGCGCAGCTCGGCCAGATTGCGATAGAGGCCACCGTGGTTTTCGGCGATGGACTGGTCGTTATCGTTGACGATGATGATCAGGTTGCTGTCGAGATCGGCGGCATTGTTAAAGCCCTCAAACGCCAAGCCGCCCGAAAGCGAGCCGTCGCCAATGATGGTGATGACGTTGTAGCTGTCGCCCGCCAGATCGCGGGCGTGTGCCAAGCCGCAGCCCAGGCTCACCGATGTGGAGGTATGGCCCATGGCGAACAGGTCGTGCTCGGACTCGTCGGGATTGGCAAAGCCAG
The DNA here is from genome assembly GCA_036312985.1 of Collinsella sp. GTDB lineage: Bacteria > Actinomycetota > Coriobacteriia > Coriobacteriales > Coriobacteriaceae > Collinsella. Next base: position 20,033 of record JAXJMV010000057.1, read on the forward strand.
AAGCCTCGCCAAAACGTTCCGGATCGATATAGGTATACGCGCGCCCGGTCAGCGCCTTGTGGGCGTAGGTCTGGTGCGAAACGTCAAAGACAATCTTGTCGATAGGGGAGTTAAACACGCGATGAAGCGCAACCGTAAGCTCAACGACGCCCAGGTTGGGGGCAACGTGTCCGCCGACAGCGGCGGAGCTTTCGAGGATGGCGTGGCGAATCTCGCCGCAGAGCAGCGGAAGCTCGGCGCGGTCGAGAGCCTTGACGTCCTCGGGCGTTGTCGTTTGCGTAAGCAGCATCGTTGTGGGTTACTCCATGCGAATCGAGCGCCGGCGCTCCCTCGGCCGACACAATTGCACAAGACAGTCTCGCACATTTTGGCGTTTGATATGTGACGGCGGCGCGGTAATTCGACAACTGGTGGGGCAAAACGTTTTGTCCGATGCCATACTGATAGATTCGATGATGATTTTTTCAATACGTGCAGGCCGTGGCTTGCCGCCGTGAGCCGCTGGAAGGAGGCAGCATGTCCGATGCCGTTCGTGCCGAGAAAATCGCGCACGAGGTCGACGATGCCGCCCGCCAGCTCGCCCAGGCGGGCCGCTTGGACCTGACGCGCGAGTTTATCCAGCATGGCGACGTGACGGTCTATGCACATGTGACCTCGGTGGCACGGGCAAGTCTGTCCTTTGCCGAGCACTTGGGCCGTGCTGGCATTTCGATCGACCGTGCCTCGCTGCTGCGCGGGGCCTTGCTGCACGACTACTTTCTCTATGATTGGCACGACCCCGACCCGAGCCATCGACTGCACGGATTTCGACATCCGTTTTTTGCCCTGGCGCGTGCCGAGGAAGATTTTGAGCTGACGCCGCGAGAGCGGAATATTATCGTGCGGCATATGTTTCCGCTGGTGCCGGTGCCGCCGACGTGTCGCGAGGCGTGGATTGTGTGCCTGGCGGATAAATGGTGTGCTCTGCGCGAGACGGTCGCCTGCCGTCTACCGCGCAAAGGCGGCGCGAACGATTCGAACGAGGGCTCGAGTGACGGCTCGAGCAAAGATTCGAGCGAAAAGAGGAGAGGGTAGACGGTGGGGACCGCGATTGATATGGCGTTTGGCGGCGCGACGCTTGCCGCCTGTCCGCTCTCGGCGCTGGTGCTCTCGTTTGCCTTTTACGGTTCTTGCGGTTGGGCATGGGAATCGACGGTCTGCGCCATGCTCAACCACGGACGCTTTGCCAACAGCGGCTTTTTGCTGGGGCCGTGCTGCCCCATCTATGGCGCGGACGGCATTGCCTGCTGGCTGCTGTTGCGCGGGATTCCGGATGCGTCGAGCCAGTTTGTCGCTGCAGCGCTCGTATGCAGCGTGATTGAGTACAGCGTAGGCGTGCTGTTGGAAAAAACAACGGGCGCTCGCTTTTGGGATTACTCGCACCTGCCGTTTAACTTGCACGGACGCATCTGCCTGTACTGGGCCTGCGCGTTTGGCTTGGGTGCGTTGTGCATTTGCCGCGTAGTGGAACCGGCGGTGTTGGGCTTGCTCGACCATTTGCCGGTGCTGATTGTGCGGCTGTCCGCCTTTATCGTCGCGGTCGCGATGATGGTCGACGCGATGTGTTCTTTGGCCAGTTGGCGCCGCCTGTCCGATCAGCTGGAGCGCGTCCGGGCCGACCTTGCCGACCGCATCAACGAGTCGCTTGCCGATGCGTCTGATTCCATGCTTGAACGTATTCCCGATTCGGCGATCGACTCGGTGGCGCAGACGCATATCCGCAGCCGTGCCGTTAACGCGTGGCTGGCCGAGCTGGGTGACGCCGCGCTCGATGCCCTGCGCGAGAAGGCTTCGATGCCGACGTTTATCGCGGATGGTGCTCGCGGCCTGGCGCTTGCCGCCCGCCGCGTGGCCGATGCCGCGCCGAGCATGCCGCGTCCGTCGCTCAGTCGTCGCCTTGCCAGCAAGGGCATAAGCCGTCCGGTGCCGAGCGTGTCACTCAGCCGCCGCGACCTGCGCTTCTTCAATGCCTTCCCGCGCTTGCGTATCAACCGCTACGAGGGCGTCATCCGAGCTACCGACCTCCGCGACCGAGCCCGCGAGCTGTTCCGGCGCTAGCCGGGACGGGCGCGCTCGCGGCTTCCTTGCTCGCGTATTTCCCGTTGGTTTCGCGCCCGTTGCCGCGCCGTTTCCAAGATTGCGGCACCGTTTCCATTCGACAACGCAGCGTTTAACAACGCCGTATCTGGTCTACACCAGTTGCCCCTCGGCCGCATTATGGGCGCCGACAACGTTCATGCGATCAAGGGGGAGCGAATGTACGATACGGGATCGATAACGTTTATGCTCATCTGCACCATGCTCGTGTTTTTAATGACACCGGGTCTGGCGTTTTTCTATGGCGGCCTGTCCAGGCGCAAAAATGTCATCAACACCATGCTCATGTGCTTTGGCGCCATTGGCCTGGTCGGCGTGCTGTGGATTGTTGCCGGCTGGTCGCTGGCCTACGGCGGCGACGGTTCCAGCCCGTTTATTGGAGGCCTTGACCAGCTGCTGTGCTTGCCGGTGCTCAACCAGGTGCTGCAGGCGGCTGAGGGCACCGCGTCGGACGGTGCCGTCTGCCCTCAGATCATCAACATCGCCTTCCAGATGGCATTTGCCATGATCACGGCCGCTATCGTCACGGGCAGCCTGGCCGGCCGCGTTAAGTTTGGTGCCATGGCGGCCTTCCTGGGCATTTGGCTGCTCGTGGTCTATGCGCCGCTCGCCCACATGGTCTGGGGCGGCGATGGCTCATTTATCGGCGACATCATCGGCGCACTCGACTTTGCCGGCGGCGACGTGGTGCACATTTCGTCCGGTCTTACGGGCCTGATTCTCTGCTTAATGCTCGGCCGTCGTCGCGGCTTTGGCATGGTGAGCTACCGTCCGCATAACGTGCCGTTTGTGGCGCTGGGCGCCGGGCTGCTTTGGTTTGGCTGGTTTGGCTTTAACGGCGGCAGCGAGTTTAAGGCCGATGCCGTGGCGGCACTCGCCATCCTCAACACCGTGACGGCCAGCGCAGCGGGCATGGTCTCGTGGCTTGCCGTCGAGCGCGTGCACACCGGTCGCCCCACGCTGGTGGGCGCCAGCACCGGTCTGGTTGCGGGCCTTGTGGTGGTCACGCCGGGCGCGGGCTTTGTCGAGCCGTGGGCGGCGCTGGTCATGGGCCTGATCGTCTCTCCCGTCTGTTACCTGGCCATCAGCCATCTCAAGACCAGGTTCGGCTACGACGATGCGCTCGACGCGTTTGGCTGCCATGGTATCGGCGGCATCTTGGGCGGCGTGCTCACGGGTCTGTTCTGCGTGCCGGAGCTTTCGTGGACCGGTAAGGGCGGCCTGTTCTACACGGGTGACATGTCGCTGCTCATCTCGCAAATCCTGGGCATTGTGGTGACGGTCGCTATTGTGCTGGTGCTCGACTTGGTGATTGCCGCGGTGGTCAAGGCGCTGTTCCGCGGCAGCCTGCGCGTGGACGAGGCCGACGAGGCGCTGGGCTTGGATGCGAGTCAGCACGGCGAGAGCGCGTATCCTTCGTTCTCCGGACTCGATTAGCAGCTTCCCCAAGCACCGCACCTTGCCGCTCAATCGTCGCTCACGTACTTAAGTACGCTTCGCTCCTCTTTCACGGCAATCTGCGGCACTTGGGAAACCTGCTAAGACCAGTCAGTTGAACTTTTTGATCTCTGAGGTTGGTTTGCGGCATTTGGAAAACCCGTGCCACATGAATGAGAAATTCATTTCTTTATTAAAGAGAGGAATTCACTATGAAGAAGATTACGGCGATTGTTCGCGCCGAGAAACTTGAGGTTCTTAAAGACGCGCTGTTTGCTGCCGATGTTCGCGGTATGACTATCAACCAGGTGCAGGGCTGCGGCGCGCAGCATGGCTGGAAGGAATACGTGCGCGGCAACGAGCTGCTTGTCAACACGATCCCTAAGGTGCAGTTCACCCTCATCTGTGCCGATGAGCACGTCGACGGCATTGTCGACATCATCTGCAACGCCGCCCGCACCGGCGCCGTCGGAGACGGCAAGATCTGGGTCGAGCCGGTCGAGGAGGTTATCCGCATCCGCACCGGCGAACACGGCCCCGCCGCGGTGTAGAATCGACCGCCTGCCATCCACAACGTTAAAATGCTGCAATGAGGCACAAGACTTGCGTTGCGGATGGACGGATTATGGGGCGTAATAAATATCCCGAGGAGACGGTCGCGAAGATTCTCGACGCGGCGCTGGAGCTATTCTGCGCACAGGGTTATGAGGGGACGAGCATTCAAGATATCGTCGACCGCCTCGATGGCATGACCAAGGGCGCTGTCTATCATCACTTTAAGAGCAAAGAAGAGATTTTCAACGCCGCATTTGATCGGGCAATGGTTCCGATTGTTGAGCAACGTCGCTCAACGCTTGGTATCGGCAATATGACTGGAGCCCAAAAACTCAAGCGACTGTACGCGTCCGAGTCCGTCGTTCCACAAATTGAGCTATGGGCACGCATGCATCCTGCGGCGGATCCGGTAAAAAGCTCGCGTCTACTGGCGATGCAGTACCAGGGCTCGTTCGACGAGTCGGCCGATGGCTGCCTCTTGCCAGTGATCGAGGAGGGCATCGCCGACGGCTCCATTGCGTGCGAATGCCCGCGCGAAGCGGCGGAGGCCGTATCGCTGTTGGCGAATCTTTGGCTGCTGCCATTGTTCCGTCCGCTCGAGCCCAAGGAGCGAATGCTCGCTCGCGCACAATGTTTGGCGCAGATGGCGGCCGCGGTGGGGCTCGATTTGGGGGAAGAAATGCTTCAGACAACGGCGCAGATTTGGGACGTATGGGACCGCGCCGGGTGGTAATATAGATACTGACGGTATGTAATTGATTTGTAAGGGTAGCCACGGCTGCCCTTTTCAAGTCATTAAATACATACTAACGGTATGTATAGGGGATAGGCTTATGGCTGAAATGCGGAGGAGTAGCGTCTCGTTGGCGCAAAAAACAGTGCGATCTATCAGGCTTTTCGGTCTTCTTGTTGCACAGCTGTGCGCGTATTCGATGTTGTCGGCACTGTGCTTTGTGTGCCCGCTTTACTTGTTCGATTGCAGCGGCTCGTCAACGTTATATGGTGCCGTCGCGGCGATAGCGTTCATACCGGGCGTGCTCGCGACTCCGGTTGGCGGAATCTTGGCGGATCGGGGGAGACATCGCGGGGTTCTTGTGGTGCTCGGCATTGTTCTGATGGCTGCATCGCTGTTGTTTATCCCCATGAAGTGGTCGCTGCCTCTTGCGATTGTCGTGGCAGCAATGCTTTGCGTCCAATATGGCATCCAATCGCTGCTGAAGCCGATGCTTCAAATTGAGACGGTGCGCATGACGGGCCCAGAAAAGGTTGAGCGTGCCACTGCGTTGGTCTCGCAGATAACCATGGCGAGCAATATCTTGGGGCCTGTAGTCGGGACGGCAGTCTATGGGTGCTTTGGTATCGATGCTCTATGCGAAACCGCGGCGTTGACGTTTGCGATGTCAGCCCTACTGTTCGGGGGCGCACTCAAGCAAAATGCCTCATCTGGAATGACAGGGGACAGTACGACTTGCTCGACATGCCAAAGCGATTTTCGGGAGTCGATTCGGTACCTGTTTCAAAACGCATCATTGCTCGTTGTGTTTCTGCTTGCGGCTATTTTGAACCTTGCGTTAGTTGGGTTAACGATTGGTGCTCCCGTTATTGTTGCAAAGCATCTCGGGATGCAATCATCCTTTGTTGGGATTATTGAGGTGGCTATGGGCTTGGGTGGTCTTGTCGGCAGTGGTTTGGTCGGTATTTGGCCGCATCGTTTTTCCTTCAAGGGCATATGTCGATATGTTGCGATGATTAGTTTTGGAGTCGTACCGATTATTGTCGCACTACTGAGCGGTCCTGATGAATTAGCGTTTGCCGCGCTTGCGGCCGGCTCGGCATGGGTTATGGCGTGGGCAAGCATTACATCGGTCGAAATCGTTTCATTCGTTCAGCGGTCAGCGCCAAAGGAACTCTGCGGAAAAGTGCTGGCACTCGTTTATATGACGCTTTCCTGTGCAACGCCTATTGGCCAATTGGTTTACGGGCTCGCATATGATCGATGGACACCGGCGATTGTATTCGCAGGCATGTTGGCGGTGCTGACGTTGACGACGGCGCTGTTTAATCGGCTGAAAAGTCGCTTATGGCGAATGTCTTAAGGCGCTGGGGAACCGTGAATTTGTGGAGGCAGTGGCACGTCGCGCCGGGACGGCATTGTTTGGGCATGCCTCTCCTTCGTCTACAATATCGTGCAGACGAAGGAGAGGCATGCCCATGATTAAGATGTTTGCGAGTGACTTAGACGGAACGCTGCTCAACGCCCTGCACGAGGCGGACGGAACCATTCGCCGCGCCATTCGCGAGCTGACCGAGGCTGGCCTGCATGTGGTTCCCGCGACCGGACGCTCGACGCTGCCGATCGGCGAGCATGGCTTTACAGGTCTGGCACTCGACGCCTGCTGCTCCAACGGATCCATCGTGCGTGACAGCCATGGTGAGGTGCTCAAGACCTGGACCATCGACCCGCAGGTTACCGAGGAGCTGCTCAAGGCGTTCCCGGACATTTGCTTCGACTGCTCCACGCCCGACGGCATGTTCTCGAGCGGTTCGTTCGAGATGCACCAGGCGGGCTTTAAAAAGGACAGTCCTATCAAGCGCATCGTGATGCGCGGCATGCGTGCACGTGGCGGGTATCACGAGGAACAGTATTTCGACCAGTCGGTCGGTGACATCCTGCGTCATGACGTGTGCAAAATCAACTGCCGCGTGACCTCGCCCGAGCTGGAGCGCGACCTTAAGGCATATTTGGCCGAGCGATCGGACCGCGTGGTCAACGCGCCGTTCGATCCGGTGATGTTCGAGATCACGGACGTGGCGTGCAACAAGGGCGAGAGCGTGGCGTGGCTGGCGGGCTACTACGGTATTGCCGAGGACGAGGTCGCGGTCTATGGAGACGGCGGCAACGACATTGCCATGCTCAAGCGTTTCCGCCACAGCTACGCGACCAAAAACGCAAGCGATACAGCTAAGGCCGCCGCGAGCGTGACCATCGGCAGCTGCATGGCCCACGCCGTTCCCAAGCATATGCTCGCCACCATGCGCAAGCAAAACTCCCGCACCGTCATCGAATAATGTGGCAAAGGGATAGTCCCTTTGTCACATGGGAGATGCCGGCTTTTGGCGTATAGGACTGTTACGCTTTCGCCACCAACAAATTTCGAGTTATTCGGCCTGTCGGAGGTCGTTAAATGGCTAAAGATGCCCTCGCAGGAACATTCATACCTCTAACGGTGTTTGATTCGGTGACGTAAGTGCGCAAATGGGCATGTATGCGCTCAAATAAGGACAAAAACTCTCAGATAATCCCGGTGGTGCATTTATGCAGAACCAGCAGCGTGGCCGAATAACTCGAAAAATGTAGGTAGCAGTTCGGCAACAAGCTCGGGTATGGCAAAGGAACTGCTCCTTCGCCATACCCGAGTTCCGATCTTCTGAAATGCGAACAAACATTCGCATATCTAACTGCGCTTTGATAGAATTGATACTGTTGGCGGCAGTTCCATGTGCCGGGCAGCGCCCTCCATCCGATGGGAGGTGATGCCCATGACCGATTTGATTGATTTCGTGAGACTTCTGACCGCTTTGGTCTCGTTCTTCACGGCACTTGTCGGCCTTTCCGAGGCACTCAAGCAGCGTTCGAAGCGCAACAGAAGGGGTCGCCGCCGCTAAGGCGTTGACCCCCTAATGCAAACAACGGCGCTGCCCAGCTAGCTACAACTTGGGCTGCCGTCGACACTATTCTACCCACGAATGACATTTTGGACAATTGGTAATGCCGCTTCAAAAGCCAGGCACAACTGGCACAACCTAGGCGGCCGCTGAATGTGGCAAAGGGACCGTCCCTTTGTCACAACCCAAATATTGCCTTTACGTGTTGATGCACACGGTGTGCAATAATACTCGCACTGTGCAATAGCGCACAGGCTGAGTAACAAGGAGGACGTTTGTCCCAGCTCGAGAAATGCGATCGCCGGTCCCTTCGCTCGCAGCGCGCCCTTCGCCAGGCGCTTGCCAGCGAGCTTGCCGAAAGCGGCGACCTTTCGCGCATTAATGTCGCGTCGCTCACCGAGCGCGCTGGCCTTACGCGCCGCACGTTCTATTCGCACTACCGCGATATCCCCGACTTTATCAATCAAATCGAGGACGGCTTGCTGGCCGAGATCCGTGAGCGCATTGAGCTCATCACCGCAGCTCAGCTGCCTGATCTCTATCACAACATCGATGAGCTCGAGCCGGCGCCTGGTTCGGTTGAGTTGCTGCGCTACCTTGCGGCCAACCGCGACTTAATCGGTGCGCTGCTGGGTCCGGGCGGCGACCAGGCCTTCATTAAGCGAATCATCGACACCGCGCGTGAGGCCGTGGTGCCTCGTGCGCAGACGGGCATTTTGGGCCTGGCGCTGGGGACGTTCTTTGACTACTACGTTACCTACGTCGTGAGTGCCGAGGTCGGCCTGATTCAGCGTTGGTTTGAGCGTGGGCTCACCGAATCGCCCGAAGCCATGGCGCGCATTATGACGGTTATCGCCTTTGTGCGTCCCGGCGACCTATATGGCCAACCCATCGATATCAACGTGCCGGAATACGGCATGAAGCTATTGAATCTGCAGCTCGAGGACGCGGTCGACACCGCCGCAACCGTCGAGTCCAACTACTAAGAGGAGAAACAGATGAGCAAACTCGTCGAGGGCATTAAAGACCGTGTGGTCGCTGCCGCACGCGAGGCCGCGCCCGCCGTGGTGGACGCCGCGCAGAAGGCCGCGACCGCGGCTGCCGAGAAAGTTGCCGAGGCGGTTGCCGAGGCCAAGAACGCGGCAGAGGAGACGTCCGTCGCTAGCGAGCCCGTCACTGCCGCTGAGCCCGTAGCCGCCACTGCCGTCCAGGCCCCCGAAGGCGCGGTCTTCAACCCCGAGAACGCTCGTGGCAACCTGCACCTGGGCATCGACGTGGGCTCCACCACCGTTAAGCTCGCTGTGCTCAACGACGACAACCAGATCGTGTACGCCAAGTACCAGCGCCACCACACCGACGTCCGTGCCTGCGCCCGTGATCTGTTCGAGGGCGCTGCGACCGTGCTGCCGACGGCCCAGATGACCTGCGCCATTACCGGCTCGGGCGGTCTGCTGTTGTCCCAGTGGCTCGACCTGGAGTTTGTCCAGGAGGTCATCGCCAGCAAGCGTGCCGTCGAGACCCTCATCCCTGCCACCGATGTCGCCATCGAGCTGGGCGGCGAGGACGCCAAGATCATCTACTTCGATAACGGCATCGAGCAGCGCATGAACGGCACCTGCGCCGGCGGCACGGGCGCGTTCATCGACCAGATGGCAACCCTGCTGCACACCGACGCGAGCGGCCTCAACGAGCTCGCGGCCAACGCCACCACCATCTATCCCATCGCCAGCCGCTGCGGCGTCTTTGCCAAGACCGACGTCCAACCGCTGCTCAACGAAGGCGCCCGCCCCGAGGACGTGGCCGCCTCCATCTTCCAGGCCGTCGTGACCCAGACCATCTCGGGCCTGGCGTGCGGCCGTCCCATCCGCGGCAACGTCGCCTTCCTGGGCGGCCCGCTGCAGTATCTCTCCGAGCTGCGCCACCGCTTCTACCTCACGCTCAATCTGGACGAGGAGCACCGTATCGTGCCCCAAAACGCTCACCTGTTTGTGGCGAGCGGCGCCGCCATGGCGCACGAGTCCAACAAGCTCAGCACGCTCCCGCAGCTCATCGAGGCTATCGATGCCCTGGGTGACACGCAAGGTGCCGAGGTCGAGCGTCTGGATCCGCTCTTTGCCACCGACAAGGACTTTGCCGAGTTCAAGGCCCGCCACGACCAGGAAGTCGTCCCCAAGGGCAAGCTCGACGGCTACACCGGCCGCGTGTTCATTGGCATCGACGCCGGCTCCACCACCATGAAGGCCGCACTCGTGGGCGAGGACGGCCAGCTGTTGCACACCTGGTACGGTAACAACAACGGCGACATCCTGGGCACGGCCAAGGTCATCATGGCCGATTTCTACAACCACATTCCCGTCGGCTGCACCATCGGTCACGTGACCACCACGGGCTATGGCGAGGCGCTGCTCATCGAGGCCCTCAAGGCCGACTCCGGCGAGATCGAGACCGTCGCGCATCTGCGTGGCGCCAAGGCGTTCCTGCCCGGCGTCGAGTTCATTCTGGACATTGGTGGCCAGGACATGAAGTGCCTGCGCGTCAAGGACGGCGTTATCGAGCACATCATGCTCAACGAGGCCTGCTCGTCGGGCTGCGGTAGCTTTATCGAGAGCTTCGCCGTCTCTATGAACATGGACGTGCGCGCGTTCGCCAACGCTGCCATCCGTGCCAAGGCTCCGGTCGACCTGGGAAGTCGCTGCACGGTCTTTATGAACTCGCGCGTCAAGCAGGCGCAAAAGGAAGGCGCCACGGTGGGCGACATCGCGGCCGGCCTGTCCTATTCCGTCATCAAGAACGCCCTGTTCAAGGTTATTAAGCTGCGCGATCCCAAGGAGATCGGCAGCCAGGTGATCGTCCAAGGCGGCACCTTTATGTCCGATGCCACGCTGCGCGCGTTTGAGCAGCTCACCGGCGTGCACGCCGTGCGTCCCGACATCGCCGGCTGCATGGGCGCCTATGGCGCTGCCTTGCTCGCCCGCGATCGCGCTGGCGCCGACGGCACTTCGACCATTCTTTCTGCCGAGGACATCGCACACCTCACCGTGACGCAAAAGCATGTCCGCTGCGGTCGTTGCTCCAACAACTGCCAGCTCACCGTCAACGACTTTGGCGGCGGCAGACGCTTCATTACCGGCAACCGCTGCGAGAAGGGCGCCGGCCACAAAAAGCAGAAGACCGAGGCCCCCAACCTCTTCAAAAAGAAAAACGAGTTGCTGTTTAACCGCGAGGTGCTGAGCCCCGACGAGGCCCCGCGCGGCACCGTGGGTATCCCGCGCGCGCTCAACATGTACGAGAACTACCCCTTCTGGCACGCGTTCTTTACGCGCCTGGGCTTTAGCGTGCAGCTGTCTGACCAGTCGAGCAAAAAGACCTACCAGGCGGGCATCGAGTCCATGCCGTCCGAGAGCGTGTGCTACCCGGCAAAGATGAGCCACGGCCATGTGATGAACCTTATCGACCGCGATGTCGACTTCATTTGGATGCCGTGCGTGCGCTGGGAGCGCAAGGAGGATCCGACGGCCGGCAACTGCTATAACTGCCCCATCGTCATGAGCTACCCCACGGCGCTGGCGCTCAATATCGACGAGATTCGCGAGCAGAACATCGAGTTCCTGTACCCGTTTGTGCCCTATCACGACAAGACCGAGCTCAAGCGCCGTCTGTACCAGGTGCTCGCCGTCGACCGTGTGGCCGATGCTGAGGCCGGTCGCGGTCGCGTACGCGGTCCCAAGATCACGCGCTCCGAGGTCGATGCCGCCGTCAACGCTGCCTTTGAGGCCGATGCGCGCTTCCACGAGGATATCCAGACCATGGGCGAGGAGGCCCTTAAGTGGGTCGAGGACCACGGCGGTCACGGCATCGTGCTCGCCGGTCGTCCCTACCATAACGACCCCGAGATCAACCACGCCCTGCCCGAGCTTATCTCGAGCTTTGGCTTTGCGGTCTTTACCGAGGATTCGCTCGCGCACCTGGTGAAGCCCGAGCGTCCCATCCGCGTCGTCGATCAGTGGATGTACCACAGCCGCCTGTACGCCGTCGCTCGTTTTGTGACGATGCGCAACGACCTGGACCTGATCCAGCTCAATTCTTTCGGCTGTGGTCTCGATGCCCTGACTACCGACCAGGTGCAGGAGATTCTGGAGGCCAGCGGCAAAATCTATACCGTGCTCAAGATCGACGAGGTGTCCAACCTAGGCGCCGCGCGCATCCGCATTCGCTCGCTCATGGCAGCGCTTAAGGACCAGGAGGCCGAGCGCTTGGCAGAGGCTACGGCCGCGGGCGAGACCTACGAGCAGGGTGACGCCGCGCCGGTGGCGCCTTCCACGGATGCCCCTGCGTTCGCGAGCCGTAAGTACACGTTCGAGGCGCAGCGTGAGAGTGCCTCGACCGCGTGGCCCAAGGTGCCCTTTACCGAGCAGATGCGCGACGAGGGCTACACCATCCTGTGCCCGCAGATGGCGCCGATCCACTTTGACCTGGTCAAAGAGGTGTTCCGTGGTGCTGGCTACAACTTGGAGCTGCTGCCCTCGACCGATCACGACGCCGTCGAGGCTGGCCTGCGCTATGTGAACAATGACATTTGCTATCCGTCGATCCTGGTGACCGGCCAGATTATGGAGGCCATCGAGAGCGGTCGGTACGACCTGTCCAAGACGGCCGTGGTTATCAGCCAGACCGGCGGCGGCTGCCGTGCCACCAACTACATCGCGCTCATCCGCAAGGCCCTGCGCGAGAGCGGCCACCCCGAGATTCCGGTGATCTCGCTTTCGGCCGTGGCGCTCGGCGAGGATAACCCCGGCTTTAAGATTACGCCAGCGCTGCTTAAGCAGGCAGTTTACGCGGTACTCTTTGGCGACGTGATGATGCAGATGCTCTATCGCTGCCGCCCGTACGAGGCCACGCCCGGCGCTGCCAACGCACTCTACGAGGAGTACATGGCGCGCGCCCGCAAGCTGGCGCCCAAGTTCAACAGGCATAACTACACCAAGCTGTGCCGTGAGGCCATTCGCGCGTTCGACACTATGCCGCTCGTGGGCGAGGGCACCAAGCCGCGCGTGGGCGTGGTCGGCGAGATCCTGGTCAAGTTCCATCCCACGGCCAACAACCACGTGGTCGACGTTATCGAGCGCGAGGGCTGCGAGGCCGTGGTGCCGGGCCTGCTCGACTTCTTCCTGTACTCCATGAGCAACGCCGAGCTGCAGAAGGACGAACTGGGAAGCTCTGCTACCACGCGCGCTGGTATGCAGGCGCTCATCAAGCTCGTGGACTGGATGCGCACACCGGTGGAGGAGCTGCTCGAAAAGTCCCGCCGCTTTGAGGCGCCCGAGCGCATCGGCACCATGGCCGACAAGGCCCGCACGGTGCTTTCGGTGTGCAACAACATGGGCGAGGGCTGGCTGCTCACGGCCGAGATGCTCGACCTGATCGACCACGGCGCGCCCAACATCATCTGCACGCAGCCCTTCGCGTGCCTGCCCAATCACGTGGTAGGCAAGGCCGTGATCAAGGAGCTGCGCCGTCAGCACCCCGAGAGCAATATCGTCGCGGTGGACTACGATCCCGGTGCGTCCGAGGTCAACCAGCTCAACCGCATTAAGCTCATGATCAGTGTGGCAAAGGAGAACATGCGCGCCGGTAAGGGCTTTAAGCTCGAGAAGGTGGCGCCGCTCGCGATGGACGAGGTCACCGGCCAGATGCGTGCCCATGACGGCTGCGTGAGCTGCGGGCCGGCCAGCGAAGAGGCCGTTGCATCGGTCGCCAAGCGTCTGGGACGTGGCATTAAGAAGTAACTGGCCTGCTATGGGCTAGATATGAGACAAACGGGTGGTAGCCGTACCGGCTACCACCCGTTTTTGCTGGACATATGTTGCGCAAATGATCTCGCTGCAGCCTTCCGTGGGCTTGCCCGATTTTTGGGCCGGCTCGGGCTTTGAGGACAAGTTGCTGCAGGCCCAAGGCGATTTTTCGCTCAATGCGGGCCAGCACAGTGTGATCTATCTGCCAAACGACGAGATGATCGCTGCGGACTGCCCATCGCCACCTACGAGATGGAAGCCGAAAAGTATATCTACCGCGTGTACAAGTACGAGCTGTAGGGCCGCGCTTAGGTTTGACCAATGGAGTATGAAAACACGCCGTTCGCCGATGCCCCATCCGCGAGTGGCAGCCATATGGTTTGATGTCAGAAACATATAGTTGTCGCCAGCCTGCTGGCGACGTTCCCCCTGATATCGGAGGTTCCAGGTATGTTTCACGCTCCGTTAAGCAACTATCGGCTGGGCTAACATGGGTCGCCGTGCTATTTCGATAGCCCTTGCAGTGGTCTGCCTGGCTGTGCTCCTGGGCGCTACAGGGCTGTTTGCTATAAGCCGAGAAACGTCCTATATGCAGGAATGCGCTTCCGAAGGGTTTGCCATTGACGGTTACTATCGGGACGACAAGACGAGTCTGGAAACCCTGGCCTTTTTTGAAGAGGATAACCATCGGTGGCAACTGGTCGACAAAGACGGCAGCTGCGTTGACGGGCAGTTTAAGCGTACGGACGATCCCAATATCCTGGTATTAAAGAAGGAAAACGGCGAAGAATTCGGCACGATTCACGTTGCGTATATATCGCGCCGACGCAATCAGGGGCAGATTTACCAAATTAGAAATACTGAGGTGACCCGATTTTATCTTGTGAGCACTGATCCGGCGTTTACGGTGGAGTCTGGCGATGTCGATGTGGACGTCTGATTCACGGCAATAAAACAGCGAGCGGGGCGCGGACGTGAACTACGTCCCGCTTTTTGCATGTGCCTGCGTCGCGTCTGAGCCTCGCCGCGACTTGCGCCTGTGCGCGGGAGCCATCCCATGCTCCGCATTACTCCACATCAAACTCCACGCGATCGAGTTCGGGCACGTTGAGGTCGATGAGCTTGCGGGCGACGTGGCGGTCGCGTGCCCCGAGCGCCTCGCTTGTCGTCACGTGGGCGACAATCTCGCGCTCGACGATGCCTTCCTCGTCACCTTCGGTAGCCGAGGTCTCGACGGCGACGGTGTAATCCTTAAAGCCTGGCAGCACCGCGGCAAGTTCGCGCGTAGTTTCGGTGACACCGTAGCCGTCCTGCACGCCGGTCTGCGCCGAGCCAATGGACCCCGCCGTCATAACGATGCAGGGGATGGCAAAGATGGCCGTTCCCACGATGATGCGGCGGCGCACTTTGCGTGACAGCTCGTCGACCTCGGTGTCTTCCTCAGCGGTCACAATACCGTCGCCGTTCAGGTCGCGCTTGAGCGGCACGCGCAGAAGAAGCAGCACGGCTTCGGCAGCCAGTGCGATAAAGACCACGTTGATGCCAAACTCGTAGAGTGCCGAGAGAAACAGCGACCCGCTTGCGATGGCGATGCCATAGCCCGCCGCGCACAGGGGCGGCATGAGCGCGGTCGCCACGGCCACGCCGGCGATGAGCGTGGCGGGTTCCTGGTCGCGCGAGTTGCCCAGGCCACCCGCAAAGCCGCCCGCGAGCGCGACGGCAAGGTCCCAAACAGTCGGTGTCGAATTGTCGATGATGGCGGCCGTGGTGGTGCCAAGGGGCGAGAGCTTAAAGTACAACGTGGACGTGACCAGGCAAAAGGCCATCTGTAGAGCCAAGCTCGCGACGGCCTCAAGGGTGATCTCGCGGTCGAGCGTGGCGATGCCGTATGCCATGGCAAGGACCGAGCCCATGAGCGGGCAGATGAGCATGGCGCCCACGATGGCGATGTCCGAATCGATATCGAGGCCGATGCTCGCGATCAGCATGGCGATGATGAGGATGCATAGGTGGGAGCCAGTCAGACGCGCCCCGTTTACAAAACGCTTGCGGATCACGTGATAGGGCGCGCGTCCCTCGCGAATGTTGAAGGCGCGCTTTAAAAAGCGACCAGCCTGCTCGGCAGCCTCACTATGGGCAGGGCGGATGCCGTGGCGCCGGTGATGGCGTTCGCGTAGTCGCTTGAGTTGTTGTCTATCGAGTTTCATGTTCACCTCGTTCCAGCGCGGTCCGCGCAACGCGCCCGTTGTCTTAACTCTACACCGTGGCGGGCGGGGTGTCTGTTGGATGCGGAATCCGATAGGGCGGATGACGCGGGAGCAAATGCAAATCACAGGCTCAATTCCATCCCGCGAGAATAAGATGCACCAGCTCCTTCAAATGTGACGAAATTGTGAAGCACAGGAGCACGAATTTCAAAAAAAACGCTGGTCGCCAATGTTGCGCAACAGAATTCAAAAATCGACAGCTACCGTTTGATACGTATGGATACATCCGTGTCAAAGGGAGAAAGCCATGGCAAACTACAGCCCACAACACTTTGAGCCTCGGGCTAAGGCCGTCAACGTCAAGGGCGTTGCCAACCGCGCCGTCGCAACCGTTTTGACGGCGGGCCTCATTGCTCAGCCGCTTATGTCGCCGCTGGCGGCAATCGCCGCACCGTCAACCGATAACGGCGATTCTGTTCAGGGGGGTGTTCCTATAGTTTTGTCAACTGGGAAATGCTCTCCGTGCGACCGAATCGCGGCATGCTGACGCCAAGCCATTAGGCCGGTGGGCTTCAGTCTGCTCGGTGCGTTTCGGCTAGGCTGCGTAAGGCACCCTGTC
>JAXJMV010000058.1:0-1904 GCA_036312985.1 Collinsella sp.
GGAGGCGCCGCGCGCTCGGGCGGCGCGCCAGGGAGATAGTGGACGAGATAGTCGAGAGGCGCGGTCTCAAGAAGGAGTAACATCGGGACTTGCAGCGACGGACCTCAGGACGCTCTTACACCACGTCTGCGCGCGCCACCTGCACGCGTCCCTAAATTGATCAAACAGCCCTATAGCGGACTTATATGTGTTTGCGTTAATGAACATATTTTGCTGTTATGTCTATTATTTTGCGAAGGCAATATGATACTAAGATAGCAACCGTACTCATATTTGGCATTTTTTGCCCACAGGGTGTTTCCTGGGGAACCGACAATAGCCTTAGGGTCCCGCGCGACGCCACTCCCTCCCGGTATCCGCCGACGTTCCCCCATATAAAACCTGCCAAAATAAACCTGTCCCTTTTGGCAGGTTTCGGGGTGGCAAGGGCTTGCACTTTAGCGTGCGACAGCGGATAATGCCGAGCATTCGACAATACGCTTATTGCTCTTTCTATAGATTGAGGAGACCCCTATGGCCATGGAATTCAAACGCAGGCTGCCGATCCCCATGGAGATCCGCGAGGAAATGCCACTTTCTGCCGAGCTTACCGCCAAAAAGCAGGCATTTGACGCCGAGGTCGCCAAAGTCTTTACCGGCGAGGACGCACGTAAGGTGCTCATCATCGGCCCGTGCTCTGCCGACCGCGAGGATTCGGTGCTCGAGTATATGAACCGACTGGCCAAGACCGCCGAAGAGGTCAAGGACAAGCTCATCATCATTCCGCGCGTCTACACCAACAAGCCGCGCACCAAGGGCACCGGCTACAAGGGCCTGCTGCACAACCCCAACCCCGAGGCTCCCGACGACCTGCTCGAGGGCGTCAAGGCCATCCGCCACATGCACCTGCGCGTTATTGAGGAAACGGGCTTCTTTACCGCCGATGAGATGCTCTACCCGTCCAACTACCAATACCTCGTCGACCTGCTGAGCTATGTTGCCGTGGGCGCACGCTCGGTCGAGAACCAGGAGCATCGCCTGGTGTCGAGCGGCATTTCGGTACCCGTTGGCATGAAGAATCCCACTGCCGGCTCTACCACCGTTATGCTCAACTCCATTTACGCCGCGCAGGCGCACCAGAGCTTCATCTTCCGCAACTGGGAGGTCGAGTGCGACGGCAACCCGCTCGCACACGCCGTTATGCGTGGCTACATCGGTCTCGATGGGCGCACCTACCCCAACTACCACTACGAACACCTGGAACGCCTGGCCGAACGCTATACCGAGCATGCCGGCTATGCCAATCCGGCAGCGGTCATCGACTGCAACCACGACAACTCGGGCAAGCGTCCGCTGGAGCAGTATCGCATTTGCAAGGAGGTGCTCGACAGCTGCCGCCGCAACGAGTCCATCTCCAAGCTGGTCAAGGGCTTTATGATCGAGTCCTACCTGGAGGACGGCAACCAGCCGGTCGACGGCGGTGTCTTTGGCAAGTCGATCACCGACCCGTGCCTGGGCTGGGAAAAGACCGACTACCTCATCCACGAGATCGCGGAACGGGTGTAGGTTACGGCGTTTTACCAAACGCCGTAACGGCTCGACGCTGCGCGGGTCGCATTTGGACAATCTGACGTTCAACTTCAAGGGCGCGACCAGAAGGTCAGCGCCCTTTCGTTTCACGTCACCTTGTCTCAAATGCGACCCGCTCGCTGTCCGTCCTCTACCTGCGGCGTTATCTTGCTCCGGATGTGGCAGTTAGGGACGCTCCTTTTCTGCCGGCAGTTTGGGACACTCCTTGGGTAGCCGTTTAAGAACGTCCATTACAGTCGAAATTGTCAGCCCGGGACCGTCTCGGGCTACGATTGAGGCGCGCCCAGAACGGGCCGCCGACCGGGCGCCCGCGCACGGCCGAACGTCCCTGCCCC
>JAXJMV010000059.1:0-32400 GCA_036312985.1 Collinsella sp.
ACCGACGCGGACATCGACTTCCTGTTCAGCGTCTACTCCGCCTCGCCGTCGCGCGAGGACGGAGGGCCGGAGTGGGGCGACAGGGCCGTGTGGGAGGACCTCCACCACAGGGACCCGTACCCGTTCTGGCTTGATTAATGGCTAGAAACGGATGTTCTATCGGGACACACATTTTGTCCTATAAGCCTATCTTGTAGCATCTTCGATATCTAAAAGGAAAACCCCACAGCCCATGCGAGCTGCGGGGTTTTCCTTGTGCCTCCGATGCGAAATAAATCGCTCAGATATTACTGATAATCGACGACGTCGATCCAGTTCTTCAGGAACTCATCGTTCACGTTGCGATTACGAGCGAGCTCGGAAGCGGCGACGATGCTCGTCCACTGACGCACGACCTGCATGGGCATGTCGGCACGGTCGCAGTAGAGCTCCAGGTAGGCCTCGGCCTGGTCCTTGCTGTTGAGGGCAAAGAGCAGGTAGGTGGTGGCAACGTCGGCAGCAGGGGAGCCCTGGGTGGCGTGTGCCCAGTCGCACACATAGAGCTGGCCGTCGTCGCCGACGATGACGTTGGAGGGGTTGAAGTCGCCGTGGCAGACCTTGAACTCCTTGGTCATGCCGTCCAGACGCTCCTGAAGGTTGTAGCGCGTGGTGGCATTGAGCTGATCAAGGCTGTCGATCATGCGGGCGAACTTGTCGCGCTGACGGTTGAGCAGCGGGGAGGTGTAGCCGTGGATCTCGATCTGGAGGTCGACGAACATCTCGAGGTACTCACCAAAGCGCTGGGGCTCGGCAGTCATCTTCTCGGCAAGGGTGGTGCCCGGAACCTTCTCGGTCACGAGCGCCCAGCCGTTGGCGTTCTCGAGCTGGGAAACCTCGAGAGCCTTGGGGCTGCGGATGCCGCACTCATTGATGCGGGCAAGATTCAAAGCCTCGTTGAACACGTCGGAGACAGGCTTGGTCTCGTTAAAGACCTTGACGATCTTGTCGCCCAGGTCGTAAACGACCTTGTTGCCACGGCGGACGAGCTCGGTCTTGGAATCGGGTAGCAGCATGGTTGTATCCTTTCAACGATGCGATAGAAGCGACGGCGGGGGTGTGTGAAACACCCGTGCACCCCCGCCGCAAAAAACCGTGCTAAAAACTAGCAGACGGCGTAGTCCTGGGGCTCGCGGCCGTAGTAGGCGTCCAGGTAGAGCTCCTTGATCTCGCTCATGAGCGGGTAGCGCGGGTTAGCGCCGGTGCACTGGTCGTTGAATGCCTGCTCGGTCATCTCGTCGAGGGTGTCGAGGAAGTACTGCTCGTCAACACCGTAGTCGGCGATGGTCTTCTTGACACCGATGAAGTCCTTGAGCTCCTCGAGCTTCGTGATGAAGTTCTCGAAGACCTCCTTGTCGTCCTTGCCCTCGATGCCGCAGTACTTGGCCATCTCGGCGTAGTTGTGCAGCGCGTTGGGGTAAGGATACTGGGAGAAGGTACCCATCTTGACGGGAGCCTCGGCGGCGTTGTAGCGCATGACGCGGGTCAGGATGACGGCGTTAGCGATGCCGTGGGGCAGGTGATGGAAAGCGCCGAGCTTGTGAGCCATGGAGTGGTTGAGGCCCAGGAAGGCGTTGGCGAAGGCCATACCGGCCATGCAGGAGGCGTTGTGCATCTCCTCGCGGGCGTGCGGGTCCTTGGCGCCGTTCGTGAAGCTGGAGGGCAGGTTCTCAAAGACGAGCTTGGCAGCGCGCTCGGAGAGGCCCTTGGTGTAGTCGGAAGCCATGATGGAGACGTAGGACTCGATGGCGTGGGTCATGACGTCGATGCCGGAGGCAGCGGTCAGGCCGCGCGGGGCGGTCATGCAGTTGTCGGCGTCGACGATAGCCATGTTGGGGAGCAGCGCGTAGTCGGCGAGCGGCCACTTGATGCCGGTCTCCTTGTCGGTGATGATGGCGAACGGCGTGCACTCGGAGCCGGTACCCGAGGAGGTCGGGACGGCGACGAAGTAGGCCTTCTTGCCCATCTCGGGGAAGGTGAAGATACGCTTGCGGATGTCCATGAAGTCCATGGCCATGTCCTCAAACTTGCACTCGGGGTGCTCGTACATCATCCACATGATCTTGCCGGCGTCCATAGCGGAGCCACCGCCGACGGCGATGATGACGTCCGGCTCAAAGAGAGCCATCTGCTTGGCGCCGCGACGTGCGCACTGCAGCGACGGATCGGGCTCGACGTCGTAGAAGCAGTCGTGGGCGATGCCCATCTCGTCGAGCTTGGCCTCGATGGCGCGGGTGTTGCCATTCTTGAAGAGGAACTGGTCGGTAACGATGAAGGCGCGCTTCTTGCCCATGACGTTGCCCAGCTCGTCGAGGGCGACGGGCGTGGAACCCTTCTTGAAGTAGACCTTCTCGGGAGCGCGGAACCACAGCATGTTCTCACGGCGCTCGGCCACAGTCTTAACGTTGATCAAGTGCTTCACCCCAACGTTCTCGGAGACGGAGTTGCCGCCCCAGGAGCCGCAGCCCAGGGTCAGAGACGGCTTCATGCCAAAGTTGTACAGGTCACCGATGCCACCGTGCGAGGACGGGGTGTTGATGACGATGCGGCAGGCCTTCATGACGTGCTCGAACAGGCTGATCTTCTCGGCCTGGGCGGGGTGCACGTACAGAGAGGCGGTGTGGCCCGGGCCACCGGCGAGCACCAGGTGCTCGGCCTTGTCGACGGCCTCCTGGAAGTCCTTGGCGTGGTACATGGCCAGGACCGGGGAGAGCTTCTCGTGGGAGAACTCCTCCTTGGCGGGGTCGGTGGAGGTGACCTCGGCGATCAGGATCTTAGTCTTGGCGGGAACCTCGATGCCGGCGAGCTCGGCGATCTTGGCGGCAGCCATGCCGGGGATGCGGTGATCGAGGGCGCCGTTCTTGAACATGGCGGCACGCAGGGCCTCCATCTCGGCACCCTGCTTGACGAAGTAGCAGCCGCGCTTCTGGAACTCGGCCTTGACCTGGTCGTAGATGGTGTCGATGACGGTCACGGACTGCTCGGAAGCGCAGATCATGCCGTTGTCGAAGGTCTTGGAGTGGATGATGGAGTTGACTGCGAGCAGAACGTCGGCGGTGTCGTCGATGACGACCGGGGTGTTACCGGCGCCAACGCCCAGGGCGGGCTTGCCCGAGGAGTAGGCGGCCTTGACCATGCCCGGGCCACCGGTGGCGAGGATGATGTCGACGTCGCGCATGACCATGTTAGTCAGCTCGATGGAGGGGACATCGACCCAGCCGATGATGCCCTCGGGGGCGCCGGCCTTGACGGCGGCGTCAAGCACGAGCTTGGCGGCGGCGATGGTGCACTTGGCGGCAGCCGGGTGCGGGGAGATGATGATGGCGTTGCGGGTCTTCAGGCAGATCAGCGTCTTGAAGATCGCGGTGGAGGTGGGGTTGGTCGTCGGGATGACGGCGCCCACGATGCCGATGGGCTCGGCGATCTTGGTGATGCCGTAAGCCTCGTCGCGCTCCAGGACACCACAGGTCTTGGTATTCTTGTAAGCGTTGTAGATGTACTCTGCGGCGTAGTGGTTCTTGATGACCTTGTCCTCAAGAACGCCGCGGCCGGTCTCCTCGATGGCCATCTTCGCCAACGGGATACGAGCCTTGTTGGCGGCCATGGCGGCCTCATAGAAGATCTTGTCGACCTGCTCCTGCGTGTACGTAGCAAAAAGCGCCTGGGCCTCTCGCATCTGAGCGAGCTTAGCCTCAAGCGCCTCTACGTTGTCCACAATTGCGGGAGTAGTGTTTTCCGGTGACTTTTTCACCATTTGTGTCTCCTTGCGATCGGAGATTTACCCTACGCCTTGCATGATAGCAAGAAATTATTCGGTGAACGGTAAGATTCCCGTAAAAGGCACACTAAAACGCTTCAATAAACTGAAGCGTTTTAACTAAAACTATTTGCCTGCTGCATCGCCCCGCTCATTGGGTACAGACTCTCATGAGTATTTCAATGGGAAAACGGGACATCTGTTTGATGATCGCTATTCGCGGGTCGCGGTTGAGTCGGACACACAGGCGGTGCAGCTACTCGATTACATCCATTTCAATCCCGTGTAAGGTGCGTCCGACTCGCTCGAGGCGTACCGTTAGTTACAAGGCATACCAGCTGGGCTATGATCCCTTTGACATCTGCAAACCCTCATATAAGTCTGTCCCCAATGAGTGCAAAAAGGCGCCCTCCGTAGGGGAGGGCGCCTTTGGTAAGTTCTATATGAACGCGAGGTCTTTGACCCGGAGAGTCCGAGGTACTTGTTGGTAAGACCTTATTTACGAGCGCGCAACCTTGCCGGACTTGAGGCAGGTGGAGCAAACGTTCATCTTGCGACGGTGACCATCGACGACGACGTAGACGCGCTGGATGTTGGGGCGGAACTTACGGTTGGTGACGCGGTGAGAGTGGCTGATGGAGCGACCGGCAACGGGGTGCTTACCGCAAACTTCGCAAACTTTGGACATAACTGACCCTCCTTGGGCGACAAACGAACATGTCGCGTTAACAAACAAGCCTGAACTATAGCACAGAAGCATGTCTCTGTGCGCAATCTACACAGAGATATTCCTCTTTTGGCGATAGTGCCCACGCTACGGCCCTGGACGTAGATCCGATTTGCGTGCGGCAGAGGGGATTATGCCAGCTCGCAACAAGGTTTTCAAGCGCGTCCCACAAATATATATAGGTTTATGGAGCGATTGGCTCCGTTTACGGATTGACTAGTATTTATGCTCGCATTTGAGCCCGAGGTTGGCTACACTATGCCTTGACCATTAAAGGGGTACGAGATACCCGCATGGAATTACATAGCTGCCAAAGAGCAGTCCTTCCTGTGGGTGTCTGGTCCGCTTTAAGCGGTCGGGCATCTATTTTTTTGACTGTGTCAGCAGTCAAGACATGTGAGGAAGGAGATCGATGGGCACGACTTCCCCCAAGGCGGTCATCATGGACGAGACCGCCGTCAATCGAGCGATGACCCGCATCGCGCACGAGATTCTCGAGCGCAACGAGGGCTGTGAAGACCTCGCTCTGGTCGGCATCGTCACGCGCGGCGACCTTCTGGCAAAGAAGCTCGCCGAGGAGATCAAGGAGATCGAGGGCGTCGAAGTTCCGCTCGGCAGCCTGGACATCAGCTTCTACCGCGATGACTATGCGACCAATTTCGCTCCCGCGATCCACGCCACCAACATTCCCTTTAGCGTCGACGGCAAGCGCGTCGTGCTGGTGGACGACATCCTGTACACGGGTCGTACCATCCGCGCTGCTCTGGACGCCGTCATGGACCTGGGCCGTCCGAGCCGTATTGAGCTGGCAGTTCTCGTTGACCGCGGTCACCGCGAGCTCCCCATCTCGCCGGACTTTGTCGGCAAGAACGTTCCCTCGTCGCATGAGGAGAACGTGCACCTATATATGAAGGAAGTCGACGGCCACACTGCCGTCGAGATTAACGACGTCGCGCCGGGTTCCCACGTGGGCTCCGCGCCGCTGGGAGGTGAGTAGTACCGTGGCGTTCAACCATAAGCACCTGATCGACATTACCGAGTACTCCGAAGAGGACATCAAGCTCATCCTCGAGACCGCCAAGGCGTTCTCCGAGGTCAACGAGCGTGCGATCAAGAAGGTCCCCACGCTCAAGGGTAAGACCATCGTCAACATGTTCAACGAGCCCTCGACGCGCACCCGCAGCTCCTTCGAGCTCGCCGAGAAGCGCCTTTCGGCCGACAGCCTCAACTTTGGCGGTTCCTCGACTTCTACGGTCAAGGGCGAGAGCCTCGTCGACACCGTCGAGACCCTCAACGCCTACAAGATCGACTGCATCGTCGTGCGCGACAAGCACGCCGGCGCGCCCTATATCGTCACGCAGAATTCGCCCGCGAGCGTTATCTGCGCCGGCGACGGCAAGCACAACCACCCCACGCAGGCCCTGCTGGACCTGTACACCATTTGGCAGCACAAGGGTGACTTCCACGGTCTGAAGGTCGCTGTCGTCGGCGACATCTCCCACTCCCGTGTCTGCGGCTCGCTGATCCCCGCCCTTAAGATCATGGGCTGCGAGACCTACGCCGTCGCCCCCGGCACGCTGCTGCCTCCGGCACCCGAGGTCCTGGGCTGCGACCACGTGACGAGCGATCTCGATTCCGTCCTGCCCGAGCTGGACGTCGTCTACATGCTGCGCGTGCAGCAGGAGCGCCTCGAGGGTGCCCCGTTCCCGACCATTCGCGAGTACCACAAGCTCTTCGGCCTGACCAAGGACCGCGAGAAGCTCATGAAGCCCGACGCGATCATCTGCCACCCGGGCCCCATCAACCGCGGTGTCGAGTTCGACTCTTATATGGCCGACCACCCGCAACGCTCCGTCATCCTGGAGCAGGTCTACGCCGGTATCTGCGTGCGTATGGCTATCCTGTATCTGCTGCTTGGAGGTGCCGATAATGGCCTTGCTTCTTAAGAATGCCCACGTCGTCGACCCGTCCGTCGAGCTTGACGGTGTCGTTGACGTTCTGATTGACGGCGACAAGATCGCCGAGGTCGGTGAGAATCTCGCTGCCGAGGGAGCCGAGGTCCGCGACCTTTCCGGCAAGTACCTCGTCCCCGGCCTGGTGGATATGCACGTTCACCTTCGCGAGCCCGGCTACGAGGTCAAAGAGGACATCGAGAGCGGCACCCGCGCAGCTGCCAAGGGCGGCTTTACCGGCGTGTGCTCCATGCCCAATACCGATCCCGTCACCGATAACGGCACCGTTGTGGAGTTCGTCAAGTCCCGTGCTGCCGAGGTCGGTCACTGCCGCGTCTATCCGTCGGGCGCCATGACCCGCGGTCTTAAGGGCGAGGCCATGTCCGAGATGGGCGATATGGTCGCCCACGGCGCCGTCGCCTTCACCGACGACGGTCGTGGCGTGCAGGGCGCGGGCATGCTCCGTCGCTGCATGGACTACGGCAAGATGTTCGGCAAGGTCTTTATGAGCCACTGCCAGGACGAGGACCTGGTCGGCCACGGCCAGATCAACGAGGGCAAGGTTTCGACCCGTCTGGCTCTCGAGGGCTGGCCGGCTGCCGGCGAGGAGCTCCAGATCGCCCGCGACATCGAGATCGCCAAGCTGACCGGTGCCAAGCTGCACATCCAGCACATCTCCACCTCTCACGGTCTCGAGCTCGTGCGTGCCGGTAAGGCCGCCGGCGTTCAGGTTACCTGCGAGGCCACCCCGCACCACATGTTCCTGACCGAGAACGACCTGGACGAGACCTACAACACCTCGCTCAAGGTCAACCCGCCGCTGCGTACCGAGGAGGATGCCGAGGCCATCCGTCAGGGCGTCATCGACGGCACCGTCGACGCTATCGTCACCGATCACGCTCCCCACACCCCGTGGGAGAAGGCCCGCGAGTTCGAGCTTGCGCCCTTTGGTATGATCGGCCTCGAGACCTCGCTGTCGCTCGTACTCACCGAGCTGGTCAACACGGGCAAGATGAGCATGGGCCGCATGGTCGAGCTCATGGCCATCAAACCGCGTGAGATCCTGGGTCTCGACCAGGTTCAGGTCAAGGCGGGCTCCGTTGCCGACCTGACCGTGTTCGACGCGTCCGCCACCTGGACGGTTGGCGAGGACGGTTACGAGTCGCGCGCCGAAAACTCCGGTTTCGCCGGCCGCACGCTTACCGGCCGTGCCACCGATGTGTTTGTCGGCGGTAAGCAGACGCTCGCCGACGGCTGCATCTGCTAGCATAGCCTTATCGCTTTTGTGCGCGGTGCCCTTGCGGTGCCGCGCTTTCTGTTCGTTTTGACCATGCAACCGCATGGGGGATTGGAGCGTCTATGCCCACACCTTCCACTGCACGCATGCACGACTTCGAGGTCGTCTCGAACCGGGAGATTGCCGACGGCATCTTCTCGCTCGTCATCTCGGCCCCCAAGCTTGCAAGTGCGCTCAAGCCCGGTCAGTTTGTGAACATCGCCGTACCCGGCGATGCGTCCTCGCTGCTTCGCGTGCCCCTGAGCTACTACCGCGCCGACGCCGAGGCCGGCACCGTCGAGCTGTGGTACGCCGTCGTGGGCGACGATACTCGTCGTTTGTCCCAGATGGGCCCTGGCTCCACCTCTAACCTGCTGGGCCCCGGTGGCCGTGGCTGGATGGTACCCGAGGGCACCAGGAAGGCCCTGCTCGTCGCCGGTGGCATCGGTGTTCCGCCCGTGCTGTGCCTTGCCGACAAGCTTTCCGAGCAGGGTGTGGCCGTCGACGTGTGCTTGGGCTTTGGCACCGCTTCCAAGGCCGTGGGTGTCGATGAGTTCCGCGCGCTGGGCGCCACAGTTAACGTGTGCACCGATGATGGCACGCTGGGCACGCACGGTTTTTGCACCGACCCGGCAGCTGAGCTGCTCGGCGAGGGCGGCTACGACTATGTGGCCAGCTGTGGCCCCGCTGTCATGATGAAGAAAGTCGCCGCCGCTGCCGCCGAGGCCGGTGCGTACTGCGAGGTGTCGCTTGAGCGCATGATGAGCTGTGGCTTTGGCGCCTGCAACACCTGCAATGTCGAGACGGTCGACGGTATGAAGGGTGCTTGCATGTGCGGCCCTGTGTTCGATGCTTCCAAGGTGGTGGTCTTCTAGTGGGTACCGTGAACATGGCCGTCGATTTCGGCGGCGTCAAGATGCAGAACCCCATCAATACCGCAGCCGGTACTTTTGGTTACGGTTGGCAGTTCCAGAACTTCTTTGATGTTTCCCAGCTGGGCGCCATCACCACCAAGGGTTGCGCAGCCGAGCCCTGGCCCGGCAACCCCGCGCCCCGCATGGCCGAGATCCCCGGCGGTATGATCAACTCCGTGGGCCTTCAGAACCCCGGCGTGGCCGCCTTTGCCCGCGAGTCCGGCCCGTGGCTCGAGCAGCTCTCCAAGGACGGCTGCCAGGTCATCTGTCAGGTTGCCGGCCACTCCGTTGACGAGTTTGTCCGCGCACTCGAGATGTATGTCGAGCTTTGCCCCTGGGCTGCCGGCTACGAGATCAACGTGAGCTGCCCCAATATCGCCGCCGGCGGTGCCGCCATGGGCTCCACGCCCGATGGCGCCTCTTCCGTTATGGCTGCCTGCCGCAAGGTGACCGATAAGCCGCTGTTCGTGAAGATGGCGCCGGTCAACGTCGCCGAGATCGCCAAGGCCCTCGAGGCTGCCGGCGCCGACGGCCTTTCGGTCATCAACTCCATCCAGGGCATGGCCATCGACGTCCATACCCGCAAGTCCCGCGTGGCCAAGCCCAAGGGCGGCCTTTCGGGCCCGCTGTGCCACCACATCGCCGTGCGCATGGTCTGGGAGGTCGCCCAGGCCGTCGATATCCCCATCAACGGCGTCGGCGGTGTCATGACTGGCGAGGATGCGGCCGAGTTTATCCTGGCCGGCGCCACCTGCGTGTCGGTCGGTATGGCCAACTTCATCGATCCGTGCGCTTCGCTCAAGATCGCGCATGAGCTCGAGGCCTGGGCCGAGTCTCAGGGCGTGAAGGACATCAACGAACTGGTAGGTGCGTTCGAATGCTAGAGACCGATGCCCGCGACCGTGTTATCGTCGCTCTTGACTGCGACCGTGAGCGTGCGCTCGAGCTTGCCCACGAGCTTTCGGGCCATGCCGCCTGGCTCAAGGTTGGCATGACGCTCTATTACGCCGAGGGTCCCCAGATCGTCAAGACGTTCAAGGATTTGGGCTTTAAAGTCTTCCTTGACCTCAAGTTCCATGATATTCCGCATCAGGTTCGCGGCGCCGCCCGCTCGGCCTCGCTTGCCGGTGCCGACCTGCTTTCGGTCCATGGTTTGGGTTCGGGCGCCATGCTCGCTGCCTGCCGCGAGGGTGCCGAGGAGGCGCGCGAAGACCGCGCCAAGCTTGTCGCCATCACCGTGCTCACGAGCATGAATCAGGATGCCTTGAGCGAGATCGGCGTCGAGTCGCCCGTGGCTGAGGAGGCCGCTCGCCTGGCAAAGCTCGCTCAGGTTAACGGCATCGATGGCATCGTGTGCTCGCCGATGGAGGCTCACGACATGCGTGAGCTGCTGGGTCCCGATGCCCTGATCGTGACTCCGGGTGTGCGTCCGGTGGGTGCCGCCTTAGGTGACCAGTCTCGCGTGGCGACGCCTTCCCAGGCTATCGAGCGTGGCGCAAGCCACATTGTGGTGGGCCGTCCCATCACCGGTGCCGACGATCCGGTTGCCGCCTTTGACGCCATCGTCGCCGAGCTGGTCGAAAACGTCGCGTAAAAGATTCCCCTAAGTCACCACTTTTGGGTCTTATTAGCACAAAATAGCCCCTGTGCCTGCGTAAACTTTCCCATCCTTTGTGTGGAATCGCAGGCCAGGGGCTTAACTTTGGGCGCAGTATATTGCACTTTTTGCGGGTATCGTCTAACCTATGGAGCCGCGATTGGGCATTTTGTACGTTCTACGTGCTAAAATGCCAATTATTGAATCAGATATAACCCAACTATTTGGAGGTTCGAATGGCACTCCCTCAGCTTACCGATGAGCAGCGCAAGCAGGCTCTTGAGAAGGCTGCTGCCGCACGTCACGCCCGCGCTGAGCTTCGCGAGCAGATCAAGAAGGGCGAGAAGTCCCTCGAGTCCGTGCTCAACTCCGATGACCCCATTGCTTCCCGCATGAAGGTTTCCACCCTCATCGAGTCTCTCCCCGGTTATGGCAAGGCCAAGGCCGCCAAGATCATGGAGGAGCTCGGTATCTCCGCTACCCGTCGCGTCCAGGGCCTCGGTGTCCGTCAGCGCGAGCAGCTCCTCGAGCAGCTGACCAAATAAGTGAGCGCTCAGGATTCCAAGCTCTTTGTGATTTCTGGACCGTCAGGCGCAGGCAAGGGTACGCTCGTCACTCGTGTGCGCGAGCGCCGCTCGAACCTGGGCCTGACGGTTTCGGCTACCACGCGAGCACCACGCAAAGGTGAGGTCGACGGCGTCAACTACTTTTTTCTGACGCGCGAGGAGTTCGACCGCCGCGTGGCAAACGGTGAGTTTGTTGAGTGGGCCGAGGTCCACGGTAACTGCTACGGCACGTTGGTGAGCGAGGTCACATCCAAGCTCGCCTCTGGCGCATCTCTGATTTTGGAGATCGATGTCCAGGGCGCCCTGCAGGTGAAGGAGCGTTTCCCCGAGGCCGTGCTGATCTTTATCAAGCCGCCTTCGCTTGAGGTGCTCCGCGAGCGTCTAGTCGGTCGCGGTACCGAGACGCCCGAGACGATTGAGCTGCGTATGGCAAACGCCGCCGATGAGCTTGCCCTTGCCGACCGCTACGACGACGTCGTGGTTAATGACGATCTCGACCGCGCGACCGATGAGCTCGTTCGCGTTCTCGATATGCATGAAAGGATCTGAGGTCCGTGTCCGTTGTAAAGCCTTGCATTGACGATCTTCTGGAGAAGACCGATCACAACCGCTTTCTGCTCGCTTCGCTTGCCTCCAAGCGCGCCTGCGACATCAATAGCATGCTGCGTGGCCAGCACAACCGTGTGCTTGCCGTCCAGGATGTCGATGACATCACCATCGGGCTTTCCGGTGCCGATACCATCTCGATGGCTATGGACGAGATTGTCGACGGCGACATCTCCTATGACGAGGCCCGTTACGAGAAGGCGCTTGGCCACAAGGTTGCTGAAGCCTAAATGGCAGCTCGCGTCTGCCTGGTCCACTATCACGAGGTTGGACTTAAGGGCAAGAACCGCGCACATTTTGAGCATATCCTCATGGATAACATCAAGGCGGCCTTGGCCGCCTTTTCCGTGAATGCCGTGTCTCGAATTTCCGGTTATATCCTCGTGACCTTTAACGAGCATCAGGCCGACGAGGCGGCGCGCGTCATTCGCACCGTCCCCGGCGTTGCCCGCGTGTCCCTGGCGTACCACACCAATCGCGACCCGCAGGAGTACTGTGCCGCCGCCGTGAAGGCGCTGCGCGAGTTTGGTCCCTTTGAGTCGTTTAAGGTGCATGCCAAGCGCTCTAACACCGACTACGAGCTCAACTCGATTGATATCAATCGACAGGTTGGCGAGGTGTTGTGTGAGGCCTTCCCCGATAAAAAGGTTCAAATGCACGACCCCGATGCGATGGTGCACGTACTGGTGGTCCAGGGTAGCGTTTATGTGTACGCGCGCTCCGAGCGCGGCGTGGGCGGTCTGCCGGTGGGTTCTGCCGGCAAGGTCGTGACGCTGCTGTCGTCAGGTATCGATTCTCCGGTGGCGACCTGGATGCTCGCGCGTCGCGGCGCGGTGTGCGTGCCGGTACATTTCTCCGGTCGTCCGCAGACGCCCGATACGAGCGAGTATTTGGTGCAGGATATCATCCGTGCGCTTGAGCCGGGTGTCCAGATCGGCCGCCTGTACGTGGTGCCGTTTGGCGACTGCCAGCGTGAGATTTCGGTCACCTGTCCCAGTAACCTTCGCGTGATCATGTATCGCCGCATTATGTATTCGGTTGCCGAGCGCATCGCGCATATCGAGGGCGCTAAGGCCATCGTTACGGGCGAATCGCTTGGGCAGGTTGC
The DNA here is from genome assembly GCA_036312985.1 of Collinsella sp. Classification (GTDB taxonomy): domain Bacteria; phylum Actinomycetota; class Coriobacteriia; order Coriobacteriales; family Coriobacteriaceae; genus Collinsella. The sequence goes on from JAXJMV010000059.1 coordinate 12,540, forward strand.
CTCTCAAACGCTTGAGAACATCATGGCTGTCAACGAGGCCGTGAAGATCCCCGTGTTCCGTCCTCTCATCGGTTCGGACAAGCAGGAGATCATCGCGCGCGCCGAGGAGATCGGTACGTTCGATATCTCGACTGAGGCCGCTCCCGACTGCTGCACGCTGTTTATGCCGCGCCGTCCCGAGACGCACGCTAAACTCGATGCCGTGCATGAGGCCTGGGAGTTGTTCGATCACGAGGAGATGATCGAGCGCCTGCTCAAGCAGACCGAGTACATCGACTTCGAGAGCAACACGTATAAGGCCCCTAAGACCTTAAAACGCAAACATTCGGAGCTTGCTCCGCGTGAGATTTACCAAGATCACGAGTAATTTTGTGCATAGACCGACGATGCGTCTGCATCGTCGGTCTTTTGCTATCTGGGCGTTTGATAGCGAAGTGCTCATTTGCCGACGTGTGATTGAATAAATGGACAGATTTGCGCAAGGTTTTGGTCAGCTTTTGGTTTGACCGTGAAAACTGCTCTGTGCGCAATGGGGCATACGCTGCGATTTCCTGACACGATGGTGCTGGGAGGTTTTGCTATGGCGCAGCGCAGACAACACGAACGAGTCAAACGAATGGACAGCTTGGCGGGCAAGTTGCTCGGGCACAAGGCGGTGGTCGTGGCGATGCTCGTTGTCATTGCGATGGCGAGCGGCTTGGCAATGGCGAGCTTTGGCGGCGAGTCCGGCGGCGTGTCGTTCGAGCGTGCTGAGGGTTCGGGCTCATCGGTGGAGCCGGGGTCTGGTGATGATTCGCGTGATCGTGAGTCCGATGGGTCCTCGCATAAAGCCTCTGCCGAATCGGAGGTTTACGTTGATGTCGATGGCGCCGTTGCATCGCCCGGTGTGTATCGACTCAAGGATGGCGCGCGGGTGGCGCAGGCAATCGATGCCGCCGGAGGATTGGCGCCCGAGGCCGATGTGACGGGGCTCAATCGGGCATCCAAGGTCACTGATGGACAAAAAATATACGTGCCAAAGGTGGGGGAGCAGCAGGCGGTTGCCGCGGGTGGCGCTGTCGTGGCATCGGGCACGAATGATACGGCGGGGCTCATCAACATCAATACGGCGAGCGCGGCGGAATTGCAGACGCTCTCGGGCATTGGGCCTTCTGTGGCGCAGTCGATAATCGACGAGCGAACGAAGAATGGTCCCTTTGCCTCGGTCGATGATCTGATGCGTGTATCCGGCATCGGTGAGAAGAAGCTTGCCAAAATCAAAGATTGTATCTGCGTATGAGCGCGTCCGAGCGCGAGCATGTGATGCCTCCGCGGCCCCTGATGCCGTGGACGATGGCCTTGTGTGCCGGTATATGCGTTAGTTGTGTCTTGATGCTTAACGTGGCCGCCGATGCGCTGCTGGGGGAGCAGGCATCGGCAGTTGGACCACTTTTGGTCATTCTCCTTGCCGCTATGCTGCTCGTTGTTCTGGCTCGCTTTTGTGCGCGACTCAGCCCGTGGAAACGATGGCTATATGCCGCGGCCATCGGTCTGATGGCGGGCGCGGTTGTGTCGGCGTGGTGGACGGCGGGTGCACTGAGCGCTTCGAAGGCGCTCGACGGTAGGGCGGCGAGCAGCCTTGAATTTGTGGTGCAGGGTGATCCGTCCATAAAAGACGGGACGTATTCCTATACCTGCGAGGCGCGCGCGGACGGTAAGCGCTTGGCAGAGGTTCGCCTATCGTGCGACCGCGAGCTTGGCTCCGGGTTGCATGTGCGTGTCATCGGTCGCGTTTCGCGCTTCGAGAACGATTCGTATGGGCGCTCGCGGGTGCTTCGAGGCGAGGTGCGTAAGGTCAAAGCCGTTCGGATTATTTCGATCGATAATGGATCCCCGGGTCTGTTGCTCCGCCTGCGAAGCGCACTGCTTGCGGCTTTGGCCCCTTCGACCGATCCGGCGCGGGCCCTTATAGCCGGCATAGTCTGCGGCCGATCTTCCGAGCTGCGTGCTCAGCCGGCGGTCGACTGGTTTTCGGTGACGGGAACGGCGCACCTCATCGCTGTCTCGGGAAGCCACCTGGCAATCGTGGGGTTTGTCATCGAGAGCGCATTGCAAAAGACGCGTTGTTCACGCTGGCTGCAGCGGATGCTGTTGGTGGTAACGCTGGTGGCCTACGCCGCTTTTACGGGCGCGTCACCTTCTGCCGTGCGCGCGTGCTGCATGGTATTCGCGACGCTTGTTGCCAACGGTGCGGGACGTCGTCGACATGGCGTATCGGCACTCTTCGTAACCATGTCTGTCTTTGTGCTGTTGCGCCCAACGGTGCTGTTCGATATGGGGTTTCAGCTTTCGTGTACCAGTGTCTTTGCCATCCTGTGCTTTTGCCCGTATGCGACCTTTGCTTTGGGGGAGTTGGGTGTGCCGTCGGGGGTTGCAAGTATACTTTCCGTCACGCTGTGCTCGCAGGTTGCCACACTCCCTATCACCATCCCCGCTTTTGGAACGTTTTCGATTATCGCGCCGCTTGCGAATGCGGTTATCGGCCCGGTGGTGAGCGTGTTGCTTGCTGTTTCGATCGTGCTGGTTCCCTTTTCGCTCCTGGCACCGTTGCATGCCTGGGCGCTCGTCGTACCCATGATTGCTGCTCGGTGCGCACTGTTTTTCGAGCAGCTCTTTGCCGCCGTTCCGGGTGCATCCGTGAGCGTGCCGTCCGATAGCATGTGGATTTATCTAGTGCCGTGTTTGCTGGCGGTCCTCTTGGTCTGGTGGCCACGTCCCCGCGCACGCCCCATGGCGGCGGGGCTGCTGTGTTTGGTATTTGCAGCGGGTGTTCCGTATGTCTATTGGGATCGATTCGCGCCGCCTTCGGTGACAGTCCTCGATGTGGGGCAGGCCGATGCGATTCTGGTTCGCCAGGGTAGCGTCGTGGCGCTCGTTGACTGTGGGCTCGATGAACGCGTGGTGTCAGCGTTGGTTCGCAATAACGTTCACCATATCGACGCCGTTTTCGTGACGCATTGGGACGAAGACCATTGGGGTGGCCTTCCCGATGTGCTCGATCAGTTTTCGGTTGGAACCATTGTAGTTGCGGCCGATGCGCTTGATGGCGCGCCTGCTGAGGTCCTGAATCGCCCCGGCGTAACGTATCGGCAGGTGGCTTGCGGAGACACGGTCGATATCGGCGCGTTTCGGACACGTGTGATGTGGCCGTTTGACACGGTGGATGGCGAGGGCAATGAGGACTCGCTTGTCTTGCTGCTCTCCTATGCTCAGGAAGGCAAGAGCCTGCGCGTGCTCCTCACTGGTGATGCCGAGCTCGATCAAGAGCGCGAGTTTGTACAGGAGGTGGGCGATATCGATGTGCTCAAGCTAGGGCATCACGGCTCAAAAGTTTCCGTCGACACAGCCCTGCTGGGCACGCTTAAGCCCGAGCTCTCTATCGCGAGTGCCGGCGAGGGGAATCGTTACGGTCATCCGTCGGATGCCTGCATCGATGCCGTTAAAGAAGCGGGCGGTGCGTTCGCATGCACTATCGAACACGGTGATATCACCATCACGCCGACCGCGAAGGGCTTTGCGATGCGATGCCTGCGACCGTGATGACATCGTTGGCGCGGGACCAACCCCTGGGCTAAAATGGCACGGTACGAATTCGAGTGTCTGCGAGAGGGGAGCGCAATGTCCGAAACCGGTCTGCTGCCGGCTTATCTGATCGTCGGTACCGATGGGGTCAAGCGCGACCACGCCGTCTCGCGTATGAAAGCTCGCTTGGAAAAGTCGGGTATGGTTGAGTTCAACCTCGATGAACGCGACATGACGAAAGATCCCGATATCGAGTCGATCATCGGCTCGCTCAATACCTTTCCCATGGGTAGCGAGTTTCGCCTGGTGATCCTCGACGGCTGCTCCAAGCTTGCCAAAGCGGTCTCGGAACCGCTCGTCGAGTATCTCGCAAGTCCCAGCCCCACGACGGTCTGTCTCATTATCGCCGACTCACTTGCCAAGAATACGCGCCTGTATAAGGCAATCGCCAAGATCGACAAGAAGGCTATCGTCGATTGCTCGGGTACCAAGCGCTGGGAACTGCCGCGCCGCGTTCAGCAGATGGCGACGCAGCACGGTAAGTCCATCTCGACGGCTGCTGCCGAGGAGCTCGTCTCGCGTTCGGGCGAAAACACGCGCATGCTCGATAACGACCTGGCAAAGCTCGCCCAGATGGTCGAGGCGCCCCAGATTGAGCTTGCCGACGTTGAGCGTTGGATCGTGCGTACGGCCGAGGTTCAGCCCTGGGACTTCCTCAACGCCGTCTCGGCTCGCGATATGCGGCGTTCGCTCGAACTCTTTAAGCTTCTGCCCTCCAAGAGCTACGTATGGACCTACACGCTGCTATGCGGTCGCATCCGTGAGCTGATCGTCGCCAAGGCGCTCGATGGGCGTGGGCAGGGGCGTGAGCTCGCCGCGACGCTCAAGCTTCAGGCCTGGCAGGTCAAGAATCACCTTACCTGGGCGCGCCGTTTTTCGATGACCGAGCTCGTTGCCGCGCTCGAGGGTGCCGTCGATGTGGAGCTTGCGCTCAAGGGCTCGGCCGATTCTCAGACCGCGCTTTTGCTCTGGATTACGAACATCTTGAGAAAATCGTGATGATACCTGCCTATTTGACAAATTCGTTCTATCCCTTTGAGGGGGAGCGTGCTATAGTAAGCGCTTGCATGACCTCACCGTGTCTCAGAGGTGTCATACATTTTTTGCAAGGAACTCGAAAGGAACTCCAGAAGTGGCAAACATCAAGTCTCAGAAGAAGCGTATCCGCACCAATGAGGCAGCTCGCATGCGTAACAAGGCTGTCAAGTCCGAGCTCAAGACGCTGACCAAGCACGTCCAGTCCGCCGTCGCCGAGGGCGACGCCGAGAAGGCCCAGGCTGCCCTCAAGACCGTCACCAAGCGTCTCGACATGGCTGCCGCCAAGCATGTTATCCACAAGAACCAGGCTTCCAACCGCAAGTCCGGTCTTGCCAAGCTCGTGAACAGCATCAACGCTTAAGTTGTAAATTTCACACCACACAGATTACGCGCATAAATGGAGCCTGTTTTATGGAACAGGCTCCATTTTTTGTACCGCTCGGGTAAGATAGTCCGCATGAATACTTCAATTGACATTTCCCACATCCGCAACTTCTCGATCGTTGCACATATCGACCATGGCAAGTCCACGATCAGTGACCGCATCCTCGAGCTCACCCATACCGTCGATGAGCGCGACATGGAGTCGCAGCTGCTTGACACGATGGACATCGAGCGCGAGCGCGGCATCACGATCAAGTCCAATGCCGTCCGCGTGTCCTATGACGCCGACGACGGCGAGACGTATCAGTTCAACCTGATCGATACGCCGGGCCACGTGGACTTCACCTACGAGGTCTCGCGTTCGCTTGCCGCTTGCGAGGGTGCGGTTCTCGTCGTGGACGCCACTCAGGGCGTCGAGGCGCAGACCGTCTCTAACGCGACGCTCGCCATGAACGCCAACTTGGACATTGTTCCGGCCATCAACAAGATTGACCTTCCCTCAGCGCATCCCGACGAGGTCAAGACCGAGATCGAAGACGATCTGGCCATTCCCGCCGACGATGCCGTGTGCGTGTCGGGCAAGACCGGCGAGGGCATCCACGATCTGCTGGAGTCCATCGTCTTTTTGATCTCGCCTCCCAAGGGCGATGCAAATGCCCCTCTCAAGGCTCTAATTCTGGATTCGTACTTCGATGAGTACCGCGGCGTCGTCGCCACGGTGCGCGTCTTTGACGGTTCAATCAAAAAGGGCGATACCCTGCGCATGATGCAGGCCAAGGGCGACTTCTTGGTCGACGGCGTGGGCGTCAAGCGCCCTGCCGAGACGCCGGTTGATGCCCTGACTGTCGGAGAGGTCGGCTACGTGGTCACGGGTCTGAAGGACCCCGAGGCTGTGCGCGTGGGCGATACCCTTACGTGGGCTTCGAACCCCTGCCCCGAGCCGCTGCCGGGCTACCGCGAGGCCAAGCCCATGGTCTACACGGGCCTGTTCCCCATCGACAACAAGGACTACGAGAACCTGCGCGACGCGCTCGATAAGCTGCATGTCAACGATCCGTCGTTGGTGTGGGAGCCTGAGACGTCGGTGGCGCTGGGCTTTGGCTTCCGCGTGGGCTTCCTGGGCCTGCTGCACATGGAGGTCGTCAAGGAGCGCCTGGAGCGCGAGTTCAATCTGGACCTGATCGCCACGAGCCCCTCGGTCGATTACCACGTGTACAAGACTGACGGCGAGATGCTCGATGTCCGCAGCCCGCAGGATCTGCCCGAGGCCACGCGCATCGAGCGTATTGAAGAGCCCTACCTCAAGGCAAAGATCATCTGTCCGCCCGAGTATACGGGTGCCGTCATGCAGCTTGCTATCGAGCACCGTGGCGTCACGACCGATATGATCCACCTGACGAGCAAATCGGTCGAGATGCGCTTTGATATGCCGCTCGCCGAGCTCATCTTGGACTTCTTCGATCAGCTCAAGAGCCGCACCAAGGGTTACGCCTCGCTCGACTACGAGTTCAACGAATATCGCCCCTCCGAGCTCGTCAAGCTCGACATCCTGCTTTCGGGCGACGAGGTGGACGCGCTGTCGTTTATCGTGCACAAGGATAAGGCTTATGGCCTGGCCCGCGGCCTGTGCGACAAGCTCAAGGAGATCATCCCGCGACAGCTGTTCGAGGTGCCTATCCAGGGCGCCATCGGCAACAAGATCATCGCCCGCTCCACCGTTAAGGCACGTCGTAAGGACGTGCTGGCCAAGTGTTACGGCGGCGATATCTCGCGAAAGCGCAAGCTGCTCGAGAAGCAAAAAGAGGGCAAGAAGCGCATGAAGGCCATCGGCTCGGTCGAGGTTCCGCAGGAGGCCTTTATGGCGATTCTCAAGGTGGACGAGTAGGTCCATGGCGCTTTCTGAATTCAGCAAGCGGCTGCTGGGCGCCTATGCCGAGCAGCCGTTCCTTATGGCTCCCATGGCGGGCGTAACCGACCCCGCCTATCGCATCATGTGTCGCCGCCGCGGTGCCCATCTTGCCTATAGCGAGATGGTGAGCGTGGCGGGCCTTGCCTATGCCAGCAACAAGACGTGGCGCCTGGTGTTGCCGGCTGTCGAGGAGCAGCAGATTTGCGTGCAGCTCTTTGGTTCTAAGCCCGATCAGTTTGCGAGTGCCGTCGCTGCCGTCGAGGAACGCGTGGGCGATCGTCTGTCGCTCATCGATATCAATATGGCCTGTCCGGCTCGCAAGGTCGTAACCAAGGGCGAGGGCTCGGCGCTCATGCGCACGCCCGACCTGGCCGAGAAGATTGTCGAGGCAGCGGTGGGCGCGGCGCATGTTCCCGTGACCGTGAAGATCCGCAAGGGTTTTTATGCCGAGGACCGCAACGCCGCAACGTTTGCCCAGATGCTCGAAGGGGCGGGCGCCTCTGCAGTTGCCGTGCACGGTCGTTGTGCCACGCAACTTTATACGGGCCAGGCCGATTGGTCTGTCGTCGATGAGGTTGCCGACGCCGTCGAGATTCCCGTGATTGGCTCGGGCGATGTGTTCTCGGCCGAGGACGCTGCTGAGCATCTGCACGGCTCGGGTGCCAGCGCGGTGTTTATCGCGCGCGGTATCTACGGTAATCCCTGGGTCTTTGGTGATGCTCGCGCTCTTGCGCTCGATGGCATACCGGTGCCGCTGCGCAGCTCGGTCGAGCGCCTGGACGCCCTGCGTGAGCACCTAACGCTGACGCATGAGCTCCTGCCGCTCATGTCGCGTGCCCGCACGTATGCAAGCTGGTACTTAAAAGGCATGCCCCATGCCGCCGCTTGGCGTGCCCATGTGGTGCGCTGTTCCACTTACGAGGAGTTTATGGCACTGGTCGATGAGATCGAGCGCGATGTGGTGGCCTGCGAGGCCGCCCTTGCCGCCGGCGAATCGGTGCCCCCTCATCCTCTGGAGGCTTAAGGGTGGCCGTTACCGCACTGTACGTGCACGTGCCGTTTTGCGCCCAAAAGTGCCGGTACTGCGACTTTGACTCGCGCAGTTTTGCTCCGTGCGACCTGAGCGCTGCGCTCGATGCCTATTTTGAGCAGTTGTGCGCGCGCCTCGATGCTTTTGGCAAGGCTGGGGCCCTCGACCAGATTCGCACCGTCTATGTTGGCGGCGGTACGCCGTCGCTGGCGGGGGAGCGCCTGGTGGAGCTGGCGCGGCGTATTCGTGCGTGGTGCGCCCCCGTTGAGTTTACCTGCGAGGCCAATCCCGAATCGCTGACCGCCGAGCTTGCCGCTGCGCTTGCCAAGGTTGGTGTCACACGCGTCTCTCTGGGCGTGCAAACGCTCGATAACGCCGAACTTACCGCCATCGGCCGCATTCACGATGCCGATCGGGCGCTCTCCGCCATCGCGACGGTCAAGAACGCTGGGCTCGACGTGTCGTGCGACCTTATGTGCGGACTTCCCGGGCAGACCGCAGCGAGTTGGAAGCGCACGCTCGATGGCGTGCTGGCGGCGGCTCCGCATCATGTGTCGGTCTACCCGCTCACGCTCGAGGAGGGGACGCCCCTTTATTGCATGGCGTGCCGTGACGAGTCGCTCGAGCCTGATGAGGATTTTCAGGCCGCATGCATGGACGTGGCACGCGAGCTCCTGGGTGCCGCCGGCTATCACCCGTATGAGGTGGCGAGCTACGCGCTCGACAGCCATGAGTGCGCCCATAACATTGCCTACTGGACCGGACGGGGCTACCTGGGCCTGGGGCGTTCTGCCGCGGGCATGCTCGACGCCGCGGATTTCGACCGTCTTGCAGGTTTGTTCCCCGGTGTTTCTTCTCGAGGCGATGCGTACCGCGTGCGTCTGGTGCAACGTGACGATGACGCGACGGCGTTCGAGGCCGAACATCTGTCGCAGCGCGAGGCTGCGGCCGAAGACCTGATGCTCGCCTGTCGCATGACGCGCGGTGTCGCGTCCGACCTGTTGGTTCGCGCGGCTCGTGCCATCCCGGCCGATGGGCTGACAGCCGCTTGCGATCGCGCGCTCGAATTGGGTCTTGCCACTTGGGTGCCTGAGACGCTCGGGGTCCATGAGGGACCCTTTACTTCGGCAGATGTCGTCGCGGGCCATGTTCGAGCTCGTCTGGCGCCGACCCACCTGGGCTGGCTCGATGGAAATGTTCTGTTCGAGCTGTTTTGGGATCTAGCTTAGGCCGCTCGGGTAGAATTACCGGAATATATACGCTGCTGTGAGCAGGAGGTTGCCGCGCATGGCGACGATGAACGAAAAAGATTACTACGAGATTCTGGGTGTCTCCAAGGACGCCACCTCGCGTGATATTCAAAAGGCCTTCCAACAAAAGGCCCGCAAGCTCCATCCGGACGTCAACAAAGAGCCGGATGCCGAGGAAAAGTTTAAAGAGGTTTCCGAGGCCTACGCCGTGCTTTCGGATGAGCAAAAACGTGCGCGCTACGACGCCATGCGTTCTGGCAATCCCTTCGCCGGTGCTCCTACGGCTTCGCCCTATGGTGGCGGCTACGCCGGTAACACGGGCTATGGCAATCCCTTTGAGGGCGGCTTTCCCTTTGGTGGCGCCTGGGGCCAGCAGCGTCGCGGCCAGGCTGCCTACAATCCCGAGAACGGCGCCAACGTGGTCGTCGATATTAAGCTCGACGCCAAGGAGGCCAAGGGCGGTGCCCGCAAGACCGTCCGCTACACGCGCTTCGATACCTGTGGTCACTGCGGAGGCTCGGGCTCCGTTTCGTCTGAGCATGCGCATACCTGCCCGAGCTGCGGTGGCCGCGGCCACATCGACGTCGACCTGTCCTTCCTGTTTGGCGCGGGCACGTTCCAGTCGGTCTGCCCCGAGTGCGGCGGTTCCGGTAAGGTCGTGGCCGATCCCTGCCCCGATTGCGGTGGCAGCGGTCGTACTCGCGTAACCTCCGAGCAGACGATTAAGTTTCCTGCCGGCACGCACGATGGCGACGAGGTCCGCATTAGCGGCATGGGTCATGCTGGCACCAACGGTGCCGCGGGCGGCGACCTGGTCGGCCGCGCCCATGTTGAGGCCGAGCGCTTGGAAGGCAAAGCTCGTACCGGTTTTTACCTGATGGGCATCGTGGCGCCGTTTTTGGTACTCTCGGCCATCTCGGGCGTGTTCTCGGCCTTTGCCGTGATGTGCTTTATTCCGTTTACCATGGGCCTGTTCATGGTGCTTTCGGACGGCGTGCTTCATCGCAGTCTGCTGTGGTGGAAGCGCGGTGCGATGCAGTTTGCCAACGGTTTTGCCAACGGCTTCATGTTCGCGCTCGTGTCAGTTTGGTTCGCGAGCTGCTCGCAACGGGCCATGCTCTCGCCGTACCAAATGCAATAACATCAAACCCTCTGTTTGCGGTCGGCCCAGCTTGGGTATAGGACGCACTGTGACAATAATGAAAGTCGGAAGGATTCGGTCGTGTCGGAAAATAGGGATTACTACGAGGTGCTTGGCGTCGACAGGGATGCCGACGCGCGGACGATCAAGCGTGCGTTTCTAAAGAAGGCCCGTACCGTACATCCGGATGTTTCGGACGACCCCGAGGCCGAGGCCAAGTTCAAGGAGCTCAACGAGGCCTATTCCGTTCTTTCCGATGAGCAGAAGCGTGCTAACTACGACCGTTACGGCACCGCGGACGGCCCTGGTGGTTCGGGCTACGTCGATATCAACGATATCTTTGGTGGCATGGGCATGGACGACTTGTTCTCGTCGTTCTTTGGCGGCGGTGCCGGCGGTGGCGCCCGCAGCCGTCGTGAGCGTCGTCGCGGACGTGACATGGCCATCTCGCTTTCGGTGACGCTCGAGGAGGCGGCGCTCGGCTGCAAAAAGACGATCAGCTATGACCGCCTTGCTCCTTGCGAGGACTGCAACGGCACCGGTAGGGCAGAGGGCGCACAGGAAAAGCAGTGCGGCCGCTGCCACGGTACGGGCTACGTCACGACGGTTCAGCGTTCGTTTTTGGGCCAGGTTCAGTCTTCCTCGCCTTGCCCTGACTGCCATGGCGAGGGCACGGTTATCGACCATCCCTGCGAGACCTGCGACGGTCAGGGCCGCACGCCTTCGCATGAAAAGATTGACATCGATATTCCCGCCGGCGTTTCGACCGGTCGCCAGCTGCGTGTGAGCGGCTTTGGCGAGGCCGGCCTTCGCGGCGAGCCTTCGGGCGACCTGATTGTCAACGTGCGCGTTGCCGACCACGAGCGCTTTAAGCGCAACGGTGACGACCTGTACCTGGTGAGCGATATCTCGATTGCGCAGGCTGCGCTCGGCTGCGAGATCGAGGTCGGGGGCATTATGCCCGACGAGGTCGTTAAGGTGACGGTTCCCGCCGGCGCCCAGTACGGTGATACCGTGAGCGTCAATAATTACGGCATGCCGCGCATTGGCGGTGGCGGTTCGCGTGGCCGCCTGATCGTGCAACTGCGCGTGGTCGTTCCCACCAATCTTTCCAATAAGCAGCGCGAGCTGCTCCGTGCTTTTGCCGATGATATGGGCGATGACGTCGCTTCCGGTAAGAAGTCGGTGACCGACCGTATCAAGAGTGCCCTCGACGATATCCTCGATTAAGGAGCCCGCGTGCTCGCACCCCATATTTCCGTCGTCAACCTCGGCTGCCGTGTCAACCGGGTTGAGTCTGACCGTATCACTGCCGATCTTATGCGCCTGGGCTTTGCTATTGTGGAGCCCCAGGATGCCGATTTGATCGTCATTAACACCTGTGCCGTTACGGGCGAGGCCGAGGCTAAGACCCGTAAGGCCGTCCGTCATGCGCTGGCCCATCCAAACGAGCCCTATGTGCTCGTAACCGGCTGCGTCGTCAACCTGCATCCTGAGGAGTTGCTGGAGCTTTCGGATCGCGTTATCGCCGAGCCGTCCAAGATCGATGTCGCCGATCGTGTCTGCGAGGTGCTGGGCGTTGAGTCCGATAGTGTTCCCGCCTGCAGCGATGGTGAGGTGGTCGATGCGCTCGGTCGCTCTCGCCTGGGCGTGAAGATTCAGGACGGCTGCAACCATCGCTGCACCTATTGCATTGTGTGGAAGGCGCGCGGCCCCGAGCGCTCCGTGCCCGTCGAGTCCGTGCTCGAGCAAGTTCGCGAGGCCCAGGAGGCCGGCGTGCCCGAGGTGGTGCTGACCGGTGTGAACCTGGGTGCCTACGATGGCAAGAGCGCGACCGACGAGCATGTCGAAATCGATGAGCTGCTCGAGGCCATCATGGAGCGCACGTCTATTCCGCATGTGCGCATTTCCTCGGTCGAGCCCATGGATATCTCCGAGCGCCTGCTTAAGGTTATGGCGCGCTACCCGCAGCGTATCGCCCCGTTTTTGCACCTGCCCGTGCAGTCCGGCTGCACGGCGACCCTGCATCGCATGGGCCGTCCCTATAGCGCCGAAGCCTTTGAGGACACGGTGCGTATGATTCGCGCCAACTTGCCCCAGGCGTCCCTTTCGTGCGATGTCATCGTCGGTTTTCCTGGTGAGACGGACGAGGAGTTCGAGGAGTCGCTGGCGCTGTGCCGCCGTGTGGGTTTCTCGCGTATGCACGTGTTCCGCTACAGCAAGCGTCCCGGTACCCTTGCTGCCGACATGCCCGACCAGGTGCCACCCGAGGTTATGGCCGAGCGCAGCCGCCGTATGCGGGCCGCCGCACAGGAGCTCGCTATTGCCGACGCTCGTCGTCGCGTGGGCACGGTCGAGCGTGCCGTGCTCGAGTATGGTGACAACCTGACGCTCGGCTCGTTCCATCATGCCCGTCTTGACGATACCTGTGGACTTACAGCCCCGTGCCTGCTCGATGTTGCTATCATCGGAGTCGATGATTCCGGCTTGGTCCATGCACGCAGGGAGGTTCATGGAAGCCTCGAAGATTAGACTTACCGTTCCCGAGGGAATTGATCCCTCGTGCGTTTTGGGCGCCGGCGACGGCGTCCTTCGCGTGCTCGAGAGCTTGGTTCGCGCTCACGTGGTCGCCCGTGGCGATAGCGTCGCCGTGAGCGGCGACCCGGACGAGGTCGAACTCGTGGCGCGCTTTTTCGAGCACGCTTTTCGCGAGGCGGCCGCCGGGCGCACGCTGTCTGCCGACGATGTCTCTCGCTGCCTGGCCGTCCTGCGCGACGGTGAGCACGAGGCTACGTCGCTTCGCGATGACGTGCTGCTTTCGTATCGCGGCCGCGTCATTCGTCCCAAGACGCTCGGGCAAAAGCGCTACGTGGATGCCATTCGCTCGCATACCATCACCTTTGGCTTGGGTCCTGCCGGTACCGGTAAGACCTATCTGGCCATGGCGCTCGCCGTTGCCGCGCTCAAGCGTCACGAGGTGGGCCGTTTGATCTTGACGCGTCCGGTTGTCGAGGCGGGGGAGAATCTGGGCTTTTTGCCCGGTACCCTTGAGGAAAAGATCGACCCCTACATGCGTCCGCTCTACGACGCCCTTTTTGACATGATGGATCGCGAGCGCACCGATGAGCTTATGGAGCGTGGCGTGATCGAGATCGCCCCGCTTGCCTACATGCGCGGCCGCACACTGAGTGATGCCTTCGTGGTGCTCGACGAGGCGCAAAATACCACGCCCGAGCAGATGAAGATGTTCCTGACACGCCTTGGGTTCAACTCCAAGTTCGTGATTACCGGCGACTTGAGCCAGCGCGACCTGGTGGGTCGTCGTGGCGGTCTTGCTGACGTTGAGCAGATTTTGGGCCGTGTCGACGATGTCGCATTTTCTCACCTCGAGCGTGCCGACGTGGTGCGCCATGCCCTGGTGGGTCGTATCGTCGAGGCATATGAAGCTTATGATGACGTGCGCGAGCAGCGCCCGCGCGACCGAAAGGAGTCCCGTTGAGTGTATTGATCAGCAACGATGCCGAGCTCGATACGCTGCTCGACGCGCAGGAGGTGGAGCACATCTGCGAGGTTGTGCTTGCCGCCGAGGGCGTTGAACGTGGAGTCGAGATTTCCCTTTCGTATGTCGACGAGGACGAGATGCACGAGCTCAACCACGAGTGGCGCGGTATCGACCGCACCACCGATGTGCTTTCGTTTGAGTGCGATTCGGCCTTCGACGATGACATTCCCGCCGATGAGACGCTCGAGCTCGGCGATATTATCTTGACCCCGCAGGTTATTGCCCGTCAGGCCCCCGGTTTTGGCAATAGCCCCGCTGACGAGTGCCGTCTGATGCTCGTACACGGAATGCTGCACCTGCTGGGCTATGACCACATCGAGGACGACGAGGCCGAGGTCATGGAGGCCCGCGAGGACGCCATCCTGCGCGATCTGGCGCTCGAGCGCGGCGAGGACCCTAAGCTAGTCCACGTCGGCCCCATCACCAACCACGCCCACGACTAGGAGCCGTCTATGATTCCCGGATCGAACAAGGACCATCCGTCCTTCTTAAAGTCGTTCTCCTACGCCATGGAGGGCTTCGTCACCGCCGTCAAGACCGAGCGCAACATTAAGGTCATGCTCGTAGCGGGCGTGTGCACCGTCATTGCCGGCTGCATCGTGGGGCTCGACATTGCCGAGTGGGCCACGATTATCATCTGCTGCGGCCTGGTGATTCACGGCGAGCTGTGCAATACCGCCATGGAGGCCATTGTCGATCTGGCGACCCAGGAGCTCCATCCGCTGGCAAAACGCGCCAAGGACATCGCCGCCGCCTCGGTATACGCACTTTCAATCACCGCCGCGATTGTGGGCTTGCTGGTATTTGCCCACGCGCTCGGCTTTATTTAGAAAGGGATTCCCATGTCCGACAATATGCAGCCTATCGATGAAATTTTGGACGACGAGGTCCTTGACGCGGTGGATACCGAGGAGCTCGAGGATGTCGAGGAGTTCGACCCGTTTGAGGGCATGAGCGACGAGGAACTCGACTCCCTGTGCGACGAGGACGACGGTCCTATGGGCTTTGGTGACGTGGAACCCGGTTTCCGCAGCGGCTTCGTGGCCCTGGTCGGTCGTCCCAACGCCGGCAAGTCCACGCTGCTTAATGCCTGCTATGGCAAAAAGGTCGCCATCACCTCGCCGGTGGCACAGACGACCCGCCGCCGCATGCGCGCCGTCGTCAACCGTCCCGGCTACCAGCTGGTCTTTGTCGATACCCCGGGTATTCATAAGCCCAAGGACGGCCTGGGGTCCGAGCTCAACAAGAGCGCACTGTTCGAGTTGAACGATGTCGACGTCGTCGCGTTTTTGATTGATGCCACCAAGCCGATCGGCAGGGGAGACGCCTGGGTTGCCGAGCGCGTCAGATGCGCTCGTTGCAAGAAGGTCCTGGTGCTCACCAAGGCCGATGAGGCCGACCCCGCACAGGTCATGGAGCAGCTTAAGGCTGCCCACGAGCTTATGGAATATGACGACGAGATTGTGACGTCGTCGGTCAAGAACTTCAACGTCGATGCCTTTATCGAGACCGTTGCGCACTTTTTGCCCGAGGGTCCGCGTTGGTTCCCCGAGGACATGGGTACCGACGCTTCCGATGAGACGCTCGTTGCCGAGTTTGTGCGCGAGAAGGTCTTGCGCCGCACCCGTGATGAGATCCCGCACTCCGTTGGCGTGATCTGCGATGCGCTCGAGCAGACCAAGAAGGTGCTGCGCGTGCACGCCACCATTTACGTCGAGCGCGAGGGCCAAAAGGGCATCATCATCGGCAAGGGCGGCGAGATGATCAAGCATATCGGTATCGACGCCCGTCGCGATCTTGAGCGCATTTTTGGCACGCAGGTCTTTTTGGAGCTGGACGTGAAGGTCAAGGCCGGCTGGCGTGACGACGAGGCCCAGATTCGCCGCTTTGGCTACAACGCCGAGGACTAAGGACGCGCGGCGCGCATGGCAGGCTCCCGGACATATCGTACCAAGGTGCTCGTCCTCGACAAGACGAAGCTCAAAGAGACCGATTTGATCCTGACGATGCTTGACGAGCGGGGTCGGCAGGTTCGTGCCGTGGCAAAGGGCGCCCGCAAACCCGGTGGGCGCCTGGCTGCGCGCTGCGAGCTGTTCTGTACCGTCGATATGCTGCTTGCGCATGGACGGTCGCTCGACGTGGTTTCCCAGGCCGAGCTTATGGAGGCGCCGCTCGGCGTTGCGCCCGATTACGAGACGACCTGCGCCGCAAGCGCGATCGCCGAGGTCGCGCGCGTGTGCTCGTTCGAGGACGCCGAGGACCCGTTTACCTTTGCTATAACGCAGCGAGCGCTTGCCCTGGTGGGCAGCGGGCTCGACACGGCGCATATGGATCTACTTGTGGCGGCATATGTCTTTAAGCTGCTGTCGCACGTTGGCTATCGACCCGATTTTTCGGCCTGCGTGCTGTGCGGAGACCCCATGCTGTCGTATTTTTCGCCCCAGGCGGGCGGCCTCATGTGCGGGTCGTGCGCGTCGAGCGTTCCAGGTGCCGAACTGGTGTCGACCGGTGAGGCCGCATGGCTGCGCGCCCTCATGTCCATGACCTTCGATGCGCTTTTGGCCGAGCGAATCGACCCGCATACCGCAGCCTTTTTGCTGGGGCTTTCGCATGTTTGGGCTGCGACGCACACCGATCAGCGCCTCCGTGCGATGGAATTCATGTTGGGTCGGTGATGATGCGCAGGCGCGGGCTGCTTGTGGTAACATACCGACCTGTTGGTACCTCGACCTTGGTTGCTCGCTCCACCGGCGGCTTCCCAGTCCGAGGCGAATCGAGTCGCCCGATGGCGACGCAAAACGAAAGGTGAAACAATGACTGTTTCCAAAGAGCGCAAGGCGGAGCTGACTGCCCAGTTCGGTAACACCCCGGTCGACACCGGCAACCCCAAGGTTCAGGTCGCCATCCTGTCCGAGCGCATCAAGGAGCTGACCGAGCACATGAAGTCCCACCAGAAGGACTTCCACACCCGTCGTGGTCTGCTCATGCTCGTCGGTCGTCGTCGTCGTCTTCTCTCCTACATCAAGAAGAACGACATCGTCGAGTACCGTGAGCTCATCAAGGCTCTGGGCATCCGCGACAACATCCAGTAGGATTTGTACATGCTAAGAGCGTCCTGCGCAGCGGGACGCTCTTTTTGTGTAAGGGCGCGAACAATCACGCTCTGAAGCGTGGCGGGGGCAGGGGGCCCGCGTCACATGAGAAGCCCGCAGGCAAGGGGCCTGTGGGGTAAAGGAGAACAATGACACTCGTATCCAAGACCTTTGAGCTGTACGGCAAGACCTACACCTTTGAGTCGGGCGAGCTTGCCAAGCAGGCCACCGGCGCCTGCCTGGTCAAGCAGGGCGATACCACGATGCTCGACACCGTGGTCGTCTCCAAGGAGCGCAAGAACTACGACTTCTTCCCGCTGACCGTCGACTTCAACGAGAAGATGTACGCTGCCGGCCGCATCCCGGGTGGCTACCTCAAGCGTGAGGGCCGTCCCAGCGAGAAGGCCACGCTCACCGCGCGCATGATCGACCGTCCGATTCGCCCGAGCTTCCCGGACGGCTTCCGCAACGAGGTACACATTGTCGCTACCTCGCTCGTCGCCGACCAGGTCAACCCCTTCGACGTCATCAACGTCATGGGTGCCTCCCTGGCCATGACGCTCGGCGGCGTGCCCTTCGAGGGCCCGCTTGCCTGCGTGCGCATCGGCCGTAACGTGGAGACCGGCGAGTTTATCGTCAACCCCACCTACGAGGAGCGCGAGAACTCCGATCTGGACCTGGAGCTGGGCGGCTCTGCCGACTTTATCTCGATGGTCGAGGCCGGCGCCGAGGAGATCTCCGAGGACGACATGCTCGCCGCCATGAAGTTTGGCCAGGAGGCCCTTGCTGCCTTCTGCCAGGCTCAGGACGAGTTCGTTGCCGAGTGGGAGCAGGTCAACGGCCCCATCGTCAAGAAGGAGTACCCGCTCGACCAGCCCGTCGAGGAGGTCCAGGAGCGCATCTTCGCCCACTACGACGAGATGGCAGCCGCCCTTCGCGATGCCGACAAGCTCTCCCGTATCGGCAAGGTTGAGGCTCTGAAGGAGTCCATCCGTGCCGAGTTCACCGAGGAGGAGCAGGCCGCTTGGGAGCGCGAGATCCCCGTGGCGCTCAAGAAGCTCGAGAAGAAGGCTATGCGCACCATGGTCGTCGAGACCGGCGAGCGCGTCGACGGCCGTGCTGCCGACGAGATCCGTCCCATCATGGTGAAGGACAACTACCTGCCGCTCGTTCATGGTTCCGGCCTGTTCCAGCGTGGCCAGACCCAGGTGCTTTCCGTCCTGTCGCTCGG
The DNA here is from genome assembly GCA_036312985.1 of Collinsella sp. Lineage (GTDB taxonomy): Bacteria > Actinomycetota > Coriobacteriia > Coriobacteriales > Coriobacteriaceae > Collinsella. The sequence goes on from JAXJMV010000059.1 coordinate 30,798, forward strand.
CATGCTCAACGAGGGCCAGCGTCTGGACACCATCGAGCCCACCGAGGGCAAGCGCTACATGCACCACTACAACTTCCCGCCGTTCTGCACCGGCGAGACCGGCCGCATGGGTAGCCCCAAGCGCCGCGAGATCGGTCACGGCAACCTGGCAGAGCGCGCTCTGCTTCCGGTGCTCCCCGACGAGAACGAGTTCCCCTACGCCATCCGCGTCGTCTCCGAGGTCATGGAGTCCAACGGCTCCTCTTCGATGGCTTCGACCTGCGGCTCCACGCTCGCCCTTATGGACGGCGGTGTGCCCATTAAGCGCCCGGTCTCCGGTATCGCCATGGGCCTGATCCAGGAGGAGGGCAAGACCGTGGTCCTGTCCGACATCCAGGGTCTCGAGGACTTCCTGGGCGACATGGACTTTAAGGTCACCGGCACCACCGAGGGCATCACCGCCCTGCAGATGGACAACAAGGCCACCGGCCTCACCTTCGACATCCTGGCCCGCGCCCTGCAGCAGGCCAAGGAGGGTCGCGCCTTCATCCTGCAGAAGATGCTCGATGTGATTCCCGAGCCGCGCCACACCACGCGCAGCACCGCCCCGCGTATCGTCTCCATCCAGGTTCCGACCGACAAGATCCGCGACGTCATCGGTTCCGGCGGTAAGGTTATCCGCGGCATCCAGGACGAGACCGGCGCCTCGGTCGACATCCAGGAGGATGGTACCGTCTTTGTCGGCGGCACCGGCGAGTCCGTCGACCAGGCCGTCGAGCGTATCAAGCTCATCATCAAGGTTCCCGAGCCGGGCGAGGAGTACACCGGTCGCGTGGTCTCCATCCAGCCCTTCGGCGCCTTCGTCAACCTGCTGCCCGGTAAGGACGGCTTGCTGCACATCTCCCGCGTCGCCAAGGGCCGCGTGGAGAAGGTCGAGGACGTCCTCAACGTGGGCGACGAGGTCAAGGTCGTCGTCATCGAGGTCGACGATCGTGGCAAGATCTCGCTTGATCGTCTGGATAAGCCCGAGGCCCCGGCTCGCGCCGAGGGTGCCTCCGAGGGCGACGGCGAGCACTTCCAGCGCCGTGAGCGTCCGCGTCGCGAGCGCTCCGAGCGCGGCGACCGTCCGCGTCGTCCCGGCGACAACGGAGGCCGAAAGCCCCGCCGTCACCACGACGCCGAGTAACAGCTAAACATAATCAGCTCAACAAGGGCGACTCCGGACGGGGGCCGCCCTTTTGCTATTCCCAGCGGGGGCCGCGGGCAAAGTTTCCTGCTCTACAGTCCTGCTCACGAAGGAGGCCACATTAAGTGGCCTCCTGTTCGTGCGGAACTCGCGATAAACTTTACCCGCGGCCCCCGCCGGGAATAGCAAAAGGGCTGGTTGATGCGGGTTTCGATTTTGTCAGACAGTCTATTCAGTTATATGAATTCAGATCTTTAGATAAACGCATGTGCGGCATTACCCCAGATACAACCGACCAAAATAAACCTGTCCCTATTTGTCAGGTCTGGGGCCATCGGGGGCCGGGGCGGGTTAAGTTTGTCGCGAGTTCCGCACGCAAAGGAAAGCACTTAATGTGCTTTCCGTCTTGCGCAGGACTGTAGAGCAGCAAACTTAACC
>JAXJMV010000060.1:0-14845 GCA_036312985.1 Collinsella sp.
AGACAGGGTGCCTTACGCAGCCTAGCCGAAACGCACCGAGCAGACTGAAGCCCACCGGCCTAATGGCTTGGCGTCAGCATGCCGCGATTCGGTCGCACGGAGAGCATTTCCCAGTTGACAAAACTATAGGAACACCCCCCGCGAGCGCCACTTGTTTAGCGAATGTTGTAGAACGCGGCCTTGCCGGCGTAGCGTGCACTGCCCTCGAGCTCGTCCTCGATGCGGATGAGCTGGTTGTACTTGGCGATGCGATCGCTGCGGCACGGGGCGCCCGACTTGATCTGGCCGGCGTTGACGCCCACGACCAGGTCGGCGATCGTGGAGTCCTCGGTCTCGCCGGAGCGGTGACTCACGATGCAGGCGTAGCCGGCCTCCTTGGCGGTCTCGATGGCCTCGAGCGACTCGGTGAGCGTACCGATCTGGTTGACCTTGACCAGGATCGCGTTGGCGGCACCAAGCTCGATGCCCTTCTTGAGGCGCTCGGTGTTGGTGACGAACAGGTCGTCGCCCACCAGCTGCACCTTGTTGCCAATGCGGCGGGTAAGCTCGACCCAGCCGTCCCAGTCCTCCTCGGCCATGCCGTCCTCGATGGAGATGATGGGATAGGTGTCGACGAGCTTCTCCCAGTAATCGACCATCTGGGCGCTCGTGTACTCCACGCCCTCGCCCTTGAGCTCGTACATGCCGGTCTCGGCGTTGTAGAACTCGGTGGACGCCGGGTCCATGGCGTACATGAAGTCGACGCCGGGCTTAAAGCCAGCCTTCTCGACGGCCTTGGTGATGTACTCGAACGGCTCGGCATTGGTCTTAAGGTTGGGGGCAAAGCCGCCCTCGTCGCCCACGCCGCCGCCCAGGCCGGCCTCGTGCAGCACGCCCTTGAGGGTGTGGTAGACCTCGGCGCACCAACGCAGGCCCTCGGCAAAACTCGGGGCGCCCACCGGCATGATCATGAACTCCTGGAAGTCAACGTTATTGTCGGCATGCACGCCGCCGTTGAGAATGTTCATCATGGGCGTGGGCAGCAGATGGGCGTTGACGCCGCCCAGGTACTGGTACAGCGACAGGCCCGCCGACTCGGCAGCGGCGCGGGCGACGGCCAGCGACACGCCCAGGATGGCGTTGGCACCGAGCTTGGTCTTGTTGGGGGTACCGTCCGCGGCAATCAGCGCGGCATCGACGGCGCGCTGGTCGAAGGCATCGAGGCCCACGACGGCGTTAGTGCACTCGTTGTTGACGTGCTCGACGGCCTGCGAAACGCCCTTGCCCAGGTAGCGACCCTTGTCGCCGTCGCGCAGCTCGCAGGCCTCAAAGGCGCCGGTCGAAGCACCCGAAGGCACCATTGCGCGGCCAAAGCTGCCGTCCTCGAGCACGACCTCGACCTCGACGGTGGGGTTGCCGCGGCTGTCGAGCACCTCGCGACCGTAGACGTCCAAAATATCGCTCATGTTGTCTCCCTCTCACTTGGAAACGTAGTGGATGCAAGCGACCGGCTGACCGCGCACCATCGGTGCGTCTCCGTAAGTTAGCCATGTCGCACTTTTTGCATTATGCCCTAAGTTAGCCAAGGGATACACTTGATTTTCGAAAAATTTAGCGGGAACGATGAGGCGCGTCAGCCCGTCGTTCCCGCAGTCTTACTCCTCCGCCTTTGCGGCATCCCACAGGTCGTTGAGGCCGTGGGTCGAAAGCTCGGCAAGATCCACGTGAGCACCGGCCGCCATCTGCTCCATCGCAGCCCAGCGACGGCGGAACTTGGCCGTGCTCGCGCGCAGGGCGCTCTCGGCGTCAATCCCCTCTTTACGCGCAACGTTGACTAGGGCAAAGAGCAGGTCGCCAAACTCCATCTCGCGCTCGGGCGAGCCGGGCTCCTCGGCCTCAAACTCGGCACGCTCCTCGGCGACCTCGTCCCACACATCCTGGACCGCCTCCCACTCAAAGCCCACGGCCGCCGCCTTGCGCGACACCTTCTGAGCTTGCATCAGCGCCGGCAGGTGCGTGGGCACGCCGTCGAGCAGGCCTTCGGGCGCAGCCTCGCTCGCCGCCACAGCCTTGTCCTTGGCGGCCTTCTCGGCAAGCTTGACCTCGTCCCAAATCTTGAGCACCTCATCGGAGTTGTCGGCATCCGCATCGCCAAACACGTGCGGGTGGCGGCGAATGAGCTTGGCGTCGATATCGTGTGCCACATCGGCCAGCGTAAACTCGCCGGCGTCCGCCGCAATCTGCGCATGCAGCACTACCTGCATGAGTACGTCGCCCAGCTCCTCGCACAGATGCGTGGCATCGTCGGCCTCGATGCAGTCGAGCGCCTCATAGGCCTCCTCGATCATGTTCTTGCCAATGCTGCGGTGCGTCTGCTCGCGGTCCCACGGACAGCCGTCGGGCTGGCGTAGGCGCCAGATGGTCTGCACCAGATGCTGCAGCTCGGCCGACGCGTCGACCAGCGTGGACAGGTCGCGCGAGCCCTCGGCATTTTGCTGAGCCATGTGCTGTGCCATGGTTAATCCTCCTCCATGATCACGTGGCGGAACGCGCCGCCCTCGTAGATGCCGTAGCTGTGTGTGCCGTCCTTGGGGATGCTCACGCTGCCGGGGTTGAAGAGCCACAGGCCCGGATGCGCGGCGCTCTCCTCGTTAACCTTGATGTGTGTGTGACCGTAGACGAGCGCGGAGCCCTCGGGCAACGCGGGCGCGTGGTCGACGCTGTTGTGCATGCCGGCGCCAAAGACGTGGCCGTGTGTCAGGAACAGCTCGCGGCCGGCTTCGTCGAACAGCGTGGCGTAGTCCGCCATGACGGGGAAGTCGAGCACCATCTGGTCGACCTCGGCGTCGCAGTTGCCGCGCACCGCGATGATGCGGTCGGCCAGGGTGTTGAGCAGCGGAATCACGCGCTTGGGGGCGTAGTCGCGCGGCAGGTCGTTGCGCGGACCGTGGTAGAGCAGGTCGCCCAGCAGGACGATGCGATCGGGCTGCTCGAACTCGATGGCGGCACAGAGGCGCTCGGTCCAATATGCCGAACCGTGGATGTCGGAGGCGATGAGATATTTCATGGTGGTCCTTTCGAAGCGGAGTTGATGGGGGCTGAATACGGGGTCCGGCGGATGTGGGGCCCATCTACCGTGTTACTCAAATCGCAGCGCCGCGCTCTGAGCCGCCTGCATCACGCGTTGGAGCGGCGCGCCATGTTCGCGGGCAAGACGGGCGCAATCCTCGTACTCGGGAGCCGCGCGCTCGCTGCCGTCGGGCAGAGTCGCCACCTTAACGGATACCTCGCCCCAAGGCGTCTCTACCTGCTCAAAACGACGCGGCAGGCAAACGCGTTCCATCACCTGGCGACGAACGGCGTTGGTCGTGGTCTCCAAAAAGATAATCGTCTGCAGGCGTTCGATATCCTCGTGCGAGCAGATCACCTGCAGCTGCCAGCCGGGGCGGCCTTTTTTGCAGTAGAGAGGCAGCCAGTGCACCTCGCGGGCGCCTGCCTCGCGCAGGCGGTCGGCGGCATAGGCGAGTACCTCGGGCGACGCATCGTCGATGTCGCACTCCAGCTTGACGATGGTCTCGGGCGCATCGGTCTCGCGGGACAGCGGAGATGTACTTCCACGTTGCATACGGTCCGGATCCTTTCCGCACGGGCTCGTTTTATTCACCCAAACGCTAGCACATCGGACGTGGCACAGGCGTGACTTTCGTCCGTCGCCGTCCTCGCCCCCATCCAAACGTGTACGTCAGCCTCCAAACATGTCATTTTTTGTCGGTTTTGGAGGCTGACGTACACGTTTTGAGGCAGGGTCGATGTCGTGCGGCAGCCCTTGCGCGCCGTTTGCCCTTTCCAGTCGATTTCGACCCTCGGCGTGCCCAACGCGTCAGGGGTCGCGCCATTACAATGGAGCAGATTTGCCGAATGCAAAGGAGCCGCCATGTCCGCTTGCCCGCTGGTCGATTGCCATACTCATACTTCGTTTTCGGACGGCCATGCCTCGTTTGAGGAAAACGTCTGCGCCGCCGCGGCCGCCGGCTGTCGGGTCATGGTCTCGACCGACCACCTCACCCTGCCTGCCAGCATGGATGCTAACTGCGAGGTACAGGTCGTCGAGGGCGACTTGCCGGCACATCGCCTGGCTTTTGAGGATGCCCGCAAGCTTGCCGCGCAGATCGCGCCGGAGCTCGAGCTTATCTATGGCTTTGAATGCGATTGGTACGAAGGCTGCGAGCCCTTGGTAGAGCGCTGGTCCCAGGGCGCCGTGGTGCGCTTGGGCAGCGTGCATTGGATTGGCGACCCGGGCGATATCATGGCCGGCGCCGCGGGCACGGCGGGAACAGAGAGCGTCGCTCGTCCCGATACGCCCGACTCGCTTTGTGGCTGGATCGACGACGATACCAACCTGCATGTTTGGGAAAACTTAGGCGTGCGCGGCGTGTGGGAGCGCTACGTCGATGACTGGTGCCGCGCCTGCGAGAGCCCGCTCAACTTTGATGTGATGGCTCACCCCGACCTAGTCATGCGCTTTTCGAAGGAAGGCTTTGCGCCCGACTTTGACCCCGCGCCGTTTTGGCAGCAGATGGCCGAGTGCGCGCACGATACGGGTCGCCGCGTTGAGGTCTCGACGGCCGCACCGCGCAAGGGGCTCGACGACTACTATCCCGTGACCGGCCTTTTGCGCTGCTTCGCCCACGCCGAGGTGCCAATCACTTTTGGCTCGGACGCACACCGCGCCTGCGACATCTGCTGGAACATCCGCGAGGCTCAGGCCCACGCCTACGACTGCGGTTATCGAACCTTCGACATCCCCCACCTCACCGGAGAATGGGAGTCCACGCCCCTCGCCTAAGATTAGTCGTTGGGGACGTTCTTAAACGACTAGTGGCGGCGGGCATTGAGTTCGCCGGCCAGTTCGTCGAGGGTGATGCCGTAACGCTCGAGCGTCACGAGTAGGTGGTAGATCAGGTCGCCGGCCTCGTAACGGATGTGATCGTGATCGTTATCCTTGCAGGCCATGATCACCTCGCTCGCTTCCTCGGCAAGCTTCTTGAGCAGCTCGTCCTCAACGTCGGTCAGCAGGCGGGCGGTGTAGCTCTCCTGTGGCGACGCATCGCGACGACCGTGAATCACCTCGGCCAGTCCCGTCAGCGTCTCGCCGATATTTCCCGGCTGCACGTTAGCTGTTCTGACTCCCATGGTTATTTCCTCTCGTTACTGCAGCGTAAAGTAGGTACCGGTCTCATCGAACCGAGGCTTTGCGCCCTTTTTCTCAAAGAACTCGATGATGACGGCATGAGCCTCATCGAGCCTTTCCTTCTCGGCCTCGAGCCAAAGCGACTGCGCCCCGCAGGCATCAGTCAGGTGCACGCGGCATGGCACGCCCGCGCGGAGGAGCTGGGTGTTGCAGTCGGCGACCTCGAACGGCGTCACGACTTTCATCGCACTCCCCCTTCCACGCGCTTAAAGAAGCAGGTACGGTTGCCGGTATGGCAGGCCGGGCCCGGCGAGTCCACCTTGACCAGCAGCGTATCGCTATCGCAGTCGGCCCAGAGCTCCTTGACCTCCTGCATGTTGCCACTCGTCGCGCCTTTGTTCCAGAGCTCCTGACGGCTGCGACTCCAAAACCACGTGGTCCCGGTCTTGAGCGTCAGCCCCACCGACTCCTCGTTCATCCAAGCAACCATAAGCACCTCGCCGGTGTCATATTGCTGAACCACACAAGGAATCAGCCCGTGGGCGTCGTATTTAAGATCAGCAGCTTCTACTACCTCAGTCATCATTTCTCCCAAGTAATAACAGTAAGCCCCACAGGTCGGCGAGGGTTGTCCAGGTGCCGCAGGTTGCCGCGAAAGAGGAGCGACGCGTACTTTGGTACGCGAGCGACGGTTTGAGCGACAAGATGCGGTGCCTGGGCAAGCCGCAGCGCTAGAAGTCCAACCTGACAGGGATGCCCTGGCTGGCCATGTACTCCTTCACCTGGCGAATGCTGAAGGTTCCAAAGTGAAAGACGCTGGCCGCCAGTACGGCGTCGGCTTCGCCCTCGATCACACCCTCGGCGAAATGCTCGAGCGTGCCCACGCCGCCGCTCGCAATGACAGGAATCGGCACCGCGCGCGCCACGGCGCGGGTGAGTGCCAGATCAAAACCGGCCTTGGTACCATCGCGATCCATGCTGGTGAGCAAGATCTCGCCGGCACCGCGACGGGCCGCTTCCTCGGCCCACGCCACCGCGTCGATACCCGTGGCGTTACGACCGCCCGCCGTAAAGACCTCCCACTTGTCCGCACCCGGCTCGCCGGGCAGGCCCACGCGCTTGGCATCAATCGCCACAACCACGGCCTGGCTGCCAAACGCCGCGGCAGCCTGGCTGATCAGCGATGGATCGCGCACGGCGGCAGAATTAAGCGACACCTTGTCGGCACCGGCGGCAACCATGGTCCGCATACCCGCCAGATCGCGGAAGCCGCCACCCACGGTATAGGGAATGGCCAGCTCCTCGGCAGCATGTGCCGCCATCTCGATGGTCGTCGCGCGGTTGTCGCTCGTCGCGGTGATGTCCAAAAACACGACCTCGTCCGCGCCCTCGCGATCGTAGGCGCGGGCCAGCTCCACCGGATCGCCCGCGTCGCGCAAACTCACAAAGTTGACGCCCTTAACCACGCGGCCGTCCTTGACGTCCAGACAGGGAATCACGCGTTTGGTAAGCATGGGCTACTCCTCCCCTCGGGCGGCGGCCAGCGCCTGGGCCAGCGTAAAGTTACCCTCGTAGAGCGCACGGCCGGTGATGGCGCCCTCGATGGCGTCCTCACCCACCGCGGCAAGCGCACGGATGTCGTCGAGCGTCGAGATACCGCCCGACGCCACGACGGGAAAACCTGCGACTTCGGCAACGTGGCGATACGCCGCCACGTCGATGCCCGTCTGCATGCCGTCGCGCGCGATATCGGTATAGACCAGGTGCTTAAAGCCCAGGTTGGCGAGCTGAGCCACGGCATCGTCGAGCGCCACGCCCGCGCCGTCGCGCCAGCCGTTCACTTTGACCTGGCCGTCGCGCGCGGCAATGTCTGCCACCAGCAGTTCGCCAAAACTGCGAGCCGCCACCTCGGCAAAACCCGGCTCGGTCACGAGCACGGTACCCAGTGCGATACGGCGCGCGCCATAACCGGCAAGCTCATCGATGCGTGCGAGCGAGCGAACGCCGCCGCCCACGTCCACGGACAAGTCATCAACACCGCAGATGGCCTTAATCGCCGCCGAGTTGGCAGCGCATGCGTCCTCATCCTCGCCAAAGGCAGCGGACAGATCGACGACGTGCACCCAGCTTGCACCTTGCTCGGCAAACGAGCGGGCGACGGCGACGGGGTCGTCGGAATATACCTTGCAGCGGCTGCGGTCGCCGCGCTCTAGGCGCACGACCTTGCCGCCGATCAGATCGATTGCGGGAAACAGGATCATCGGCCGGCCTCCTCGACGATGTTGACAAAGTTCTTAAGAATGCGCTGACCCAGCGCGGAAGATTTCTCGGGGTGGAACTGGCAGCCCCACACGTTGCCATGGCGCACGATGCACGGGAAGCTCCGTGTGTAGTGCGTGCGGGCCAGCACATCGGCGGTATCGGCGTCGCCCGCCACCGCATAACTGTGGGTGAAGTACATGTTGGCACCCTCGGCAAAGCCAGCGAGCAACGGATCGGCCGCGCCGGCGGGCGTCATGTGCACCTGGTCCCAGCCCACATGCGGGACCTTCAGGCGGCTCGACTCCAGGCGCGTGCACGAGCCGCGCATGATGCCCAGGCCATCGACCCAGGGGCCACCGGCCTGCTCGGAAGCGTCGCTATCCGCGGCCTCACCCTCGCTCGCCGGCACGCCCTCGTTACCGCGCTCAAAAAACAGCTGAAGGCCCAGGCAGATACCGAGCAGCGGAGTTCCGGCGGCAACGGCGTCGAGCACCGCGTCCGCCTCACCGCTCTGGCGCATAAAGGCGATCGCGTCATAGAACGCGCCCACGCCCGGGATAACCAAGCCGTCGGCGTTGCGGATCTGTTCCGGATCGTCCGACGTGTAGGCGACGGCACCGGCACGCGCAAGCCCGCGCACGACGCTCGACAAGTTGCCCTTGTGGTAGTCGACCACCACGATCTTCGGTTCGCCCACGCGACTCTCCCTTTTCCTCATCCAAAACCTGCCAAAAAGGGACAGGTTTATCTTGGTCGGTTAAACGTTCACCCACCATATGAGACAGCATTTCCGCAGATAAAACCTGCCAAAATAAACCTGTCCCTTTTTAGTAGGTTACAGTGAGCCCTTGGTGCTGGGGATGCCTTGCACGCGGGGATCGAGTTCGCAGGCATGGCGCATCGTGCGGCCCACGGCCTTAAAGGCAGCCTCGATAATGTGGTGCGAATTGCCGCCCGCCAGCTCGCGCACGTGTAGCGTGAGCTTGGCGTCGCGCGCAAAGGCATAGAAGAACTCAACGGCCAGCTCGGTATCGAAGCTGCCCACGCGCTCGGTCGGCACGGGCAGCTCGCAGTAGGCCTGGCCGCGGCCCGAGATATCGACGGCCGCCATCACAAGCGTCTCGTCCATGGCAATCGCCGCATCGGCAAAGCGCGTAATGCCCGCCTTGTCACCCAGCGCCTGGCAAAACGCCTCGCCCAGCACAATGCCCGTGTCCTCGACGGTGTGGTGCGCATCGACCTCAACGTCGCCCACCGCGTGCACCGTCAGGTCAAACAGGCCGTGGCGGCCAAAGGCGTTGAGCATGTGGTCGAAAAACGGCACGCCGGTCGAGATATCGCACACGCCGGATCCGTCCAGGTCGAGCTTTACGACAATGTCGGTCTCGCCCGTCTTGCGGGCCACCTCGGCATAACGGCTCATCTACATCTCCTCCTTCACCAGCGCGGCAAACGCCGCCAGCACCTCATCGTTTTCCTGCGGGGTGCCCACGGTAATGCGCAGGCAGTCCGCGAGCCCCGGCGCGTAGCTAAAGTCGCGCACCAAAATCGAATACTCGTCGCGCAGGCGTTCACGCACGCGCGTGGCATGCGGCGTGCGCACGAGCACAAAGTTCGCCGCGCTCGGCCATGCCTCCACGGGCATGCCCTCGGCAGCCATCGCGCGCAGGGCGCACAACTCGCGTTCGCGCTCGGATGCGACTTGCGCCACCACGGGTGCATACGCATCGCGCGCGCGCACGCAGGCAAGCGCCGCGGCTTGGCTCAGCACATTAACCGAGTAAATCTGGCGAATCGCCGCGAACACGTCAATAACCTCGGGCGCCGCAATCACATAGCCAAGGCGCGTGCCGGCGGCGCCAAACGCCTTGGACAGCGTGTGCAGAATCACCAGGTTGGGATGCTCGGCGATAAGTCCCTGCGCCGTGGTGGCCGCGCCAAACGAATCGTCGGCAAATTCAACGTAGGCCTCGTCGACCATTACCATGCCGGGGCACGTATCGCACAGGGCAGCGACAAAGTCGAGCGGCGCCACATCGCCCGTGGGATTGTTGGGCGAGGTCACGATGGCCAAGTTGCACTCCGGCGCCGCCGCAAGCACGGCGTCCTGGTCGAGCTCAAAGGTCGAGGGGTCGCGCCACACGTCGCGCACCTCGGTCTGGCAGAGCGACGCAAAGAACGCATACTCGCTAAAGCACGGCGGGCAGTTGAGCAGGGTCCGCCCCGCGCCGCCAAACGCCAGCAGGTAGTTATAGAGCAGCTCGTCGCCGCCGTTGCCCACGCAGATGTTCTCGCGTGCCACGCCATGCCAAGCGGCAAGCTCGTCGCGCAGGTCGTTGGACATGGGGTCGGGATAGCGGTTGAGCGGCGTGGCGGCGAGTGCCGCGTCGACCGCCTCGCGCACGCCAGCCGGCACGGGATAGGTGTTCTCGTTGGCCGAAAGGTTGATGCGCGTGGGCGTAAAGTTGGGATCATAGGGCTCAATGCCGGCCAAGTAGGGCTGGACGAGTTCCTTCATGCGAGGCGTCAGCTCGGCCATATTAGGCCTCCCCGCCGGTCGCGTCAGCGCCGCCCGCGTCTGCAGCCGCCAAGTCCACACCCTCGGTGACCGTCGCCGCGGCGTCGCCCGGCCAGGCAACCTTGGTCAGGTCGGCCGCCGCCAGCGACTCGGCGCTCACGGAATCCTCGCCCTGTTCCAGCACGCGACGACGCAGGGCGGCAGAAAGCGCGTGCGCCCACAGGCCCTCGGCCTCGGCCAAACGCTGCGTAGCGGGAGCGTCGGAGAGCAGGCCCTCGGGCGTATAGCAGATAACGCTTGAGCGCTTAACGAACTCCTCCACCGAAAGCGGGTTGGAGAACATGGCCGTGCCGCCGGTCGGCAGCGTGTGATTGGGGCCGGCAACGTAATCGCCGAGCGGCTCGGAGCTCCAAGCGCCCACAAAGATGGCGCCGGCGTTGCGAATGCCGCCAAGCAGGCCCATTGCATCCTTGCAGTGCAGCTCCAGGTGCTCGGGCGCCACGGTGTTCACGGCCTCGACGGCGGCAGCCATATCGGCGGCCACCACGATGGTGCCCTCGTTGTCGAGCGAGGCGCGCGTGATCTCGGCACGCGGCGACTGCGCCACCAGAATGTCGACACCTGCCTCGACCTCGCGCGCAAACTGCTCGTCGCAGGTCACCAGATAGCAGGCGGCCAGCGGATCGTGCTCGGCCTGGGCCATCAGGTCGGCCGCGACCACCATGGGTTTGGCCGTGGCATCGGCCAGCACGCAAACCTCGGAGGGGCCGGCGACCATGTCGATGCCCACGTCGCCCGAGACAATCTGCTTGGCCGCGGCGACAAAGGCGTTGCCCGGGCCGGTGATTTTGTCGACGCGCGGAATGGTCTCGGTACCGTATGCCAGCGCGGCCACGGCCTGGGCGCCGCCCACCATATAGATTTCGTCCACGCCGCCGAGCTTGGCCGCGGCGAGCGTATAGGGGCTGATCAGGCCGTCCTTTTGCGGCGGCGTCACCATGACCACGCGCTTGACGCCGGCCACCTTGGCAGGAATGGCGTTCATGAGCACGGTGGAGGGATACTGCGCGCGACCGCCCGGCACGTAGATGCCGGCCGCGGCGAGCGGAGTCACCTTAACGCCGAGCATCGTGCCGTCTGGACGCGTGGTAAACCAGCCCTGCTCGACCTCGCGCTGGTGAAACTCGCGAATCTGGCGCGCAGCCTTCTCGAGCGCGGCGACAAAGGCCGGGTCGAGGCCTTCGAGCGCAGCATCGATCTGCTCTTGCGGCAGACGAAAGCTTTGCAGCTCGACACCGTCAAAACGCTGGCAGTAATCGCGCACCGCAGCATCGCCGTTGGCACGCACGTTGGCCACGATATCGCGGGCGGCGTCGACGATGTTTTGCGGCAGCACACCCTTGCGGTTGAGCTGGTTGGTAACGAGGCGCTCACCGGGAGCAAGCTTGATGGTCTTCATATCGGTATCCCCTATCGGTCGAGGTTGCGTTTGGAAAACGAGATGCCGGGCAGCGGCACCAATCGGCCCGCAGTCCGGATATGGGGGCGCCCGTGCGCGCTCGCGCTATTGTGCCGAGCCCGCGACGGGCTCAAAATGCTTGTCCTTCACGGCAGCCGCCAGGCGATCGGCCAGGTTGCGAACGCGCGGATCCAGGCGCGCGGCACCCGGGTTGACGAAGAAGCGGGCCGTGCAGTCCATAATGCGGCCGGTGATGACCAGGTCGTTGTCGCGCAGCGTGGCGCCCGTGGCGGTGATATCCACGATGCGATCGGTCATACCGACGATGGGTCCCAGCTCGATGTTGCCGTGCAGCGAAACAATGTCGGCGTTCACGCCGCACTCGGCATACCAGGCACTCGCGATGCGCGGGTACTTGGTTGCCACGCGAAGCGAACCGCGGCGGGCATAGTTGCGCTCGGCCTGACCGGCGCGCCAAACGGGCTCAGCCTCAATAAAGGTGCACAGGCCGTAACCCAAATCGACCAGCTGCAGCAGGTTGAGGTCGGCCTCGATAAGCGAATCCCAGCCGCAGATGCCGCAATCGGCACCACCGCAGCCCACAAAAGCGGGCGCATCGCTGGGGCGCACGATGACAAACTCGATATCGCCGACCGCGCCCTCGCCGGCACGCGTATCGCGACCGCGCACGATCAGGTGACGGCCGGGGTCGCGCAGCTCGGAGACGTCCAGGCCCGCGGCCTCGAGCACGTCGAGCGTGTCGGCCTTAAGCGAGCCCTTGGGAACGGCGATGCGCAGCGGACCCTCAGCACCACGGCCCGCGGCGTGGTCGCCGTCGGAAGCGGCGTCCTCAGCCGAAGTGTGCGCGGCCTCCAGACGCTCGAGCGAAAAGGCAAATCCCGCCGCCGGTACCTCGATGCCATCGCCGAACGCGCCGGTAAAGATGGAGTCGTAGCGACCGCCCGAACCCACCGGATCGGGCAGGCCACCGGCATAGGCCTTAAAGACCAGGCCCGTGTAGTAATAAAAAGAGTTCATGATGGAGAAGTCGAAGGACAGCACCTGGGCGTCCTCGGGAGCCAGGCCCTCGACCAGGGCACGCAGCTCGCGCGTCAGCGGCGCGACGATACCGGCAGCTTCCAGCAGCGCATCCACACGGTCGAGTATCTCGGCACCGCCGTGCAAGCGCGGCAGCTCGCTAATGGCGGCCTTGACGGCCTCGGGCTCGGCGCTTGCCGCCACGCGGGCATCGAGGCCCACAAAGTCATTGGCGTGCACGCAGCGCAGGGCCTCGGCAGCCAGCTCGCGATCCTCGCACGCCGCGAGCAGCTCCTTAAAAGGACGCACGCTACCTGCGATAATGCGCGCATCGGGCAACGCCAGCTTGCGCACGGCATCGGCTACCAGCGAGACAATCTCGACATCGCCCGCGGTATCCCCCGCACCGATAAGCTCAAAGCCCAGCTGTGTAAACTGGCGCGAGCCGCCGGCATTGCGCTGGCACTCACGAACCACCGGTGCCTCATAGCGCAGGCGCAGCGGCAGGTCGGCCGCGCGCATGCGGGTCGAGACCAGGCGCACGATGGGCAGCGTGTTATCGGGACGGACCACCAGCAGACGCCCATCATCGTCAAAGAGCTTAAACGGCGTGTCCGCAATGCGGCCGCCCTCCTCGAGCGAACCCTTGTCCTCGAGCAGCGGCGTTTCGACCGGCAGGTAATGATGCTCCCTAAAGCAGCCCTTCACCGTCAGCGCAATCTCCTCGCGCGCCTGAGCCTCCTCGGGCAATATGTCCCGGAATCCCCACGGTGTGGCCGTCATCTGGTGAGCCTCCTCATGCTGTGCTTCGTATAGAACAGAAGACCGGCATAGCTCCGCCGGTCTTCTGGGTACTTTAGCATACTAGAGTGCTTGCGGGGAGAACCGTCCCCTTCGGCTCACAGCGTATTCATTTGGAAACATTGGAGGAGGCACATCCCGCCCGCCAGCCAAAAACTGGGATGCGGTTTCCGGTTGAGACTTCTGGCGGAAACTGCGCCCCGAAATTACAGTCCAGAACGGGATGCGGTTTCCGGTTGAGGTCTTCAGCGGAAAGTGCGTCCCGGAATTTGGGCTTGGAATGGGATGTACTTTCCGGATGGGACCGCATACGGAAAGTACATCCCATTCTGGAAGCTCATTCCGGGGCAGGCTTTCCGGTTGGGCTTCAAGCGGAAAGCCTGTCCCATTTCTCAGGGAGCGCCAAACTAAAATTCGCCAAACGCCAGCTCGGCGCCCTGTCCCACTTAGGCGCCAATCGCACGACGATACTCTGCCATTACCTGCGCATCGGCAGCTGCGGGGTCGGCAAAATAGCGCCAGTCATAGGTCTCGGCCGAAACAACTCCGCGATAGCCGCGCGCCACAAGCCTATCCAGGTCGGCGTGCATATCGCGGTCGCCGTCACCCCAGGCAAGATGCGTCGTGCCATCTGCCGCAACATCGACAAAATGCACGTGGGCGACATCATCGCCAAGCAGATCGAAATAATCGTCGATGGTATCCCCCGCCACCGCCATGGCGCCCATATCCAGACACGCCTTAAGTGCTGGATGATCAACTGCCTCGATCATGCGCTTCGTGTCGGCCGCCGAGTTCACGATCATCGACTCAACCGGCTGTAGGGCCTCGAGTACCAGTCGCACGCCGTGCTCTCCCGCATGCTCGGCAATCGCACGCAGCATCGAGGTGCTGCGACCCCACGCATCCTCGATCGGTTCGTTCAAAAATGCCCAGCCACTCGAGACCATGACCTGCTCGGCTCCAAGTTCAGCCGCGATATCCACAACGTTCTTAAAGTACGCGAGCGTGCGGGCACGTGCCTCATTCCCGCGCGCTGCGATATTCCACGGCTTGGGGTTGTTCTGTTCGGGACAAAGCCCCACAATCCGAACCCCATACCGCTGTGACAGCTCCCGCACCTGCTCGAGCGAATCGTATCCATGGCAATCGACATACAGATGCATCGCTCCGGTCCAAAGCTCGCAACACGTGTAGCCCGAGACCGCTGCCGAAGAAAAGAATTCCTCAAGGTCAAAATAACGATGGATGATATTCATGACGGCAAGCTGCGGATAGCTCATAATTACTCTCCAACCTAAACGAGGCCCCGTTCCATATAGGAGCGGGGCCCAATTACACAAACGTTATTTGCTCTTAGTAGTCGAACTGGTGATAGTAGCGGCGATACTTGAGATTGTGCTTGGTGACCGTCTCGTAGTAGCGAGCCAGGCGGTCGGTGACCAGCGAGGAGAGGATCCACGGGGAGACGATGACGCGGAACTCGTCGTCAAGGCCGGGGATCGCGAACTCGGCGGTGTCGATGATGTTGATGTCGGTGTCGCCGGTCACGCCGCGGGTCAGGAAGGCGCGGACGCGCTCGTCGAGCTTGCGGTTC
>JAXJMV010000061.1:0-1904 GCA_036312985.1 Collinsella sp.
CGTCGCGCGAGGACGGAGGGCCGGAGTGGGGCGACAGGGCCGTGTGGGAGGACCTCCACCACAGGGACCCGTACCCGTTCTGGCTTGATTAATGGATAGAAACGGATGTTCTATCGGGACACACATTTTGTCCTATAAGCCCCATACGGGGCGGTTTTTTTATTGCCTGCATGTCCTCGGCAGCATTTGCCCAAATGGTGAATGCTGGTGCCGGCGGGTTGCCGAGTGCATGTTGCGGGTATACCCCATGCGTACCATGATCCAAACACTGTGAGGTGTCTGCGCGTGTGTGCGATAATTCATTTTGGAACTGACGGTTGGCGCGCTCGCGTCGATGAGGACTTCACTGCCGATAACGTTGCCCGTATCGCCGATGCCGTCGGCGAGTTGTGGCAAAAGACCAATCCAGGCAAAACGGTATATATAGGGTTCGACACCCGGCCCCTGGCGAGCGAGTTCGCTGAGCTTGCGGCGGGCGTGCTAGCAGCGCACGGGCTGGACGCCGTGCTCGCTTCGCGACCTGTTCCGACCCCTGCCCTTACGTGGGCGGCGGCTTATGACGGTGAGGCGTGCGGCGCGCTCATGGTGACGGGGTCCCATCATCCGCAGGGTTATCTGTGCCTCAAGATTCGCATGGGTGACGGCTCGACCGCCAACCAGGATGTCATCGAAGAGCTCGAAGAGACCATGGCTCCCGAGCCAATGGGGATCGAGGGGCAATATCGCACCGCGGATATCATTCCTGACTATATGCAGGCGGTGGCATCATTTGTCGATGCCGAAGCCATCCGCGCCGCGCACCTGCGCGTGGTTGTCGATCCCATGGGCGGCGCAGCCCAGGGCTATCTAGCCGACTTGCTGCGCGAGCTTGGCGTTGAGGCGCACGAGATTCACGCCGGGCAGGCGTCTGACCAAGAAGATATCTGCCCCGACCCCGTTGAACCTTGGGTGGACGCTTGCGAGCGCACGGTTATCGAGGACGGAGCTTGCGCTGGCCTGGTGACCGACGGCGACGCCGACCGTATCGGCGCGGTTGACGAGCGCGGCAGATATATACATCCGCATCAGATCATGGCGCTCGTTTTGGGCGACTTGGTTCAATTTCGTAATTTGGAGGGGCGCGTCGTCGTCAATCTTTCATGCTCGACGCTCGTACGTCGCATTGCCGAGGCGCTTGGCTGCCGCGTGACCGTCAAACCAGTCGGTTTCAAATATATAGCGGCGGAGATGAAGAAGGGCGGCGTCCTCATAGGCGGCGAAGAAGCCGGTGGTATCGGCATCGCCGCGCATATGCCCGAGCGCGATGGAATCCTCGCCTGTCTGATTCTGTGTGAGCTTATGGCAAAGACGGACGCGCCTTTGGGCGTTCTGGTCGACCAACTCGAGGACAGTTTTGGTAAGACGAGTTACGGTCGACGCGATTTGCGCCTTGAGGCCGAAGATGCCGAAACGTTACGAACCCTGCTGCCGGGCGTAAACCCCAAGTCGATTTGTGGCAAGGTGCCGCAAAACGTTAGTCATATGGACGGCTTGCGTCTGTCATTCGAGGATGACACGTGGCTGCTGGTCCGTCCTAGCGGGACCGAACCAGTGGTGCGCGTCTACGCCGAGGGGTTCTCGGTGGAAGAACGTGATGAGTTGCTCGATGCTGGCTGTGCTTTAGCTAGGGGGACGTATCCGCTTTAACCATGAGACTGCCTTATATAAAGAGATGCTCGGCGAGCGGTAGTTAACGGCTGGCAAACGTTAGTCGGATCACAAAATGTGTAGGAAATGTGTACGCCCAGATTCCCGCCCCCGGGGCCCCTCCGGTCTGGCAATATATCTCCTTGCCGCGCGGCCCGGTCGGACCGGATCAGCCGCGGGGCGTGCACCTTGAGAACCGGATACTGCGAGGATGGACA
>JAXJMV010000062.1:0-34220 GCA_036312985.1 Collinsella sp.
AGCCCGCGGATATTAGCTTGCCAGGCAAGCGTCGACTAAGCCATGCAGCGTGCGCGGGCTCTCCCGACGGGAAACGAAAAAGCCCGGTTTCAAACCGGGCTCGAACGAACATGCCTATTGACAATGGCTTTCTCATATTAAAATAGGGCAGAGTCGCTTGCGCAAGTCCGCCCCTAAAACCGTGAAGGTTTTGCTATCTGCAGGCTATTCTACCAACCCGAGCGATTCTGTCAACCTGCGAAGGAACTCGAGCGCGGAGCGAGCTGCGGCGTCGGGCCCCTTGTCGGGCAGCGCCTCGGTTTCGCCGTCGGCCCTGGCGAACATCTCGGCGAGCTCGGATGCGGCGCGCGAGCGCGAGGAGCCCTCGGGTACCAAGCCGGAGTGCGCCACGAGCACGGTCGCGACCTCCTGCATGGCCGTATTCCCCATCCACTTCCTCCTGGTCGCCTTGGGAATCCCCACGGCGGCGACCCTTCGGGAGACGCCGCTGGACGCCGAGCCCCGGGCGGCGCCCCTCTCGGCGAAGCAGTTGATCAGGCACGAGCCGTGCGCGGCGCAGTTGCGGACGGACTTCACGCGCTTGAGGTCGTAGTGGGAGGCCTCGAGGCGCCTGTCGCCCCATCGCCTGGCGCAGAAGCGCACGAAGTCGATGAGGGTGCCGAACGAGGTGAGCTCAAGGAAGGCCCAGGCAGGCATGTCGCCGGAGTACTTCGCGTAGAGGCTCGAGCTGTAGGGGCTGCGGCCGCTCATCTTGAGCTCGCGCAGGCGGTACTCCCTGTTTGCAGTGGTAAGCGATGCCATGTAGTCGGCCACGATGGCGTAGCCGTCCTCTCCACGGTCCTCCATCTCGCGAAGCAGTGTCACCTTCTGGAAATGCTCGATGTCGAGCGTCATGCCGAGCAGGGCGTGGCGCAGCTCCTGGTCGAGCGCCGCGAGCAGGCGCAGCTGGCCGAAGTCGAGGTCTACGTAGCGGCCGTCGCGCGGGCCTCCCTCGTATTTCGAGAAGAGTTTGCGGTAGGATGCGAGCTTGAAGAAGTTGCACTTGTCGCGCAGGTAGTCCGCGGCCTCTTCCTCGGAACACAGTTCGAAGGCTACGCCCTTCTGCTTGAGGTGCTCTATCTGCTGCTCGATCGTGAGGATCGGCTTCCTATCGTGGGGTTCGGCCATGCTCGGTCTCCTGTCATTGATTTGAGAATCCTATTCTACCAGCATGTTTGCCCTGAATCCTGAAGGCCCGTTCGCCAACTCATAAGCAAGCCACCTGAGACTACTCACTTTGTTCACGAATGGCGAAGACCTGCGACCTGGGGTTTTGCAAATGGCGCGCAAGCCACCCGCGTTAATTCACTTGCGATTGCAGCTGGCGGCTTGCGGGCAAAAGGGCGGTTGAGTTTCAAAACGGGCGTTTTCGGCGCCATCGAGCATCCAAAGGCGACCCGCCGCGCACTTTGGGACAAAAACAAAAACTCAAAGCCCTGAGTTTGAAAAAAGTTTTTGAGGTTGTCCCAGCTTTTGTCCCCGAAGCCGACGAAACGCGACATCGCGTCATTCGGCGGCACGCGTTCCGTGTCGATGCCGAAAACTGGGTGTAACTGGAGTGACGGGACGGAAGAACCGACGCCATCGAGTGGGAATAGCGACTATTCCAAGTCAATAGTCGCAAACGGCTTGCAAGTTAAAAGGAGCCCCAATGGGACTCCTTTTTCATCTTCCAGAACGTCTATTTGCAAGGTGAAGCGCCTTACGACTCGTACCACCGCTTCTTCAAGCGCAACGCGGCGTTGACAAGCAGGATCAGCGCCGGAACCTCGATGAGGGGGCCGACTACGGCTGCGAAGGCCTGGCCGCTTGCAAGCCCGAAGGTGGCCGCAGCGACGGCGATGGTGAGCTCGAAGTTATTGCCAGTAGCGGTGAAGGCAACGGACGCCATCCTCTCGTAGTCCGCGCCAGCACGACGAGCCGGCCATGCGCTTGCAAAGAACGTCACGACGAAGTAGACGACCAGAGGCACTGCGATTCTCAGCACGTCCAGGGGCAGGCTTGAAATCATTTCGCCCTTCATGGAGAACATGATCACAATGGTGAACAACAGGGCCACCGGAGTGATCTTGGAGGTCTTTGGCAGAACCCTGGCACTGTACCCCTCCTCGCCAAAACGCCTGACGCCTATGAACCTGGTCAGCGCACCCGCAACCAGCGGGATGCCCAGGTAGATGAGGACGCTCTGGGCGATCTGCCATGCGGACACCTCGATCGACATGCCCGGGGCACCCAGCATAGGCGCCAATACCGACAGGAAGAGCCACGCCATGGGACCGTAGAACGCAATCTGGAAGACGGCGTTCACCGCGACAAGACCGGCAGCGTACTCGTTGGAGCCGCCGGCAAAGTCGTTCCACACCAGCACCATTGCGATGCAGCGCGCCAGCCCAATCATGATGATTCCCGCCATGTAGTCAGGCGCGTCGCGCAAGAACACCACGGCAAGGACAAGCATGAGCAAGGGGCAAAGCACCCAGTTGAGAACAAGAGACAGCACGATGAGGCGCTTGCTCTTGAACACCTTTGGCATCTCGCCGTAGCGGACCTTGGCCAGCGGTGAGTACATCATGAGGATGAGGCCTATCGCTATGGGAATGTTCGTCGTCCCGACGGTGAACGATCCTATGGCGTCGGCGAGCCAGGGGAACAGATATCCCGGGCAACGCCTGCGGCCATGGCTGTGAAGACCCAAAGCGTCAGATACCTGTCCCAGAGCCCCAAACTCCTCAATCCACCAGAGTTCATTTCCCTCACCTCAGGTACTCCATGACCTCGGCCGGGGTGAGTACCATGCCAGCGGACACGACCTTGCCGTCGACAACCAACGCGGGCAGGCTCATTGCGCCGTAGCTCATTACGCGGTCCATGTCGGTGACGTACTCAAGCTCCGCCTCGAGCCCCAGCTCGGCGATGGCCGCTTGGGCGTTATCGTTCAGCTCGTCGTGGCACTTCTTGCAGCCGGCCTCCAGCACCTTCACCTGGCGGGCGCCTCCGCAGCCGCAGGGCTCTGCCTTCATCTGCGGAGCGCCATCATTGCACGCGCAGGGAACGGCGGCCTTCTCTTCCTTCTTCTTTCCGAATCCGAACAATCCCATGACAATTTCTCCTTTCGACGCGCCCGCACCGTGCGGGCTCCTAACCGGTTAGAACAGCGGCTGCAGGAAGTTGAACACGTAGCCGCTTATGCACATGCCGACGATGCACAGCCCCACGAACGTCACCATTAGCTTCGGCTTGATGACGCGGGAGAGCATGGTCAGGCTGGGGATGGACAGCGTGGTGACGCTCATCATGAAGGCCAGCACCGTGCCCAGGCCCGTGCCCTTGTAGTACAGGGCCTCGGCGATGGGGATGGCGCCGAATGTGTCGGCGTAGATAGGCGCGCCGACGAGGGTGGCCAGCACCACGGCGAAGGGGTTGCCGTCGCCCAGGACCAGCTCGATCCACTCGGCGGGGATCCAGTTGTGGATGAAGGCGCCGATTCCCACGCCCAGCAGGATGTACGGGAACACCTTCTTGAACGTGCCCCAGGTCTCCTTGCGGGCATAGGCCAGGCGCTCGGCCACGGTCATGGACAGGAGCTCGGCGTCCGCCGGCGCGTCGCCGCGGACGAAGTCGGCCAGGTGCTCCTCCATGCCCATGCGCTGGATGATGGTGCCGCCGGCGATGGCGATGAGCAGGCCAACCACCGTGTAGGCAACGGCAACGCCCGGGCCGAAGATGCTCATGATCAGCACCAGGCTGCCCAGGTCCACCATGGGCGAGCTGATGAGGAAGCTGAAGGTGACGCCCAGGGGCAGGCCCGCGCGGGTGAACCCGATGAACAGCGGGATCGAGCTGCAGCTGCAGAACGGCGTCACCGTTCCCAGCAGTGCTCCCACCACATTTCCCCAGATGCCCTTGAAGCGGCCCATGATCTTGCGGCTGCGCTCGGGCGGGAAGTGGCTCTGGATGTAGCTGATGGCGAAGATGAGCACGCACAGCAGGATGACGATCTTCACCGTGTCATAGATGAAGAAGTGGAGCGTGCCGCCCCACTGGCCCGCTGCGTCAATGCCTAGCGCGCCCAGCAAGGCGGCGATCAGTTCGCTCAGCCACTGCATCTTCAGCACCTGGTCCAAGATGAACGTTCCGATGGATTCCATTGGGACTCCTTTCATATTGATGTATCGATATATATCTATGTTATGACGACAATATAGGAGTCACATAGATATATGTCAATATATGAATTTGCGTGATATACTGAAGCTGCCAGACAGACAGGAGGAAACCATGGACAACGAGAGCCTCGCGGCGGCGTTCAAGGCGCTGGGCGACCCCACGCGCCTGCGCATCTACCAGGCCATCAAGGACAAGGACGATATCTGCGCGTGCAAGATTCTTGAGCAGATGGACATCACCCAGCCCACCCTTTCCCACCATGTGAAGCAACTCCGCGCCGCCGGGCTGGTCAGCTGCCGCAAGGACGGCCGCTGGATGCACTACTCCGCCAATCGCGAGACGGCAGCCGTCCTTTCCGATTGGATATCCGGTTAGGCCGTGACCCAGCGTGACCCCAGAGAATGACCAAAATTGTATGGATATCCGTGACTCAAATTTGACCCCATGGATTTTCGGCAATTTTTGAGACTGGGTATAAATTGGGCGAACTAAAACAAACTGCGACAAACTGGAGCAAACTGGAGAGAGTTTTTAACTATAGGTTTGCAATTGTCGCTGGTGGCTTGCATGTGATGCCGCTTCAGATCACCTGAAAAGGGGAGGATTTGGCCGCTCTACCCTGCCCTTTTTGCTACTGGGACAAAAATGAAACTCAACACCCTTGAGTTTCATTTGAGTTTCTATTATCAGAGCAGTTTTGTCTCACTTTTGTGCCGTTGAGTATCGCCGTGTATCGCCACGTTCGTTTTCCGTATAAAATACGAGACGACATGGAAATGCCCGCACTTTCGATTCATAGAGTGGGAGTAGGACGACAGGGTTCTGACCTGCGATTTTGAGTGCCGCACTATGCCGCTGAGTTTCGTTTCGTACGAGAGTCATGACAAAGCCACCAGCGACGGAGATGAGTAAAAGCGATTAAAGAGCCTCCGTTCCCTGCGTTGGGACGGAGGCTCTTTCTTTGCCGTTTTACTCCCTTGTCTCCGTTCGGGGATTATTTCTTGCTCATTTAGGGCTATTCGCGCTGAAAGATTTTGACTAGCTTGGTGTCCTTTATTTCGTAGACAATGTCTGCGACGTTCTCGACCAGCCTCTTATCGTGGGAGACGAACACTATCGTTCCGGCATAGGCGCTCATCATCTGCTCGAGGGCTTCGGCGCTCTTGATGTCCAGGTAATTTCCAGGCTCGTCCATGAGCAAGGTGTTGTATCTGCCCAGCAGCATCTTCGCGAGTAGCAGCTTGATGACTTCGCCTCCCGAGAGAACGCCAACGTCCTTTGTCAGGTCGCGCGGTCCGATTCCCATAGAGGCGAGGATGCCTCGAATTTCGGTCATGCTGTACTCGCAACCATCCTGCATGAACGAGATCGCAGACTGACGGGCGTCGAACTTGTAGCCTGTTTGCTCGAAGTAACCGATCTCTGCCTTGGGAGAGATGTTGATACCGTCAGCGCGTCGAGCGATTGCCTTCAGCAGGCTGGTCTTTCCTGTACCGTTGCCACCGGTGATGGCCACTTTGGCACCGAGCGGTATCTCGAATTTCGCGTGGTCATAGAGCATGCAGTTGCCGAAGCTCAAGCTGAAATCGTCTGCCGAGATGGGAAATTTACTATGCAGTTCCAGGGCCTTGCTCTGGCGGAACCGCACGGCGCGAATGCTATCTGGGGCCTCAATCCCTTCGAGCGCTTCGAGGCGCTTCTCCATGTCCTTAGCCGCCTGGTACATCCTCTTCTGTTTGGTGCCGGTTGCTTTCTGATGCCCCAATCGACCTGCATACTCGTTGCTTTTTTTCGCAGCCTTCCGCTTGGCGTCGACCTGCCGTGCTTTTTCCGTTGTTTTTCGATGGCGGCTTCGAGGCGATCGCGCTCGCGCATCGCCTCTTCGTATCGAGTCGCCTGAGCTTTGCGCTCTTCTTCTTTCTGTCGCAGATAGTCGGAGTAGTCACCCCAGAATTCGGAAATACCGCCGTCTTTGAGCTCCCAGATCTTGTCTACCACCTGGTCGAGAAAATGACGGTCATGGCTCACGATGAGCAGAGCCCCATCAAATGCCTTGAGTTGTCCGACGAGAAGGCGGATGCCGTCTTGGTCGAGGTGGCTCGTAGGCTCGTCGGCGAAGATCGCGCTTGCATGCTGGGAGAGTGCAGAGGCAATCTTGGCGCGTGTTTCCTCCCCGCCGCTCATCGTCTCCTGCGCCACTCCGGCGACGTTGAGACGGGAGAGCATCTCACCACTGTCCTGAGCCGCATCAAGGTCGAGTTCATCGAGTTGGCCGATGAGGGCAATGCTGCCGAAGCGCCTGACGTCGGCGTCCGCAATGGTAAGATTGCCGCTCAGAATTTTAAGCAGGCTGGTTTTGCCTGCGCCATTGTCTCCCACCAAGCCGATGCGATCGTAGGAGTAGATTTCCAACTCTTCGATATCCAGGATATCGCGGCCGGCATATTCCAAAAAGATGTCTTTAGCTTTGACTATGAGTTCCATAGGTTGAACCGCCTTTTGTGTATTAGCCTTTTACTGGAAGCGCAGCCATGCCAAAAAAGATTGCTCACGTCGATTTTTCGCCTTTGCCCAATTGCCGGCGCGAGCGTTTTGACCTTGCGCAAGCCGGCAAATCCGAAAATGATAGTTGGCGACGAATAAGGAGCGCGATGTGGGATGTCGGCGCAATACCTCGTCGTCGCAAGGGCTTGAAGGCTGACGCGTGAACCGATGGCTGCCGCCTCTTTTTTTCGAATACTTGGGCTATTGAATCCGCCCGGTATCTCTTTTCCCCACGTTTCGGACGCTCGGAGCAAGCAGCATAGCCATCGCAAGCAGTACCATGGTCGCTCCAGAGCCGACGAACCATAACGGAGCTCCAAGCAGATCCGCAAAAACGGAGGGGGCCGCGAGGCCCATGGGCATGGCCCACGCCATGATGGTTCCGTAGAGGCCGAAAACGCGGCCTAGGTACTCAGGAGGTATCTGCTCCTGCATAAGGGCAGTCTGGGTTCCCGCGTACAACGGGGAGCATGCGCCCATAAGAAAGCTCGCCGGTAGGAAAACGGCGAACAGCGACGGGCCGATCAATCCGGATGCGATTGCGACGACGCCGAAGCCGGCGATCGCGGCGACCATGGTGAGCGACCTATTGCGGAACCCTCCCGTGGCCGCCAAAATGCCGGACCCAGCCAGCATGCCTGCGGAGAAAAGGACCTCCACCAAAGCAGCATCCCCCGTGCTACCGCCAAAATGTCCCAAGGTCATTATTGGGAACAATGCCGCGAGTGGGGAGAACGCGAAAGCGAAGACGAACCCGCACCAAAGAAGGGCGAACAGCCCCCTGTATCCCCTGATCAGCTTGTAGCCGTCCGAAATCTCAGAGAAAAGTTCTCGAACTTTATTGGAAAAGGACGAGCTGCGGTCGGCTTCGTCGAGTCCTCCTGCGTCTATCTGAGCGGCGAGGACAGCTAGAGAAGCGAAAAGCGCCCCCAGCACGTCGAGGGCAATCATGGCGGTAATGCCCGCCACAGGATAAATCACTGCCGCGAGCGCGGCGCCAAGAATGTATCCAGCGGACTGAATCGCCTGCATCACTCCCGATAGGCGAACGAGATGCTCTGGCGGGGCGAGATGGGGCGTGAGGGATTGGGAGGCCGGCGTGTAGAACGAAGTGCCAGCTGCGCGGAGAAACAGGGCGATGAGTATTGACCACGCAGGTAAGCTGCCGGCCAACGAGGCAATCGCCAAGGCGGCGCCCACCGCGGCAACGAAGAGGTCGGCGCCGATGAGAACACGTTTCAAAGGCAGCCTGTCGACAACGGCGCCCGCAAGGACTCCGAACAAAGCAATCGGCAGAAAGCCTGCTAACGATGCCAGGGAGAGGAGGGAAGATGATTCTGTCGTGAGGGCGATATGCCAAATGAGACCCATTTGGAGAATCAAGCTCGTCAATGTCGACACGAGCTCCCCGCCCCATACGAAACAAATCTTAAATTGCCATGAATGGCACAGCGAAACAGACCTGCGCCGAGAGGTTTCAAATATCATGGTTATGTCCAATCGTGAAATGGCGTGCAGAAAAACAACGCGACGCCACAACAGCGCCGCTTTCTAGGCGCTCATCCACGTGCGGAAAAGACCAACCACGACACCCCTCCTTTGTTAATTCGGTCTGGCAAACCATGTAATATTAACGAGGCTTGAGTTTGCCTGTCAAGAATCGACCATCGGAAAGGGCAATCCTCTCTGGCCATTCGATTCCTTTTGTATCTTTGGTTGCATAGGTGACCCGCCAGGGCTATTACGCGTGGAAGAGGCGCCTGCCGAGCTGGCCGATGAGGCGCTGAAGATGGCCCTGGTCAGGCGAAACGATCCCAAGGGATGCGTACATCATTCGGATAGTAAGAATGTTGCCAGCAGGTTTTGCGGCAACCGCAAAGGAGCCGTATCCTGCAGCTGGAATCACGTTGCAGCATCCTGACCCGCATTCCGATTGGCGGACGGCCCGCTTCGGCATCCTGACCAGCACAGCGATCGAGCCTTGTCATTCCTTGGATATGCCGGTTGCTCGGGGCGGTCCCGACGGAGGCCCTCGCCTCCCCGGTCCGTGACCCAAGAAGGGCAAGCATGCTGATCTGCATGGCTGGTTCCTCCTTTATGTAAACGACCATGCAAAGAAGGGACAACCGAGGAGGCAGGTTACTGATGCGGGCTCCCGCACGCCCATGACTACCCGACGGGCTGTTTTTCATCTCCGATGCCCGCATTGCAGCATGAACGAATGTGCCTCGACATCTCTGCTGGCATGGTACGACTGGGATCGCACCTCGACGCATCCTTGCGCATACTGCCTTCCAAGTTTCGAAACCGGGAAGGAAAGTGTATGTGAGCGACGATATCGGCGCCGATTCGACGCTCGAGAGGGAGATTGCGCCGATTCTATCCATCGGGGATGCATTCCCGAAGATTCTCATCACTCGCACGAGGCATGAGCCCCATACCCGGGAGGGCGTGCTCGTGCTGAATTTCGCGAGGTGGCTGCTTGGCGGGTAGGGTTCTGAACGTCGCATTGGGATATCGCGCGACAGGGCACGCAGGGCTGTTTGTGCCCGCACGGGAAACGCCGTCGCCATGCGGGCGGCCTGTCGTGTCCGATTAGCCTTTTGCTAAACAGGCTTACGCCAACTCATGGGCAAGCCACCTGAGACTATTCACTTTGCTTATCGTTGACAAAGACCTGTGGCCTGCGGTTTTGTGAACGGCTCGTAAGCCACCCGCGTCGACTCACTTACTGTTGAAGCTGGTGGTTTGCAGGCTCAAAGGCGGTTGAGTTTCAAAACGGGCGTTTTTCGGCGATATCGAGCCTCCAAAGGCGGCTCTCCGTGCCCCTTGGGACAAAAATAAAAACTCAATACTCTGAGTTTGAAAATGGTTTTTGAAGTTGTCCCAGCTTTTGTCCCCGAAGCCGATGAAACGCGACGTCGCGTCATTCAGCGGCACTCACTTCGAGATGCCGCCGAAAACTGGGTGCAACTGGAGTGACGAGACGGCAAAACTATAACCACCGAGTGGGAGTAGGCTGACAGGGTTCTGACCTGCACTTTTGAGTGCCGCACTGTGCTCCTGAGTTTCGTTTCGTACGAGAGTTACGGCAAAACCACCAGCGACATTGGTGAGTAAACTCGATTATCGAGCCTCCGTTCCCATGTTGGAACGGAGGCTTTTTCTTTGCCTTTTTACTCTCTTTCACCTGCGATTTCGCGATTTACTCCCCGTGTTTCAGGATGGAAGCGTTTGGTTGCGAGCCACGCCGCTGTGAGGGCCTGAGTCGTCAGGCCCCGCACAGGGGGACCGCGATGGTGGCCACCGCGCCGCCCGAGGGGCTGTTGGCGAGCGAGACGGAGCCCCCGTGGGCGCTCGCGGCCTCGGAGGCGGCGTGGAGGCCGAGCCCGTAGTGGCGGCCTCCGTCGCGCGAGGAGCGGGAGGAGTCGTCTGTGAAGAGGCGCTCGCAGCCGCGTTCGAGGGCGGCGGGAGAGAAGCCCGGTCCGTCGTCGGCCACCTCGATGACGAGGTGGCCGCCCTCGACGTCGCAGGAGACCGCCACGCGCGAGCGCGCGTGCTCGGTGGCGTTGGCCACGAGGTTCGCGGCGGCTCGCGCCAGGGCGGTTCGGTCGAGCGGGGCCTCGGGCGCGCCCGCGACAGCAGGGCCCGTGGTCGCGTCGAGCGTCACGCCTCGCGCCCGGGTGATCTGGGCGGCCTCGGCGAGGACCTGCTCGCAGAGCTCGGCCGGCCGCATGGGGGCCCTCTCCGCCCCGCCGGACCCGCGCGAGGCCTCGATGAGCAGGCGCACGTAGCCGTCGAGCCTTTCGACACTGTCGGCTATGTCGCGCGCGGCGGCCGCGAGGTCGGCGTCTTTCTCGTCTTCCAGCTCCTCCGCCACGAAGTCGGCGTTGGCGCGCAGCACGGTGAGCGGCGTCTTGAGGTCGTGGGCGAGCGACGCCACCTGCTCGCGCTGCCCCCGCTCCGCGGCCCAGCGGGCCTCGAGCGACTCGGCGAGGGAGGTCCGCATGGCGTCCATCGCGGCGAGGACGTCGTTCACCTCGCGTACGTTGGTGCTGCCGACCGCGAAGTCGAGATCCCCCGCGCCGACGCGCCCCGCTGCCTCCGCGAGCGGCGCCATCTTGCGCGAGATCACGCGGCTCGCACGGCGCGCCACGAGCGCGAGCGCGAGCGCGCTTCCCGCAGCGGCGCCGACGAGCATGAGGTTCTGCGGGTTGGGAAGCAGGCCGGCGAGGTCGCGCGAGACCCACTGCGGCAGGTACTCGCTGACGAGTGCGCAGGCCCCGCCGCCCTTGAGCGGGAACGCGGCGTAGGTGAGGCCCGAGCCTCCGCCCTCGATCTCCACTGTGCCCGGATCCGCGGCGAGTGCCGCACGGGCCATTTCCGTCGCGTCCTCGAGCCGCGTGCCCTCGAGGTCTGTCATCAGCACGTATCCGTCCTTATTCAGGATGAGGTAGCGGTACGCCGTCGGCACGTCCTGCTGCCCGCAGACGCCGTCGCGTGCCAGGCCCTCCGCGACCTCGCGCGCATTGGCCGGCCCCCAGCTTGCCTCGTAGACTAAGCCCGCGTTGATCGCCGCGGAGAGCGCCATGAACGCGGCGAGCCACGCCGTGGCGACCGCCGCGAACGCGTAGGCGAAGTAGCGCGCGATGACGAAGGAGAGCGGCATGCCCCCGCGACCTCGCGCCCCGGTCCTCAGAGCTGCCACTTGTACCCCATCCCCCAGACGGTCGCGATCGGATCGGCGCCGGCCTCGGAGAGTTTCCTCCGGGCGCGGCTGACCTGCATGGATATGGCCGCGTCGTCGGCGTCGCTCTCCCAGCCGAGCACCGCCTCGCGTATCTGTGCGCGGCTCATGACCTGCCCGGGGTGGCGGGCGAGGTACTCGCAGATGGCGTACTCGGTGGGCGTGAGCGGCACGGCCTCGTCGCCCACGGCGAGGCCGCGCGCCCCGAGGTCGATCCGCACCTCCCCGAAGGAGAGGGCGTGCGAGCGCGGCCGGCGCTCACGGCGTAGATGGGCCGCGACCTTGGCGCGCAGCTCCGCGGCCCCGAAGGGCTTGCGGACGTAGTCGTCGGCGCCCAGGCCGTAGCCGGCCACGGCGTCCTCCTCGGCCACGCGCGCGGTCAGGAAGATGATGGGCCCGTCGAAGTCCGGGCGGATCTGCCGCACGAGCTCGAAGCCGTCGAGCCCCGGCATCATGACGTCGCAGAGCACGAGGTCGAAGCGCGAGAGGTCCATCTCCAGGACCGCCGTCGGGTCCGCTGCCTTGACGACCTCATGGCCGTCGCGGCCGAGGACGCGCGCGAGCGCGTCGAGGATCGCCCGTTCATCATCCACTGCCAGTATCCTCGCCATGTTCGACCTCCTGAAACTCCCGTCGGCATTGTACTTGCGCCGCGCTCAGCGGTCCAGAGCCCCGCGCGCAGCCGCGGGCGCGGGCGCCCACATGGCGATCTCAGGGTTGGGCAGCACGCGGTCGGCGATCGAGCGCAGCGCCGACCCCCAGCCGGCGACGAGCAGAGCATTCCCGCCCAGGACGAGCGCTGCGGAGAGGAGGACGAGCACGGCGGCGAGCGGCTTCCTACGCATCTGCCCTCCCGTCCTCGAAGCGGCAGAACCAGGCGATAAGGACGGCGGCGGCTGCCAGGGTGAGCACGAGGCCAGCGAGCGCAGTCGTGAGGAGAGGGCCCGCCGCGCGTGCGGCGTCGATGAAGGCCTCCACCCCGAGCGACCCCAGGCGCGCAGGCCAGGCGAGCGGCACCCAGCTCAGGGGCGTCGCCAGGGCACCGGTGAGCTCGCCGGTCATGAGGCCGTGCGCAAGTCCGCCTACTGAGAAGAACGCGAGGAGCACCCCCGCCGCGCCGGCACCGATGGCGGCGTTGCGGCCGAGGCGCAGGGCCACGCCGAGCCCCAGCGCGTAGAGGGGCAGGCTGCCCAGCACGATGCCCGCCCAGGTGGCCGCAAGCGGAGCGGGCCCGAGCGGCAGGCGCCCGGCGACGGCGAGCACGGCCCCGAACACGCCGAGCGCCACGGCCAGCGCGGCGGCGCCGAGCGCCGCAAGGGCGAGCAGCTTCGCCGCGACGACGCGCCCGCGCGAGGGGACCGCCGTGAGGTTGGCGAGGCGCCCGGCAGCGCGCTCCTCGTCTACGGCGAGCCCGCAGACGATGGCGGACATGAGCGGCATGAGGGCGCCGAGGAACTGGACGTAGGCGTCCGCGCCCAGCGCCGGGTCCCATCGGGTTACGGAGAAGTACTCGCCGCAGGCAAGACCGGCCGCCAGGCCGCAGACAAGGTGCACCGCCGTGAGCGGGGAGCGCGCCAGGCGCAGGGCCTCGGAGAGCAGGGCCCGCGAGAGAGTCATGCGCGGCGTCGGGTCGGAGAGTCGTGTCATGGCCATCACCTCTCCTCGGAGCGCACGAACCAGGCCGCGCCCGCCGCCGTGAGCGCGGCGAACGCGAGCGCGCAGACCGCAAGGCCCGCCAGTGTGAGCATGCCGTCCGCCGCGAGCGCCCCGCCGAGCGTCATGTCCGCCGCGAGTGGCTCGCCGCTCGGCAGCACGGGGATGAAGCTCGTGGGGATGACCATGCTCGCCGACGGCGGAAAGAGCTGCGGCAGCGGCATCAGCGACCAGGCGAACCCACCCATGAGCTGCACGGCGAGCGGGCAGAAGATGCCCGCGAGCATGCCGAGCCGCGCCGTGAGGAAGAGCCCTGCGGGGATCATCCACGCCGCGGTCACCGTGTTGGCGAGCGCACAGAGGAGCATCGTGAGCGTGCCCGCGGCCGTGAGGCCCTGCGAGGAGAACGCCGAGCCCGCGAGGTAGATGCCGAAGACCACGAGGTTCGAGAGCGTGCAAAGCGCGAGGCACCAGAGCGCCTTGGCCCACCAGGCGCGCCCGAGCGGGAAGCCCAGGCCCAGAAGCCCCCGCATCCGCGTGCGAGCGTCCGCCCGTGCGACGCACGCCACCACGAGCGAGAGAGACACGGGCAGGAAGAGCGCGTACCAGTAGTTCCACGCGCTGAAGATCTGCACGCCCCGGTAGGGCATCGCGCCGAGCAGCGGCATCGGCAGCGCCATGAGCACGGCCAGGCGAACCGGTGCCGCGTGGCGCGACTTCAGGGCCTCGGCACGCAGGCCCGCGAGCAGGCCGCCTTTCTCGCCCGTCATGCCGCCACCTCCCCGCGCGCTCGTCGCCCCTCCCGGCAGACGCTCATGAAGAGTTCCTCGAGGTCCTGCCCGGGTCGAAGCGCATCCTCGTAGGCGAGGCGCCCCCCGTAGATGATGCCGATGGTGTCCGCCATCTGCTGCACCTCGGAGAGGATGTGGCTCGAGACGATCACCGTCGTGCCCGCCGCCGCGAAGCCGCGGATCTGGTCGCGCAGCTCCTCGATGCCGATGGGGTCGAGGCCGTTGGTGGGCTCGTCGAGCACGAGCAGGCGTGGCCGGGCGATCAGCGCCAGCGCGAGCCCCAGGCGCTGCCGCATGCCCATCGAGAAGCGTCCGGCGCGCTTCTTCCCGGTGTCCGCGAGGTCCACGGCGGCGAGCACCTCATCTACGCGGCTCTCGGGAAGGCCCAGCAGCGTGGTGCGCACGCGCAGGTTCTCGCGCGCGGTGAGGTTGGGGTAGAGCGGTGCCTCCTCGATGAGGCTGCCGATTGCGTAGAGGTCCTCGCGGCGCCAGGCGTGCCCGGCAAAGAGGATCTCCCCGGCCGTCGGCCGCAGCATCCCGCAGATCATCTTGAGCGTTGTCGACTTGCCGGCGCCGTTGGGGCC
Organism: Collinsella sp.; assembly: GCA_036312985.1. Lineage (GTDB taxonomy): Bacteria > Actinomycetota > Coriobacteriia > Coriobacteriales > Coriobacteriaceae > Collinsella. Next base: position 14,526 of record JAXJMV010000062.1, read on the forward strand.
GAGCAGCCCGTACACCTCGCCCTCGCGGATATGAAGGCTCACGTCGGCCACGGCGTCCTGCGCCTGGTCGCCGCGGCCGAAGCGCTTGGTGAGCCCGCGCGTCTCGAGCATGTAACCCATGGGTTTATCCTTTCTTTACCGGGCGCGCGGGCCGAGCCACCGTGCCCGCGCGCCTTACCTTTCGGGTTCACCATCCATGGTGGGGCGCGTTTCTAACGAAGCCGTAACGGCCGTTGGGCTCTTTTGGCGCCAGCCCTTCTCGACCCGTACGCCACTCATGGTATGTTTATCGCGATAGCAAGGACGGAGGTGCCCGTGGCACGCAATAAGTACCTGGAGGAGACGGTCGAGAAGATTCTCGACGTTGCCGAGCGGCTCTTCGTGGAGCGCGGCTACGAGCACACCACGATGATCTGAAGAGCAATACGCTAAATCGAAAAAGGCAAACCCTGGAGACGCGATTTTCGCCATAACGAGCAAGAATATCGAAGATGTCTGCACACCATTGGCGTAGGAAGGGGAACAACCGGCTGCAATCAGCGGACACTCTTGCGCGTATGCGACCGAAAGCATTATCCCGAGATACCTAGCATATTTAATCAGGTCTGCCAGTGGCAGCGTGAGGGTAATTTAGCGGTGGCGGTTCTGCCCGCTGTCGTCCCGTGCTGATTCTGGCTTGCGAGGCGATTTTGCTATCCTGCGAGTTGAAAAGGTTCCATCCCGGCGACAAGAGCTCCCCTGCTCTTCCGCGAACAGCGGATAGCCGGGGTGGTCGTTTGTTGGTAGTACTTTTTTGAACGGTAAAGTTACCGTGATTATCAAGCGGTTGACTGCCGTTGCCTAAGCAGTCTTGTTATATCGTTGCCGCAGTCCCCGGCGCAGTGCGCAGCTCCTGCCGAATCTTCCGAAAGCGTTCCGGGACTTCGGCAAGCTCCATCTTCTGCGGGGCATCGACCGTACCCGCTTCCTTCGCCGTTTCGTAATACCAGCACTTATAATCCACCATCTCCATGGTGTGCTGCAATTCCGCCATCTGCTGTTTCAGAACTTCTTGTTGGCGCCGGAACATGGCAAGGCGCAAATCGATGGTGTCGTCTCCTTGCAGCGCCATCTCGATGTACTTCCGGATGTCCTTGATGGACATCCCAGCTTTCTTCATGCAGCCGATCACCTGCAGCCATTCGATATCCGATTCCCGGAACATGCGAATGCCACCGGAGGAGCGCTCCACGAAGGGCAGCAGCCCCTCCTTGTCGTAGTAGCGCAAGGTGGACGCCGCAACCCCCAGCAGCTTCGCCATCTCTCCCACCGTATAGACCATCTGAAAACCCCTCCGAATTATTCCAGAATCCCCTTTACTTAAAGTTAACTTCAAGTTCTAGGATGCACATGAAGTTCAAAGGAAGCATGCTTCCAAACAGAATGTTTGTCAATCATAAGGAGGGGAATCGAACGTGAACAGGCCGTATGTTTTCTGCCACATGATGTGCGCTTTGGACGGAAAGATCATGGGCGGTTACATGGGAACGCCGCAGGGCAGAGCGGCGGGCGATGCGTTCTACGACATCGCCTTCGGGAAAGAGCCCTTTTACCATCACCAGGGCTGGCTGTCCGGCAGGGTGACGACGGACGATAACTTCACCTTCTACAGGAAGCCGGACCTGGACGAAGATGCGCCGGCCGTTCCGGCAGGTGATTTCATCGCGCAACCGGACTTCGGAATGTTCTATGTCTCCGTGGACCCCCACGGCAAGCTGGGGTGGGAAAGCAGCACCCTGCGCTATGTGGACACCACCGCCCATGTCGTCGAGGTGCTGACCGAACAGGTCGGCAACGCCTACAGGGCATTTTTGAGAAAGCTGGGAATCTCGTACATCATCGCGGGAGAAACGGAGCTTGATCACGGCCTGGCCCTTTCCAAGCTGAAAGAAGAATTCAACATCGAGACCCTGATGCTGGGCGGTGGCGGCGTGCTGAACTGGTCGTTCCTGCAAGCGGGGATGTGCGATGAGATCAGCATCGTGTTGGCGGCGGCGGCAGACGGGAGCCCGGATACGCCTCCGGTTTTCCGAGCCGCAGAAGGCATTTCGGAGAGCAAGGCCCTTGGCTTTACGCTGAAAGAGGCGAAGGCCATGGACGGCGGGGCGGTCTGGCTGCGCTATGGCGTGAATCGATGATCCTTAGCAGGAGGTTTCAATTATGAGGTATGAACGAAAAGAGCAGTTCGAGAAGGTCAACGCATTCGGCACGGGAACGGCGAACACCGCCTACGCCCAGTACTTCACCGGCGATTCGTTCCTGAATCCGCTGACCGATCCGGAAGGCGGCTTGTTCGCCGCCAACGTGACCTTCGAGCCGGGATGCCGGAACAACTGGCATATCCACCACGCGGACAAAGGGGGCGGTCAGCTCCTGCTCTGCACGGCTGGCGAGGGCTGGTACCAGGAGGAAGGCAAGGCCGCCGTCAGCCTGCACGAGGGCAGCGTCGTGATGATCCCCGCCAACGTCAAGCACTGGCACGGAGCGAAGAAGGACAGCTGGTTCAGCCATATCGCCGTGGAGGTTCCCGGCGAGAATTGCGAGAACGAGTGGTGCGGGCCGGTATCCCATGAAGAGTACGCAAGGCTGTAGGGAGGAACGAAACATGGCAGTCAAGCAGACGGCAGGCAGAGATGCCCTGGGCGAATTCGCCCCGAAATTCGCGGAACTGAACGATGACGTGCTCTTCGGAGAGGTCTGGAGCCGAGAGGGGCAGCTCAGCCTCCGTGACCGCTCCCTCGTGACCGTCGTCGCGCTGATGGCTCAGGGGCTTACCGATGAGAGCTTCCGCTATCACCTGACGACGGCAAAGAAGAACGGTATTACAAAAGAAGAAATCGCGGAGGTCGTGACCCATGCAGCCTTCTGCTGCGGCTGGCCCAAGGCGTGGGCGGTTTTCCGCATGGCAAAGGATATCTGGGGCGAGGAGTAGAACGATGATCTTGAATGAAGCCTACCCGTTGGCAAACGGAGTTCAGGTTCCCAAGCTGGGACTGGGCACCTGATTCATCGACGATGCCGAGGCGGCGGAAGCCGTTCGCGAGGCGGTAAAGCTGGGCTATCGCCTGATCGACACCGCGCAGGCCTACGGAAACGAACGCGGCGTCGGCGAGGGCGTGCACACCTGCGGCGTTCGCCGGGAAGAGCTTTTCGTCGCCAGCAAGATCGCGGCAGAGCTGAAGACCTACGAGGATGCGGTGAAGTCCATCGATGAGACGCTGGAGAGGATGGGGCTCGGCTACCTCGACCAGATGATCATCCACTCTCCCCAGCCGTGGAGCGAGTTCCGTGTGGAGAAGCGCTATTTCGAGGAGAACAAGGAGGTCTGGCGTGCGTTGGAGGATGCGCGGGCGGCGGGCAAGGTCAAGGTAATCGGCGTGTCCAACTTCCTGCAAGATGACCTTGAGAACCTCCTGAGCTCTTGCCGCGTGATGCCCATGGTCAATCAGGTCCTCCTGCACATCACCAACACCGATTCGGCATTGGTGGACTTCTGCAAGGCGCAGGGCATTCAGGTGGAGGCATACTCTCCCATCGCCCACGGCGAGGCGCTGAAGAATCCGGCGATCGTTAAGATGGCAGAGAAGTACGGCGTATCTGCCGCCCAGCTCTGCATCCGCTATGTCCTTCAGCTTGGAGCCGTCGCGCTTCCCAAGACGGCAGATCCCGCCCACATGGAAAGCAACGCGGACGTGGATTTCGCGATCTCCGAGGAAGACATGGAAACTCTCAAGAACATGGAGCGCATCGCCAACTATGGTGAATTCAGCGCATTTCCCGTGTTCAGCGGAAAACCTCTTGCATGAGGAGAAAGCGTGAAATGAAAACCTTGATTCTGTACTACTCCTACGGAGGCAACACGAAGCGCATCGCCGAGATGATCCAGAGGGAAATCGGCGGGGATATTGCTCGTATGGATACGGTTGTTCCCTACGATGGCGATTATGATGAAGTCGTCAATCAGGGGCAGCGTGAGACTGCCGAGGGTTATTGCCCGGAACTGAAGCCGCTACACATTGGCTGGAGAGATTACGACACCATCATCCTGGGTTCTCCTGTCTGGTGGTACACCTTTGCGCCCGCCATGCGCAGTTTCCTGGAGCGGTCTGACCTGACCGGGAAGACCGTGTATCCGTTTGCCACCAATGGCGGCTGGCTGGGACACACGCTGAAGGACTTTGAGGAAGCCTGCAAAGGCGCAATCGTGAAGCCGGGCCTCGATGTGCAGTTCGATGAATCCATGCTCCGTACCTCTGAGAAAGATATTCAGGCATGGATTAATACTATCCGCAGATAATCGATCTGCAGCTTTCGGCATCCGCCACAGAGCTGGCAAGGGTTTGGGATAAAACGAAAGCTCAACGTCCTGAGTTCGAAGTGATTTTATTGTAACTGTCTTGGCTTTTATTCCCGGAACCGACAAAGCGTGCCTCCGCCTCTTTTGCGTGAAGCCGGCCGGGATGTGAGGTAGTTTTGCGTCAGCAGATTAGTGCAAGGGGCCAACGGACGGGGTTTCATTGGCCCCTTGCATACCGATTGCGAATTAGTACATGATAGCGTCGTCGGCTGTGAAGGCATTAAGGGACCCCTGCTTGACCTGGATGCAGACGTACGTGATGCCCGAGTCGGATGCGGCGCGGAACTGGCGGTGTGCGACGGGGGAAATGTGCAGCCAGTCGCCGGCTGCAAGCTCGATATCCTCACCGTCGATCGTGACTGAACCGGCGCCCTCGAGCACGCCATAGATCTCCTCGTTTTCCTTGTGTGCATGGACGAACGGAACGCCAGCGCCGGCGGGAAGATTGTTGACACTCACCTCTGCCCCGGTAAGCCCGAGCACCTCGTGCAGCTCGACACGGCTCTCATTTCCGATGTGGGTCTTTGCATAATTAGCCATAATGGTTCCCCTCTTTGGGTTGATTTACCTTGCAGGCATCTCCTGCGCGAGTTATATTCAACGCGAAGGCGCATGCAAATACGAGTACGCACATATTTGTAACTGCGTACTTTTTTGTGAAACCGGTATGGTCAAGGAGGTTGGGTCTCCCATGATGGCGAAAGAGGAGCTTCCGGAGTGTCCGGTCGCAACGGCGGTAGCGCTCATTGGCGGAAAGTGGAAGCTGCTCATTATCCGTAACTTGCGCGTACGCCCTTGGCGTTTCAACGAGTTGCGCCGCAACCTTGAGGGGATCTCTCAGAAGGTGCTTACCGACAGCCTGCGGCAGATGGAGGATAATGGGCTGGTCTTTCGCCATGACTATGGCGAGAATCCTCCCCGCGTTGAGTATGGCCTTACCGAGCTCGGCCGCCAGATGATGCCCATCATGGACTCGCTCGCAGACTTCGGCGCTTATTACAAGACAATTGTTCCGTAGCGGACACGCTGCTTAGGGGGCGGAGAACCGCTACGAGTACGATAGCGATTCTCCTGCGGCTGCCGTCGATTCCGTAGTTATAGAGCGGAAGGAGACTGCAATGGGGTCGTTCGCCCCACAAGAAGGCCCTCCCTTCCCAGTATGGCGCCGACATGCGCACGCCGGCTCAAACTGCTCGATGCGCGAAGTGCTGTTATGGCTTCACTCAGCCTGCGGATGCCCAATCATCTGTGCACCACATTCTGCCCATGTGCATGGGCGGCTGCCCCCACCGCCATATGGTCTCCGGCGTGCGCCGTTGCCCCTGGTTCAAAGACGACCCCGATGCCTACGTCCTCGCCAAAACTCGCGCCGCCCGCAAGAGCCGCCAATAAAACCTCCGGCCCTGCTTGGCCCTGGGAATAAAAGTCAAACTTGCCCGATTCACGCCTCGCGCAAGGGCCGTTCTACTTCCCAAACCTGATCTGCCTGTCGCACAGCTCGAGGGCGATAAGGGAAGCCTGGGCCACCTCCTTGATATCCTCTGCGAACTACTGGAGTGCGGCACAGTCGGATGACTGGACTGTTTTCGTTGGACCTTGGTTGTTTGCCTGTGTGAATGGCGTATTTGTTTTAGCTAGCGGTTGCGACGCCTTGTTGCGGAAATACCAACTGCTGCAACTGCGCCACCGGCAACACTCAGGGCGACAGCCATCGCACCGTTGTCGCCCGTCGCGGGTAGGGTGGTCCCGGCTGGTTTAACCGCCGCTACTGCCTTAGCGGAAACGCGATTTGCCGCGGGCTTTTCTGCCTTGGGCTGCGGTGTGGGCTCGGGCTTGGTTTCCGGTTCGGGTTTGACCTCTGGGCTCGGTTTAACACTTGGATCGGGTTTGGAACCGCTCGTATCGGTTGCAATCAAGTACACGTCACTGTCGAAGATGTAACGGATGCAGTAATCGTGCCGCGTCTCGTGCACAATCCCCTGCCCGCTGTCGAAGTCGCGGTCAACGTGTGTGCCAAGGCGGGCTGAGCTGGTGAGGTTCAGTCTGTAAGGGATTTGGTCGTCGGCGTAGCCGCCTGTAAAGACAGCGGTTGCTCTAACGTGATTGTCGATCATGGTCAGGGCAATAGAGACGCTGGCCTCTTTGGGGTTCTCGGTTTTTATAAGGCCTTCGGTATCGGTGTCGATCTTGAAGAGATGGACTGTGTCGTTAAGCCCGTAGATGAAGTCCTCGGGTTTGTCGGGGAAATCGTATACAAACGCCTCATTCTGGACCAACATGAAGGCAGGAGGGAGCTCCAGGTCATAGTTATGGTCGACAACGGTGGTAGCTGTGAGGCTGCCTTCCGCGTTGGCTTCGTCGCAGGTAATGGGTGCTGCGACATCGGTTTCGGGCATTTCTGTCGCCAGTGCTGCGCAGGGTAGCAAAAGCAGTCCTGCCACAAGAATGCTTACTCCGAAGGCGGCGATTCTGGCGTCTGCATGACGCTTGACGTCGCGGATAGACAGGCCAGTCCGTTTGTTATGGGTCTGCGGTGCAACATGCTGTCCATACATAAGACGCTCCTTGTTCGTAGGCTGGTTTCCGCGGATCTATATTGCGCCTGGCCGATGCGGCTAGGCTCTTTCACGCGAACGCTTACGCGAGCAGGGAGAAAGCTCAAGCTAATTTTCCCACAGTCGATACTTTGTGAGCAACGATTTGCTGTTCAATTCTCGGAGAGAGAATCAAGGTGGCCGAGGAGTTATCAGCCAATAAGATTGTGTCTAGAGAGCGCGAACGAGAGATGCGATCTACAGACGACTGAATAGCTCCATCTGTTTTGGTTACAACGAAATGTGTGCCGCGCGCCTGCGGCATGAAGAAGGGAGATTTCTATGAATATCGTTGTATTGAGTGGTAGCCCGCGCAAGGGTGCCAATACCGACACCATGGTCGAGGCCTTTGCTGAGACCGCGCGCGAGGGCGGCAATACGGTCGAAGTCGTCCGCGTTGCCAGCAAGAAGATTGCTGGTTGTCTGGGATGTCAGTACTGCTTTACCCATGAGGGCACCTGTGTGCAGAAGGATGACATGGCCGACGTGATCGAGTCGCTGAAAGGCGCCGATATGGTTGTCTTCGCTTCGCCTATCTACTGGTTTGATATCACTGCGCAGGAGAAGGCCGCTGTCGACCGCCTGTACGCCTTCGGTGCTACGGGCTTCCCGTTCACCAAGACGGCCCTTTTACTCGATAGTCACAGTGAGGGCGTCTATGACGCGGCGATCGCCATGTACAAGTCAACCTGCGCGTACTGCAAGTGGGAGGACCAGGGCATTATCACCATCAGCGGTATGACCGAGCGCGACAGCATGGCATCGTCGCCCAAGTTGAAAGAGGTGCGAGAGCTCGCTCGCAAGCTCGCCTAAGGACAAGAAGAACGCATGGCAATCAGCGTTGGCGGAAAGCCTACTTCCCTTACCAAGAGGATTACTGATTGCCATGCGTTGATGTCCTTATGGACAATCTCCGCGTGCTAGGAGACTTTCTCGCTCAGGAACTCCCTGAATGCGGGGATGTCAAAGCCAACGAGACCACGCCCACGTTCCCCGATGACGCCGTCCTCGAGAAGGCGGCGTTTGTATTGGCTTGCGTAGTTGCTGGCGACGCCCATGCGTTTGGCTATCTCCGAGACCCTGCTGGGGCCAGAATCGGGCAGCATCGCGAGTAAAAACTCAATGTCTTTATCGGAAAGCTCTCGATAGGTCGTTTCGAGAATGCGATCACGCAGCTCCATGCGTGCGAGTAGGGAACCCTGCTGGACATCGGATGCACTGATTTGGGGCGAGTTCTCCGAAACATCCCAAGTGCGATATCCGACGAGCTGCATCATGTAGGGGAATCCGTCGACGGCCTTCACAGCATTCTCGAGCGCTTCTGGTGTGATTGAACGTCCTCCGGCCTCAACGGTTTTGCGAAACGCGTTTGCAATTTCAACGTCAGTGATTCGTCCTAACTGATGATATTGGGAACGCCTGAGGAACGAGACGGAATCGTTACGCAGCAACGCCGATACTTTGTAGGGCAGTCCTGCCATGAGTAGGGCAACTTTTTTACCTTCGCGTACAAAGTGCTGGTAAACAGAGGCAAATTGAAGCATTTCTTCGAGATCGACGGTGACTTCATCGATGGTAATGAGAAGTCCGATGTCATGTTTTTCGAGTTGCTTAAAGATGCCATTCATGCGTGTGCGCCAGTTGCCCTGGACCTCTTGAGCATATGTCCAATCGATGCCCACTGGACCAATTTGAACGCCGTTTATGCGCGCATGAGGCTGTGAGAGGTAGCTATCTGCGGCTTCTTTGGTTCGCTCGATAATATCTTCGAGCATGCCTGGCATGGCGGAGACATTTGCTGCGATCCAACCGTGTTCAAGCGCCGTTTCTGAAAGGAGCGAGAGAAGCGCCGTCTTGCCCGTTCCCCTTGCGCCCGTAAAAATAGTCGACAGGTTTGGATCTCCCGGGCCGTTGATAAAACCACGGTTGATGTCACGCAGAATATGCTCGCGACCCGCTAGAAAGGGAGGGATACTTCCGAACGTCGGGGTAAAGGGGTTCTTGCTGTACTCCATGGTGTCTCCTTTGCAAGTTTTGCTAATTTTTGCAAGTTTTGCTAATTTTTGCAAGTTTTGCTAACGACCGACCAAAGGGCATCGAAGCAGTGACGCTGACATTTTTTAACGCAGAAAAATAAGCAGAAATCAATTAATCTGCGTTAAGAAATAGTTGAGAAGAAAAACGACGAGTCCCGGGCGCAATGTCGTTGCGCTCCGGGCCTCGTCGCTTTGCGAAGTATCTAACGGTCTCGTTGCCGTGGTACCTAGTCAAACAAGCTCGGCATGTCGTTTTCTTTCATGAGGGCACCGGCGGAGGGCAGGCTCTGCGCGGTGAACTTCTCGGCCGAGACGCCGGCGCCAAGAATCTCCTCGGTTGTGCCGACGGTGGTGACCGAGCGGCCCTTCTTAGCCGTAAAGGCCTGGACGCCCTGCGTGTTGGTGGTCGTCTTGGTCTTGAGCAACGACGTGTTGAAGTTCATCAGGCGGTAGTCGCTCGAGACCAGCGCGAGGTCGCGGTCCTCCTTAAGCACCTGCGCATACAGCAGTTTGCTGCCGCCGTAGATGGCGTTCTTGAGGCGCTTGCGGTTGGTCTTGGTGACGTATCCGGCAAGTGCGACGCGCACCACGCGGCCGTTCTCAAAGACAAACAGCACGTCGGCCTTGTAGTCCTCGGGGTCGATGACCCAGATGACGCTCTCGTCGGGTTCCATCTCAAGATCGGTCGGCAGGTACGAGCCCAGCTGGGCCGACTTGGTGTCCTCAAACGCCGCAACCTTGCACTTGTATACCTGGCTCTTGTTGGTAAAGACCAGCAGCTCGTGGGTGTTGGAGGACGGGAACTCGATAAAGGGTTTGTCGCCGTCCTTGTACTTGAGCGTGGTCGCCTTCTTGAGCACACGGTCCGTCATCTTCTTAAGGTAGCCGTCGCGCGAGAGCATGATGGTGACCGGGTACTCCTCGACCTCGGGCTCCAAGCTTACCTCGATAACCTCATGGGGCTCGATCCTGCCCGTGCGGCGCGGCATCACGTACTTCTTGTTGACCGCGGCCAGCTCGTCGCTGATGACCTTCTTGATGTTCTCCTCGCTGGAGAGGATCTCCTCAAGCTCGGCAATCTCGCCCTCAAGCTTGGCAATGTCCTTGGTGCGGTTGAGGATATACTCCTCGTTGATGTTGCGGAGCTTAAGCTCGGCAACAAACTCGGCCTGGGTCTCGTCGATGTCGAAACCCTTCATAAGGTTGGGCACGACCTCGGCTTCGAGCTTGGTGCCGCGGATGATGGCGATGGCCTTGTCGATATCGAGCAGAATTGCCTCAAGGCCGTGCAGCAGGTGCAGGCGCTCGGACTTTTTGCCCAGGTCAAAGTTAATGCGGCGACGCGTGGACTCAATACGCCACTTGACCCACTCGTGCAGGATCTGGCGCACGCCCATAACGCGGGGGTAGCCGTCGACCAGTACGTTAAAGTTGCACGAGAACGAATCCTGCAGCGTGGTCGAGCGATAGAGCTTGGCCATGAGCTTGTCGGGGTCGACGCCGCGCTTAAGGTCGATAGCGATGCGCAGACCCGAAAGGTCGGTCTCGTCGCGGATGTCGGCGATCTCCTTGACCTTGCCCTCCTTGGAGAGCTTGACGATGCGCTCGATGATGACATCGGTTTTGGTGGTGTAGGGGATCTCGTAGACCTCGATAATGCGCTCTTCGGGAATCCAGCGCCAGCGGGAGCGGATTTGGAAGCTGCCCAGGCCGGTCTCGATAATCTTTTCCATCTCCTCGCGGCGGTAGATGATCTCGCCGCCGGTCGAGAAGTCGGGCATGGGCATATACTCGAGCAGGTCGCAGTCGGGATCCTGCAGGTAGTGCATGGTGGCGGTGCAGACCTCGTTGAGGTTGAAACCGCAGATGTCAGAAGCCATGGCGACGCCGATGCCCTTGTTGGCCGAGACGAGGATGTTAGGGAACGTGGTGGGCAGCAGACGCGGCTCCTTCATGGCGCCGTCGTAGCTGTCGACGAAGTCGACCGGGTCCTTGTCGATGTCCTTGAAGATCTCGGCACTGATGGGTGAGAGCTTGGCTTCGGTATAACGCGAGGCGGCGTAGCTCAGGTCGCCCGAATAGTACTTGCCAAAGTTGCCCTTCGACTCAACGAACGGCGCGAGCAGCGCCTCGTTGCCGGTGGCCAGGCGCACCATCGTCTCGTAGATCGCGGCGTCGCCGTGCGGGTTGAGCTTCATGGTCTGGCCCACAATGTTGGCGCTCTTCTGGCGCTCGCCCTTGAGTAGACCCATCTTGTACATGGTGTAGAGCAGCTTGCGGTGCGAGGGCTTAAAGCCGTCGATCTCGGGGAACGCACGCGAGACGTTGACGCTCATGGCATAGGGCATGTAGTTGACCTCGAGCGTCTGCGTGATCGGCTGGTCGGTGACCTCGGAGTGCAGGCCGATGACGTTCTCGGCGTTGACCTGCTTTTTCTTTGGCTGGGTTTTCTTCTTCTTCTTTGCCACGATTTCCTCTTGAACTTCTTATGGGCCGTCGTTCTCGATTTGCTGTTACTGCAGGTCCAGCTGGTCCAGGTATTCCTTGCCGTGCTCGGAGATATGGCGCTTGCGGCCTGCCTCGTCGTTGCCCAGCAAAAGGTTGAACATGGTTTCCATCTTGGTGACGTCCTCGGGCTCCACCTTGATCAGACGACGCGTCTCGGGGTTCATAGTGGTGAGCCACATCATGTCTGGGTCGTTCTCACCAAGACCCTTGGAGCGGTTGATCGAGCACTTCTGGTCGCCGATCTCTTTGAGGATGCCGTTCTTCTCGAGCTCGGTGTAGGCAAAGTAGGTCTTCTCTTTGCAGTTGATCTCGTAGAGCGGCGACTCGGCGATATACACGTAACCCTCGTCGATAAGTGTGGGCACCAGGCGGTAGAGCATGGTGAGCACGAGCGTGCGGATGTGGTAACCGTCGACGTCGGCGTCCGTACAGATGATGACCTTGTTCCAGTTGAGGTTGTCCAGATCGAAGGCGCCAAGGTTCTTGATGCGCTTGTCTTTGATCTCCACGCCGCAGCCCAGCACGCGCATGAGGTCCATGATGATGTCGGACTTAAAGATGCGCGGATAGTCCTCCTTTAGGCAGTTGAGGATCTTGCCGCGGACGGGCATAACGCCTTGGAACTCGGCATCGCGCGAGGTGCGAATGGCGCCCGCTGCCGAGTCGCCCTCTACGATGTAGATCTCGCGACGGCTCTTGTCCTTGGAGCGGCAGTCGATGAACTTCTGCACGCGGTTGGCCATGTCGGTCTTCTGCTGCAAGTTGGTCTTGATGCTCTGGCGCGTCTTTTCGGCGTTCTCGCGCGAGCGCTTGTTGATGAGCACCTGTTCCATGATCTTGTTGGCGGCGTCCTTGTTCTCGATCAAGTAGGTCGAGAGACGCTCCTTAAAGAAAGCCGTCATAGCCTGCTGGATAAAGCGGTTATTGATGGCCTTCTTGGTCTGGTTCTCGTAGGACGTCTGGGTGGAGAAGCAGTTGGTCACCAGCACCAGACAGTCCTGGACGTCCTGCCACTTAATGCTGCTCTCGTTTTTGTTGTACTTGCCCTGTTGCTTAATGTAGGCATCGATGGCGCTGGTCAGAGCACTACGAGCCGCTTTCTCCGGCGAGCCGCCGTTCTCGAGCCACGATGAGTTGTGGTAGTACTCCTGCATCATGAAGGTGCGCGAGAAGCACATGCACGCGGTGATTTTTACGTTGTAATCGGGCAGGTCCTCGCGATCGCGACCGCGACGGTCGGCCTCGATAAAGAAAGGCTCGGTGAGGTAGTCGGTACCGACCTTCTCGAGCACGTAGTCCTCGATGCCTTTGGGATAGCAAAAATCCTCTTCGGAAAACTCGCCATCGTCGCCCTCGATACGCAGGCGGAAGGTCACGTTAGCGTTGACCACGGCCTGACGGCGCATGGTTTCGCGATACCAATCGTGGGGAATGCTAATCGAGGTAAAGACCTCAAGATCGGGGCGCCACTTGATGGTGGTGCCGGTGCGGTTCTCGTCGCTGGGCTCAATCTCGAGTGCCTTCTTTTTGGCGCCGACGACCTTGCCCTTCTTAAAGTGCAGGGAGTACTTGTTGCCGTCGCGCCAAACCGTGACATCCATGTACTCGGATGCGTACTGGGTCGCGCACGAGCCCAGGCCGTTGGTGCCGAGCGAGAAGTCGTAGTCGCCGCCTTGGTTGTTGTTGTATTTGCCGCCGGCGTAGAGCTCGCAAAAGACGAGCTCCCAGTTAAAGCGCTTCTCGGAAGGGTTCCAGTCGAGCGGGCAGCCGCGGCCGTTGTCCTCTACCTGAATGGAGCCATCGCGAAAGGCGGTAAGGGTGATGAGCTTGCCGTAGCCCTGGCGCGCCTCGTCAACGGCGTTGGACAGGATCTCGAAGGCGGCATGCGCGCAGCCGTCGAGCCCGTCCGAGCCAAAGATGACGGCGGGGCGCAGGCGTACGCGCTCCTCGTCCTTGAGCTGACGAATACTGTCGTTACCATAGTTTGCGGTGTTTTTTGCCATACTCGCTCTCTCGGTGCTCCTTTGCTGCGTTTAAGTCATATAGATAGTCAAGGTAGCATAGCCCAGCCCACAGACGATTCCACCCAACACGAAATCCATCGAACAATCGTTCGGAGTTCGATGGAGATTCGTTTACTCGGACAAAACCGAGTCGGCTCTGTCCGAGTAAGTTTGAAGACGGCCGAATGTGTCTTGCTGCGTTTGCGGTTGGATACGCTGTCGAAGACGTGTCGTGCGGATTGTTGGCGAAAAGACGGTGTGCCAAGCTCGAGGCAGAACTCGACTCCTCTGACGATATCTAATGCGTAATGGGCTGGCTCTGGGTATCCAGAACCAGCCCATTTTGATGGTCGATGAGCCGAGTCGGCGTCTCTCGCAAAGGTAACTGAGAGCTAGTGAGGCTTATCAGAATTGACCTCATCGGCGGTGTCTTTTTCGAGCGCCGTGCGGCGGGCGCTGTAGGCGATGAGGCCGGCGCCTGCCGCGGCGAGTGCAGCAGCGGCTGCCGTAAGGGGAGCGTTGACATCGCCCGTGCCCGCAAGCGCGCCCGCTTTTCCGGAGCGCTTGTTAGTGCCGTGGTCCTTGCCACTGCCGGAGCTGCTTCCGCCGGAGCCGCCGCCCTCGTCAGTGCCGCCGCCACTCGCGCCGCCATCGCCGTCGACCGTCATCGGGGCGTCGTGAAGTCCTGTCGTATCAGCGCTGTCGCATACGCCGACCTGAACTTCCGAGCGTTCGCATGCCGCGTCGGGCACATGAAGCTCGTGCAGCACGGCACCCAGCGCCGAGTTTGCGCCCGGTCGAATTTCCTCGAGCGTTACGGGATCGAGCGCCACCAGATTACGCGCCTTCGCATATAGCGTTACACGTTTGCCCACTTCATCGCTCCAACTCTCGGGGATGGCGAAGCTCATGCGGAACTGTGCCGTGCAACCCGGTGCCAGCACGGCGTTGCCACTGTCGGCTACCAGCGGGTGCGTTGCAAAAGGTGTGCCCAGCGTTTCGAGCGCGTACTTCACGTGTGCCATGTCGTTGACCGAAGCGTCCTCGGCAAGCTCTGGATCGTAGATCGATGCCATGCGTGTGTTCGCTCCGAACCCGATGGATGCGCTGGAGAACGGCTGGCTGGAGCCCTCTCGGTACAGATCGATTGTGCCGGCGGTCAGCAAGGTGTTGCCGTCGTTTCGCACCGTGACCATGAAGGATTCGCCTGCTGCTCCGGGCACCACCGCGCCCGAGGTAGCGACTGCGCCCGTCGGAGTGGCACACGCCACCAAGGGCACTTCGATGCCGTGTAGTTCTGCCTCGCTCTTCTCCGCGCTCACAATGTGCGTGGCGAGCGCGGAGAGCATGCTCCCCGACGTCAAAAATGTCGTTATCTGATCGACGGGATGGTCCAGCTCGCACATCACGAACGGCTCCGTAAACAGATCGCCTGCCAAGGTGCTGGCGAAGATGCGGAAGTGCTTGCCCATCACTGCTACCGGGTTGCCTTCTTCGTCGTAGGTTTGCCCCACCTTGCCATCGGTGTTCTCTACATAGAGCACGCACCTGCCGTTGTTGCTTACGCTAAACGATGCCGGGCCACAGCCTGCGGCACCCACGGGCTGCGTTGCAAATGCCGATGCGCCTCGCGTCCAAGTAATATGCTGCAGTTGCTCGTTGACGGTAGCCAAAAAGCCCGTGTGCTGCGGCCACGGCACCGCGTGGGGTACTGTGGCATCTGGCGACATAACGCCCCAGCCCGCAATGGACTGGCCGATCACGGCGTACGATGCACAGCCACAACCGCCTGCGGTCTCGTATGCAACGGGCACCACCATTTTGCCATTGATATTCTCGGGCGCGCCGAGCTCGATGCTCGACGGTGCCTGCGGAAAGCGGAGGACCTGACGGAACGTGAGACTGTCGCCCAAATCATCCGACCACAGGGTAAAGCATTCCAGCGCAACCTCGGCCTCGCTGCCGAGCGCCTTTTCTGCGGTGGTTCCGCGGCGGTGGAGGTAGGCGCCCGACAGGCGCCCGTTGACAAGTGTCTTGCCCACCGTGATGCGTGGGCACTGCAGGCAATGGTAGCCATCCTCCTGAAGGCGGCCGCGCGAGATGCTGCGCCACGACGTGTGCGATATCACGCGAACTCCGCCGTTGCTTATGCGCAGGCGCACAACGGACAGTATGCCGGCTGTGCTTGCCGTATCGAAAAGGGTGTTGTCGCCGTCGGGGCGCTCGCCCGAGACCAGCAGCACGTAAGCGTCCTGGTTTTCTCTTCCGTCCGTATATTCCACTACGTCGAAGTCGTAATCGAATATGCCATCGCGCTCCACGTCGTTCTCGCCAAACCCAAGGGGAAAGTCCACGGGCATGGGGCAGACCACGTGCCGTTTGCCTTTGTGTGCACCGCCAGGCGCGAGCGGCCATTGTCGCCGTAGCGCACCGAGGCGATACGGAACAGGCATTCTACGCCGGCGATAATCGCCAGCTTCATGTGGGCTTCGCTGAGCACGCCAGTAAACAGCACGTTGTCGCTCGAGGGCTTGATGCCGCCACGCTCGTCCTCCGATACACCGGCAGAATTGGCGTTGGGGTCCGCAACGGCGTCCTTCGCCTGCCCGATATGGGTGTACGCATACATCGGCGCGGCGTTTTCGTCGTTCTCTATCAGTGCGTGGACGAAATGCTCGACCTGTCCCGTGTCGTCGCTCTCCGCGTCTGCTTCGAGCTCAATGCGCGTGATTGCTTGATTCCAATCGCGTACGGTAGGCGTGACGTTTATCGCGGTGGCTGCAATCTCGGCGCGCGCGAGCAGCTCGGAATTGGTGACGATGGTGGCTGACGCGATAAACTGCGGCACGCCGCCCGCCTTGATGTTGCCGGGCGTGCCGAAACGGGCATCCAACGTGTAAGGCGTATCCCCACCCAATGCGAGCTCAGAGCGCTGGAGCACATACTGGTTGCCATTGTTCACCGACATATTCCACGAATCGAGGAGTGTGGGCCACGACCCCGACCAAGCCTTGGTGGTCCACTTGAACATTACGAACTGGAGTATCACATCGACATCGACGTCTGCACCTACGCGCAGCCGCGGAAGCTGGTGTCCATCTGCCCTCTCGTACCCAATGAACAGCGTGAGGGATGCGGCGCCGCGCACGGCAGACGAAGCGACGCCTGCAACGCCGGCGCCAAAGGTGACGGCAAGCCCGATCTGGATGGTGAACGAGCCCGAGGTGTTTGAATAGTCGAGCGAAATGTTTTTAAAAAACGCCGCGCCGCTGCCGTGCGTGTGGGCACCCACGGCGAGCGCCAGCTTCGCCAGCACCCAGGGGTTGACGTTTAGGAAAAACGGCACCGGTCCTAGGGTAAACTGCTCGGTCCAATTGAGGTCGGTTCTTACTTGAAAGAGTGCCTTAATATTGCCGTATGCGGGGTCGTTGTTGTCGCCCCAGGTTTTGCCCACCCAATCGTAGGCGAGCGAGCCGTACAGCTGTGTGGCGATATCCATCGTGAACAGCGGCGTGCAACGGTGGCGAAGGAGCTTAGTGTTTCTTGGATCGGTGCCCGAACCGGCACTCATACTCTTGTACTGATTCCACTTCCCCTCCATCTCGTCGAGGTAGCGGTTTGCCTGCTTGGCGCCCGATTCACGCGGCGATTTCTTCCAGTATTCCGGATCAGGGTTGCCCGAATCGTTCATATAGCTGGCTGATTTGTATCCTCCGCCAAACAGCACGTATCCGGCAAACGAGAAATCGAACAAAATGGGGAACGAGGGCATCCAGCAGGTGAACTTGTTGCCGCCGATGCCGGGAAACGCCGCTGGGAAATCAAACGGAGTGACCTCTTGGTCCATGGTGGTGGGGACGATAGTGGTCGAGCCCGATTCCGCCTTTGCCGCCGGCGCGGTGACAACGGCCATGGGGGAGGAGAGCGTGTAGGTTTTACCCTGATAGTCGAGGACAAAGCGCAGCTTGCACCCTTCTTCCAGAAGGCTCGACGCTGCATCGAGGAACTTATCTTCGAGCGTGAACGTCGCCAGATTATCCGCGCCCGATGCGCTGGCCTTGACTTGGCCAATCTGCGTGACGGTTTCGGGTGAGCTGCCCGCGGCAGGCGTCACTTTGTTGATGCGCAGCGTTGCCTGTCCACCCTGTGGCAGATGTGCCTGCACGGTAAAGGCGTGCGTATCGGGCTGCTCGTTTGCTGCTTCGTCCGCTGGCATTGCCATAAACGTGGCGTCGGCGTACTGGATGTCCCATTCGTCGAACGTGAGCTGTCGAAAGTACGGCTCGCCATCGGAGAGCGGACGTGTGGGTGCGGTAATAGCGGTGCCGCCCTGGATACGCGCAAGGGGAATCTCGACATCGCGGTAGCCTGCCATGCTAATGGAGATGCCGCCGTTAAAGTCGTACGCGTCGAGAAGCGTTGCCTCGTCCACGTAGCCTTCTGAAAGAGGGGCGACCTCAAAGATGGCCGTGCCTTCGTCATCGGTCGTGGCGGTGAGTTGTTTGCCTGCGGCATAGCGCGATATGAGCGTGACCTGGGCACCCGTGATGGGCGTATTCTTGTTGGCGACGTCGACCACGACCACACCAAACATGGTGCGCGAGAGCACCAAGACCTTGAAGGGATCATCTTCGTCGGCGTATGCCTCGGCGGGGGCGAACGGCAATATGAAGGCGTTTGCGCTTCCCGGCACGCGCGGCAACATAATGCTCGCCAGCGAGGACGCTCCGGCAACAAGTAACGAACGGCGATCAAGCATCTTTGGCTCCCATCCCGCAAGTATCGGTGGAAATAATCCAATTTTGCGAGAAGGCGCCCCGTGGCGGTAGTGCCGTTCAAGGGTCAAAATGTCCAAATTGATCGAGCGAAGCGCCGGGTTCCGGAACGCGTTCGATGCGCTTGGTAGTCCGGTCGCTAACGTAACATATGCGCGACCAGCTCGGCGCGTGTGCCGATGCCAAGCTTTGCGTATACGCCGGATAGGCGGTTTTTGACGGTGCCCGGCGATACTCCCATATGGCGTGCGATTTCGGCGTTGGTCCACCCACGACAGGCGAGCATGGCCATGGTGAATTCCGTGGTCGTTAGATCGTCGGCAACGTCCTCGCCCGAATCGGGGTTGTGGATGCGCCGCCAGCCGTAGCTGAAGCGGTACGTGATCTCGATGATGCGCGCGAAGTCGTCAGGGTATTGCGTTTTTAGGCATGCCTCGATAAGCCCCTGTAAAAGGCCGTGATGCTCGCCAATGAGCTCAATAAGGCCGTCGGGACGCGCAATGTTCCAAGCAACTCCGAAGTGCGTTTTTGCGGCGTCGATGTCCTTGAGGCTCATGCATGCCATGGAAGCCGCCAAGTGCAGGAACAGTTCCGAGATCGGATAGCTCCCCTGTTTCATGATCAGGGCGTTTTCCGCCATGCCCAGACTGCGGCCATATTCGCCGCGCAGGTACAGGGCATGCGCCATCACGTAGCTGGCGAACAGGCGCAGGCCTTCGGGCAGATGCGCCGCAAGCGGATAAAACTCTTCGGCGGAATACGGGGAAGGCAAGTGCAGCAGGACGCTCGCGGCCGAGGCGAACAGGATATGTGTGGCGTGGACGGCGGGCGACTCCTCGTCAGCCGGCGTATCGAGGATGCCAGCAAGGCACCGACGGGCGTCGGCGATACGGTTGAGCGACAGGCTGGCGTATCCGCAGATAAAGCATGCGGAATAGCACAGCGCGGAATCGGTGGCGTCAAGATAGGGACGCGCCGTCTTGGCAGCGAGGGCGGCCTGTCCGCGAAAGTACAGCGCTTCTGCCGTGGCGATGGTGCGTGAATCGGGGTCGGAAATGCCTGCAACCGCAGCGTCAATCTGCCCCGGCACAAAGGCAGTGCACATCAACGGCATGGGAACGCATGGGTAGCCATCGCAGTCCATCTTCCATCTCCCAACAGCTGGCAACAATGCAGCAATTGTACTCCTGTTGCTCGGGACCCCTTTCGTTTTACTGTTCGGTTAACGCTTCGGATCGTTTTGCCTTGATTATCGACTTTATCCGAACACCTCCCACATTCATCCGCACATGTACGGATGAATGTGGGAACCCGATACCCTGAGGGCCGGATCGGCCGGCCCCGGGAGATCGGAGGACGGCATGTCCGGAAAGAAGAAGAGTG